>JAFQXD010000060.1 GCA_017407115.1 Methanobrevibacter sp. | reverse complement strand
GAATATATAAAACATATTATAATACATTGGATGAACTTATTACAATATTTAAAGAAGGATTTAATGAATTTGTAGGGCTAAAATCACTTTATGAAAATTGGTTGAATTATATGGTACAAACTTTCACAAAATAACTATATAATCTGAACATAGCATACACTGTAAACACTACCAACAAAAGTTAATCAATTAGGTAAATTATTTGAAACAAATACGAACAATTCGTATAAAACTTATAAAAAAGTTCAGATACTATCTTTTCACCACTAAAACTCTGATAAAGAATTTGTTTTGTAGTTATTATTAAACTTTTGAAACCGTTGAAAATATTAAAATCATTGTCTGATATTGTAATATTGCTTTCACTTCGTAAAATTGCTTTAATTTCAAACAAAAACTATATATTATTTTTAAATTAATATGATAATATTAATTATTCATTTATTAAATGAAATAAAGCTATAGCGAGATAAAAATGGCAGATAAAAGATTATTCATTGAAACCAATGGCATATGGGACAATGGCAAACAATTGAGTTTGGAAGAATTATGTGATATCTTAAATAAATTATATGAAAAAAATGAATTGCTGAAATCAGCTGCAAACATAGATTCCAGTATACTTGAGTTAAAAAAAGAAAACGAGTGTTTGAAATTCAAATTGGAAAGCACAAAAGATTTGTTGCAAAAAGTAAAGGATTATTGTGATGACATAGGGATGATAATAGATGGCTAGAAATCAGTTGCAAAAAGATATTGAAGTTGCTTTATCTTGGTTTTCATTTATTCCAAGTGATGAAGCATATGAAGAAGATTTAGAAGTTCTTAAAAGGTTAAAATCATATTCAAAAAAAGATTTAGGTGATTTTGATACTTATACTGGAAAAGGAGGTATTGAATGAATGATAAAAGAAAAACACAAACTCTTGAAGACATTATTGGGATAATTGACATTCCTCCAGTTGAAGGAAGGTTCCAGGAAATTCTTTCTATTCAAAAAATATTAGATACTGAAACAGACATCAAATATGATGGATTAGTGGATAGAGAATTTCTAGAGCTTGTCAATGAAATAGTTGAAGAAAAAGAAAAGTACTTTGAAATGGTAAAAATGAACACAAACCAAAAACACTTACATAGATAAATAGTATCTACTAAAATTCATAGCATATTAAAAATGTACTATATTTTATAGTATATACTAAAATTTATATTATAATCCAAACATACTATAATTTATAGTACATTTTAGGAGATTGAATTATGACAGACCTGCCATGGGGAACAAATCAAAATTTAACAGACGAAGAGTTTTACAATAGAGAAAGCGAATTAATTAATATTAAAAATCTCCTGCAATCAACAGGACAAGGCCACGCCCCAGATTTGTTATTGACTGGAATAAGAGGTGTTGGAAAAACCGTTTTTCTTAAAAAATTGAAAAGGGAAATGGATGAAGAATATTTAGTGGTTTATATTGACTTTTCAAAATCAGAATGTTATCAAAAAAATCACATGGGCATAATTGGTTTAATGGAACATATTTTCAAAGAATTTATTAGAGAAGCGAAAAGAAAAGGATTAAACACATTAGATAAACAAATAGAAAAATATTTTAAATCAAATGACTTTAAAATCAAAGAATTCATAAATATTGATAAAATATCCCTCCCAGTTTTTTCAAAAGAAACAAACGAAGAAAAACTTATGGATTTTGTACTGGATTTACCTGAAAAGATATATGAGAAAAATCAGGAAAAAATCAAAGGTGTTTTAATTTTCATCGATGAATTCCAACTCATAAGGGAACTGAATAACTATAGGGATTCATTCTTATGGAAATTGAGAAGTTACATTCAAAATCAAAGAAATGTAGGGTATGTATTTTCAGGATCAATGAGCATGCAAGACAAATTAATTTCCGAAATTGCTAGTCAAAATGGAGCATTCGGTGGAAGAATGATTTCAATTCACTTAAATCCCTTTGAAAAAGAAACTGTAAGGAATTATTTATCTGAAAAAGCACCATACATTAAATTTACCGATGACGGTTTTGACAGATTTTACAAATGCACATCAGGAACCCCATCATATGTTAATATCTTCGCAGCACTATTACCTATAAATCAACAATTAGATGAAAATGCCATAAAAATACAATTCGATAAAAAAATTCAAGCCATAAGTTCACATTTAATCAATATATGGACAAAATTATCCTTTCGAGAACAAACAATAATCATTATACTGCTTGAAAAGCCCCAACGTAGAATAGACATTGCAAATGAATTTGGAATATCCACAGGATCATTAAGCAATTATTTAAATAACCTTCAAAATCAAGGCCTCATAATACTAAATAATGGATTATACGAGATTTCTGAGCCAATTCTCAAAAGATGGTTGGAATTAGAATTTAATGAGAAAGGAATTTATCCTTATAGAAACATATGAGGTTTGTGTGGAATAAACTATACAATGAAAACATCAGAGGTAAAAATTCATCAATAATTAGGTAGAATTATTTGAAATAAAATACGAACAATTCGTATAAAACAAAACTATATATAATTAATAAATTAGAAATAATAATAATTCATAGATACCAAATCCATGAATAAAAATTTAAAAATGGTTGATATTATGAAAGCAAACGCACAAAAAATAGCTGATGGAGTATACTGGATTGGTGTACTCGATTGGGATTTAAGAACCTACCACGGTTATACCTTGGATGGAACCACATACAATGCATACATCGTATTTGGTGAAGACGAAGTAGCAATTATCGACAATGCATATCCAGGAAAAACAAAAGAAATGATGGCACGTATCGATGATGCATTCGCACAAGAAGGAAGAGAAGTCAAAGTTGACTACATCATCCAGAACCACGTGGAAAAAGACCACTCCGGAGTTTTAGTGGACTTGCACAAAAGATTCCCTGAAGCACCAATTTACTGTACCAAGATAGCTGTAAACGGTCTTTTAAAACATTACCCTGCACTTGAAGGCGCTGAATTCATCACAGTTGGAACTGGAGACAGCTTAGATGTTGGAGGCAGGACCTTGGCATTCTTGGATGCGTTCTTATTACACTGGCCGGACAGCATGTTCACATTGCTTGCAGATGAAACAGGCATCTTATTCCCTAATGACGCATTCGGTCAGCACTTATGCTTCACCCAAAGATTTTCTGATGAAATCCCAGAATATGTCTTAATGGATGCGGCTCAAAAATTCTATGCAAACTTAATTACCCCACTTTCAAAATTAGTGCTCAAGAAATTAAACGAAGTTGTGGAATTAGGTTTACTTGACTCTATCAAAATGATTGCACCATCTCACGGTCAAATCTGGACCGATCCAATGCAAATTATTGGAGCTTACCAAAACTGGGCAACCGGAGTATGTGAAGACAAAATCACAATCATCTACGACACAATGCACTACTCAACCCAACAAATGGCTCACGAAATTGCAGAAGGTGCAATGTCTGAAGGTTATGATGTAGAAATCTTCTTCCTGCATGAAGACGAAAGATCAGAAATCGTTAAAAGCATCCTCACAAGTAAAGGTATTGCAGTAGGTGATCCAACCATTAACGATGTGCCATACCCAAGTATCGGAGACATCATGTACTACTTGAAAGGATTGCTCTTCAACAGAACCGGCATTGTAAGAAAAGCAGTTACCTTCGGTTCAATGGGAGGAAAAGGTGGAACCCCTGCAATGCTCGCTGAAGAATTGAACAACTGCGGATTTGATGTAGTTGAAAGTCAGGAAATTACATTCGTACCTAATGCTGAAGAGGAAGAAGCAAGCTTTGAATTGGGTAAAAAATTAGCTCAAGCATGTAAAGAATTATAAAAAGGTGATAATATGGTAAAATATGAACATGAAATTGGAATTACAAAAGGAACCCCTGTAGAAAAATTTGTTGCTGGAAACTTTGAAGGAGAAACCAACGAAGTAGGTATCTACTTAGCAATGTCTAGACAAGCTTCAAGAGAAGGTTACGGGGAATTAGCTGAAGTATTTAAAAGATTAGCTTGGGAAGAAGCTGAACACGCTGCAAGATTCTGTGAAATGAACGGAATCATAAAAGACACCCTTAAAGAAAACATCGAATGGATGATGGGTGGAGAAAAAATGGCTAACGCAGAAAAAAGAGAAGCTTCCGAAAAAGCTCAAGAAGCAGGTATCGAAACTGCTGCTGATTTCTTCAGAGAAAGTTCCAAAGACGAAGGTCGTCACTACAAAATCTTAGAAGGAATCTTAGAAAGATATTTCTAAATTTGAAAGAATTTAATATTCTTTCAACTATTTTTTTTAATTTTAACATTGCAGGCATCTTATAAAAATCCTGCTACAATACTGAATACAATTATCATCGCCATTACAACAGATAGCGCATTAACTATTGGTTTATATATTTTTTCAGGCAATTTATAGCTTAATAAAATCTCAAGCATGTATCCGCCATCCAAAGGTTTGAGCGGAAGCAGATTGAATAATCCTATTCCCAAGTTTAACATGAACACCCATTGAAACAGCTCAAGAAGTTCAAATAAAACCCAAGGTATAGGGCCCAAGCTGTCATTTATAAGTTCAAAATGCTTATTTGCCTGAATTCCGAAAAATCCCCTGGACTCATTAGACGGATTTTTATCAAGAGTCAAGGTATAGGTGCCCTGATCTGTTTTAACTGTGACATTATCTCCCGGAGAAAAGGAACTGACAATGCTTGTATATTCGGAAGAGTTGGTAATTTTATGATTGTCAATGGCTTCCAGAACCATTCCTTCCTTTAAAATACCATCTGATGGAGAATCAGATACAATTCTGTCAATAGCTATCCCGTCTTCTGCAAAAAATGTTGGAATTCCGGCTGATACCAATGATACAAGCAATATTGCAATAATTGCCAGGGATATGTTGGCTATTGAACCTGCCGCATAAACCCTTAGCCTTGATGATTTTTTAGCTGATTTCAGCTCATCTTCATCAGGTTCAACAAATGCGCCTGGAATGATTGCAAACAGCAAAAGCCCAATAGATTTGATTGAAATCTTTTCGCCAACGGCCTGAATACCATGTGAAAACTCATGAACTATCAATACGCTAGCCAATGCCAAAAGTCCATAAAGGAACGGGATATAAATTGACGAACCGGGCATTTCAACACCTGGAATTATAATTGACACCGCAGGTGTTTCAAAAACCGAAGGTAGCGAACTTATCAATGTCCATGTAATGAAAATCATGGCGCCAAATGCCACAACTATTCCGACATTCATATACCAACGCCAGAATGTCGGAGAAAAATTAGAAATCCTGGATATAAGTCCCCTTAACCTTTTGGTCTTCCACATGATGACTGGAAAGTTTATCTCAAAGCCATGTTTTTCCAACCTATCATGCAATAATGCAGACAATATCCAGATGATAGCAAAGGCTATCAAATAATAATAAATACCATTCATTAAAATGCCACTTCCTCTACCAAAGTAGTGAATCAAAGAAGACAACATCAACTATATTGCCCTTCTGATATCCTTCATCATTTTCATCAATGATGATATAGCTGTTCGCCTCAACCATTGACCTAATTATGCCTGAACCCCTATTCAAGACATGCCTTGTGTAATCCTCATCAGTGAATGACCTAATGAAATCTGTCCTTCCAAGCTGTGAAGGGATTTTAAGTTGAGATTCCTTTTTGACAATGCTAAACTCAAATGGCCTTCCCTGCATTTCAAATAGGTATTTCCTTGCAAACACGTCAAATTGAGTCATTGCCGCAACAGGCTGGCCTGAAAATGTAAATACCATCTTGCCGTTTACAACACCCGCCCCTGCAGGTTTACCCGGCCTCATTGCAACTCCATGAAACAGTATCTCACCGATATCATCAACAACATCCAAAACAACATCACCTTTGCTGATTGCTGTTCCGCCGGTTGTCATGATTACGTCATAATCTTTAGAAGCTTTTAAAATAGCTTCTTTTACCTCATCAAAAGTATCTCCTGCATGGTCAATGTCACAAACCGCACCGGAATCTTCAACCATTGCCTTAATAGTAAACTGATTAGAATTAATGATTTTAGCCTTATCTATCTCATCTTTAGTTGGTTCCACAAGTTCATTTCCTGTGATGATGAGTTTAACTCTAGGCTTTTTAAATACCTTGACTGTATCGTAACCTGCTGAAGCGATTAAACCCAACTCCTGATATCTGATAAAGGTATTCTTATCTAAAATCTTTTGACCTTTTTCGATATCTTCAGCTTTTGGGCTGACGTTTTCGCCGGGAGTGACCTGAGAATAAATGGTCAAGTCATCCCCATCGGTTGTGGTGTATTCTTTCATGATAACCGCATTGGCACCATCCGGAATTGGAGCGCCTGTAGCTATTATGATTGCTTCATTTTCACCAACCGTTTTATCTGAAAAATCCCCAGCGCCGATTGCATCGATGATTTTTAACTGCTTAGGAGCGGATTGTGATGCTCCGAATGTATTTTCACCAATTACTGCAAATCCATCCATTGCTGATTTGTCAAATGGTGGAGAATCATGAAATGCGAAAATATCTTCAGATAAAACCCTTTTGTGAGCATCGTGAATAGAGATTTCTTCAGAATCTGTGAATTTCTGATTATCACCTATTAAATTTAAGGCATTTTGTAAAGAATCCAATTTAGACAAAAACAAATTAACTCCCCCAAGTTCAATCATGCCATGTACTGTTCAATGACACCATGATATGCATTGTCTAAATCTTCAAAACTAAATTCATGCCCATTTACATTCAATGAAGTGCCTTTAACTTCACCAATGACCTTTGCCTCAACATCTATTTTTGCCAGAATTTCATCAACTTTTTCAGGTTTGACTGTTAAAAGGTATCTTCCATGACTTTCTGAGTATAATAACTGGATTTTATCCAATTCATCATCTTCCAAGTTAACGTCACAACCAAGTCCTGATTTGATAACCATTTCTGATAAAGCTACTGCAAGACCTCCTGCTGATACGTCATGAACTGCGGTAATGTTTTTATCTGCATCCTCATCAATCAGGTTCAATACAGTTTGGCCGTTAGCAAATTCCTCTTCAATTCTGATTCTTGGAGCAGTACCTTTTTCAAGATTATGGATGGTTCTGTGATATTCTGAACCTGTCAGCTCATCATAGGTTTTACCTATGAGAATGATCTTGTCTCCTTCATTTTTAAAGTCCATTGTTCTGATGTTTTCGATGTTTTCCACACCAATTACACCCACTGCAGGAGTAGGATTGATTTTAATTCCTTCTGTTTCATTATAGAAACTTACGTTTCCACTGATAACAGGAGCATCGAATTTTTCAGCAACAAAACTCATACCTTCAATTGCTGTTTTGAATTGCCATAGAATTTCAGGAGTTTCAGGATTTCCGAAGTTGAGACAATCAACAACGGCATACGGAGTTGCTCCCATTGAAATTACATTTCTGATGGCTTCAGCTACACAACCTGCTGCCCCATCAAATGGAGATAATTTGGTGTGAATAGTGTTTGAATCTGTAGTAAGTGCAATTGCAGTATTTTCATCGATTCTTAAAACCGCTGCATCGTCGCCAGGTTTGACAACTGTTCTCACCTGAACTTCATGGTCATATTGTTTGTAAACCCATTCTTTTGAAGCGATATTTGGAGATGCGAGCAATTTAGGCAATGATTCATATACTCCAGGTTCTTTAAGTTCTATTTTTTCTGTGTCTTCAGGAATTTCGACTATAGGCCTATCGATTGAAGGCGGATCTGCCAAGAGGATTGTAGGCAGGTTTGCAATTTCATCCCCTTCATCGGATATGATCATGTTGTTTCCTTCAATAACTTCACCTATTACTGAAGATACGATTTCATGTTTGTCACAGATTTGTTGTGCCAGTTCAACGTCGTCAGGGTTTATGACGAATACCATTCTTTCCTGTGATTCTGAAAGCATGATTTCATATGGAGTCATTCCGGTTTCCCTTAAAGGAATTGCCCTCAAGTCCACTAATGCTCCATTTTTGGATGAGTCTACCAGTTCTGAAATACAACATGTGAGGCCTCCTCCACCTAAATCCTTAACACCGCTAACATTGATTTTCTCCAATATTTCAAGTGATGCCTCAAGTACTCTTTTTTTAGTGAATGGGTCTGCTACCTGTACAGCAGGTCTGTCTTCAGTTTCGGAATCGGATGTTAACTCTTCTGATGCGAATGTTACGCCATGAATTCCATCACGGCCTGTTGTTCCACCCATCAAAAGGAACACATCGCCTATATTAGGTGCCTGTGCTCTTACGATTTTATCTTTTTCAACAAGTCCCACACACATTACATTAACCAAAGGATTTGTCCTGAATGATTCATCGAATTCTATTTCACCTGCAACTGTCGGAACACCTACACGGTTTCCATAATCGGAAATTCCTTTAACAACATGTTCAAACAGGTATCTTGATTTTTCATCTGTGTCTATCGGTCCGAATCTAAGTGAATCCAGAAGTGCAATAGGCATTGCTCCCATGGAAATAATATCCCTTAAGATTCCACCGATACCTGTACCTGCACCACCGTACGGTTCAATAGCTGATGGATGGTTGTGAGATTCCATTCCTACAGCCAATGCATATTTATCAGTGACACTTACAAGACCTGCATCGTCACCAGGTCCTAAAATGATATTTTCACCTTCGGTTGGAAAAGCTCTTAGGAATGGCCTGCTGCTTTTGTAGGAACAATGTTCTGAAAACATTACGTCAAGCATTCCCTCTTCTAATTCGTTCATTTCTCTTTTGAGAATCCCTTCAATATATTCAATTTCGGAATCGGCTAAAGTCATGTTAACACCCTTAATTTTTAATTGAAATAATTACTTTTTCACCTTCAATATCCCATTCTTTGGTATAATCTTTAGAATCCTTACTGCATTCTTCTGTATCGGTTATAATTAAGCTTTTAGCTCTTACTTCATGAGAAATCACTTCAAATTGAGGAACAATTAAATCCTTAAATTCTGTTGAGGTTTCAACATCGACGTTGATGTTTGCTTCAACGTCAAGGTCCATGCTTTTTCTCATGTCCTGAATTCTTCTAATCAATTCACGAGCCATTGCTTCCTGTCTAATTTCTAAAGTGATATTAGTATTTACAAATACGTTTCCGCCATCAAATTCAGATGATACGAAGTCGTCCGGAAGTTCTGAATCGAACAATACTTCTTCAGGAGACAATTCAATTCCTTCAACAGTAACGCTTCCATTTGCATCCAAATCAGCTTTTATCTGATTGCCGTCAGCGACTTTCAGGCCTTTTACAACTTTACCCATGTCTCCTTTGAGTTTTGGGCCTAAAATCTTAAGGTTTGGTTTTGCAATGAATGACAATTTTTCAAATTCACTGGAGCATAAAACCTCTTTGGTATTTGATTGGTCTTTAATAATGTCAGTCAATTCTTCAATAGCTTTCAATACATCATCATCCTGAGATACGACAGTAATGTCTGAAACAGGCCATCTAAGTTTATATTGTGCCATGTCACGAGCTCTGATTGATGCTTCGATTACTTCACGTGCAACATCCATTTTTGCTTCAAGGCCCTCATCAATTGCATCCTCGTCATATCCCCAATCGTTCATGTGAATACTTTCAGGAGCTTCAGGATTTACTCCTTTCACGAGATTTTCATAGATTTCTTCAGAAATATGAGGAGCTATCGGACACAATACGGAAATCAGTTTCACAAGCGCTGTGTATAAACTGTAATATGCACCCAATTTGTCCGGATCATCACTTTCAACCCAGGTTCTTCCACGGATGAGCCTTACATACCAGCGGCTTAAATCTTCCAAAATGAAATTATTTATTTTTCTTGTTGCCTTATGGAAGAATAAGTCATCCAAATCTTTTGAAACTTCTTTAACCAATGTATTTGCTTTGGATATGATCCATTTATCTTCTGATCTTAAAATCATGTCCTCTTCAGTCAATCCCATTGGGTTGAAGTTATCCAATGACATGTAAGTGGTTGAGAATACATATACGTTCCATAAAATGTTGAACATTTTGTTTATGTTGAGGAGTTCCTCCCATACGAATTTTAAGTCGTCCCATGGTTTGGATGCCCATAATAAATAGAATCTTAATACATCCGCTCCATATTTTTCAATGACTTCTTCAGGAGATACAACATTACCCAATGATTTTGACATCTTGTTACCGTTTTCATCCAGAACGAATCCGTGCATCAGTACTTTTTGATATGGACTTTTGCCCATTGAAATCACACCTGTACCTAGTTGTGAGTAGAACCATCCTCTGGTTTGGTCATGACCTTCTGTAATGAAGTCATAAGGGAACCAATCTTCAAATTTGTCCTTTTCTTCAGGATAATAGAGTGAAGCCCATCCGGCCACTCCTGAATCAATCCATACGTCCAATACGTCTGGAATTCTTTTGATTGTCTGACCGCACTTGTCACACTTTACTTCAACTTCATCCACATATGGCCTGTGAATAAGTTCTGAGTCGGATACATTGATTTCATTAAGGGATTCTGATTTCAACTCATCAAGAGAGCCTATTACCTTCAGTTCTCCACAGTCAGGACATTCCCATATAGGAATTGGAATACCCCAGAATCTTTGTCTTGAAATTGTCCAGTCACGAGCGTTGTCTACCCAATCATGGAACCTGCCTTCTCCGGCCCATTTAGGTACCCATTCGACTTTTTCAATTTCATCCAACATCTTTTGCTTGATGTCTGTTACTTTCAAGAACCATTGTTTGGTAGCCCTGTATATGATAGGAGTTTTGCATCTCCAGCATACACCGTATCTGTGCTCAATGGTTTCCACATGATACATAAAGTTTTTAGCTTGTAAATCCTCAATAATTTGTTGATTTTCAGCTTTTGTGAATTTTCCTGTGTATTTTCCTGCATCTTCATTGAAGCATCCGTCTTCGCCTACAGGACAGAATATCGGCAAGCCGAATTTTTGACCTACTTCAAAGTCGTCCGGACCGTGTCCAGGTGCGGTATGTACCAAACCTGTACCTTCACCAAGCTCTACGTGGTCTCCCGGCAGGATTGTGTGGACCTTTTCGATTTCTGAGTCGAATTCCATCTGTTTTGGAATTTCATCTGCCAAAATGTAATCATAATTTAATCCGATTAATTCCTCGCCCTTGACTGTTTTGATGATTTCATATCTGATTTCTTCCTCTTCTATGATTTTGTCCTCTTCATCATCATTTTCAGCAGGTATTTTTGTTCTGTGGATTTTTATGCGTTTTCCTAAAACGTCTTCCATCAGGTTTTCGGCCAAAATATAGGTTTCGCCGTCTTTTAAAACGTAAACATAATCAAATTCCGGATTTGCACATATTGCAAGATTTGCAGGTAATGTCCATGGAGTGGTTGTCCATACAAGGAAATATGTATCCTCTTGGCCTGTTACTGGGAATTTGATGAATATGGATGGGTCAACCTTCTCTTCATATTCAATTTCCGCTGCGGCCAGTGCGGTTCCACAGTGAGGGCACCAGCTGATTACTCTCTGGTCATTTACAAGCAAATTCTGTTCGTTTGCTCTTTTGAGTGTCCACCATGATGATTCCATATATTTAGGGTCAAGTGTCATGTAAGGGTCTTTCCAGTCCATCCAAACGCCCAGCTGGTCGAACTGCTCTTCCATTGCCACCTTGTTTTCAAGGGCAAATTCTCTGCATTTGTCAACAAACTTGTCGATTCCAATCTCTTCGATTTCCTGTTTGGACTGGATATTCATCAAATGCTCCACTTTGTTTTCAATCGGAAGACCGTGCATATCCCATCCGGCCTGGCGCCTTAATGAAAATCCGTTCATGGACTTGTATCTGAGATATGAGTCCTTTATGACCTTGTTCCATGCGGTACCCAAATGGATTTTACCGCTGCAGTATGGTGGTCCGTCTAAAAATGAATATCTTGGACCTTTTTCTCTAAGTTCATTTACCTTTTTGAAAGTTTCTTCCTGTTTCCAGAATTTTTGAACCTTTTTTTCTATTTTATCGTGATCGTATGATTTGTCTGCCTCTTTGATTGGCATTTTAACTCCTCGAAATGATTATGTTTTTTAATAATTTATAATATGTATCTTTTTGTTTAAGATAATAAATAAATGTTATGGAAATCATTGAAAATTTTAAAATTTGAAAAGAAAATAAACTTTTTTTGGATTTTTAATGCATCAAAACAACCCATCTTTAAAATAATGATTATTACACAAGAAAATGTTAAAAAAAGTCAATATCAATACTCAAAGAGCAACACCCTTACAAAATGTTGGCCAGATATTTAAAAGAATTGCTATATTAATGGTTAGACTCAAAATCCAATTAGATATTTTCAAACTTCATCTAACCATATACATTTAATATAAAACAACGACCCAACTAATAGTATGGGATTTCACAGAAAATACAATTCACTTTTCAAAGCTATTGACAATATGATGAAACTATACAAAATAGCTAAAGAAAAGGATAAAAAAGCTAAAGATGATAAAAAATGAGAATTATTTATGTTATAGATTTCAACTGCCCTTATTCATATATTGGGCTTGAAAGAATTAAGAAAGCCTGCGAAAGTTTGGATTTGGATGTAGAATGGGAGATGAGATCATTTGAGCTTGAACCGCAGGCGGGAAAAAGGCCTGAGGCAAGCACTGCTGAAAGGTATGCTGAAAAATATGAGCTTTCAAAAGAGGATGCTCAAAACAGGATTTTGGAAATCGAGGAAATCGCACATGCAGACGGGCTTAAAATCAACTTCAGAGACATGCCCCTTACAAGCTCAAAAGACGCCCTCAGGCTGTGCAAATTTTCACAGAACATGCATCCGGAACTTACCCTAAAACTGGTTGAGGAAATATTCCATTCAAGACTTTGCCTAAACGAAAACATTGCAGACATTAATGTCTTAAGTGAAATTGCAGTTTCCTGCGGATTTGAAGAACGCGAAGTGAAAAAAATCCTTGAAAACAATTACTACAACATAGAATGCTTTTTGGATATGGATGAAGCAGTATCAAATGGAATCACCGCCACACCATGTTTCATTTTAACAGAAAAAGAAGAAAAACTAATTATTCCAGGAGCATTTTCCACAGAAGAGTTTGAAGTTGCCCTTAAAGATTTTGTTGATGGTAATGTTGAATCCAAAACATATGGATTCGGTTCTATTTAGATAATGTTTGACTAACAAAATCCACGCTTACTTTAGCAATTCTTGCAATATCATTAATTGCATATCCTTCCTTATCCAACTCAACTACAATACTTCTTTTTGATTCATCAACTTTCCTTTGTGCCACCCTTTGTGCATAATCTTCAACTATTTTCATATTGCCACCCACTAAATTTGAAATTGTTATATTTAGAGACTCGTCATCTACAAACTTATCACACAACATCAACACCACCCCTTTAACAAATTGAGCAATGTCCTTATCTAAATCAGGAATATCAGTTATAGTAACAGCAGAACTTAGAATACTATCTTCAATTTCATTATCAGTTTCCATAAAACAAATTAAGCTTATTAAGAGTAATTCCTTTTCGCTTAACTGTTGATTGTTTGCTATTTTGGTTTTCATAGTATTTAAAAATTCATCACCATTGTAAGTTTTTAGGGAGTGAATGTATATTGGAAATTTTGAATCAGGATTGATTTTATAGTATTTTGTTTTTTCAGCCTCAACAGTACTTAAAACATGCACTTCAATGTCTTTTTGGGATTTGTTTTGAATTTGGTCAAATAAGGCACTGTAAAGTCTGAATCTTCTTTTGTCGGATATGTCGACATATGTGCTTTGAAATTCAAGAATTATTATCTTGTCTTCAAGTTCTAATACCATCTCTGGCTTGTACATCTTTGGATCTATGATGCCGTATTCAGTTTGATGGACTTCAACTATTTTTCCTTCAATTTTGATAATTTCAATAAGTTTTTGACCATATTCTTGACCCTGACATTTGAAGATAACATCCTCATGAAATTCCATAAAATTAACACTTCCTTAAGATTTAATTTATAGACTTTAATATAGATTTAAAAGAATATAAATCTTTTGTTATGAGATTAAAGCAATATTTATATTGTAAAATAAAAAAATAAGAATAAATCAATATTTACTTGAAAAAACAATTTTATTTTGATGATTTTTTTACAAGAGCAATGCAAAATTTATCAAAAGTCATCAAAGGTTTAAATATTAAAAAACAAAAAATTAAACCCATGATTTTAAATAAAACAACCAATGAACTAATTAATGTTAAAATAACATGTGCAGATAATTTTTTAAAGCGTTTTAAAGGATTGATGGGAAAAAAAGATATTGACTTTGCAATGATATTCTCTAATCTGAAAGACTCGTCCATACATACCTCATTCATGAGGCTTGAAATAGATGTTTATTTTTTAGATGAAAATGGAATTGTCTTTGAAAAGGTGTCCTTAAAGCCTTGGAAGTTTTACAGACCTAAAAAACATGCAAAATATATTTTAGAAGCAAAAAAAGATAGTTTAAATATAAAAAAAGGAGATGAATTAGAATTTGTCTAATATCTCTTGTGGATTTTCAAAGATTTGAATGTTATCAATGCGTTCCAACTTGCGAGTATTTTCGATATCAATATCCCTCATATAGATTGTTATGATTTTACCTTCGGAAATTGCATCATACGGACATGTATTTCTACACAAACCACAGCCAATACATTTTGTCAAATCAATTTCCTCATGTGGAATGATTGCGCCCTGTTCACATGCAAGACTGGCAACGCAATCGTCACAGCTTTGGCATTTGGATAATTCCATTTTTGACGGAAGTACTGTATCAATAGGGCCCGGATGGATATCCACAGGCACCATATATACAGGAACAGCACCTTTTCCAGCCTGTGCAACGGCATTGGTAACCAAAGTGTCAGCTATTCCATAGACAATTTTTGAAACTGTATTCGCTGTTGCAGGTGTTACTATTAATAGGTCGTATTTGCCTAAAGACAAACGACCGGTTATTGGATATGAAAATTTTTGGTTAGAATCAGTTGCCAGTTCCCTGTATTTACCTCCGGTTATATCAACCACACTTTCATAAAGTCCATACATTTTAAGAACTTCTTCTGCAGCTCCGGAAAGAAATACAGTAACTTCATGCTCTTTTGATAGCTCACGGGCTAAATGAACTGATTCTCTGAGTAAATGACCAGCTCCAGTAAATGCAAATCCGATTCTCATTTTAATCTATAATTTGTGATATTGGTAAGCTTCCCTGTCTGAGAATGCATAATCTAAAGTTGTGTATTGGTTCATGAATTCAGCAACTTCATCAGCAATGTCTTCCTTATCGACTGCAACACGTTTGATGAATTCTGCAACTTCATCCATTTCTTTTTCTTTTAATCCTCTTCTGGTGATTTCCTGAGTACCTATTCTGATACCGGATGGGTCATCGGAATTGTCTCTGTTGTCTCCAGGCAAGAGGTTTTTGTTTAGGATTACATTGTTGTCAGCAAGTTCTTTTGCGATGTCGGATGCTGATCTGATGTTTCTTAAGTCAACAGCAATTTGGTGTGACTGAGTGAATCCTTGTTCTTCACATAATACGTCGAATCCTCTTTCATACATTGCCTGACCTAATGCTTGAGCGTTTTTAATGATTTGTTTTGCGTAAGCTTCACCGAATTCAAGCATTTCAGCTGTTGCAATACCTAAACCTAATAAGTGGTGCAAGTGGTGGTTACTTACTACACCAGGGAATACTGCCTCATCAATCAAGTCTGCGTTTTCTGCGTGTGAGAGAATGATTCCTCCTTGTGGACCAGGGAATGTTTTGTGGGTAGATCCCATCATTACGTCTGCTCCTTCTTTGAGAGGTTGCTGGAATTGTCCTCCTGCAATAAGACCTAATACGTGAGCACCATCATACATGACTGTTGCTCCGACTTCATCAGCAGCTTCACGAGCTTCTTTAATTGGGTGAGGGAATAAGAATAGACTTCCACCGAACAAAATGATTTGTGGTTTTTCCTCTAGAATTTTTTTGTTCATTGCATCGATGTCAATGTTCATGATGTCTTTATTTAATGGGTGGAATACTGTTTTCAATCCGCGAATACCTGCTGCACTAACGTCTGCGTGTGAAATGTGTCCTCCTGAAGGCACTTCCAACGCCATTACTTTTTCACCAGGTTTTGCAAAACCAAAGAATGCTGCAAGGTTTGCGGTTACACCTGATACCGGTTGAACGTTTGCATAGTCACAATCATAAACTTTACATGAAAGCTTTTTGGTCATGTCTTCAACCTGGTCGACATATTGGCATCCTTCATAGAATCTTTCAAATGCTTGTCCTTCTGCGTATCTGTGTGCAAAATCTGTTGCTACAGCTTCTGTTACTTCTACACTGGTTACGTTTTCAGAAGCGATTAAATTAATACTGTTTCTCATATATTGAGTATGTTCTTTTGCTATTTCTTCGAATTTTAAAATTTCGTTATGATAATTAGTCATTTACTACACCTAATATCCAATTATAAATATATGATTAAATTTTTGTATATCTTCCAATATAAGAGTTATGAAAAAATATACTGCTGTCAAGCTAAGATTTTTTTCATAGGATTTTTTGTGTTTTTATTGATGTTTTTGCTTTGTTTATTCTAATTATTTCGTTATTTATTTTAATTACTTTTTAGTTAATTTGAATTTAATTATATCTAATTTTAAGTATTATTAATAGTTAATTAAATCCAACAACAAACGAAGAAAGAGATAAAAAGAAATATTATCATAAAAAATGCAAATCAAACATGCAAGACAGCTTTTAAAAAAATCAAGAAAATCTTAACTTGACAGCATTGGAAAAATCGGCATTTTTAATGAAAAAAATAAGATTTTAGAAATATTGAGGTATAATCTCATATATTTCCTCCTTATTGCTGTTCCATTCATCGACTTTAAATGTTTTAAACGCTTCATCGAGGCATTTATCAACATCATAGTCTTCAGCATGTTTTAGAAATTCCTCAATTGCAAATAAAGCGTCAGTCGAATACGGAGTTCTTTGAATGATATCACCTTCAAATATACTGTCCTCATTTGAAGCAAGAATGATGAACTGAATGAGATAAGTTAAGGCCACACTGAATTTGTTGGTCTCTAAATTGTAATAGAAATAATTCAATAGAAAATCCTTATACAAATCGAATTTATCGTCCTTGTCCCTGCAATTTGCAATCTTGTCATCAAAATACTCCTCAAATATTGTATCCAAACTCAAGGACTTATCTGCATTATCATAATATTGTTTAATTTCCTCAAAATCAAAGAAAGTCAGTTTTTCATTGTAAAAGGTTTTTAAGTCAAAATAAGGGTCATTTTCTTCAATTGGAACTCTTCCCCAAAACTCATCTAAGTCCAACATTTCCTGAAATTTTTCATGATCAAAATCCTCCAGCAGCTTTTCAATGTCAAAATCATCGAAATTATGTTTAAGCTCTTCTTCATAACTTATGTCCCTTAATCTTTGACCACAGGTTTCACATGAATCGACGAATTCAAAATTGTACTCACCGCAGAATGGACAGCCGTCATCATCATCAACCAAAGCCCCATCTATCATGTCAATGTTTTCAACCAGATAATGCATTCTGCGCCTGCAGTTTTTTATGGTCAATTCATTTTTCTCCAGTGCCCCTGTGATGTTTTCAATTATTTTAAATCCATCATCATCAGACAGTTTATTTTCTTTTAAATATTTTGCAAACTCAGTTTTTAATTCGTCTGATGTGCCTAAAGTGTTTTCAACACAAATCAAATCGTAAATATCGTTTTCAACCTCATCAAAATAATCCAAAATTTCCTCATCAGCCTTTTCACGGGCATCATAACATTTATCCAGATAGCCTTCACTGACTCTCTTAAGCTTTTTTCTTAATTTGTATTTTTTCAAATCGGATTTTCTTGGAAGCGTCAATGCCATTACATCACTGTATTTTATGAAATTAAGCATCGGGTCTAAAAAGAATATGCTGCACAAATCCATGTCAAAAATGTTTGCCTTATATGGAATTTCATCCAAATCGGGATTCTTATAGAAACGTTTAATGTTGGAATTCTTATAAACCGTGTTCAAATCCAAAATAAATTTCATATAACTTATTACCAAATTATTTGAGAATTTAAAAGCTAAATTATTTTTCAGCAATACATTTACAAAAGCCCTGTTTGGATTTCTCGGATAAAAAGTAAAATTGGGAGAAGTTATCAAATTAAACAATTCATTGTACAATAAGTTTTTGCCTCTAAATTCCGGCATGACATAGCATTCATTGATTGAAATGTCTGTTGGAATTATATGAAACTGATCCAGTGAAATGAATCCTACAACTTCATCTTCACAATATATCTCATGAAAAACCCTGAACTCCATGAATTCCAAAGTATAATTTTCTTTTTTAATTGAATTTAAAATATTCGGATAATTTTTTTCTAAAAATTCCAATAAGCTTACATTATCCTTATTGTATAGTTTATTCATATTTTCACCTTGTTTAAAATTTTGTCAATAAAATATTTAAAAATAATGAAAATTAAAATTATGTGATATGAGTGGGACATGCGATAGTGAAAAGAAACTGCTCAAACATCATGTCGATTAACTCAAAAAATCAATTAAAGAAAATGAAATCAAATGAAAACTATCCAAATAATCAACCAGAATTCACATTAACACCGACCATCACAAACTCCAAAGCTAAAGTAAAATCAAGATATATCAAACAGTCAAAAAAAGCGAAACATAAAAAAAGCAGTCGTTAATGTCAAAAAAAACAGATCCAAAATAATATAAAGTTAGAATTGAATCTAACTTTATATTCCCACATAAATACAAAATTTTGATAATTTTTGTACAAATTCTAATTTTATATCTAACAATATATAATAGTTATGATACGTATCATGAAAGCGACAAAAACTCACCAGAGGAAAATTCTAAAACTCAAAATTTTTTAGCATTCAACAGTTTTAAATTACAAAAATTTTAAAATGATAATGGTGATTAGTCTTAGAATAGTAATAAGTAATATTATTAACAATTCGTAATTTTTACTCAAATTATCACCTTAGGATTTATGTGGTGATTTAATCTAAGCGAGCAAAATCTTTCAAGGACCAGTCCCAATAATAAATTAAACACCCTAATATATAAATTAATCGATGATTAAAGCCTGTAAAATTGTTTTTAGAATAAAATATTGGCCTAAACTTGATAACTTGTATGAAAAAGTAAAAATGCAAAATTACAGCAAAAACAAACATCAATTAAATCAAAAGATTAACCAACCAAAATGAAATCAAAACAAAAAAAAAGCATTGAAATAATCAGACGAAACTGACATTAACACCGACCATCACAAATTCCAAAGCTAAAGTAAAATCAAGATATATCAAACAGGTCAAAAAAAGCGAAACATAAAAAAAGCAGTCGTTAATGTCAAAATAAAAAAAAGAGATAGAGAAATTAATCTCTAAATCTATTTACCTAAGTCTTCAAGAGCAGCACTGATTTGTGCCATAATTTGCTCGGTTTTGAAGTGTTGTTGGTTCATTGCACCAGATGGACATGCACCTACACAAGTTCCACATCCTTTACATAATGCGGAGTTAATTTGTGCAAATTCTTTTCCACCTACACCAGTTGCGATTGAAATAGCGTCGAATGGACATAATTCAACACATACTTGACAAGCACCACAAATGGTTTCGTCGTTGGATGCAATAATAGGTTCGATTTCTACTTCTCCTTTAGCCATTGGGATTGCTGCTCTGGATGCTGCAGCTGAACCTTGTGCTACGGAGTCAGGAATATCTTTAGGTCCTTGTGCTACACCAGCAATGTAAACACCGTCAGTTAAGGTGTCAACAGGTCTGAGTTTAGGGTGAGCTTCCATGTAGAATCCGTCTGCAGATCTGGAAAGACCTAAGGTTTGTCTGAGGTCGTCGGATCCAGCGGAGTGTTCGAGACCTACACTTAATACAACTAAATCGTAAGTGTATTCAGTTACTTTACCGAGTAAAGTATCTTCTGCTCTGATAGTTAAGGTTAAATCATCGTTTTCGAAGATTTGTGCTGGTTTACCTCTGATAAATTCAATACCGTATTTTTCTTGAGATGTTTTGTAGAACTCTTCATATCCTTTACCGAATGAACGGATATCCATGTAGTAACAGGTTACTTCGGTGTCAGGTTCGTGGTCAATACATAATTGAGCGTTTTTCATAGAGTACATACAACATACTCTGGAACAGTATGGTTTACCGATTTGTTCATCTCTTGAACCTACACAGTGGATGAATGCAACACGTTTAGGTTCGATACCGTCGGAAGGTTTGATTACGTGTCCACCAGTAGGACCTGATGCGTTAATCATTCTTTCAATTTCCATAGCGGTAATTACGTTTGAGAAACGTCCGTATCCGTATTGGTAAATTCCAGATGGGTCGAATGGGTCGTAACCGATTGCAGCAACGATAGTACCAACTTCTAAATCAATGATTTCAGGTTGTTGGTTGTGGTCGATAGCTCCTGGTCCACATGCTTGTACACATAAGTTACATTCGATACAGTAGTCTTTATCGATAGTTGCACATAATGGTACAGCTTGAGGGAATGGGATGTATGCTGCTTTTACCATACCTACACCTTCGTCGTAGTAGTTAGGTATTTCGATAGGACAAGCTTCTTGACATTGGCCACATCCAGTACATAAGTCTTCATCGACGTATCTAGCTTTTTTCTCTACTTTAACGTTGAAGTTACCGATGTATCCGTCTACTTCAGTTACTTCTGCGTAGGAAATCAATTCGATGTTTTCGTGTTTGGAACAGTCTACCATTTTAGGTGCTAAAATACACATTGAACAGTCGAGAGTTGGGAAAGTTTTATCTAATTGTCCCATTCTTCCACCAATGGTTGGGTTTCTTTCTACCATGTAGGTTTTGAATCCCATGTCACCTAAATCTAATGCGGTTTGGATACCTGCTACTCCACCACCGATAACTAATGCTTTGTTATCTACTGCTACTTTGGTAGCTTCTAATGGTTCGAGTAATCTTGCTTTTGCAACAGCCATACGTGTTAAGTCTTTAGCTTTTGCAGTAGCTTCTTCAGGTAAGCTCATGTGTACCCAGGAGTCTTGTTCTCTTAAGTTAGCAAATTCAAATAAGAATTTGTTTAATCCAGCTTCTTCTACACATCTACGGAAAGTAGGTTCGTGAAGACGAGGAGAACATGCTGCTACAACAATTCTGTTTAATCCTTTTTCTTTAATGTCCTCTTGGATCATAGCTTGACCCGGGTCGGAACACATGTATTTGTAGTCGGTTGCGTATACAACATTAGGTAATGTCTTTGCATACTCTGCAACTTCAGGACAGTCGACTACTCCACCAATGTTTACACCACAGTGACAGACGTAAACACCTATCCTTAATTCTTCGTTATTATTTATTTCTTCTGCCATATTAATTCACCTTGTACAAGTCGTGAAAAATATCTAATATATAATAAAAATTGCAATTTTTTAAAAAAAGTCTATAGAATTTTTACATAGTATTAGATATACATATGTAGTAAATCCACATATTTAAAGCTTTCTTATGACATCTTAGAGTAAAGTTTATATATAATGAAAAAAAATTTTGATTAAAATTGCATTAAAAGCAAAATAAAGCATATATAACATCATTTATGACTAAAAAAGATTAATAATCAATATTTAATAAAATAAAAAATTTAGGTTAAAATAAAAATAGGTAATTTTGAATAAAATTACCAAGAAATTTTTATTGTGTAATCAAATAGGTTACACTAAAAAAAGAAAAATTAAAATTAACTAACGATACCTTCGCTAGTAATTTTAAATACACATTCTCCTTCAGGTAAATGAGGTGAATCGACCAAACGTGCAATTCTTTTACCTGCCAATCCTTTCTTAAGCCAAATTCTGTAAGTAGAAGCGTGTCCTAATACGTGTCCACCAATAGCTTTTGTAGGACTTCCAAAGAATGAATCCGGTTTAGCTTGAACTTGGTTAGTTAAGAAAACAGCTACATTATAAGTATTTGCAATTTGCTGAAGTGAATGTAAATGTTGATTTAATTTTTGTTGTCTTACAGCAAGAGACTCCCTTCCAACATATTCAGCTCTGAAGTGAGCCATCAATGAATCAACAATGACCAATTTGATATTAGCTCCATTTTGGATAAGTTCATTGATTTTATCGACCATTAAAATTTGGTGAGCAGAGTTAAAAGCACGGGCAACATGAATTCTACTTAAAACTTGTTCGACATCTAAATCAAAACCTTCTGCAATTTGTCTAACCCTTTCTGGACGGAAAGTATTTTCAGTATCGACAAATACGCATTCACCTTCAAGTCCTCCGAGTTCAACAGGCAATTGAACAGTCACTGCTAATTCATGAGAAATTTGACTTTTACCAGATCCAAATTCACCAAATACTTCAGTAATGGATTGGGTTTCGATTCCTCCGCCAATCAAATCATTGAATTCTTGGCTGCCGACGGTAATATGGCCAACATCTTTCCTTCTTTCATCAACTTCCAATGCAGTCTCAAAATCTATGTTTTCAGCTCTACGAGCAGCTTCAATAACTTTTTCAGCGACACCTTCACCAATTTCAGCCTTAACTGATAATTCTTTTGGAGTGGCAGTAGCTAATCTCATCATATCAGCGAAACCTGCATCTCTTAATTTTTCTGCTGTTTTTTCTCCAACACCTGGTAAATCTGCTAATTCTACCATAATAATCATTCCTTTACTTGTTTATTTAAAAATATTTGTTTATGATCTTTTTAGGGCTTAACCTATTTTCTTCATTAAATTCATCAAAACTGACATTAGCTATTATTTCAATAGTTAATCCATTTAAGTCTTCGAGTTTATCTTCAATGCCGTAACCATCTTCAATTAGACTAATGATTTCTTCTTTTTTCATTCCGATTAATTCTTCAGCTAATTTATCAAAGAATGTGACTTGAATATCTCCAGTATCATCTTCAATTCTTGTTGGAACCATGAGGAGATAATCCGGTTCATCAAAAGTATGGCCACAATTATCACAAATGTATTCGTCAATGGTTTCTTCTACACTTTGATTACAATTAGGGCATCTTTTAAGAATTACTCTTTGAGCATTTACCTCTTTTATTGTACCGGTAACACATACATTAGTGTCATCTTCCAACAATGATTCTATTGTTTTCGGTGTGTATATTTCTGCCATCAAGTCATCGATTGAAGGTAATTTTTCCAATTCGCTTTCACTAGGTTCAAGAATAGTTGTAGCGCTTGACACGTTAGCTTCAAGACGATTATCCATATTCAATGCTAAACGTGGGTTCTGCAATTTTATTCCTTCACCAATTTCTCTTTCCTTAAGAGCATCTTTATCCCATAAAGCAACTCTAATGGAACCTGTATCATCAGCTATTTCAATATTTCTTACATGACCTTCACCAGCATCCCTTTCAAAAGTACGTACATCATTGATCTCAATTATTCTACCGATGATGATTGTATCCTCTTCGTCTTCATCAAGGTCTTCTATTTTTTTAGGATTGTAAATTGTTTTTTCTAATGTAGACAATTCAGGTATAAACATTGCTGATGCTTGTTCTTCGGATAATTTGATTACTCTAGAACCGCTTCCAATATTTAAATCGACACTCATCATTCCAAGTCTTGTTCTAGCATTTTCAATTTGGTATGCATCACCGACAACATATTCTTCCTGTGCTTTTTCATTCCAGAAGGATAATCTAACTTTACCTGACTCATCAGCAAACATTACTGAACGAACAATACCTACACTTCCGTCGTCACGTTGGAATTCATTAACGTCATTTACAGAAAGAATTCTACCGACAACATCGATTTCTTTACCTTCATCATCGATTTCTTCTATTGATCCTATAGGGATTGGTCTTAATTGCTCTCTTATGCCTTCAAATTCATCCAATTCTTCAATAGTTAAATTTTCAGGATTGATAGTGATTTGAGTATTGAAATTTGTGTTCATTGAATATCCGCTCTCGGTATAATCATCAAAGCGAACGTCTCCACCGATAATTTTAACAATGTCTCCTTTGTTTATTGGCAATGCAGTATCATCACCCCAAACTGTAACTCTAATAGAACCTGTTGTATCTCCCACATCAAAGTTTCTTAATCTGCCTTCACTGTTATCTGTTTTTCTAATGAAGGTTCTGATATCCTGGAGTCTGACTACTACACCTTTAATAGAAACGTCTTTTTGTTCTGATAAACTGCCGATTTGGGAAAATTCCTGTTCGATTTCAGGAACGTCAAAATCGCCTTTAATAATTCTTCCATCCCAATGGCTTAATGAGATTTCGGATTCACCATCCCTATTTGTTCTTTCACGGGATTGGGCAGCAAGGATTTTTACAGTGTCGCCGTCTTCCAATTTTAAATCATTGATCAGTTCAACATTTTTATTCCATAATGTGTATGAGATTTTTCCGGTTGCATCCTGTAGCTCAAGTGAAGCCACTTTTCCCTGTTTTCCATTTTTTTCATAGCTTCTCACAGTTGGAATTCTAATAATTCTGGCAACAATGTTAACTTTAGTATCAGGTTCGATGTCAGCAATGTTAGTGATAGTTTCTTCATATACCGGGAATTTTGAAGGATCATCATCAAGGTGTGCTATTGTTGATCTTGGTCTTAAATTAGCTTCCAGACCTGAATATCCTTCTTTGATATCGACACTTTTGATTTGTATAATGTCTCCTTCATTGAATTTTTTCAAAAGAGGCATATTTTGAGTCCAGAAAACACATCTCATTTTACCGGTATTGTCTTGAAGTTCTACATTGCAAACTTCTCCTTCCTTACCTTTGCGTGTTTTGAATGATCTTTTATTTGAAATTGATATTACCCTACCTGCAACATTGGCATCTTTACTGCCATCCTCTAATTTGTCTATTGAATCGGCAGCATATTCAGACCTTTCGGATATAACTTCAACTTCTTCTTCTTTATCCTGCACTTCTTTAACTACCATGTCTGCAAATGTTGTATCGCCCATGAATGAAATGCTTTCATTTTCACTTTTGAAAACATTCATGCGTTTAAAGAATTCTTCTTCGGTTATTTTGTCTTTAACTTTATCGTAATATTCTTTAATTTCTTCAGTCATTGTAAATTCTGCATCTTCAACGTTTTCAATAGAATTATCGTCTGTAGCTTCAGCTATGGCATTTTCATTATCTTCTGCAGAAACGACTTCAGGAGTTTCAACACCATAATTATCTAAAATCATGCGTGCTAAATCAACGTCGTTCATAAATTCTACATCACCGTAACTTTTACGTAATTCTTCAATTTCAGCGTTGAACTCTTCTTCAGAAAGTTGATCTTTGATTTTTTCATATAATTGTAAAATTTCTTCTTGCATACCAAACCCCTCATAGAAAAGTTAATTATAATTTTATGAATATACCCTTATAAAGTATTAGAGAGAGCATTTGAAAAGTAATATTTTTTATTATAAAATAGGTTTTTTATAAATATTTTTAAAGTGTGAAAATGTGCATGTGTGCTAATATGCATTTGAATTTTTCTTTAAGGCTGTCTTAATCATTATTGCCAAGTCCAAACCCATGTGCCAATTTTCTACATACTCAATATCGTATTCTATACGTTTTTTAATGGAAGTGTCTCCACGGCACCCATGAATCTGAGCCCAACCGGTAATGCCCGGCCTTACCTGATGCTTGACCATGTATTTTGGAACTTCTTCTTTAAATTGATTTACAAAATAAGGCCTTTCAGGTCTGGGACCAACAACACTCATATCTCCTTTCAAGACATTGAAAAACTGAGGCAATTCATCAATACTAGTTTTTCTAATAAAATTTCCAACCAAAGTTTTACGAGGATCATCTTTTGTTGTCCATTCAGACTTTTCCTCATTAGGATTTTGAACCCTCATACTACGGAACTTATACATCATGAATGGCTTAGCATTATGTCCTATTCTTTCCTGCTTGAAAATTATAGGTCCTCTTGATGTCAATTTAATTGCAATTGCAGTGATTAACATTATTGGAGAAGTTATAATAATAGCTATGATTGAAATTATATAATCTGAAGCGTATTTCAGGAACTTGTTAAATTCATCATCCAACGGAACATAACGAATATTGATTATCGGAATGTCTTCAATCATGTCAACTGACGGCTGGGCAGGGAAATACCTGATATAGTCCGGAATGATTTCCGCCTTAATCCCATATTTTTCACAGCTTTCCACAAGTTCGTTGATACGGTAATAATATTTTAAAGGAATAGCCAAAACAACTCTGTCAAATCTATGTTTTTCTAAAACATTATCCAAATCCTTGAAAGCACCGATGATTTCAGTTCCGGCAATCTCATCCCCGATATGTTCTGACCTTCCTAAAATTCCGCTTACAACATAACCCAAATATGGATTATCTTTGATTTTATGAGCAAAAGAAAATGCCAGTTCATTATCACCAACTACCAGAATATGCTTCAAATTCCTATTATTTATTCTAATCCTTTTCAAAAAGCTTCTAACTACAAATCTTTCAATGATTCCTAAAAATGTTGCGATTACCGCTAAAAGGAACAGCATGATTCTTGAAAAGTTAGGCTGATTGATAATAAATAAAATAGCCACTAAAATTAAAAATCCTACAATATTCACCTTAATAATCTGTGTGGCCTCTGAAAATATATTCTTGTAAGTTCTACGAGGCTTATACAATCCAAAAGCAAAATAAAGTATAAGATAAACCGGAATCACGGCAAATATTAATAAGAAAATATAACTTGTTAAGCCCAAATGACCTCCAATCGGGCCAAATAATGTAGTATGAAATCTCAACCAGAATGAACAAGCTAAAGATAAAGTAATAACTAAAACATCTATTAATACCAATAATATATTGAATAGTCGTTGATTTTCCTTTATCATAGCAATTACCAAAAAAACTAGTTCTAGATATAATATTGTCCAATATATTATTTAACTTTTTATTTGAACAAATTTAAAAATAGCTTTAAAACACATAAAACCAGCATTCCAAAATAAACAACAATGTTTACAATAAATGAAGATTCATCAGCATGATGCTTTTTATAATAAATGTACATTGCATGATAAAATTCATAAATCAGCTTGTTTTTTTGTTTTTTACTGCTTGCACCCTTTAAATGAGTTATTGAATTCTTTCCATAATAAACAATCTTCCAGCCCGCCTTTTTTATACGGTAACAGAGGTCGATGTCTTCGCCGTACATGAAAAAGGTTTCATCGAGCAACCCGATTTCGTCCAATACGCATTTTCTAATAAACATGAATGCACCGGTCAGACAATCTATTTCATAAATTTCATCATCCGGGAGGTTTGTGAGATTGTAGTTATCATCATCACTGTTATTTGGAATATGAAACAATCTGAAAAAAGAGTTCTTAACATTTGGAAAGGTCCTTTTGCATGCCTTGTCCAGTTCTCCGTTTTCCAAACGAACCCTGCATCCGCATGCGCCAACGTCCTTATGATCATTCATGTAAACAAATATGTTTTCCAAGGTGTTTTCCAAAACAAGAGTGTCTGAATTTAAAAGCAATACATAATCACTGTTGACTTGCCTCAATGCCAAATTATTTCCAGACGCAAACCCGTTATTCTGTTTAGAAGCGATGAATTTCACCTTATCCTTAAAATATGCTTGCAATTGTGCTAAACTATCATCGCCAGATGCATTATCCACAACAATAATCTCATAGGTAAACGGGTAGGAATAATCAAAAATGGAATTGATTGTGTTTTTTGTCAGCTCAAATGTTTTATAATTTACAATTACAATAGACAAGTCCATGAAAATCCCCCCTATCGTTTAAGAAAT
The DNA here is from genome assembly GCA_017407115.1 of Methanobrevibacter sp. Taxonomy (GTDB): domain Archaea; phylum Methanobacteriota; class Methanobacteria; order Methanobacteriales; family Methanobacteriaceae; genus Methanocatella. Next base: position 72,861 of record JAFQXD010000060.1, on the reverse strand, counting down.
TTAAATGTGTTAATAATTAATCTATATTCAATTTTTAAATAATTTTTTATATTTTCTGATTTGAACTTTGTTTTTGTAATCTTGTCTCTTGTAGATAATCCCTCTTTAATTCCAGCCAGATAAATAGAGCCGAAACCCTTTTTTACAAAGAATAAATATTTAAATAGAAATCCGAAGAATAAAAATATGAAATTGGTAATCTTGAAGGGAATCGGAATATTTTTATAAACCACCCAAACGTTGTTGCGTGCCGCCAATTTAACTTTAAACTCATTGTATCTGCTTCCGCTGGTTGCACTTCCAATATGATAAACAATGGCCTGGGGACATAATAAATTACGATAGCCATGTATTTTAGACCTTATTGCCAAATCCACATCTTCCATATATGCAAAAAAGTTATCGTCAAACATTCCAAGCTCTTCCAATACGGATTTTCTATATAATGCCGCTCCTGCACAGCTTGAAAATATTTCCTTTACCTGCAGATATTCATCTGAGGCGTGATTTTCGCCTGTCTTTTTGGTCCAGGCCAGAAGATTATATTCATCTCCAACATCATCAATTAAGTCCTTATTATTGTATTGAAGCATTTTGGCCTGAACTGAGAATATGTCATCTTCAGATGAAATTAAATCCACCATGTGCCTTATAGACCCCTTTTTGACTTCAGTGTCATTATTTAAAGAGAAAATATATTCGAATTCAGCATTTGATATTGCCTGATTAACTGCAGGGGCAAAACCTAAATTTTCAGAATTTTCAATCAGTCTAACCGGAAAATTAAAAGTATTGTCCTTAATATACTTCTTACTGTTATCGCTGGAGCCATTATCGACAATAATTACTTCTCCAATGAGTTCACTGTCATTGTTAAGCGATTCGAAGAAAGTTTTTAAAAATCTTTCCCCATTATAATTCGGTGTTACAACAGAAACCTTCATGTTAATCAATAGAATTTTTAAATTTAAACCACATTTTATAATATATCTTTGGATTTAATAAAAATAATCTTACTTTCAATGCGAATTTAATATCTCCCCTAAATCGCCCCAGTTTAGAAAACAAATCCTTTTTCTTCATTACATACATCACTTCCTCAAAACCGTAACAGCTATAGAAAAAGTAATTCATATTACCGAAAATTGCTTTTGGAATCCTTGAATAAATGATTAAATTTGCCAGATCATTTTTTCCACGAACTCTATAAAAACTCGCCAAATCTTCAAAAATTGGTACAATATCAAAACGTCTGAATTCTGTTGTTCTAATAGCTGAATCAGAACGCTGCACATAATAATAAGTTACGTCATTGCTTATATGTATCCTGTCTCCATGAATCAGTGCCTTAAGTGCAAATTCCGTGTCTTCACCATAAACAATGCCTGGAGTAAAGTATATGTCATTTTCTTTTATGATGCTGGCTCTATATGACAGCTGGAAAAAATTGAATAAAATTTCCATATTAAGCTCTTTTCTGATAAAGTCATCGGTAGAAATAAAATCAAAATCAAATGAATTTGGTGCTGATATGGAATTGTCATCCTTTTTAGCGAATTGTATTAAACTAAAGTCATAATTCTCATTGTATAAGTTAGATAGATGATTTTCCAAAATATAATCATCGGCATCGACAAAAACCAAATATTCCCCTGTTGAAATATTGATTCCATGGTTTCTTGCAACGCTGACACCACCATTGCTTTGATGAACTACCTTATATGGGACTCCGCAATCTTTTAGTGTGGCATTAATCACGTGTAAACTTTCATCAGTGGATCCGTCGTCGATGACAATTATTTCATAGTCATCGAAATCCTGATTAATAATCGATTTGAGAGTTGCACCTATATACTCAGCGCAATTATAAACAGGAACAATTACACTAACCTTAAAATTATTCATTGTAGCCTCCATATTCTAAAAGAAAATCAACTACTCTTTTAGATGATTTGCCATCGATTGCATCAAATTGTGTCTTTACGAATTTTGACATTTTGCTTTCATCAAAGTCCTGACTTATGATTGCATTAATCAGTTGGTCACAATCATTGACCACAGGGCCCGGAACGGTTGATTTGAAATCAAAATAAAATCCTCTCTCCTGAGCAATATAGCTATCAAAATCATATGTGAAAAATACAACAGGCTTGTCAAGCATTGAAAATTCTATCATGATTGACGAATAGTCAGTTATCAAAATGTCACTTATCAGCAATAACTCCTGCTCTGAGGAATAATCACTGCAGTCAACATAATCACCACTTGCGGCAATTTCTCCATTGTAGAAGTTCTTGATTTTTGGATGAAGCCTTAAAGCGAGAACATACTCATCACCCAGGGATTCATTAAACTTCTTCAAATCCAAGTAATCGAAAACATTATTGTATCTTTCCTCATCCCTAAAAGTCGGAGCGTATAGAATAATTTTCTTATCACCAAAAACACCGTATCTTTCGAAAAATTTGGATTTCAAATCCATAACGTCATGATTTTCAAAATAATAATCGGCTCTTGGAAGGCCCAAAGGCTTGATTTTATCTTTTGGCATTTGAAAAGCTTCACAATAATAATCCTCAATATTTTTAGAAGAAGTAATTAAAAAATCAGTGTTTTCGCTGATTTTTTTAAGGATTTCAATGCTGTCCGGATCAACTGATGCACCAAACTTTTTAGAAGCACCCGGAGCATGCCAAAGCTGAGTAACAATCGTATCCCTTTTAAAATTCATGAAAGCTATCGGAAAAAAATTATCGTTTAAAAATACATAATGGGAAGTGGCCAAACTCTTAAAAGCATTAATTGAAAATTTATCCTTATAAAAAAAGTCAAATTGAAAATTTCCTCTTTTTTCAAACTCTTTTTTAATATAATCGAGATTGCCTTTAAAAGATTCTCTAGAATCAATGATAAATGTAATTTTATTTTTTTTAATGGGAAACACTTTAAATAAACTAAATAAAGCTCCATAGATTTTATGTTTTACATATTTCATAAAAATCAACTAATGGGGAAATTCTAAACTAATGGAAAAATGATAAGATTCCAGGAATGGATTCCAACATAGCTTGAACACCTAAAATGAAAATTGCAAGCCCACCGATGAAATTAATGTATCGTGCATATTTCATGGCCATTTTTGTACCGAATGTACCTATTAAAAACCAGCAAACAACAGCCAATAAACTCAAACAAGCCAATCCTAATGGATCAACATGCGCATCCACACCCTGAGCCGCTAAGATTAAGTTTTCAATGTTACCAAAAACTATCAGAATAGAAAACTGTTTGATTTCAGAGGACATCTATTCACCTCTGACAGATTTAAACATAGCCTGTAAACCTAAAACGAATATTGCAAATCCACCAATGAAATTAATAAAATCAACATATTGGTAAAGAAGTTGAGTTCCAAATGTTCCAATAATCAGCCACATGGAAACACATAAAATACTTACAATGCCCAGTTTTACCGGATTTACACCAGCTACAACGCCTTGAGAAGATAAAACCAAATTCTCAATATTGCCAAAAACAATTAAACCAACAAAAGGTAAATATTGCTCCAACATAAAATCACCATTTCCCCAAAATTATTCGAAAGAAAACATTCGAATATAATAAATATACAATAATGAATATTAACGAATAATAATATATAAAACTATCTTTAAAGGGAAAAAAATTACAAAGTAAAAATTGAATGAAAATATAAAAAATAGATTAGTATAACTGAATTTTTTTAAACAGTCAGCGAAAAAATTAATAATAAAATAATAAAATAATGAAAAAAGAGGTATGTTTCAAGTGTAAATTATATATTACCATACATCTTTTCATAATACTTTTGATAATCCCCACTTTTCACTTGATCTGTCCAATCCTGGTTGTCCAAATACCATTGGATAGTCTCTTTTATACCTTTTTCAAATGTATATTCGGGAGTCCATCCCAGTTCGTTTTGAATTTTGGTTGAATCGATTGCATAACGTCTGTCATGACCTAATCTGTCAGTAACAAATTCTATCAATGAATCATCCTTACCCAATTCTTCCAAAATTAATTTAACGATGTAAATATTTTCTTTCTCGTTGTTTCCACCGATATTGTAGACTTCACCAAGTTTGCCTTCATGAAGAACCAAATCAATCGCCTTGCAATGATCTGCAACATGCAACCAATCACGAATGTTTTTTCCATCGCCGTAAATCGGCAGCTTTTTGTCTTCAAGTGCATTTGAAATCATCAACGGAATTAGTTTTTCAGGAAACTGATAAGGACCATAATTATTGGAACAACGAGTAATATTGATAGGAAGTCCAAATGTCTCTCCATACGCTCTTGTAATCAAGTCTCCACCCGCTTTAGAAGCAGAATAAGGACTGTTAGGTTGTAGTGGAGTATTCTCTGTAAAATATCCTGTCTTTCCAAGTGTTCCGTAAACCTCATCTGTTGAAATCTGAATGTATTTTTCAACACCAAACTCCTTGGCTGCATTTAAAAGAATTTGAGTTCCCAAAACATTTGATTTAATAAATATTTCCGGGTCCTCTATACTTCTGTCAACATGGCTTTCGGCTGCAAAGTTAATAACATAATCACATTGCCTAACCAAATCGTCAACGACAGATTTGTCCCTTATATCTCCTTTAACAAATGAATAATTATCCTTATTTTCAATTCCTTTTAAGTTTTCAAGGTTTCCGCAGTAGGTTAAAGCATCGAGATTGATGATTTCATAGTCAGAGTATTTATCTACCATATACCTTACAAAATTACTTCCAATGAATCCTGCCCCGCCTGTAACAAGTATTTTAGTCATTATAATCACTCATATCTAATTTGAGATTCTTTCAAACTTTTCCATTGCTTGTCCTTATCTGACAATATTATCTCATCAATATCATCTATCGGCCAATCAATTCCAATGTCTTCGTCATCCCACATTATGCCGCTTTCATCTTCACCATGATAAAATTCTGTGCATTTGTATTGAAATTCAGCCTCATCTGATAAAACAACAAATCCGTGAGCAAATTTAGGTGGAATGTATAACTGTTTCTTATTGTCCTCGGATAAAACGGCTCCTGCCCATTTTCCATAGGTTGGAGAATCTGCCCTTAAATCCACTCCAACATCAAACACTTCACCTTTAATAACACGAACCAACTTGCCCTGAGGATAATTAACCTGCAAATGTAGTCCTCTTAAAACACCTTTTGAAGATTTGGACTGGTTATCCTGAACAAAAGTCAAATCATAACCTGCCTCTTTAAAATCATTTTCATTATATGATTCCATAAAGTATCCTCTGTTGTCTTCAAAAACTGTTGGTTCAACAATGAACATTCCTTCAATGTCTAACTCTGTAAATTTAAATTTTCCCATAAAACTCACTTTTTAACCAAATTAAATAAGTATTGCCCATAATCAGTTTTTTTAAGTTCGTTGGCTGTCTTTAACAGTTCCTCATCATTGATGTAACCCTTAAGATAAGCTATCTCTTCAAGACAGGCAATATACAGGCCTTGCCTTTTCTGTATAGTTTCTATAAAGTTTGAAGCCTCCAAAAGACCTTCATGAGTTCCTGTGTCAAGCCAGGCCATTCCTCTTCCTAAAAGTTCGACTTTTAGCTTTCCACGTTTGAGATACTCTTCATTTACTGAAGTGATTTCAACTTCACCCCTTTGAGAAGGTTTTACATTTTTAGCTATTTCAATTACATCATTATCATAAAAATAAAGTCCAGGTACAATGTAATTTGACTTAGGATTATCCGGCTTTTCTTCTATTGATAAAACATTCCAGTCCTTATCGAATTCGACAACACCAAAGCTTTCGGGGTTGTTGGTGTAGTATCCAAATATTACAGCACCTTCCTCAAGGTCCTTTGCCCTTTCCAAGATTTCTGTAAATCTGTGTCCGTGGAAAATGTTGTCTCCCAAAATCAGGGCAACATTATCATCACCTATGAAATCTTCACCAATTATGAATGCTTCCGCAAGACCATTGGGATTTTCCTGAATCTCATAGGAAAGCTTAACACCGAAACTGCTTCCGTCACCAAGCAAATCTTTATACATCGGCAGGTCACGGGGAGTTGAGATAATTAAAATTTCCCTAATTCCTGCAAGCATTAAAACAGAAATCGGATAATAAATCATTGGCTTATCATATAAAGGCAATAACTGTTTTGAAACCGATTTTGTAATAGGATAAAGACGAGTTCCAGAACCGCCTGCAAGCACTATACCTTTCATAACAATCACTGAGATAAAGGTTTGTTGTTAATGATTAATATAATAATATTATAAAAAAAGAAAAAATTAGGGAGAGCTTGTGAATTTCAAAAGTTCATTCACACTAGCCGCATCCTTAAAAGTGTCGATTATATCCTTATCGACTGCACTGGCATTTATTAATTCAATTTCACAGCTGATTTCACACAAACAATCATATAAAGCATCTAAATTTTTGCCGTAATAGTCCGGAAAATTTAATGCCTCAGCAATATAGTCATGCCCTCTTTCTTTTATTGAGATACCATCCAATTGCATTTTAAACCTCTACGAATGAATTATAATGGTCTGAAGTATAGTAAACTTTAAAATTGCCAGTATTGTAGACAATTCTTTCAGCCCCTCTGGCGGTTCCGTTGGCGTTGATGTCACATTCAATGTATTCTGAATCGCTGTCGGGAAGCACGTGCTGCCTGTTGGTAAACACATCCCCGCCTATGCTTTTTCCAGGAGCATATTTACTGAGTGGGCCTCCCTGCCATCCAAGAGCTCTGGCTTCATCTTTAGTTATGTAATTGCTTGGAAGCTTGTGAAACTGTTTAATGTAAGCCGCCACTTCGTTCACTGTGCAGTATTGGCCATCTTCAACAACAGTGACTGAAGATGAATCATCCCCAAAGTTAAAAAAATCAAAAAATCCTGCGCTTGCAAAACCGATAGTAAACAATGCGATTACAATTGCAATCAGGAACATCATTTTTTTATTCATTTAATCAACTCTACATATTCGCTTATAGCTTCCTTATAATCTCTTAAAGGCTCAAATCCATTATCCAGCCATTTTTTATTTTTCAATACAGAATAACTTGGCCTTGGAGCCGGTCTTGAAAACTCCGATGCAGTTACTGGAACCACATTAACGTCATATCCTGCAATTTCAAAGATATACTTTGCAAATTCACACCAGCAGCAGCTTCCTGAATTGGTAATATGATATATTCCATAATAATCAGTTTCAATTAGCTTGGAAATTGCCTGAGCTAGATCAGGCGTATATGTAGGAGTTCCAACCTCATCATAAACAACTGTGATTTCAGAATGATTTTTAGCCAATTCAAGCATTGTTTTTGGAAAATTCTTACCGTTAATGCCATACAGCCATGCAGTACGCACAATAAAGTATTTGTCCAATATTTCCTGAATGGCCTCTTCCCCTTTAAGCTTGCTTTTGCCATAAATACTAATAGGGCCTATTTCACCATCTTCGGCAATCGGATCTCTTGCTGTTCCATCAAACACATAATCGGTACTGATATGAACCAAAGGACAGTCAACTTCCTTGCATGCCAAAGCTAAATTTTTAACGCCTTCACCATTTACCGCATAGGCCAAATCCTGATTGGTCTCACATCCATCAACATCTGTATATGCTGCGGAATTGATAACAACATCAGGATTGTTTTCTTTAATAATATCAATTGTTTTGTTTTTATCCGTTATGTCCAATGTTTTGGAGGTTGTCAAGACCAATTCATGATTATCCTTTAAAACTTCGATTAAGTCATGGCCTAACATCCCATTAGAGCCTGTAATTAAAATTTTCATAATAATCCCTTAAAACTTTATATATGGATAAATATATATTATTTTAAATATTTAAAATGGGAGTTATAATTATGAAAGTATGCATTATGGGTCAAGGCTATATCGGACTTCCAACAGCCGCATTGTTTTCCAGAAGCCATTGCGAAGTTGTTGGAGTGGACATCAACGAAGAAATGATAAATAACTTGAATAAAGGAATTATACACATTGAAGAGCCAGGGATAGCCGACATCATCAAGAAATCCGTTAGAAAAAATACATACAAAGCTTCATTGACTCCCGAAAAAGCGGATGCCTTTATCATTACAGTGCCTACCCCATATATCATTGAAAACTACAGCTGTGATTTGAGCTATGTCATTACTGCATGTAAAACTATAATTCCCTATTTGGAAAAAGGAAATACAGTTATCATCGAATCAACAATAGCTCCTATGTCAACCGATGAAGTCATCAAACCTATTTTTGAAGAAGCGGGCTTTACAATTGGTGAGGACCTGTATCTTGCACACTGCCCTGAAAGAGTTCTTCCGGGCCGCATTTTGGAAGAGCTTGTTCACAATGACCGCATAATCGGAGGAGTTACACCCGAGTGCAGTGTCAAGGCCAGTGAAGTATATGGGCAATTTGTTGAAGGATATCTGATGCTTACTGAAGCAAAAACTGCTGAATTATCAAAATGCATGGAAAACACATTCAGAGATGTTAACATTGCACTGGCAAATGAACTTGCAAAAATCTGTGCTGAAATCGGTGTTAATGCATTGGATGTAATTAAAATGGCAAACAAACATCCAAGAGTAAACATACACTCACCAGGACCCGGTGTTGGAGGACACTGCCTTGCAATTGATCCTTACTTCATTTATGCAAAAGCGCCTGAAACCGCAAAAATAATTAAACTGGCACGTGACACAAACAATTCCATGCCTGCATTCGTATGTGAATACGTAAGAAAAATAGTTCCTTCAGGTAAAATTGCAGTTCTGGGCATTTCCTATAAGGGAAATACCGGTGACGACAGGGAAAGCCCTGCCTATGAAATAATAGCTGAACTTGAAGGGGACGGATACGAAATCGCAATTCATGACCCTCACATTGAAAGAGACAACCTTGTATGTTTTGCCGATGCCATTGATGGCGCTGACCTAATACTTATTTTATGCGACCACAATGAATTCAAACATCCGGATTATGAGTTAATCAGCAAAAAAATGAAAAATCCAGTTATTTTCGATACAAAAAATATTATCTATAAAGTTCCGGATGACATTAAACTTTATAATTACGGCAACCTGTACACTATTTAATTCAAAGATTAAGTGAATATTACGGCATGAAAAATACTGGAAAGCTTTATTGTTAGTTAAAGTGATGGTTATTTTAAATATAAAAATATAAGAGTAGTTTTATTCTCCAAAACTTACTCTTTCGAATTTTTCTAAGGTTTTTAGTGATTTGGTTGCATCCACACCTATTTTTGTAGTTGTTCCATCACTTTCAGCCACAGGGTCAAGTGAAGAACCGCGTACATTAGGGACTATCATGATATCCCTATCACCTTTCACACGTGTAGATATTGCATATTCAACATCCTCGGCATCAAACACATTGACGTCTGTGTCGACTACAACACAATGTTTGAGTGACGGGTGAGCGGACAATGCCGCCATAATGGCATTTTTTCCATCCCCTTCAGTCTGTTTTCTAATGGATACAACTGCATGCAACCAGCAACATCCTCCTTCTGTCAAAACAACATTTTCAACTGTAGGAACTGCATTTTTGACAGCTTTAAATATTCTTGGCTCTTGTGGAAGGCCTTGTAATAGCTTATGTTCAAATCCTGCTGGGATAATTGCATGATAAACCGCATCCTTTTTAATGTGCATGGTTTCCAGGTTGATTATCGGCTGGTCACGAATGATGTCATAGGTATCGGTCAAATCAACGAAAGGTCCTTCAGCAACTGTTTCTGTTACGGAAATCTTACCTTCGAGAATTATGTCTGCCTGAGGAACGTTCAAATCGCCGCATTTGATCAGTTCAAGATTACCGTCTTTAAATGCATTGGCCACATCCATTTCATCATAATCGATTGGAATTGAAGTTGTGCTTGCAAGTAAAATCGCAGGATCCATTCCAATGGCTATTGCAATATCCAAATCCTGACCTAACTTTTGAGCCCTTTGGAAATAGGTGTAAAGATTTCTTGGAACTATCCTGATGACCAGTCTTTTGTTATCCAAAACCATCATTCTGTGAATAGATGCGTTTTGAATACCTGTTTCAGGGTCACGTGCAAATACAACGCCTGCAGTGATATAAGCTCCGCCATCTCTTTTATAGTGAGTTAAAATTGGTATTTTTCCCAAGTCAACTTCACTAGTTTCATAATCTGAAAAATCAGTGAATTTATCTACTTTAACTGGTTTTTCCATTGCTTCAATGATTTTTTCTGTAATCTCACTCACTTCACAATTGATGGATTTGGCTATTTTATCCCTGGTATTGCAAATTCCGGAAATAACCGGCATGTCAAAACCTTTTACATTCCTAACAATGACAGTGTCTTTCGGGTATTGCCTTAAGACTTTCGCCACTTCAAATTCATCTGAAAGCTCATCTGTTATCTCGATTATGTTATTATCATCAATTTTCATGTTATCACTATAAGTTAATCTTTTTGTCCTTTAATTTTCCTAAAAGTTCTGTAATATCAGGGTTGGCTATAGCAAGGATTTCACCAGCAATAACCGCAGCATTCTTTCCGTTATTAATTCCGACAGTTGCAACAGGCACGCCAGGAGGCATGCTTACAGTGGTTAGCATATAATCATCCCCATTTTCATTAGTGCATGGGACCCCAATTACCGGCTTTTCTGTAAGTCCTACAATTCCGCCTGTAACCTGTGATGAATTGGAACTGATTCCAATGAATATTTTTGCTTTTTTCATGCATTTAACATAATTAGTGAATTTTTTAGTGGATCTGATTGGACAGACAACCTTGATATCATAACTAATTTTGAGCCTATCAAGAATAATACCTGCATTTCTGGCAATAGGCAAATCTGTTTGTCTTCCAACGATGATTGCAACTTCAGCATCGATATTTTTACAGCTGACCTCCGCTGCATTTTCTTCGATTTTCACACCATTTATTTCAAGATTTTTAATCCTTAAAAAATCGTTTTGAATGAATGGCCTTTCAATTTTTTGAACGATTTCCTCATTGCTATTATAAACTTTTTCGGCATATTCCCATCTTAAATCTATTAATCTTTGACGCAGGTCTTCATCGTGAAGAGCAATAAATTGAGCGGCCAATATTGCAGCATTATCTCCTCTATCGATTCCAACAGTTGAAATAGGAGAAGGATAAGGCATCTGAACAATTGACTGTAATGCATCAATACCTCCAGTTTTTACATCTACCGGTACCCCAATAACTGGTCTTGGCGTATAGGCCGCAATTGCACCAGGCAAATGTGCCGCAAGTCCTGCAATTCCAATAAATACTTCAATTCCGGCATTGCTGCCTTGAGTTACTATTTCTCGTATAAGATTAGGAGTTCTGTGGGCAGATGCGATTTTTAGACTGTATGGTATCTCAAGTTTGTCTAAAATGTCCATCGCTTTTTCTGCAATAGCAATATCTGAACCACTTCCAAGAATTATCATTATCTTTGGTGTCATTAAATCCCTTCTATAATATAATTATAAATATACAATATTTTATCAAAAGTCCTTAATAAATTTGAATATTTATATTGGCATAGAAAATTGATTTAGTATTGTAAAATTTATATAAACATATATAATTGTGTTGTAATAAAACCAACAAATATATAAATAATATAAGGAATATAATGATACATGTCAAGAAAAACTCAAAATAAAATAATGATGGGCGACAAACTTATTTATTCGGCAAATACGCCTAATGGATGGTCAATTATTATCATGCCCGATAACATATTAATTGACAATTACCATATAAATAAGGTGCATATTCACCCAAAACCAGAAGAGCATTCATGTAAAGTAATGTTAGGAAAGCAAAACCAAAATGAAATTTTTGAAATAATAAAAGAATACATTAATATTACTCATCGATTTAATATTGATGAATTAATGGAGTTGTTAAAATGATTATAACTCTAGTTAAAAAACAAAGTGGAATTGAATTTATCAAAGAAATGGAAGAAACATACAAATCAATTAATGAATTAGAAAAATTATTTGAAAGAACAAATAATATGAAAATGTATGTAGACTTGCAGAATTGGAAATATTACAAAGATAATTTAGATGAAACAATTGAAACAACTGAAAGTTTAATCACAAACAAATTATCTTTATCTGACTTAGATTTAATTATATTAAATACAATTAAACACGAAAAACCTAGAAGTATTAGAGATTTAGCAAATAAAATTAATAAAGATGTAAGTAACATCCAACCAAAAGTAAAAAGACTAGAAGATGAAGGATTTATAAAATTTGAAACAGGTATTAAAAACAGTAAAATCCCCTATCTTACATTTGATGAGATTAAATTAGAAATTTAAATAATCATTGATAATTGAATTCTATTCCTTGACAAATCAACGTCTAGAACTTTCACATCTACAATCTCGCCTACACTTACAATATCCAGAGGGTGTTTTACAAATTGATTCTCAACCAATTGTGAAATATGAACCAAACCGTCCTGATGAACCCCAATATCAACAAATGCACCGAAATCGACAATGTTTCTTACTGTTCCCTGCATTATCATACCCTCTTCCAGATCTTCAATTGACAAGACATTTTTTCTTAAAATTGGTTTTGGCATGTCTTCACGAGGATCACGACCTGGTTTTTTTAGCTCACAAACAATGTCCTTTAAAGTTTCCAAACCTATATCCAACTCATCTGAAAGATTTTCCAAATCAAGATTATCAAGTTTTAAACTGCTTGAACCTATGTCGTTTACCGTACAGTTTAATTTCTTTAACAGTTTATTGGTGGCACCATAGGATTCAGGATGGATTGTGGTATTGTCCAGAGGATAGTCGGGATTGTCTATTTTTACAAAACCAGCACATTGCTCAAATGTCTTTTTGCCTAACTTTTTAACATTCAATAGCTCTTTTCTATTAGAAAAACTGCCGTTTTCATCCCTATATTCGACAATATTTTGAGCTGTTGTTTTTCCAATTCCGGATACATGATTTAACAGGCTATAGGATGCGGTGTTCAGGTCTACGCCAACTTCGTTTACAACTTTTTCAACAACCCCATCCAAAGACTCGGAGAGCTGCTTTTGATTCATATCATGCTGATATTGCCCAACACCAATGGATTTCGGATCAATCTTTACAAGTTCCGCAAGCGGGTCTTGAAGGCGTCTTGCAATAGAAACTGCACTGCGTTCCCCTTCAGAAAAATCAGGAAATTCCTCATCAGCCAGTTTTGAAGCCGAATAAACAGATGCTCCAGCCTCATTAACTATTATGTACTCGACATTTGTTCCTTTGATTATTTCAGCCACGATTTCTTCTGATTCTCTTGAAGCTGTTCCATTTCCAATAGCTATTACATTAATGCCATACCTCTCAATTAAATCTCGAACCGTTTTAATGGATTCTTTTACCTTATTTTGAGGAGCTGTCGGATAAATTAAGGCTGTGTCGAGAACTTTTCCTGTCTCGTCAATGATTGCCAATTTACATCCTGTCCTGAAAGCGGGGTCCCATCCCAAAATTGTCTTTCCTACAAGTGGAGATTCCATTAAAACCTGGTTTAAGTTTGAAGCAAATACCTCTATTGATTTTTCTTCAGCCTTTTGGGTTAAATAGTTTCTTAGCTCTCGCTCAACCGCAGGAGCAATCAGCCTTTTATAGGCATCGTCAATGGATTCCTTTATAATCGGAGTTGTGAATTTGTTATATTCAATTTTTTCAGGGATTTTGGAAATGTTTTTTAGGGTGTGCCTTGAGAGATATCTAATCACATCATCCGCATCACATGTTATCTTGGTCCTAATGACCCCTTCCTTTTCTGCCCTGTTAATGGCCAAAATTCTGTGGGGAGGAATTTTTTTAATGTCTTCTGTGTAATTGTAGTAGGTATCGTATTCGCTGGATATTTCCTTATCCTTTACTTTAGTTTCAATCTGGCCTGTGAAAAAAGTATTTTTTCTAATTTTGCCTCTAAAATCTGAATTGTCAGATATTATCTCTGCAATTATATCTTTTGCTCCTTCGATTGCATCTTCAGGAGTATTCACATCTTTTTTAGGGTCAACATAATCTTTGGCAATTTTTTTAATGGACTGCCTAACCTCCTGGGCAAGAATAATTTCTGCAAGAGGCTCCAAACCCTTCTCTTTGGCCTTTGTTGCCCTTGTCTGTTTTTTGCTTTTATACGGCCTGTACAAATCTCCCAGTTCCACCAATGTATTGACAGCAAGAATTTGATTTTTCAAATCATCATCCAGTTTTCCTAGCTCATCGATTCTTTTTAGAACCTTTTGTTTTTTATCTTCCAGATTCCGGAGATATTTTAATCTTTCATCAAATTTTCTTAATGTTTCATCATTCAATGAACCAGTTACATCCTTTCTGTATCTTGCAATGAATGGTATGGTGTTTCCGTCATCTATGAGTTTTATTACCTTTTTAACCTGCCAGTTGGCTAAATTCAATTCACGTTCTAAAGCATCTACAATCATAAAATTCTACCTAAATCATTATTAGATTAATGTAAAATTTAAAATTTTTCTTTAAAAATGAGCAATTTTACGAAAACCTTTATATTTATTTTGATTACATATCTATTAATGAATTAAATAAATACGGTGAATTTAGTGTATTGGTTTTTAGTAATACTCACTTTTCTATTGGCAGGCATAAAAACTGAAAAACCAAAAAAATATCAGAAGATTTCAGTCATCATTCCTGCATACAATGAGGAAGATACTGTCGCCAAAGTGGTCGAAGTGGTAAAAAAAGTATCGTTTGTAGATGAAATCATCGTCGTAAACGATGGATCCACTGACAGAACTACTGAAGAAGCCGAAAGGGCAGGTGCAATTGTAATTACTCATGAAACCAATAAAGGAAAAGGTGAAGCATTATATACAGGTTATAAAGAAGCAGAATGTGACATTATAGCTTTTATTGATGCGGACATTTACAATTTGACTTCCAAAAAAGTTGAAGCGATGATAAGACCTATCCTAGAAGGCGACGCCGAAATCACAAAAACTAAATTTGCCCGTGAAAGTGGACGTGTAACCGAACTGACTGCAAAACCGCTTTTAAATTTCTTTTTCCCTGAAATTTCTTTTGAACAACCTTTAAGTGGACAGTTTGCGGCCCGTAAGGAAATATTGAAAAAAATTAATTTTGAAAAGGACTATGGTGTCGATGTAGGTATTGTTATTGACGCTGATGTTTTGGGAATTAGGATATTGGAAGTGGACATTGGTGCAATACAGCATGACATGTCCCCGCTTGCCGATTTGAATATAATGGCAAACGAAGTTGTACGAACCATTATCAATCGTGCTAACAAGTACGGTAGGGTAACAATGATTGATGACATTGGCCATTATATTAGAATGGCTATTGTCGGATTGTCTCTTGTTATTTTAGGATTATTTACAATATTTTTCGTGAAATTTGTTCCATTGGCATTGGCCGTGATTTTAACAATAGTTGGAATAATCCTTGCAATTTATTACATTATTAAAGTCATAGTTCAATCCATTGCAATGTTTAGAAAGACACCCGGAAGAAGCATTGTCAGATCATTTATTAAAATCCATTTTCCAATGATTATATCAATATTGATTCTTCTTTTAATGATTTCCACATTTTTAGGTGCGGCACACTTCGACAACGGAGTATTGTCAATCGAACCAAACTCAAGAAATCTAATCATTTACGCAGACAATTCCCAGCCAAGCAATTCCATATCTGCCAGAGGCCCATACACTATAGATACTGCAATCGAAAATGAATCAGACCAAATTAGAATGCCCGAAGACGCAATGGCAACATTAGGCGTGAGCATCAATGATACGCTGTATATTGATGGTGAAGAGTATACCATTAATGAAACAAGATCTGGCGAATCTGACATATTGAGATTGCCAATTGAAGCTAAAAAAGCACTAGACCTTGAAACAGGTTCTGTTATTCAAAACAGCCGTTTGAAAGAAATATTTGGTGGTGTGGGAGTAGTTCACAACATCAACAATGAAAACTATACTCTTTCAGAAAACTTCCTTATTACATCCAGAGACAAGGTTTCATGCACATATGAAGTATTTGTAGACAATGTTTCAACATTCAAGTCCTATGGAATCTTCAAGGACAACTGTACATACGACATTTATGTCAATGGAGAAGCTATAGAATCCGTCACCTACATAAATAAAACATTTAGTGACAATGCGACAGAATTTACATACAACGGCCATGTAATAAAAATAGTCTTTGAAAAGACAAACAGCACTTCAATAAAACAATTTTTAAGAAACAATCAGAACATGTTCCTAAATATTTACATAAATACTTAAAAAAATAGTAAAAAATCTAAGAAATTTATCTTAGATTATTTTTTGTCATATGCTTTAACTGCCTCTTCAACATCATTGTAAAGACCAAGAGCTGCCAAAGCACCGACTTTTCCCTGCTCACCTGTTACGGCAATTAAAGGTATGTTCAATTCTTTTGCAACTTTTTCTGCAGTTTCAACATCCATCATTCCTGACTTTGTAGCAATTGAATATTGCCTTAATTTTTCAGGAATATCGAGACCTTCCAAAATAGCTATAGCAGTCTTATCGGATAGAGTATCCCTTTTAAGAATTTCAATTGTTCTCTCAATCAGATCTTCCTTTTTAGATTCTTCAACTGCAAATGTTAAAGCAATGGAAACGCAATTTTGAGTTTTGTGAGGATTGTGCGGATATAATTGGACAATTATGTGGTCTAAATATTCAAAACCTTCGCTTGCAAGCTCAACACCCAAATTATGAGCCATAGTCCATGTGGCACCTGCATCTTTTGTATCTGTATCATCAACACCGATGACTACTTTTTCAAGCTTAGGAGTCACTACAGTTGCTTTTCCTGCTTTTGAACCTCCGCCAACTTGGATAAGTTCAACATATTTTACTCCTTCACCCATTCCCCTACACATTCCAGCACCTACGCCTGCACCTGCAAGGCCTGCATGAGTGACTTTAACTTCGTCCCCATCAACGACTATTTCATCGATTCCGGCTGCGTTGAAGCTAGCCTTTAAGTCAAGAGGAGCATTTCCAACATGACAAGAGTAAACATGTTTATTTCCATCACGATATGCTGAATCAATTAATTCTGAATTATTTCTGTATTGATGCAACAGCCAATGGGATCCGGAAATACATGGATGGTACTCAACAATCTCAACTTTATCCCCATCCACCATAGTCAATACCTTTTCATATGGTGCAATCCAAGGGTCTTGAAATTTCTCTCTTAGTTCGTTAGGTTTTAGAATTTCCATGTAATCATCTAAATTTCTTTTAATCTGTCGCACATTTTAATTGCTGCTTCAACTGCACTCTTTGCATTTTTAACACGTCTGTGAGCATCCAATCTGGTCATTCCAGGCCCTGTGATTCCGAGTGCTACAGGAGTATCGTATTCTAAAGCTAAATCAGCAATTTTACGAGAAGCATGTTGTGCTACAATTTGGTCGTGATCAGTAGCTCCTTCAATTACAGCACCTAAAGTAATGATAGCGTCATATTCGCCTTTTTGCAATAGTTTTTTAATTACAAGAGGCATGTCAAATACACCAGGTACGGCTACCACTTTGGTAATTTCACAATCTCTGTTTTTAGCTTCTGCTTGAGCTAATTCTAACATCATTTGAGTTATATCATAATTAAATTCTGCAACAACAGCTGCAATTTCATATTTTACCATTTATATCAACCTCTTTTAAGTTATGCTCCACCACTAAATATAATGAGAAGGAATCCGGCAACCCCACTTACTACCATGATGAATATGATAAAAAGTGCCGCCATTTGCATTCTATTCAATTCTTTAAATTTTTTCAAATCCATATTTTTTTCTCCATTTATTTTATAAATTATTTTTAACCGCCTGAGCCAGTTCCATAGTAGTTGCAGAACCGCCTAAATCGCCAGTTAAAACATTACCATCATTTAATACTTTTAAAATAGCTGCATCAAATTTGTCTGCAGCCTCATCTTCACCAATGTATCTAAGCATCATTATTGAAGACAGCATCATTGCTATAGGATTGGCTTTTCCTTCACCTGCAATGTCTGGTGCTGAACCGTGTACCGGTTCAAATAATGCTCCATCTTCACCAATATTGGCTGAAGGGATTAAACCAAGGCCCCCTACAAGACCTGCGCCTTCATCAGATAAGATATCTCCGAAAAGGTTTGTAGTTACAATTACCTCAAAGTTTTCAGGCTGAGTGATGAGATACATCGCTGTTGCATCTACATAAAAGTCCTCAGTTGCAATGTCAGGATATTTCTCTGCAACTTCATAGAAAATTTCCTTAAACAAACCGTCGGTTTTCTTCAATACATTAGCCTTATGAACAGCTGTAACTTTGCTTTTATTATTTTTTAATGCATAGTTAAACGCATAATCAATAATGCGCTCTTCAGCTTCTCTTGTAATGATACGTCTTGCTACTGCACCTTCATCAGTATATTTCTCTTCATCTGCAATATACATTCCCTCAGTATTTTCACGAACAATCATGAAATCTATGTTGTCGAATAATGAATTTGTGTTGGGATATGCCTTTACAGGCCTTAAGTTTGCAAACATTTTCATCTCTTGACGTATCTTAACAATAACATCGGCCGCAGTTTCGCCTGCGGCACCAAATAAACAGGCATCAGCTTTGCGGATAATGTCTAAAGTTTCTTTTGGAAGAGCAGTTCCAGTTTTTTCAAGACATTCATCACCAGCTTCACCGTAAACATAATCAAAATCGATACCTAAACTATCAAGAACAAATATTGTAGCTTCCATTACTTCCTTTCCTATTCCATCTCCAGGAACGATAGCTATCTGATAATTATTTTTTGTTTTTGAGGTATTCAATCAAACCACCTTGCTCTAATATTTCCAACATGAATGGAGGTAACTTTTTAAATGAGATTGATTCCCCATTTTTATTGGTTATCATTCCTTTTTCCATGTCAACTTCAATTTCTTCTTGATTTTCTACAAGTTCTGTAATTCCTGGAGCCTCCAAAAGCGGAACACCAACATTTGTAGCATTTCTGTAAAAGATTCTAGCAAAGGACTCTGCGATTACTGCTGAAACTCCTGCGCCTTTAAGCGCAATCGGTGCATGTTCACGGGATGACCCGCAACCGAAATTCTTTCCGGCAACGATAAAATCTCCTTTTTTGCATTTTTTATCGAAATCAGCATCCAAACCTTCCATACAGTGCTCTGCCAATCTTTCTTCATCAGTGTATATTAAGTATCTTCCAGGAACGATGATGTCCGTATCAATATCGTCTCCAAATTTCCATGCAGTTCCTTTCATAATATCACCCCCGGCGCTACAATTCTTCCTTCAATGGCTGAAGCCGCAGCAACAGCCGCTGAGGACAGATAAACTTTTCCGTCTGGTGAACCTTGTCTGCCTTTAAAGTTTCTATTGGAAGTGGAAAGACTTACTTCTCCAGGACCAATGATTCCAGTGTGTCCTCCAAGACACGGGCCGCAACAAGGAGCGCTGACAAGTGCTCCGGCATCAACAAAAATTTTCAGCAATCCTTCATCAAGGGCCATTGAGTATACTTCTTTTGATGCGGGAATAACCAGCATCCTAGTGCCGTTGGCCACCTTATTGCCTTTCAATATTTTTGCAGCCTGCCTTAAGTCTGTGATTCGACCATTTGTGCAGGACCCTAAAAATACCTGGTCTATTTCCTGGTCGACTTCACTTACAGGACAAACGTTATCAACATTATGAGGACAAGCAACCTGAGGTTCCAAGTCACTTACATCAATATCAATTATATTAAGAGATGATGAATCCAAATCTGTTTTATAAACCTTATAGGGTTTATTTGAGCGAGCTTCAACATAATCTATTGTTTTTTGGTCAGGTTCCACCAAACCTGTTTTTCCACCCATTTCAATAGCCATGTTACATAATACCATCCTATCGGATACGCTCATGTCGCCAACAGTTTCACCTGCAAATTCACAGGCCTTGTATGTTGAACCGTCAACGCCGACCTGGCCGATAATATGCAATATCACATCCTTCGCATAGACATTTTCTTTCAGTTTGCCATTAATTTCAAATCTGTTGGTTTCAGGTACCTTAAACCATAAGTTGCCTTCGGAAAATACCATTGCCATGTCAGTTGAACCGATACCAGTGGCAAATGCTCCTAAAGCACCATGAGTACAGGTGTGTGAATCTGCACCTACAATTACTTCCCCTGGCACGACATGTCCCAATTCCGGAAGAATCTGATGGCAAACTCCCTGATTGACATCATAAAAATGTTCAATACCCTGTTCTTTAACAAATTCTCTCATCAATATGTGATTATTGGCTGAGTCAATTGAATCTGCCGGAACCTGGTGGTCAAAAGGAATCACGATTTTGGATGGATCCCAGACTTTTTCGGCCCCAATCTTTTCAAATGACTCCACTGAAAGAGGTCCAGTTAAATCATGTGTCATTGCCACATCAATATTTGCTATAACTATATCTCCAGCCTCAACTTGATTTTTACCAGATGCTTT
Organism: Methanobrevibacter sp.; assembly: GCA_017407115.1. Lineage (GTDB taxonomy): Archaea > Methanobacteriota > Methanobacteria > Methanobacteriales > Methanobacteriaceae > Methanocatella. Next base: position 52,196 of record JAFQXD010000060.1, on the reverse strand, counting down.
AGCTAATATTTTTTCAGACATTGTTGGCATATTTTCAAACCTCTTAATAATGATAAATATTTATATTTTATAAAATATATAAGTTCGTTTTATTTTTCAAAAAAAATCAAATTTATATAATAAGTATACAAAAATAATATTATGAGCTCATTTTTGAAAAGATTAAAGAAAAAAGAAGATCCTATTATTGAAGAAAAAACCCCTGTTTGGGAAGATAGGATTTATTGGATTTCAATATTACAAAAAATAACTAATCCTGTTTTAAAAAACTTAGCAAAAGGAACATTAAGGAAAAATATGCCTTATGAGTCCACCAGTCCTGAAGGACAAAAATTCTCATACCTTGAGGCTTTTGCACGTGTTTTCAATGGAATTGCACCCTGGTTAGAATTAGGGCCGGATAGCTCTGAGGAAGGAATTCTTCGTGAAAAATACATTAAAGTCACAATGAAAGCTATCTCAAATGCAGTCAATCCAAATAATAATGATTATATTTTTGTAGTTGAACCAAAGCAATCCTTAGTTGATGTTGCTTTATTCGCTCAAGGTTTACTTAGAGCTAAAAATCAAATTTGGCTTAACTTACCAATGGATGACCAGGCCAGAATTATCCGTGAGTTAAAAAATACCAGGGTAATTGCACCATATGAAAATCACTGGCTATTGTTTACAGCAATGATTGAAGCTGCTCTTTTGGAATTTACCGGAGAATGTGATAAAGAGCGTTTAAGTTATGGAATTAGAAGATTTCGAGATGACTTTTACATAGGCGATGGAATTTACTCTGATGGAGAATATTACACCAGCGGATATTTCAACAGCATTGTTATCCATCCTATGTTGAATGACATATTGAAAGTTATGAGAAAATATGGCATTAACGAAGGTGAACTATTGGATGTTCAATTGATGAGATCATCAAGATTGTCTTCTCAATTAGAAAGAACCATCTCACCGGACGGTACATATCCTCTAATAGGTAGTTGCCTGTCTTATCGTTGTGGAATTTTCCATTTGCTTTCACAAGCAGCTTTATTAAAAATATTGCCTAGAAATATTAATCCTGCCCAAGTCAGGTCTGCATTAACCGCTGTTTTGAAAAAACAATTTGGTGAAAATCAAAATTTCACAAGCAATGGATGGTTGTTTGTTGGATTGAACGGTTCACAGCTAGATATTTCAGAAAATGACATAAATACAGGTAGTGTTTATTTCTGCTGTTCCATATTTTTAGCATTGGGATTACCTGCGTCCGATTTATTCTGGACAGAACCTTATGCTGACTGGACTAGCATCCAGGCATGGAACGGAAATCAAATTCAAAAAGATCAATCTATTGATTTTTAATTTTTATTTTTTTCAAACATATTTTTGAAAGCGTTTGAAGTGCCAATATAATTAATTTTACGATTGATTAAATTAACTAATATTTTAATTAAGTCAATATAATAAAACGTTTTCTTAAAAAATATGTATGGTGGAATTGAACCTGCAAATCTGTTTCAGTGCCATCTACATCAAAAAGTAAAAAAAAGTAAATTTATTAAAAAATTAAAAGAAAAAAACTGGTTTAGTTATTTGATAATTACTTTTGAAGTTTTGGAAATTTTATTGTATGATGAATCTCCCTTAAAATTAACATTAACCTTATAAGTTTTTTTCTTAGTGATTTTCACATTGACGCTAGCCAAACCATTCTTATTGGTTTTTGCAGAGTATGTTTTTCCATTGACCTTAAAGTAGACCATCTTATTTGAAATAGCTTTACCTTTACTGTCCCTTAATGTTACGGTCAGCTTTTTAGCCTTAGCGGCTTTTTTATAAGTTTTAGCTGGAACAGTCATTGAAACCTTTTTCTTTTTGATTACCACTTTACTTGATATGGCAAGGCCGTTGTACTCATCATCACCCCAAAATTTGATTTGTGCCACATATGTTCCAGATTTTGCTATATCAATCTGCAATTTAGCAACACCATTCTCATCAGTGTGCAAATTATAAGTTTTGGAAGCCAATTTGATTTGAATACTTTTATTGGTCAGTGCAGTATTATTTGAATCCTTCAAATATACTTTAAGATACGGAGCACTATTCTTGTCACTGTTTAAAACGACTGCATATGTATTAATGGTATTGGATGACAATAACGTATCTTTTTTTATTATCGAAATATTGAAAGTGCAATTAGATGAATAATATAAATCATCACCTTCAAATAAAGATTCAATTGTATAATTTCCTGATTTAAGGTTATAAGGTAATTTTGCAACTCCATTACTGTCACTAATGCCTATATTTGTACCATTAAATATGACATATCTGTCTGCCAAGGCTTTTCCATCCCCATCAGCCAAAAATACCAAAATATCTTCGGAATAATAGAAAACCGTTTGATTAGTATTGACCAATTTTGATGGCCTTTTACAAATGTTAACATTGAATGAAGCGTTAGTTGGATGATATATTGAATCTCCAACAAAATAAATGTTGTATAAATAACTTCCTTCCAATAAATCCAATTTTAACTTGATTGAACCGTTTCCATCACTTGCTAAAGTAATGTTTTCACCACCCCAGCAAACCAAAACTTTGGCGTTGGCCACAGGTTTGGACAAACCGTCGATTAATGTTATATTAACTGTTTCGCCTGATTTTGAAAGTGAAGTCATATTTTCCACTAAAAATTTTGTAAAACCGGCATAACTCATATTGAAGTTAATCACTTCATGATTATTTTTAACAACATCAGATGATTTGATTACTACTGAATTAAAAGCCCAATCTTTATTTTCAAGCATTTTTACTGTTAGGTTTAAAGTTGCTGATTCATTATTTGCCAACTCATCGATAATCCAAACATTATCCTTGAAATTTCCTTTGGTTAGGTTAACAGCCATCATTTCACAAATTTCATCAAGATTAAATGACAGGTTAACTCCTTTTACATAATCACCAACATTATACAAATCAAATGATAATGTAATTTCATCTCCTTTATAGAAAAGTGAAGGGCTGGAAGTGAGATTCAATTTTAAATTGCCGCAATTTGCAGTGTATGCTTTAAGACAAACATTTGCTCTTTCAAGAGTTTTATTGTAAAAACATCCGGAAATTTTAATTATATCAAAATCCTGACCTATATCATACCAATTAACACCATCAGGGCTTACAAATGATTGATTTAAGCTTGCATTTGCTTTACTGGAATATCCGTTACGAGCTGATTCTATTGCAATCGGGAAAATGGAGTCATAGGTATTTAATTTAAGGTTAATTCTAAAAATATCTCCTTTAGTCAAATCTACCAGCTGATTTAATTTTATAGTATGATAACCAGCATATGAAACGTTTCCTTTTTGTGAATATTTCAACTCGCCGTTTACATAAATATCTGCATCATAATCTGACATTCCATATGCATAAAATCCGAAAGCGGACAATGGATTATCAGATACGGCTTCAAACTGATTAGCCAGATAAGCTACATTAGATCCAAATCCTAATGATTCATAGGTATTTCCCAAAAGGTCATATTGATAAATGTCCTTGTAATTGGTTACATTTTCAACATTCGTAAATGCCAATGCGGAAAGGCTATCAAGTGCAAAACCTGCAAATGTTTTATCATAGTAGGAGACATAGCCAAATCCCTTATCGCCATAGCTTGTACCCCAACTGTTTTTGATAATCCAGGCCCCATTACCTGGCGGTTTTGTGCCTAAAAATTTGCTGGCTGCATAGTTGTCATCCCATCCGACAATGGCAACGGCATGATTTGGAATTTGAGCCGCACTATTATACACATTTTTAATCATTGAAGTTCCATAAATTGAAGCATATAAAGCTCCATATTTCATTACAGCATATTTAATTTGATTATTATCCAAATACCCCATTCTTATTGGTAAAAACATTGCTCCCTGAACATGCTTCATAGGAGAAACATCATAATTCGGGATGATTGAGTAAGCGCTGAATGGATCATCGTTTTCATCGACCGGACCATCCCAACGAAGCAGATATGCAAGAGCCATTTGATAGTTACCTCCGTCAGGCCAATCGGTACCGTTAACTCCCCTATAATTCATTACATTCTTTAAATTATTTTCGGACAAATCATATGAAACGTTTTCAGTTTTTATTAAAAATGACTCTAAAGCGGCAAGGGTTGAAAATGCCCAACAAGCTCCTGAACTTCCCTGATTTTTAGCGTATGTTACATCCCCGCTATTTCTCAAATCATATTTGGACGGCAGATTTTGAAGCAATTCGTCGTCAAATGCATCTGATATGACAAATTGGTCTTCAAGACAGATTAAAATATTTTCTCTAGAATCCTTAATTGTGTTATTGGCCATTGAAGAATTAATGAAGTTATAATAGCCATTAATATTGAAAATTGTTGTATTTTTTGGAGCAATGCCGTTTGCAAGATGATTTGAAAATGATGAGTTTACAACATCAAGCAATACCGCACTGTTTGCAATAGCGCTTCCAAAAGTATATTTTCCATAGATTTCATTGCCATCGAAAGTGGAATTAATTACATAGACATTTTTTCCCTCGTAACTATAAATAGCTCCTCCAATTGAATAGTTACTTTTAATCATGTTGTTCGAGAAAACGCAATTGGAGACTGTTAAAAAACCATTGAAATTATAAATGGCTCCACCTGATCCGTAATCTGCATCATCGACTTCATTGTTGATAAATTTAGAGTTCAAAATAGAAATGGAACCAAATTCACTGTAAATTGCTCCTGCATAAACATTGAGACTTGATTTAGCGTGATTGTTTATAAAAGTTGAATTATAAATCTTGAATGTCCCGCCATCATTGTAAAGGGCTCCGCCTGCTGCAGAATAGTTTTGTAACTTTGAAGTATATCCAAATGCATAATTATCTCTAAAAATATCATTGACTAACCTTACAGAACTCCTATTATTATAAATGGCCCCACCATAGTAAGTGTTTCCCTGGGTAAATGTTAAATTAATAATGTTTATTACAAGATTATTTTTATTGACATTGAATATTCCAGTCCTGTCACTTCCACTTATTACTGTATTCAATGGATTTACACCGACAATGTTTAAATTCTTGTTTATATCTACTGTTTTTGAAACTGTGTAACTTCCTTCGGCAATATAAATATTAACGATACTCCTATTTACAGATAAACTGGAAAATGCAGAGTTTATATCCTTAAACGGATTATCTATTGTACCTAGTTCGCTTGCACCACTATAAGAAGCGTTGACATAAAACGTGTTTCTGTTTGTAATTGTGATTTTAGTGCCTGCGAAATCATCGTCCAACATTGGCTCTTCAATAGAATGGTTGTTTTCCCCATAATAGCTATTCTCAGCCAAACTAACACTAGGATAATTTTCAGCCACATATGAGCTATTGGACAAGTTATCAGAATCCACAGGGCTTGCAAAGCTGATAGGAATTATGACCAAACAAAGAATTATTAAAACAGCTAATCCCAAATACTTATATTTCATATTATCTCCAAAACATCCATTTCATTAAAAATATAAAAAAGAATAGTTAAAACTATTCTAAACTATTTTTACACTTGACTTTATAGAAACTGGCTTGTATTTTGCATCACCTGCAAATTGAACATTAACAGTATAGGTTTTTTTAGTGCTAAGATTTATTGTAAGAGTTGCAACCCCTTTGGAATTTGTCTTTTTAGTGTATGTTTTACCATTCACCTTAAACTTAACATTTTTATAAGCAATAGCTTTACCTTTACTGTTCTTTAATGTTGCAGTTATCTTTTTAGTTTTGGCTGTCTTTTTGTATGTTTTTTTAGGAGCAGATAATTTTGTTTGTTCCTTTAAAACCTTTATTGTTCCAACACCACTAGTTTGAGCATAATTTTCATCTCCCGCAAATATTGCACTGACCTTGTAAGATTTGGCTGGAAGTGAAACCTTAAAGCTAACCTGACCTTTACCATTAGTGACCTTATCATAATTTTTACCGTTAATATTGATTGTTATTGTTTTGTTTGAAAGAGGATTGCTGTTTACATCACTTAAAGTAACGATTAATGTGTTGGAATATGCGGTTATGACAAATGATTTGTTTGGCACAGTTACACTGGTATTTTGCTTTTCAACTTTGACATATGATGTGCTTTCAGACGGATTGTAATCCTCATCACCTGAAAATGTGGCTGTGATATTGAATATTCCCGCAGTTGTCAAATTAACATCTAATGAAATGTTTCCGTCACTACCACTTGTTTTAGTGAAATTATTGCCGTCCACACTGATATGCACAGTTTTATTTGAAATAGGATTGCCATCATTATCTTTTAAAATAACTGTGATTGTTTTTTCATCAAAAATCACGAAAGACTTGTTTTCCAGAGAAATGGAAGTGTCCTTTTTAGCATAGACAACAATATTTGCTGAAGTTACTAATGTATTGCCTCTTAAAACGGAAATTTTATCATTTCCAATATCATTAGCCATGTAATTTATAACTGTCGGATTATTTGAAACTGAAATTGAACTTGCACTAATCTTATTTGATGACTTTGAATTAGTGACTTTTAAAGCATATTCAGGAACATAAGAATCCAAATCATCACCGTTGTTCAATGCAAATTTAACAGTAAAGTTATAATTGCCTGATAAAACCCTTTCAGGGCCGCTAATTACAACATTGATCCATGTATGAATACTTGTATCATTTACAACCACAGGATTAATCCATGACCTTGATTCTGTGTCATTTTTAATAACTGCAATTCTTTTTGTAATTTCATTACTATTTTTAAAGTTAGCTCCCCAATAATTGTCATTTATAACATTTGAGTAACCATAATAGGACGCTCCTTCACCAGCTTCATTATTTTCAAAGATAGAGTTGATAATTATACTTGTAGTGTCGTTGTACAATACTGCTCCACCCCAAACATCAGCAGAGTTGTCCTTAAATACACAACCTGAAATTACGTTATCAGTACCGATTACAGCTCCACCGTATTTAGCACTGTTGGAAATGAATGTGGAGTTGTAAATGTCTGCAAAGTATCTGACATTGTAAGTGTTTAAGGCTTCAATTTCCAAAGCGCCTCCATTATCCTTAGCGGAATTTTTTATGAATGTAGAGTTGATAACTGTTAAATTGGCCATACCGTTTAAAAGAGATATTGCTCCTCCTTTTTTCTCTGCTTGGTTTGATTCAAAATAACAATTGGTGACATAAACATCACTATCATACAAACTTATTGCACCACCGAAGTATTTTACTGCATTATTAATGAATTTACAGTTGTTAATGTATGCAAAAGCCTTGTAAAACTCACCGTAATCAGTCATACCTTTGTTAATGTGAACCGCTCCACCATAATCGCTTGCAGAGTTTGATGAGAATGTGTCATTTTCAAGGTATAAATTACCGCCTTTGAAAAATATTGCTCCACCTTCGTTCATTCCTGCATATTTACTTGGACTAGCAACTCCGTTGGTAAAGGTCAATCCTGTGAAATGGAATTCATCATTAGGTCCGCCATAAAGGGAGAATAAAGTTCCCTGATTCTTACCGTCTAAAACCGGATTTCCAATACCTGTCACATTTAATGATTTCGCTACAGTGTATCCCGGAACATAATAGGTACCTTCAAGCACAACGATGTCAAAAGAACCTCCTGCACGTGTAGCCAATACGTAAGCCTGGTTAAATGTTTTAACAGGACTGCTCTGAGCACCAGTATTGTCGTCATCACCATCTTCATTGGACACATAAACTGTTCCAAAGTAATCTGCAATGGCATTTTCGACTGTGATATTGCTGGTAATCACGTTAATGATGTTTTGATTGAATTTTTTGTAGAATTTTCCAGAAACAACGAATGTTCCATTTTCTCTTGGTACATAGCGGACACTACCTACTCCCTCATATAAATCTGTTGCCGGATTGATTGTGTCTTTTCCATCGACAATGAATTCAATTGGAGATCCGCTAATCGGATTTCCCATATCATCACAAACAGTTACATTTAAAATAACCGCTTTGCCATCTGTGCTGTATACTGTTTCTCCCCCGTTGAATGTAATATTTGCAACGCTTCCAAAGTAACCCATGTTGAAAATTGCATTTCCGTTTTCTTCGGCACGACAGTTGATTATTGTATTATTATTTAAGTAGATTCCACCAATGATGATATATGCGCTGTCAGTTGTACTTATACTTGCTATTGCACCACCGTATCCTGCTGTATTGTTAACAAATACGTTGTTTCTAATTCCTGCATCACCATAGTATGCTGAAATTGCACCACCGTTATAGGCATAATTGTCTAAGAACTCATTTGAATCAATTAAAGTCCAGTCTGCATTCTGATTCATCTGCTGGTTTTCAACTTCAATTGCTCCACCTTGCTGGGTTGCATAATTTCTGATGAATCTGTTGTTTTTAATTAGATGGCTGTTGCTGTCATCACCTGTTAAATCTCCATTTTCTATAAATACCGCTGCACCATTTTCCGCAGTGTTATTTTCAAAATAAGAATCTGTGATTGTACATGCTGAAGCAATACAACCTACTGCACCACCATTACCTGCTTCATTATTTATAAATGTACAGTTTTCAATAGTTCCGTTATTTTCTTCAAAATCAACAGCACCTCCAAAGACACCAGCGTAATTAGATACAAATTTTGAATTTCTAATCACACAGTTTGTAGCTTCTACGTTTATTGCCCCGCCGAACTCCTCAGCAGAGTTGTTAATGAATGTCATGTAATTCATTTTTACATAAGCTGTTTTGATGGATATTGCACCTCCACCTGCATAATAAACAGTTTCGTGAATATCGTATGTTACTCCATCAGTTGGTGCCACACCATTAATTAATGTCAAATTTGAAAGTTCTACTTCATATTCCCCATCAATTTTAAAGATTCTATCTGTTCGTTCTGCATCAATGACTACATTTCCTATACCTATTATATTTACGGAAGTTTCAATAGGAATTGAATTTTCTTTATAGGTACCTTCTAAAATATAAATATTTGTTATTCCGGAATCCAATGCCACATTTACCGCTCTGTAAATTGTTGCAAATGGTGCGGATTCACTACCGCTATTTTTGTCATCCCCTTCTGTTGAAACATAAATTGCATCTGAGGCTGCAGATAAACCTTCATTGCTTTCTGCGCCATTTTCATTATTCGATTCTATATCAATGCCAACATAATCATCAACTGTATTTTCTAAAGCAATGTCAGTTGAGTTGTCTACATCTTGAGCAAATGTAGTAGGCATTATAAAAACCAATAATAATAAGATTAAGAAGGGAAGTATTTTATTAAAACACATCTTCATAAATAATCTCCATTAAACACATTAATTTGATAATAAAATAATAATCAATACATTATCAAGAAAAGTAAAATTATAATGTATAGCATAATATATTAATTTTTAACCTATATAAATATTATTCACAACGATAAATTTTAAATCCAAATATATTGGCATGAAACAACATTAAAAGGATTAAAAAATTATTAATGAAAATAAGATTAGTTAAAATAGTTAATACTAAAAATAATCGCCATACAATCAGAATAAATATTAATTAAAAATTAATTGCGATTAAATATTTCCCAAATGTATATTTTTTATTCCTTTTTGAGATGCTATTTCTCTTGCCTTAAAGAGAATTTCAGGATTTGTCGGTGAAATATCCTTCATCTTATAGTATGGAAAAGCTCTTGAAAAGTGAAGTGGAACATCAGTTGACAATTCCTGAGCTACAAAATCACATAATTGAGTAATTTCATCAATGGAATCATTATAATCATTTAAAATTAAGTTTGTAATTTCCAAGTGTTTACCCTCGTTGTGAATTCTTTTGAGGTTATCTAACACAATATCCAAATCCGCACCACATACCTTTTTGTAAAAATCCTGAGACATTGATTTCAAATCTATGTTGAATGCATCTACAAAACTTAAAACCTCTTCAATGGATTTTTGTGAGAAATATCCGTTGCTTACATAAATTACCTTCAGATTATTTTTGCGAGCAAGCAAAGAAGTAATCCTATTAAAAGGCAAGTGTATTGTAGGTTCATTGTAGGTCCAAGCAATTGACTTGCAACCATATCTGATTGCATTTTCCACAATTGTTTCTGGGCTTATTTTAATTGAACGTGATTTTTTATCATATTCCTGTGAAATAGTATAGTTCTGACAATGCAAACATGTCATATTGCATCCAAAACCGCCGATCGAATATGTAAATGTGCCGGGCATGAAATGATGAAGCGGCTTTTTTTCAATTGGGTCTGGACTTAATGATGAAACAACACCAAATGATTCATCAAACAATTCTCCATTAATGTTTTTATGCTGCCTGCAAATTCCATATTTGCCATCAGCTATTTTGCAGTAATTGGCACAGATTTCACATCTGACTTTTTGTGATTTGGAGCTTTTTTTGTAAAGATTGTTATTCACTAACATAATGCTCATAACCCTTATTTTTAATTTCTTGAGAAAAACCATTCTCAAAAGTGATTTCAACTTTATCTGAAGAGGTTACTTTTCCAATTATCTTATAATCAATATCCAAATTCTCCAGATTATCTTCACTAATTGTAAAAAGCAGTTCAAAGTCTTCACCGACATGTAAAATCAAATCAAGATAATCCAGATTGAGATTATCAGAAATATTTTTATATTCATCAGAAATACCAAGCATTTCCTCATAAATCATGAACCCGAAGCCATCTTTTTTAATTTCGTATAGTTCACTTGCAAGGCCGTCTGTAATATCGGTTGCAGATGATGCTCCCGCTTTTTTTATCAATATGCCTTCATTAAGTCTTGCTATTGGTTTTAAGGCTTTATTTACATAAATATTATCTGGTGAATCCATATTAAAGCCTAGCGCTGCATGGCCAATGTCTCCTGTAATTAAAATTAAATCATCCAATGAGTATGTGTTTTTCATTAATGGATCATCACATAATCCCAAGGCCGTTCCTGAAATTATAATTTCTGATGCCTCGTTCATGTCTCCTCCAATCAACGGAATCGAATAAAAGTTACATGCATCCAAAACGCCTTCAATGATTTTTTTAAAAGCATCTAATGGTAAATCTTTAGGAATTGCAATAGAAAGTAGAAATCCCAACGGTTCTGCACCCATTGCCGCAAGATCGCTTACATTAACCGTAACAGATTTGAAACCCATTTCAAAATAAGACATATTTTCTGGAAAATGCCTGGATTGAATCAGCATGTCACAAGTTGAAATCAGATTAGAATCATTTAACTTGGTTATAGCAGTATCATCAGGAACAATATCATTTGAATTAGCAATTATGTATTTAACTAATTCCTTCTCACCAATATCAGAGACTTTTAAGGTCATGAATATTAGTATTTATTTAAGAATTAATAAATTTTAAGAAATTTTAAAAAAAAGAAAAAGTTAGTGAGAAATTAATCTCACTATTTAACTGTTAATTTTACAGACTTGCTTGCTGAATTGTATGTGCTGTCACCTGCGTAACTGATCTTAGCGGTGTAAACACCTGCTTTGGATAAGTTTTTAATGTTGAAGGTGACTTGTCCTTTGTCATTGGTTTTTCCAGTGTAGGTTTTACCGTTGACTTTGAGTGTTACTTTTTTAGGACTTAAATATACTTTACCATCAACTCCAGCAACAGTACTGAGTGTTACAGTGTATTTTTTGGTTTTGGTACTCACTTTGTATGATTTTGCACTTGCTTTGATTGTGATTGGTTTTTTATCCAAATCAACACAAGCACTTGCAAGACAGCTACCATATTCACTGTCACCTAAGAAGATGTAGGTCATTGTGTATCTGCCAGCTTTCATCATGTTCAAGAAGTAGTGTACACCACCTGTTTCATTGGTAGTTTGGTTGTATACTTTACTGTTAACAGCTAACTGTACGGTTTTATTGGATAATGGTTTACCATTCGCATCTAAAAGATGTGTGATAAATTCAATACCTTTTTCACCAGCTTTAGTATCAACAGCATAACCTTTAATGAACAATACACTTTCAAAGTCGAATTTAGTTGGAGTTACTACAACAGGCACAGGAGCAGGTTCTTCAATAGTAATTGTAGTGTTGGATGATTCAGTGTTATTATCACCATCATAAACAATACTTATTGGAACACCAGTTTGTGCTTCAATGACAAATGTACCGTCTGCAGCAGTTACAACAGATGCAGGTGTACCATTAATCATGTAGGTAACTTCAGCGTTTGCAATTCCTTTACCTTCAGCATCTTTTAAGACACCGGTAATATTATTACCGTTAACTTCAGTAATAGCAATTGAGGTTTCAACTTTAGGAGCAGGTAAAGCATTCACTTTAATAGCAGCACTACCTTCTGCTTCAGCATACTTGTCATCACCTTGGTAGGTGACTTTAGCAGTGTAATTACCAGCAGCTAAACCAACCACATCAACAACAGCCTTACCGTTGGAAATATCAGCGTAGAACTTATTACCGCCAACATCAACCAGTACTTTACCGGTAGCGTTAGCATCAACAACAACACTAACAACAGCAGTTTCGCCTTCAGTAATCTCAACTGGATCAGCAGTCACATTAGTAGTCAATTTATCAACAGTAACATCCTTAGATTCACTTACAGGAGCATATTTGTCATCACCAGAGTATCTGACTTCAACAACATGATCTCCAGCAGCCAAATCACCAACAGGAATACTTACATTACCACCAGATACAATCATAGCGCCAACTTCTTTACCATCAACCAATACAACAACATTACCGGTAGCATCAGCAGGTAAAGCAACATCAACAATAGCATCTTCACCAACATTAACTTCAGGAACAGTAACATTGACAGCAGGAGCTACAGGTTCAGGAATAGCAACAACCTTAATTGCAACATCAGTGCCGTTAGCCTCAAACTTGTCATCACCTTGGTAGGTAACTTTAGCAGTGTAATTACCAGCAGCTAAACCAACCACATCAACAACAGCCTTACCGTTGGAAATATCAGCATAGAACTTATTACCGCCAACATCAACCAATACCACACCAGTAGCATTAGCATCAACAACAACAGTAACAACAGCAGTTTCGCCTTCAGTAATCTCAACAGGATCAGCAGTCACATTAGTAGTCAATTTATCAACAGTAACATCCTTGGATTCACTTACAGGAGCATATTTGTCATCACCAGAGTATCTGACTTCAACAACATGATCTCCAGCAGCCAAATCACCAACAGGAATACTTACATTACCACCAGATACAATCATAGCGCCAGCTTCTTTACCATCAACCAATACTACAACATTACCGGTAGCATCAGCAGGTAAAGCAACATCAACACTAGCATCTTCACCAACATTAACTTCAGGAACAGTCACGTTAACAGCAGGAGCTACAGGTTCAGGAATAGCAACAACCTTAATTGCAACATCAGTGCCGTTAGCCTCAAACTTGTCATCACCTTGGTAAGTTACTTTAGCAGTGTAATTACCAGCAGCTAAACCAACTACATCAACAATAGCCTTACCACCATCAACATCAGCGTAGAACTTATTACCGCCAACATCAACCAATACCACACCAGTAGCATTAGCATCAACAACAACAGTAACAACAGCAGTTTCGCCTTCAGAAATTTCAACAGGATCAGCAGTCACATTAGTAGTCAATTTAGTTACTTCAATTGAACCAACAATGATTATAGGATTATGTCTGTCATCACCACTGTATGATGTTACGATTGTATGATTTCCGCTGGACATTTCAGGAAGTATAAGAGTTGCAGTACCATTCTCAAGAGAGATAGGATATTCTTTTCCGTCAACATAGAATGTCACATTACCAGTTGCATCTTCAGGCAACTCAACACTTAAAGCTGAATTATTGCCGATTATTTCAATTTCAGGAGTGACATTTGCTTTTTCAACAGTGATAAGTGCCCAATAGTAATATTCATCATCTTCAGTAATGAAGTATAAATCCAACTCATTTTCGCCAATGCTTAAATTGGATATTACTAAAGTTGCAACACCATCAATAGCAGGAGCTTTGTATGTTACATTGTTTATTGTTGTTGTAAAGTTACCGACAGTTGTGTTATCAGCAAATGTTAATGTAATAACTGCTTTGTCATCTGCACCGATAGTGGAATTATAAGTTAACTCATATGATGGTTTGTAAACTTCAATTGAATCAGTGTATGTTCTGTTAATGTATTTTTCATCACCAGAATAGAATACTTCTAAATCTAAATCGCCGATTTCAGATGCAGGAAGGACAACTCTTAATTCTTCAGTTGCATTAAACTCAGCGGAATAGTTACCAATCTTAATGGAAACAGTACCGTTTGCATCGCTAGGCAATTCAACAAGAACAGTTATATTTTCACCGATTTTGACATAATTGTCATTTTCAACATACATATAACCGAAATCAACAACAAAACTTATGGATTCTTCTAAAGTATTATACTTATCACTAGTAAATACAACTTTAAAGGTATAATTGCCTTTTTCTAAATCATAAGCATAAAGATAAGCATAGTCATCATAATCCAGGTATGAACTATATAATTCTGTATCTCCATCGAACAATGCAACAACACCAGTCACATAATCGTCAAAGTCTATACTAACAGAGATACTACCATCACTATAAACCCTATTTACAACAGACATCTGAGTATCAAGTTTAGAAACACTGAATCCAACAGTGTCATTTGTACTGTTTGAGTACTTGTCATCGCCCAAATAAGTAGCAACAATAGTATAATTGCCTGCAGGTAAAGTACCAATATCAAATTCGACAATACCTTCATCATTTAAATTATCGAACAATTTAATATCGCCGACCTCAATTGTTACTAAACCGGAAGCGGTTTCAGGTAATTTAACAGTGACAAATACATAATCATCAACGTTGTATTCTTCATAAACAATGACATTTACTTGAGGAGTAGCTTTTCCTACATTAAATGCTTGTACATCTGAAACACTATCTGTGAAGTTATTATCTCCTTCATATTCAGCATATACTTCATAGTCTCCTACATCTAAGGATAGTTCAAAGACTGCAGTATTGCCTTCAAGTGCTTTAGGAGTTTGTGCTTTTCCATTTACATAGATAGTCACATTACCTTTAGCGCCGTCAGTTACTGTTACAGTAACATTGACTTTGCTGTTAAAGTCTCCTGCTTCGACGTATACAAGTGTAGTTGAATTATATTTAGCAACGTTGAATGTTGTGTTTTTACCGTTTTCAGCATAGATTTCATTACCGTCATAAGTTATATTAATGTCATGATCTCCAGGAGTTAAATCAGCGATAGATTTTGTAGCTTTACCTTCATTAATAGGAATCTCTTCTGATTTTCCGTTAATGGTTACGTTTACAACACCGGTTGCATCTGCAGGTAAAGTGATTACAACATCTGAACCGACAACTTCAACAAGTATATCATAATCTGAAACTTTTTCAACGGTGAATTGTTTTACATCCAATTGTTTGTTATTGTATTTTTCATCACCATTGTAGGTAGCGGTAATGTTGTTTGTACCAACTACAGCATCAGCTATATCGAATGTTGCTTTTCCGTTGTTAATAAATACAGTAAATTCATCACCATTGTTGACTTTAATGGTTAAGTTACCAGTAGCATCGCCAGCATTAATGACAACAGTTGCAGTTTCATTAGCTTTTATAGGATCAATGTCGTCAATAGTTATTGTTGGGTCTAATTTATCAACTGCAAATGTAGTTGAATTGTCTGCACTTCCATGATATGCATCACCGAAGAATACAGCAACAACACCGTGTTCGCCAGCTGAAAGTCCATCAGCAATAGTTACTGTATAATTATCTGCTTTAGTTGCAACATATAAAGTACCATCCACATAAACTTTAATGTCACTTTCTAAAGTGTTTAAAGATGGAATAACTTTAATTACAACTTCATCACCGATTTTAATATCATCAGCAATGTCAAATGCGAAATCAAGTTCTCTTAAGTTAATTGTTAAAGTATCACTCACTTCACAAATACCCACAGTTGCATTGATTAAGTATTCGTTAGGTAATAAATTACGTACAATTATGCTGCCGGTACCGTTGATTAATTCAATAGGATAATCTGTTCCATCAACCGTTACAAGGCCTGCTGCAGACATGTTGTTTGCTGCATTGATTGTAATTGTTACGTTTTCACCTTCGTTGAATTTTTCAAATGCAATGGATAATGGGTTTTCTACAGTGAATTCTAATGAAGTAACTTTTTTACCAGCAACATTAACATCAATAGTTTCATCACCTACTTTAGTAGCAGTGTAGGTAACAATTGCAGTGTTGTTTGAAATAGTTACAGTAGCTGGGGTGGTTTCACCTAAAACAGTAGTTAAATCTACAGTTAAATCAGGCATTGCTTGATCTAAATCAGCGCCGCCACTTAATTTGAATCCGAGATTTACAGCATATTCATCACCGAGGTATACTGTTCCGTCAATGGAAGGAGCAATGACAACGAATTTATCACTAGCTCTTGTGACGTAATAGTAAACGCCAGGTAACTTACTGTAGTCATTTGTACCCCAGAAGTTGTAATTAACTTCACCAAGTCCATAGACTGCATAATAATTATTGGTATTGTTGATTATATTACAATAATTAATAGTGTATTTACCATAATTGTAGTATGAACTTGAAGAAGTACTTCCTTCAAATAAGTAATTGGTTCCGATGTTATTGTTTACAATATTTGAATTTGTAATAATAGCATCTGCATAGTATATATAAACTAATGAACCACCAGTATTGTTTTCTATAGTACAATTATCAATGATCAATTTATCAGACTTACTGTATGAACCAGAAACATAAATCAATTTAGATGTAGATTTGAAGTTTCTAATGGTTAAACCTGTCAAGTTAAGGGTATCTCCATTATAAGTACTCATATAGAAGAGATAATTTGATTCACCAGTTAAAACTACGTTTCCACGTCCAATAATATTAACATTCTTATTAATGTTATAATAGGAAGTGGTCTCATATACACCTTCTAATACTATAATATTTTTGTTTGTAGCAGTTACTTGAGTTAATGCTTTAGTAATTGTTGCATATGGAGCTGCTTTAGATCCGTTACCGGTTGTATCGTTACCATCTACAGATACGAATATTTTACCAGTTTCATCTTCACGAGCAGAGATTTCAATTGCTTTGAAAACATCTCCAGCGATTGTAACATTAATTACACCGTTTCCTTCATCAGCAGTATTATAATTAGCTGTAACAGGTATGTCTAAAATAGTTACATTGGAATCAACTGTACCTAAATCAGTTTCAATACCGAATTCTAATATTTTAATACTGTCAGCCAATGGAGTACCGTCATTTAATGACAAGGTGAATTCAATATCATAATCAACATCAATGAATATGTTTGGAGCTTCAGCGAAAGTAACATTAACAATAATCCAATTGTCAATTGTTACGTTTTCAATTTCTGGTTTATCATTGGTTGCCCAGAAGTTAGCATTTGCAGTAGTAACAATAGCAGATTCGATTAAAGCACCAGTGTTACTAATGAATTCTGAGTAAGCGATGTCCATTGAACCGGCATTAGCTTTAATAACAGTGCCCTTGTTGTTTTCAAATAAACTTCCAAGAACAGTAGTTGTACCGTTTGAAACAATTACGCCATTGCTGTTTTCAAATGTTGAGTTAATAATTGCTAAAGTGGTATTTTCAGCAGTGACAATTGCATCAGTAGCGTTAACAATATCTACATTGATTAATGTTACGTTTGCATTGTCTTCAATTGTTAAAGCATTTCCGCCATTTGCATTAATTACAACATAATCATCAGCTTTAATAGTGATGTTTTCTTTAATTTCAGCATTTGATAACTCATAATTACCTTTTCTTACAACAATAGTCCAGTTACCACCTTTTAAAGCATTTTCTTCAATAGCTTTAGCTAAAGTTGCATAAGGAGCTTTTCTGGAACCATCATTAGTATCATTACCATTTACGGCATCAACATAGATTTTACCAATTGGAGATTCATCTACATAGAAATCAAAAGTAGCAAGAGTTTCAGCACCATGTTTGACTGAAATTATTTCAATGCCTTGTGTAGTTGCATTATAAGCAGCGGATGCAACATTGTTTTCAATAGTAATAGTATTATCTACTTCACCAATAGCAGCACCTAAATCAAAAGTTAAGGTTGGCATCATCACATCTAATGCAGTGATGTTTTCACCATCAGTGAGTTTAAATTCAAAGGATAATGTAGCATTGTCACCAACTGCTAAATCGTCATTATCACTTGTAATGTCAAGAATAACCCATTCTGTTGGAATTTGGTTAGGATAACTAGGGTTTAATGTAGGACCATCATTGGTTCCCCAATAATTGTCATTTATGTCTACAGAAACATATTGTTCACTGCTTGTGTAAACAACATAGTTATTATAAGTATTTCCGATTAATTCAGAATAAGTAATATTCAAGTCGCCTCTCATGACATAGATTAAATAATCATTAGTTGCGGTATTATCAATGAATTGGGAATTAATAACATTCACATGAGCATATCCATAACTTGTTCCAGTATAAATGACACCATTACGAGCAGTGTTGTTTACAAAAGTACAATTTATAATGTTTAAATAAGGAGCTCCTTGTAGGCTTTCACCATATACGGAGAAGACGCTTCCTTTATTTTTGGTATATGCTGTTGTTGCATCAACATTAGCAAATATTATATTTTCAAATGTGTATGTTTTAGAAGTGTAGGAAGATGAACTAATACTGAATAGGTTACCCGCATTATAATCATAATAATCCGGAGCGGTTCTAGTTAAAATAACCTCACCAACACCAGTTACACTAAATCCTGATGAATATATATTATAAACATCAGAAGAGACATAAGTACCATTGTAAATAATGATTTTATTTCTGTCATTAGATACAAGAGCAATAGCTTTAGATAAAGTTAAAACTGGATGTAACCTTGAACCATCGTTACTGTCACTACCTTCTTTACTTACAAATATCATTCCTTCAACAGAAGTACCTACATTAAACTCTAATGAATCAAATGTTGTACCTTCAGCTGCAAAGCTGATTGTTTCATCCCCAGCTGCAGTTGCGGTATAAGTTGCGCTAGCGGTATTATCCTCAACAGTTATTT
Source organism: Methanobrevibacter sp. (assembly GCA_017407115.1). Lineage (GTDB taxonomy): Archaea > Methanobacteriota > Methanobacteria > Methanobacteriales > Methanobacteriaceae > Methanocatella. The sequence goes on along the minus strand of JAFQXD010000060.1, from coordinate 32,953 downwards.
CAGCAGGGTCGATTGAACCTATTTCAGTGCCAATTGTAATGTCTAAAGCTGGCATTACAACACCTAAATCTGTGAAGTTTTCACCATCAGTTGTGTTTTTAAAGTCAAAGGATAATGTTTGTACTTCACTTGCATTGATTGACTCTTCGGATAATTTAATTACCAAAGCAACCCAGCTAGTAGGTTTAATAGCACTTGCAATATTTGGTTGTGTGTTTGAACCCCAGTAGTTATCGTTTACATCACCGGCAATTCCGCTTACAATTTGGCCGTCACCATTTGCAACGAATTCAGAGTATTTAATATTTACAGTACCTGCATCAGATGAAATAATAGCATCATTTTCACCAGCAGTATTGTTAATGAATTTAGATTCAATAATTACTAAGTTACCTTTAGAAGATACAACGCCTTTATTGTTTGTAAATGTTGAATTAACAATAGTCAAGTTACTGTTTTCGAGTAATTTGATAGCATCTCCATTATCAAAGATTAAATGATCGAATACGACATTTGCATTAACTGTTAAGTTATTAGCTTTAATAACTGTAGTCTGTTTACTGTAACGGATTAATGCGTCACTATTGATTGTGTAATCTGAAACTTCGTATTCTCCTCCTTTAAGAGAAATAGTAGTTTTAGTTGCGGAAAGGTCAGCTAATGCTTTTTCTAATGATTGATAAGGATTATCAACAGCACCAGTACCTGTAGTATCATTACCGTTTACAGCATCTACAAATATAACAGATTCGTTTGCACCCTCTTCAACATCAAATTCTAAGAATCCTAATAAGTTTTCTCCACCAGTTACATTAATTACTTCATGACCGTAGGTTAATGCATTGTATGTGACTTTACCAACATTGTCAATTAATGTTACTTCACTAGGTTCAAAGGTATTTAATAATAAAGAGCTTAAAGCGAATGTAGCTTTAGGTAATGTATTATTCAATTCTGTGTAATTTTCACCATCTTCAGTGTATTTAAACTCAACTGTTATGTTTGCAGTTTGACCTGCACGGATTAAGTCAGAATCAATTGAAACAACAGCCATAGCCCAATTTGAAATAACATCTGAATATGCAGTTGAAACAATTTTTGTTGGATTGTTGCTTCCCCAGAAGTTGGTACCAATAGTTGCATCCCTACCATTGAATATATAACTGGATGAATAAGTAACGTTGTTAAATACAGAATTATCTATTTCAATTTTATCAGAATAGGTAATTACAGCTGTACCAGAACTATATTTAATGTTAGCGAATGAGGAATTGATGATTTTTACGCTTCCAGTTGATTCAATAAGACTGGATCCACCAAGACAATTTTCAACAGTACAGTTGATTATAGTTAAATCTTTTACGTATTGGAACATGGTTTGTCTACTTTGATTAGTGATTACCAAATTAGTAAGTACAATATTAGGCCTATTAGAAACATATCCATTTAGATAATATCCGTTTACATCTAAAATGACATTTCCACGGCCGGTAATGTTTACGTCTTTAGTGATTTGATAATAACCTATGTATGTACCGTCATAAACAATTATTTCATAACCACCGGTATTAGCGGCTAAAGCTGCAGAAAGTGTTTTAAATGGTTTGTTTTTGTTTTCTATTTCAGCGTCAGCATCATTACCAGTTTCTTGATTTACATAAATTCTACCAGATTCCCTTTCGGTTACGTTGAATGAGATTGTCTGTAAGACACTGTCGATTGATACAGTAACTTGGTCTTCACCTTCAACATCTGAAATATAGATACCAACACCAATATTATCTGAAATAGTAACAGTTTGAGTTACAGTTCCAATACCTGCACCGAGAGTTACATCAAAGTCGTGCATACTTTCAGCCAATGCTGTTCCGTCATTTGATGTAAATTCAACATTGACATCGTGGTTTGTTTCTGCAGGTAAACTACCATCAACCATGCTTGGAATAGTAGCATTGATGATTACCCAATTGCTGTAAGTAAAGCCTATTCCTGGGTCGTTGTTGTCTCCCCAGAAGTTGTTGTTTACAGTACCATCATGAGCACTGACAATATCACTGTCAACATCATTGTTTGTAAATATTGTATATGAAATAGATACGCTACCAATTGTGTCAATTACATGTTGACCTTCATTTTCTGTAAATACACATTTTGTAATAGTTAAATCACTGTCAGAGTATATTGAAGCTTCTTCAGCACCTTTAAATACTAAATTGGTTAAACTGACATCAGCACCAGAAATATCTAAATGTTTATCGCCAGTAGAAGTGATTATGACATCGCCAATACCGATAATAGATACGTCTTTATCAAGTTCATAATCTGTTAAAGTGTATTCTCCAGCTTTAACCATGACTGCAGTATTAGTGCCTAAATGATCCAATGCATATTTAAGTGTTTTAAATGGTTTTAAAGCAGTACCTGCATCAGATTCATCAACACCTGAATTAATATCAACCAATACCGTGCCTTCAGGCAATTTAATTGTATTAAATGCCCATTCAGCTAATTTTACGCCATCAATATAAGCAACTACTTTTTCACTACCTTCAGCACTAGCAGTATAGGAAGCAGTTATTTTATTATTGTCAATAGAAGCAGTTGAAGGGCTTGCAGCACCATAATCTGCAGAAAATGTAATATGTTTATTCACTAAGCTGTCAGATAATGCGGAACCATTATTTGAATTAAATTCAACTGTTAACTCTGTAGGTAGACCTACATAAACATCACCAACAACTTCTACAACACCCATGATTAAATAATTATTGTAGGTTACACCGGATGGTGAGTATCTGGATGAATCTAAACCAGTATTATCTCCCCAGTAGTTGTTGTCTATGTTTACACTGCCGGAAGCACGTTCAATCATGTATTGGTTTGCGTTTACAATATCGTTGTTTATAAATATATTATAATTTACAGTGCTGTCTCCACCGTTGAAACTGAGGAAACCTCTCCAACCACCAGAACTATAATAGGAAGTTACTTTATTGTTAATAAATGTACAACCGGTAATTTCAGTTGGAACATATACTTTAACTATATTATAGGATGCAGTGGTATTTGCAAAAGTACAGTTAATTAATTTTAAGCTTCCAGTTGAATAAGTGGATGAAGAACCACTAATAATTCCATTTGATCCACCACCATTTACAAATGTCAAGCCAATCAATTCAATATTATTGTTAGCAGACGGACCTAAAATAGCAGATGAACCTGAACCTTTTAAGATAACATTGTCTCCAGTTGCAACCAGTTTAACATCTTTAGAAATAGAATAAGAACTGGTTCCACTGAATTCATATACACCATCAGCAATAGCTATTTCAGATAAACTACCGAGATTAGTATATGCGTATTGAATAGTTTTATATGGTTTTGCTTTAGAACCACGTCCTGAAGCGTCAACACCTCTTGTAGCATCGACATATACTCTGCTTGTATCATCATCCAATACTGGGAATTCTTTTTCAGCTAATTTAACAGATGCAACAGAAACATTGATTTTTGCATCACCAGTGGAATCGACTGAATAGGTTGTAGTTCCACTATTTTCACTAATGCTTACAGTTGAAGGATTTACGCTTCCTAAAGATGCTGCAAATGTTGCTTCGACTGTAGGGATAGTGTCCCCTAAATCGCCATTATTGTTATCTGTGAATTTTGCTAAAACTGTGTATTCCCCGCCAGTATAAATTTCATCAGGCACGACAAGACTTAAAATGGCCCAATTAGTATAAGTTACACCAGTTAATTCAGGATCATCATTAGTTCCCCAGAAGTTGTTGCTTACATCACCGGAAGTTGCATTTACAATACTGCCGGTTACTTCATTTCCAATGAATGCGGAATAATCAATGTCAGCCTTACCAGTAGTTTGAATAACATTAACTCCAGCATTATCTTCAAAAGTACATTTAGTAATTTTTAAATCACCAGCAGATACGATTGAAGTAGATGTAGCGCCAGTAAATTTTAAATTAGTTAAGTTTACGTTATTATTTCCAATAGTTAAGTGTTTTGAAGTTGTAGTAATTACAACATCTCCTTTACCGATTATAGATACATCCTTGTTTAAAGCAACATCGTTCAATTCATAATTTCCAGCTTTAACACTGATAGTTGTATTACTGCCTAAGTTAGTTATTGCTTCGGCAATAGTTTTATAAGGAGAGTTTTTTGTACCATTTCCACTAGTAGCAGCACTAGCATCTACAAAGACGGTTCCTTCGGTAATAGGTTCAACTTCAAATGTAAATGAGGTTACGGTTACATCATTAACTTTAATATCGACGCTTTCAGTTCCTTCAGCAATAGCATCATATGCACCAGTTCCAACATTGTTTGAAACTTTTACAGTAATTGGATTTGTATTGAGAACTGAAGGGGCTAATGTTACAGTTAAATTAGCCATTTTATCAGTTAAATCATTACCATTGTTATCTGTAAATTTGACTGTTAAATCAGCGTCATCTCCAACAGTTACCTCACCAGGAGCAACATAAGTCAATATTGTGTAATCTCCATTTGTGATTCTAGCATTGTTACAAATTTCAGTGTTTGTTAATTTTGTATTAGTACCTACAAAGTTATAATTGAATTTAACAGTAGGATTATTACTATAATCTCTGATGATATTAGGGTTTTGTAAATCATTATTAATGAAATTTGAATAACTAATATCAATCACTGAACTACCTGAGTTATAATTCATTATTAAACTTCCACCACTAGTTCCAGAACCACTCATTGTATTTCCAATGAAATTACATCCTTTAATATTAAGATTACAACTACTATATATCAAGAATTTTCCACTATTTTGAGTGAAATTACAATTATTAAAGTTCAAAGTACTTACAGCAGCATTTTGAGTATAATAAACTACACCTGATGTTGAACCACCATAACTGTTTACAAAGTTTATTCCATTGAAAGTAATGATATAAGGGTCCGCTACAGACCAACTACTAGCCGCATATTGAGTAAACATGTAATTACTATTTGAAGTGAAGTTTACTTCTCCAACAGCTGTGAAAATAATATTTTTACTAATTGTAATGTAAGAATTAATGTTATAAGTACCACTTAAAAACTTAATTTCATCACCAGAACTAGCTTTACTTAATGCTGTTGAAATAGAATGATACGGATTATTTTTACTTCCATTACCACCAGTTCCGCCACTATTGGAATCTACATAAATAGCATTATCTACAGGTTCAGGTTCAGTTCCACTACCTGATTGAGAATCAACAACAGTTACACTCATTGATTGTAAATCAGTTGAATAACCCCAATTTTCCAAAGAGTCATACCATACACCAAATTTTAATGTATGTGTTCCTACAGATAACTGATCTGCTGTAAGGGTATTCAAATTAAAATTGAATGCTGAAGTTGTACTAACACCAGGAATCACTATTCTTCCATTAATATCATCATCAATATAAACAAAAACATCATCTAAATACTGTTCAATATCATCCTTACACCAATCATCTATTGTAGGTGTAACAACAACATTTACACTATCTCCAATTTTATAATCAGTTACAGTTTTGGGACTTGGAACAGTGATATAATCCTCACCAGAACTTAAAACATCACTATCAGATGATGAAGTTACATTATCAGCAGCAGCAGATTGTGATACGCTTTCTACAACAGGTGCAGAAACACTATCCACCGCTGATGGACTATCCACTCCAACCGTACTTGTTTCATTGACATTCTCCGCAAATGCGGTTGGAATCAACACAAGCATCATTAATACTGCCAAAACGAGCAGTACGTGCTTATCTAATTTTAACGACATTTTTCCTTTTTTCTCCATAATTTGTTTTAAAACAATTTAAGTTAATTTGAAATGAAAATTAATTCATAACGATATATATTTATGTCGAGGTAAGGTATATAAATATTGTTACTTAAAAATATTGTTTAAAATTCTTTAAAATTGAAATAAATGTAAAATATATATTATAATTAGAATAATAATTCATTAAATCAAGTTATATCTAAAAATAAGAAAAATTTAAATTTATATTTTTAAGGCTTTTCAAATAAATTATAACCGATGTTAATTTTTTAAGCACATCGTTTAAAAAAATAGAATTTTCTTATAAAATTTTGTTCAATAGTATATTTTTTCATGTCAAAAAAAGAAATGTTAGAAGAGTAATTTACTCTTCTATTTAACTGTTATTTTTACGGATTTGCTTGCCGCTTTGTAGGTATCGTCCCCAGCTGTTTTAATTGAAGCTGTGTATTTACCTTTTTTGGTTATTTTAATGTTGAAAGTTGCTTGTCCTTTACTGTTAGTCTTTGCGGTGTATGTTTTGCCGTTGACTGTGAGGGTTACTTTCATACCTGTTTTGAGGTGTGCTTTACCGTCTGCAGATGATCCGACTATTGTGCTGAGTGTTACTGTGTATTTTTTGGTTTTAGCTGATGTTTTAAAGGTTTTTGCACTTGCTTTGATTGTGATTGGTTTTTTCTCCAAGTCTACACAAGCACTTGCAAGGCAACTTCCATATTCGCCATCGCCTAAAAATATGTAAGTCATTGTGTATCTGCCAGCTTTCATCATGTTCAAGAAGTAGTGTACTCCACCTGTTTCATTGGTAGTTTGGTTGTATACTTTACTGTTTACAGCCAACTGAACAGTCTTGTTAGCTAACGGCTTGCCGTTTGCATCCAAGAGATGGGCAATAAACTCAATACCTTTTTCACCTGCTTTGGTATCAATTGCATAACCTTTGATGAATAATACGCTTTCAAAGTCGAAATTTGTAGGAGTTACCTGTGTTGGAACAGGACTTTTTATGGTAATTGAAGTATTTGAAGGCGCATAGTTTTCATCACCATCGAATACTATGCTGGTTTTGACACCTTTTTCAGGCACGATGTTAAATGTTCCGTCACTGCCGGTTGCAACAGTTGAATTTCCACCATATCTAATTAAAGCGTTGGCAACAGGATTTCCATCCCCGTCTTTTAAAAGACCAATGATTGTTGCACCATCAATTGTAAGCTCAATGACTGTATTTTTAACAGTGATTTTGTTTATAACTTTAAATGAAGTTTTGTTGTTTGAATCCAAGTATAAATTGTCTCCAACATAATCAGCTTCAACGTTATGTTCGCCTAAATCCAAGTTTGGAACACTTACACTAGCTTTTCCACCATCGATATTCGCAATATAATCTTTGCCGTCGACTGTTACAATTATGGTTCCTGTTGCATCGCTAGGTACAATCAGGTTAATGACAGCATCACTATCAAGAACTACATCTTCAACGACGATTTTTACATAGGACTCCAATTTGGCAACCTTAAATGTTGTTTTTAAAGTTGATGCATCATATTTGTCATTACCGTAATAGTTAACGGTTAGGTTGTGATTTCCAACAGCCAAATTAGATACCACCACACTGGTTCTACCGTTGTTGATAATTACTGGATATTCGTCATCGTCAACAATTACACTTGCAAGGCCGTTGGCATCGCTAGGCAATATTACATTGATGGTAATATCATCACCGACACCTCCTTTGGAAACATCAGTGGAAATGATGTAATCTGTAACTTTAGTAACATTCAAAGTTTTTACTTCACTTGCAGGAGCATAGTTTTCATCACCCTCATAGGTTACATCAACTGGGTATTCGCCAGCTTTTAAATCTGGAATGGATAATTTTGCTGTTCCCTTGTTAATTGCAACCTCATAGGTTTTGTTTCCAACATTAATTGTTACATTTCCTGTAGCTTGAGGATTGAGTCTTACTGTAATTACTGCTGCATCTCCAACTTTTGCTTCAGGCACTTCAACAGTTAATTCAGCTGAATTTTTACCGATTAAAGTTCCGGTTTTTACCTTAAGTTGGGTTAAACCGTCATCATCAATTAATGCATCGATTTTTTGTGTACCATTTAAAACAGTGTAGTTTGCAGCGTATTGATTGTTTTGATAGACTGCAGGGATTTGACTGCCTGAGATGACAAATACCAAGTTTCCGCTTTCAATGAGGTTGTTGTTATCGTCAACTACAACAGCAGTTAAGAGGTATTTTTCACCAATTGGGGCGGATTTTGTTTCATTTCCTAAAACGACAATATATGTTATTGATTTGATTTCATTTTTATTCAAAATTGGAGTGTCAAAAGTATTTTTAGATAGAGTTAGATTTCCTAAGTTTTCAATAACATAATCAGAGGAATTTGTAACAGCTACATTTCTGAAACTAGCTTCTCCCCTATTGAATATTGTCATTTTTTGTGTGTCAAAATTAGTATCAGATACGCTTACATCACCATATGCATTGGTGAAGATTACATAATCTGCATCGTTGGATGTAAATTCACAATTTTTAATATCAATACTGCCGTAGTATGGGTTGGATTCTACCATGTCTCCAACGACGTGAATGATATCTAAACTTCCTGCCTTATTGCCGATGAACTTAGTGCCTTCAACAGATACGTGTCCAAAGTTATCTGAAATAGCAGCACCATTGTTTTCTGCAGTGTTTGAATCGAATACTGATGCAGTGATTTTTACATAAGGATCATAGGTTTCTCCCAGATATATTGCTCCACCATCTCTTGCGAAGTTATTTTCAAAGGTACAATTATCTATGATTGTCCAGGAGACAGTTCCATAATAACCGTTTTCAAGCTCCATTGCTCCACCTAATCCTTCAGCATAGTTGTCAATGAATTTTACATTTCTGAATGTTGCATCACCTAATAAATTGTGGAAAGCACCACCCATTGCAGTAGTGGTTACTGCATCATTAGATACTGCTTTGTTTGAAATGAATTCTGAATCAGATACATCAATAGAACCTCCACTGGTATACATTGCACCACCGACACTTGCGGTGTTGTTGATGAACTTAGCATTAGAAATTTCCAATGTTGCTCCACCATTATAGAAAGCACCGGCGTAATGTGCCTGGTTGTTTGTGAATGTAAGGTTTTTAAGAGTTATGTCCTGATATCCATAAGCTACAATCTGCAAAGCACCGGCCATAAGACCAGTGTTGGAATCAAATACAGTGTCTTCAATGACCAAATTAGTAGCACCTATTGTATAAATAGCTCCACCGTCTCCACCAATATTGTTAGTGAATGTACAGTTAACTATAGTCAAATTGGTGTTGTATAATGTTCCAATAGCTCCACCATCATCTGAAAGACTACCTGCATCCCTTATGATTAAGTTTTTCAAAGTCAATTCGGATCCTACATCAATAAAGAACATTTGTACTCCGCTACCTTTTAAGGTTACAGGAGTATCGTTCATTGAAGTGATAGTAATGGATTTGAATATTTCCCATGGTTGAATTGACATGTATCTGTGACCGATTTGTAGTTTTCCTATGTTATATGTTCCAGGAATACCTTTTATTACATCACCTAACTTGGCCGCATTAATTGCATCGGACAAGTTTTCATAACCTACTTCACCAATAAACCAGTAGTAGTCAACATCAACTCTTACAAGTCCATCAGTAACGGTTGCATCTTTACATGAATCAAAAGTACCTGAAATTGTGTAGTTTCCTTTGGTGAAAGGATATTTTAAAATAGCCACACCATTTTCAACATCAGCAGTTCCAATGACCTCACCATTTGAAGTGAATGTGATTTTTCCGCCGTCAATGATGTTGCCCATGTTATCTGTTACGGTAGCATTCAATTCAATGGTTCCGTTATTAACGATTATTGTTTTACCTTCAATGAAGCTAACAACAGCATTTGTAATATTTGAATTAGTTAATCTGATAGTTACATTAGTGTTTTCAACCAAATCAATTTTAGATTCGTTGAACACAATTAATTCACCTGTAAAGCTGTTATTTTTAATTATTGCAGTGGTTTTTAAAGTATCAATTGCTACACCATTATTTTCAAAGGTGTTATTTTCAATTTGAGCAAATGAATCCTTAAGTTTTAATACTTCTTCGTTGTCTGCGAATCTTGAATTGGCAACTATGGCAATATCTTTAACATCAGCAACAATGCCTGTGTTTTGGATGAATTCACAGTTATCAATATAAATTACATCAGATATTATTGCGTTGTTGTTTTTAGCAAATGTTGTATTTTCAATTTTTAAATACTCTTTGGAAACTATTGCATTTGTATTGTTTACAAATTCAGTTTCATAGACATATAAATTACCTTCAAGTTGTTTGATTGCATCACTAGCATTGATAAAGGCAATGTAGGCAATTTCTGCATCGGCACTGATTGTGAAAATGTTTCCTAATCCACCATTAATTGTTGCATTTTCACCAATGATTGTTACAAGGGCATCAATGACTAAATCTTGCTCTTTGAATTCGCCTGCCAATAAAACTATGGTTTTATTTCCACCATTAGCCTTATTTTGAGCTAATGCTTCTTTAATAGTTTTCAATGGAGCATCTCTACTGCCTGAGTTTGAATCACTACCATTTACTGAAACATATATCTTATCCACTTCAGGTACATCTACATTAAATTCCAAACTAGCGATGGTGCTTCCGCATAGATTAACATTGATTACATCAGAGCCTTTATGGCTTATGATATAATTAGCTACACCGATATTTTTAGAAATCAAAATGCCTGTTTGATTAATTTCACCGTTTTGAGCTTCAACATCCACAGTTAAGCTAGGCATTTCGCCTACATCTGAGAATTTTACGCCATCATTTGTTTTTTGGAATTTGACAACTAAATCATAATTAGTTTTAGCCCTTACATCTTCATCGATTGAAGGAACAACGCAAACCCAACTTGTTAAATCCAATTTTTTGTCAACATCACCAGGTTTGTTATTATTTCCCCAGAAGTTGTCATTTGCTTGACCTGCAACTCTTGAGACGATGATTTCATTTTTATAATTGTTATTCAAGAAAATGTTATTTGCTAAATTAACGGAATTATCTTGAATGCTGACAATAGCCTGGTTGTAACCATCAGTACCTGTTGCAGTGTTGTTAATGAAGTTTGATTTAGTAATGGTAGTATTTGCATAAGAGGCAATTGTACCAACAAGACCTGTGTTATTGATGAAGTCACAGTTAGTGATTGTTAATGTTTTACCAATATTACCTGCATCATCACTACCCATATCAATAGATCCGGATTGTACACCGATACCATTGATGAATGTTAAACCATCAAGAACAACATTAACATTACCACCAATGTAAATGTGGTTGGTATTGGCACTTTGTGAAATAACTACACTGCCTTCACCAACAATAGATACATCATTTGTAATTGCATACCTATTAAGAGTATAATTACCTTCACTTACAATGATTGTTCTGTTTCCACCTAATGCCTTATTTCTATCTAATGCCTTTGAAATAGTTGCATATGGACTTGCCAGACTACCATCATTATCATCACTACCATTAGCTGCAACATAGATTACAGTAATAACAGATTCTTTAACTTCAAATGTGGTATTTGATTTATCTGCTTCAAAGTAAGTATTACCTCCAAATACTGCTTCTGCAGTGTAATTTCCACTAGCTAAAACAATATTTGTAGAACCTTGACCATCAGTTAAACTGACTGTATGATTTTTATTATTGATAATGACAACAACATTTCCTGTGAATTTGTCATTTGCGGAAATATTTACAAGGATTTGATCACCAGCAAAACCGCCTGTAACATTAATCTTTAAATTAGTTTCATATTTATCTATGGAAAATCCGAATACTTCTGAAATATATGATTTATATTCGTCATCCCCATCATATTTCACTTGTAATCCATGGCTTCCAGGCAATACATTAGAAATATCAAGTGTTACAATGCCATCGTCTGCCTTAACAGAACTATCGACACCATCTAACCTAAGAGTAATATTATTGGTAATATTAATTGGAACCTCAACAATGATGTGAGTTTTATTTTTCATGCTGATATTTGCACTGAAATCTGTCTTGTTTGCTTCTGAAGCGTTTACTCTGAATTTGAGTGTGTATAAAGTCTGATTGTGAGACATTATAATATTTTCATTTCCGACTTTGGTTGCATAATATGTGAATTTAGCAATATTATTCACTATATTAATTGAATTTACATCAACTCTACCTAATTGGGTAATCAAATCAAGTGAGAAATCATGGACAGGTTTATTTAAAGCACTTCCGGAACTTTCTACAAATTCGACAGTGACTTCAACCGCATCCCCCTCATGAATTTCAGTTATATTTGTAGTTGCCTTAATAACTGCACGGGTTTTGATTCCTGATTGTGATGAAGTTCCCCAGTAGTTGTAGTTTAGGATAATCTCATTTTCTTCAGCCATGTCATTTACAATTGCAATCATTTTTGAGTAGTCATCGGATATGAATACAGAGTGGTCAACATATAACAATACGGTATAACCACTATCAGATGCTATTGCACTTCCTTTACCTGAACCAGACTCAACATGGTTGTTTTCAAATAAACATTTCTCGATTTCCACTTTACCGGTCAAAATATAGATGGCTCCACCGTTGACCTCAGCATAGTTTTCTATAAATGAACAGTTGGTAATGTGAGTGTTGTAGTTATTTACATAGATAGCTCCACCACCACTAATAGCATATGAGTCATTTAAAGCTTTGTTTTGGTAAAATACAGTGTTTTCAATGTTTGCATATGCATCTCCACCAATGAATATTCCTGCACCTTCAGCTGCAGTGTTGTTTTCAAAGTAAGAGTTGTTTACGGATAAATATGCATTATGAACCTGAATTGCACCAGCTGCATTTAAAGTCCATGCATAGTTGTCCTTGAAAACACAGTTGTCAAAGTATGCAACCGCATTTGCCGCAACATAAACTATACCATCTGAAGATCCAGTATTGTTTATAAATTCACATCCGTCAAAGTAAGCAATAGAACCAGGATATCTCACAACAATGACAGTACCGTATAATGTATATTCAGCAACCTTACCTCCGGTGAATGTAATGTTTGTAAATCTTGTGGTTGCTCCATTATCCAGGTAAAGCATACCGTCATCACCTTGGGTCTGCTTAAATATTGTTTTGGATTTTTCCCCAATGATACTTACATTAGCATAGATTTCATAATTTGAAACATCATAAACCCCTTCTTTAACAAAAACTGTTTTATTTCCACCAAACACTTCATTAACATACAATGCTGTTTGAATGGTTGCTAAAGGATTTTCCTCTGTTCCGTCACCAAACTCGTCGCTACCGTCTTTTGCAACATAGATTACTTCAATGTCCTTATCTACAGGAGGAAGAGGAATTGAAGTATCGATTATTAATGTTCCTTTTGCTTCAACAGTGGTTGAATCAGCTTTTGCTGTAAAATTAATGTAATAGTAAGTGGAAGAAGTTGACAAGTCAAAATCAATAACATCTACAACGAAATTTGGTCCTGAAATAACTCCTCCCTCAGTATATCTGATACCTCCTGTTGGAGTTCTCCATGAAATACTTACAGTGTTAAAAATGTATACTGGAGTTATGTATTCATTACAGATAGTAGCTAAAACCTTATAGGATTCACCCGCTTTAACTTTTACAATACTTTCATTGAAAACTATATTATAAGAATTTTTAGCTTTAATTTTAACAGAATTGGTTGTCTTTACCGCATCCCATAGTGAATCTCCTTCAAAACTACTTTCTACAGTGAAAGTACCAGCAGTTTGATTGACTAATGAAATTGTTGCTTTACCCTCTCCGTTAGTAACCGCAACATATGAATTAACTCTACCAATAAAATCTGTGAAAGTAATAGTGATTGTTTTATCAGGAATTCCTACTCCTTTCTCATCAGTTAAAGTAACTGTGAAGTTAACATCACTTCCAACATTCATAGTATCAATGTCAATACCTGAAATACGATCATTTTTATCTATGTAAATTTTATTCATGTTTGTGGAAATTTCATCTGAAGGATAATTATTACTGAAAACATTATTTTTCAAAGTCAAATTTTTAATTACGCCATCATACTGATAGGCCTCAACATCGATTATATAGTTGTCTTTTGATGCATTATTGCCTGTAAATATATTATCAGATAATAGAATTGAATTTCCATTATAAGCATATATTGCACTACCAATTGTTGCATTGTTTTCAATGAAAGTAGAACCTGAAATATAGGATTCTACTCTTTTATTTGAAATAGAAACAGCTGCACCACCGTATGCAGAGTTATTAATAAATTGACAATTAGTTATATTCAAAATAGTGTTTCTTCCACCAGAACTAATTGCTCCACCGTCTCTTCCCCATCCATTATTAGTATTGTTTATAAAAATAGAATCTTTAATTAATACATTGTTTCCATCAGCAGTAACAGCGCCACCATTGTTATTTTCAAAAATACAATTATCAACAATGAAATTGTTTACTGAACTTACGTCAATAGCAGCCGCTCCACTATAATAAGAACTTCTATCAGAATATCCATTAATAAAAGTCAACCCAGATAACTGCACATTTGCACCTCTAGCATCGACTTCAAATATTGCTGAAGTATAATTCCCATCTAAAATTACACCAGTATTTGATTCTCCAATAATTGTAACCGCTTTATTAATAGTTACTTTTCCATTAAATGTGTATGTTCCATTTTTAATGAAAATATTTGAATTTTTAGAAGAATCATAGTTATCAACAGCTTTTGAGACACTTTGGTAAGGATTTGCTTCGGTTCCCTCTCCAGTGTCATCATTTCCTTCTAAAGAAACATAAATACTGTTTTCATCAGCAACCGGATTATCAGTTAATGTAGTATTATCATTAACATCGCTTGCAAATGAGCAAGGAATTATGATGAAAATACATAAGATTGCAAGAATCAACAGTATTCGTTCATTTATCTTCGACATTTTACTTTTTTCTCCAATTTTATAAATAAAAAAATTATTTTAAATTATGATTAATAATTTATAACGTTAAAGTTTATCTTTTTAAAACAATATAAATTTATTGAAATTTCACATCGTGAAAATTCCTTAAATTTCAGATTTTTTAAAAAATATATTAATATTAAATCTGTAAAATTGCTATTTTAATAATATAATCGATAATAAACTATTTAAATTAAAAAAAATACAAATAAAATGAAAAAATAAATAAAATATGTGATTTCCACCTAAATACAGAGCATTAAAAATCATAAAAATACGATAGTAAATAAAATATGAAACGTGGATTAAAAAAAGAACATAAACCAAAAAAAATAGTTAATTGCATTAAAAAATGATTTAAAAACATCAGAATTTAAAAAAAAATCTTATTTTATGAGGGAAGTTAGATTTTGAACAAAATTATTTAACTAAAAAATTTAAAAAAATATCGTTTTAAATATTTTTAAATCAACTTTGACAATCATGATAAAAGTAATTAAAGAAAGATTCGATTATAAATTAATATTTAACATCAAAATTCGATGCAAAATGTATAAAAATGGATTTGGTAATCTTAATTAAATAAAATATGGAAAAATAATAGTTTCGAAATGAAAAAATATGCAAAATTAGCAATTAATTTTCTAGATTTTTATTATCTGAAAATAAAAGATCAATAAAATACGGAAAATAACAACGATGTGAATATTACAATAAATTTATATTAGTTTAGAAATAGAAATTATATCGTTATAAATTATTAACATTACTTTAATTATACTTTGGAGGAAAAATTTTGTCAAAAATTAATAAATTTATTATACTAATGTCTGTATTTTTACTTTTATTAGTGGTGATTCCTTCAACTTTTGCGGCAGATATTGATTCATTGAATAATGATACTACCGCTGTGGTTGAAGCACCATCTCAAGATGATGAAATTATTATTGAAACTCCTCAAGTTGATGAAGAAGATACCCAAACCTCAACTCAAGACGGAGATGTTCTCCAAGCGGGAAGCGATATATATTTCGATGCCTCCGTTGAGAAGGATAATGGGGACGGGACAATTTACAGTCCTTATAAGTATCTAACTTCCTCTAGAATTAAGCAGAATTCTAACATTCACTTGGCTGAGGGAGTATATGTTTTGGATAAAAGGGTTTCAATATATGGAGTTACCATTACAGGTGCTAATGCAGAAAATACTATTATCAAATATGACGGATATGCTTTTAATGTTCAGGGCGACTTTGCATTAAACAGCGTGACATTAAGTGGGATAAATATATTGAATAAAGGTCAGATAACTGCAAAAGATACTATTTTTGCAAACGGGAAAGGATACACCGCTGATTCATACGGAAATAACTTCGGCGGAGCAATATATGCACCTTATGAAACTGATTATTATGGATACGGAACCAGTTATTCAATTGATTTAACCAATTGTACTTTTGTCAATAACTCCGCTGAATACGGTGGAGCCATTTATATGGAAGGTGGTTATCTAAACGTTGTTGACTCAACATTTATCAATAACACTGCATTCAACTACGGTGGAGCAATAGCTTTAGAATACAACCAGAGAACTGTTATTTCAAATTCCAAATTTGAAAAGGATACATCAGAAAACGATGCTGGTGGGGCAATTTATTTAAGAGAATCACCAATGACCGGTACCAACCTTAACTTTACCGGTTGTTCAGCTACATTTGGAGCTGGAATTACCTCTCTTAAATCATCAATGACATTGAAATCCATTTACGCTGAAAATAACACTGCAATATATAACGGAGGAGTTATTTTCCACATGTATGGTTCATTTTCTTTGATAACCTCCACATTCAATAACAATAATGCTCACAACGGTGGGGCATTATTCATTGATAACTCAACTTCATTTACTTTATTAACAACAACATTCACAAATAATAAAGCAGAATATTGTGCTGGAGCTGTTTATTCAATTTTAAATAATCTTAAAAGAGGAAATTCCGTTAAAGATACAATTACTGAAAATAAATTTGAAAACAACAGTGCTGCTTTTAAAGATGATGAATATGAAGTATCTAAAATCGAAATTAAAATTGGTAGTGGAAATTATACAATGTTTAAAGTTAATGATACTGAAATCAGTTCATTGCCAAGTTATTACAGTCTAATCGATTACGGCCTTGTAAGTCCTGTAAAAGACCAGCAAACAAGTGGTAACTGTTGGGCATATACTGCAATCGCTACAATCGAATCATGTATTTTAAAAGCATCAGGTGATTGTTACGACCTATCCGAAGAACATATGAAAAACATTATTGAACTTTACTCAGATTACGGTTGGGCAATGGATACCAACGGTGGAGGATACGATGAAATGCCTATCGGATACCTGGTAAGTTGGTTAGGTCCGATTAACGAAACTGATGACTTGACTGATGATAAATCCACATTGTCTCCAGTGTTAAATAGTTTAATGCACGTTCAAAATGTCGTGTTCCTTAAACGTGAAACATACACCGATAATAATGCAATCAAAGAAGCTATCATGAAATATGGTGCTGTTGCAACCGGAATCTATTATGATGACGGATACAGAAACGGCGCAAGTTATTATTACTATGGATCAACCGCTTATGGAAACCATGCAGTAACAATTGTAGGTTGGGACGATAACTACTCAAAAAACAAATTCTACGGAAGCCCAAAAGGAAACGGTGCATGGATTGTTAAAAACAGCTGGGGTCCTGAATGGGGAAGTAATGGATACTTCTATGTTTCCTATTATGATACAGTATTCGCTAAAATAGGTCAAAGTGATGCTTCATACACATTTATCTTAAACGATACAATTAGATTAGATAAAAACTACCAATACGACATTGCAGGTAAAACAGATTACTTCTATAATTCCTCATCAAGCGTATGGTATAAGAATAAATTCACAGCTAGTGATAATGAATTGCTTGCTGCAGCATCAACTTACTTTGAAAAAGTTACAAACTGGGACGTATCCGTTTATGTAAACAATGTTTTAAAAACAACAAAAAGCGGAGTTTCAAATCCTGGTTACTATACTATTAATTTTGATGATTTAATTCCTTTAAAAGTGGGAGATGATTTCGAAGTCGTTTTCAAAATTACTGTAGATGAACAGGCAGGATTCCCGGTTTCCGAAAAGGTATCTCTTAACAAAGTGCTTTATGAAAAAGATGTTTCATTTGTAAGTTATGATGGCATGCACTGGAAAGATTTATACGATTTAACATGGCAGTATTCATCCCATTCCTACTCATCACAGGTCGCCTGTATTAAGGCATTCACTGTTTTGACTGGAATCGATACAGTTACTTCAATTAATGTAGCTTACGATAAATACAACCTTGTAAATCTTACCGCAACCGTTCTTGACCAATACGGAAAATTAGTAACAAACGGCAATGTCACATTTACCATAAACGGTGAAGATTATGTTGTCGGTGTTGTAAATGGAACAGCAACCCTTATTCATAATTTCGATGCAAAAGAAAACAACGTTTCATTGATGTTTAACGGAATCGGATATGAAAGCTCAACAAACAGCACTAATGTCAAAATTGAATTAATGAATGTTGACTTAAGCTTAGAAATCATTAAAAACTTAAATAGTGCAGAAATTAATTTTTCAACCATTCAAAAAATTAATGCAACTGTATTTGCTTTAGTAAACAGCAAAGAATACAATATCAACTTAACTAATGGTAAAGGTACTCTAAAATTAGAAGAATTGGATAAAGGAAGTTACACTGTAAAAGCAAATCTCAAAAACAGGGAAATATTTAATTCAACTGGTGTTGAAGATTCCTTTATAATTGATGTAATCACTACAAAAATCCAATCTGCTGACTTGATTACTGATGATTTCAGCAATGAAAACTATTCCATTACATTGACTAATAAAAGCGGAGACGCAATAGCCAATAAAAACATCAGATTTGTTTTAGATGGAAAAGTATACAATGCAACCACAAATAATAATGGTAAAGCAACTGTTCCTATCAATTTAGCTGCAGGAGAATATAACATTAGCATTATTTTTGATGGAGAAGGAGAATACCTTAAAGCTGAATCAGAAAATACCATTAAAGTAAAAGATAAAGTTAATGTCACTTTAAATATAACCAAACATATCAATAACGTAGCAATTACCGTAGTATTGTCAAAATCAATTACAGAAACCGTTAACCTTACAGTCAATGGTGAAGAATATTTACTCAATGCAGTGAACGGTACAGCTAGCTTAACATTGAATGATTTGGAAAATAATGTTTATAACATTGCAGCTGATTTAGTAAACGATGTTGATTATCTTTCAAAAGAAACAAAAACCTCATTTACAGTCAATGTTACTGATTTAATAATTAAATCAGAGGACATGGTAACCAGTGACTACAGCGGTGAACTCTACTCAATAACATTAACCGACCAAAACAATAACCTTCTTGCTGGAAAAGCTGTCGAATTTATCTTAAATGGTAAGACTTACCAAGCAACAACAGATTCAAACGGTACTGCTTCAATTCCGGTTACTTTAGAAAGTGGAGAATATGAAATTATCATGACCTTTGATGGAGATGATGATTTCTTTAAAGCAAAAGCTAAAAACACTATTACTGTAAAAGATAAAATTGAAATCGGTATTTCTGTAAGTCAAAACATTAAAAACGCAATCGTATCAATTAAATTATCAAAACCTATTGATGAAGCATTAAGCGTTATTATTAACGGAAACACATATACTCTTAAAGCTTATAATGGTAGGGCGGTTTTAAGCTTAAATGATTTGGAAAATGGAAACTACAAAATTATCGCTAATTTATTTAATGAAGAAAAATACATTACAAACACTTCAACTTCCAATTTCACAATCAACATTACCCAACCTAGCATCAAGTCCGGTGATATGAACACAACAGACTTCAGCAATGATGCATACACAATCACATTTGTTGATATTAACAATGTTGCTATTGCAGGTAAGAAAATTACCTTCTTATTGAACGGAGTAACATACACCAGAACAACCGATGGCAATGGTGCTGCTTCTATTCCGATTAACTTGGCACCTGGAATCTACGATGTTGTAATGTCATCCATAGCAGACAATGATTACTTCCAAACTACTGAAACCAGTAAGATCATTGTTGAGGAAAGCGCACAGGCACAAATCAGTTTAACTAAAACAAAAGAAACCGTTGTTGTTGATATTGAACTTTCAAAACCTGTTAATGATGTTGTTAGCGTGAATGTTAACGGAAAAGACTACAACGTAACTCTCATTAACGGTAAAGGAAGCTTAAAACTACAAAACAATGAAAGCAACTATGATGTTCAAGTTAAATCAGAAAACATTAAAATCAACGCCAACCCTGTTGAAACAAATGAAATTGAACTTCTATGCGAAAACTTTGTTACTTACTACAAAAGCGGAAGCGAATACAAAGTAACATTGCTCAACAACAAGCAGCCTGAAGTTGGAAAAACAATAACTTTCACATTAAATGGTGTAGTTTACAGAGCAGAAACTGACAATAATGGTACAGCTTTCATTAATGTAAATCTTGATGTAGGCACCTATAGTATTACCATAATTTATGGTGACGAAATTAAATCTCAAAATATCACCGTTGTTGGAACAATAACCGGAAATAAAGATTTAACAAAATACTATAAAGGCAGTGAAGTATACAAAGTAAGAATCATCGGAGACAATGGCCAAGCTGTCGGTGCTGGTGAAATCGTGACTGTAACATTCAACGGTAAAACCCAGTCTGTTAAAACCGATGCAAATGGTTACGCTTCATTAAACGTGAACGCTAACCCAAAAACTTACACAATTACTGCAACCTACAAAGGATATAAGGTTTCAAACAAAGTAACCATTAAACCTACTGTAATAACTAAAAATCTTTCCAAGAAAAGAGCAAACACTGTGAAATTCACAGCAAAAATAGTTAATACAAAAGGTAAAGTTATTAAAAACAAGTATGTTACCTTCAAATTCAAAGGTAAAACTTATAAAATGAAAACCAACAGTAACGGTATTGCAACTTTAAGTTTAAAGAACTTGAAAGTAGGTAAATACACTATAACATCCAGTTATAATGGTTTAACTGTTAAAAATACTTTAACTATTAAAAAATAAGGATTCAATCCCTTATTTTTCTTCTTTTTTTAAAAAAATTTTTATTACATCCTGCCATGCCTATTTTAATTGACAATTTTCTTTCACAACCAGGAATCTGATTGAAAAATCCTTCACATTATATTGATTTTAGCTTCCATTAAAACCTATTATACTTAAAATAATTCAATGAAATTAATCAAAAAGATAATTAAATAAATTGGATAGAAATTTTTTATAAAAATAGATTTATAGATATAGGTTAACCGAAATTAAAATTAAAAAAAATAAAAAGAGTGAGAGTGAATCTCACTAATTAATTGTTATTTTCACTGATTTGTTTGCAGCTTTGTATGTATCGTCACCTGCATATTTGATTGAAGCAGTGTATTTGCCTTTTTTAGTTATCTTAAGGTTGAAAGTTGCTTGTCCTTTGGAATTGATCTTAGCAGTATAAGTTTTTCCATTTAAAGTTAAAGTTACTTTCAAACCAGATCTGAGGTGTGCTTTACCGTCTGCAGATGATCCTACAATTGTACTGAGTGTTACAGTGTATTTTTTGGTTTTTGCAGTTGCTTTGTATGATTTTGCACTTGCTTTGATTGTAATTGGTTTTTTATCCAAGTCTACACAAGCACTTGCAAGGCAGCTTCCATATTCACTATCTCCTAGGAATACATAGGTCATTGTGTATCTGCCGGCTTTCATCATGTTCAAGAAGTAGTGTACTCCACCGGTAGTATTGGTGGTTTGGTCATAAACCTTACTGTTAACTGCTAATTGAACAGTCTTATTGGCTAATGGTTTGCCGTTTGCATCCAATAGACAGGTAATAAACTCAATACCTTTCTCACCAGCCCTTGTATCAACAGCATAACCTTTGATGAATAATACACTTTCAAAGTCGAATTTGGTACTGATTACATTTACAGGAGCAGGTGGCTCAACAGCACCTTCAATTGCAATAGATGCACTGTACGGCAATGTATTGTTATCACCAGCATAATTGATATCAACTGTAGCTCCAGGTTGTGATTGGATAACAAATGTACCGTCTTCTCCTGTTACAACTGATGCATTCGCACCATTAACTGCATATTTGATTTCAGCATTTGAAATAGGATTGCCGTCAACTTCTTTTAAAACACCAGTGATATTTGTTCCGTAAATTGTAAATTTAATTACGGTATTTTTAATGACTGTTTTATTGATGACATTAAAAGAAGTTTTATTGATAGAATCCAAGTAAACACTATCTCCCACATAAAGGGCCTCAACATCATATTCACCAATTTCCAAATCAGGAATGCTTAATGTAGCAACTCCATTACTAATAATTGGAAGATATTCTTTATTATCTACACTTACAATTATAGCTCCGGTAGCATCATTAGGAACAACAAAGTTAATAACCGCAGTTTCTCCAAAGACAACATCATTAACAATGATTTTTACAAATGACTCCAATTTAAATACGTTGAATGAAGTTTTTGCAGTTGATTTGGCATATTTATCAGTCCCATCGAAAACAACTTCAACATCATGAGAACCGGTTGCCAAATGGGAGAGTGGAAGTAATGCATTGCCGTCTTTAACTTCTACCTCTTGAGAAATACGATCAACAATTACAGTTACATTACCATTGAAGTCACTAGGAAGTGTAATATTGATTACAGCACTGTTGGTAGTGATATTGAAAGCTTTAACTTCGAATGGATAACTGTGTATCTTTGTTACGTTCTGTATATCTGAAACTGTTTTTTCAGCATATTTATCGTCACCGCTGTAAGTGATTTCAACCGGATAGGATCCAATTTCTAAATCACTGACAATGAACTTAGCTTCGCCTTTTTTAATTGGCATTTCATAAGTTTTATTGTTAATTTTAAGGGTGACATTTCCGCTGGCATCTGAGTTAACTCTGGCAATTATAGTTGCATTTTCGCCGAATTCAATGTCTTTTATTTCGATTGACATGTCAACTGGGTTTTTAGCTATTAATACGGCAGTTTTGACTGTAAGTTCTGATAATCCTACATCACTGTATTTCGCACTAACAATATGAGAACCGTTAGCTAAAATATAATCAGCACTGAATTCTCCATTATTATAAATTGCTTCAATCTCATTGCCCTCAACAACAAAGGTTAAGTTTCCTTTTTCAATAATGTTGCCATTATCATCGCATACAATAGCTTTTAAGGTATATGGCTTATTGATTTCACCAGATTTGGTTTCATTGTCCAATACAACAATGTAAGTTTGAGTTAATATTTTTGCATAGTTATTGATTGGATTAATGAAACTGTTTTTGGATAAATAGAGTCCGTTATAGTTTACAATTGCATAATCTGAATTGTTAACCTTTTGAACTACATTATTTAATGTTGCTGTACCATAATTTGCTAAAACAACAGCGTCATCTGTGAAGTTAGAATATTCAACTGTTAAAATAGTATAGAAATTCTTTTGATAAATATCATAGCTGACATCATTGTTTTCAAATGTACAATCTATTATTTCTGTTTCTGCATTGAAAGCTTCTTCATAATAATAACCGTAAGTGGCAATTAATGATGCGTTTGAAGCAATGTTATTTGTAAATTCAGTGTTTTTGATTGTTAAATAACTAAGGCTACTTGATATTGCAGCAGCTTCAGAAGCTTTATTTGAATCGAATATTGAATCATCAATGTTTACAGTAGCTATATCGTCAAGACCTACGAAAATTGCACCTGCAGAAACACCCGCAGTGTTTTCAATAAATGAACAGTTCATTATATTGGTACAGAAGCAATAGTACTCTTCTTCACCTGTCATTAAATCTTGAATGACAAATTTAGCGTTATTACAAACTAATGCACCGCCATATCCTTCCGCATAGTTGTTGATAAACTTACTATTTGAAATGTTAGCGTTTACATCTTTGGAGATGAAAACACCACCACCGGCAATAACCACTTCACTGTCAAATTCATAATCTAGAATACTATTTGAATCAAATACTGTGTTATCGATAATTACCTCACCATAACTAACAAACAATGCACCACCATGGCCGTGACCTATGTTGTTGGTGAAATTGGAGTTCTTAATGATAGTGGTATTATATGCTGAACCTTGGATGTACAATCCTGCACCATATGACAATGCAGAGTTATTGACTACTGTAATATTATCAAATATTACATTATTGTCGTTGGTTACCGGAGACAATACGAATATTGCTCCTCCTATTTCTGCATAATTATCAATAAATATTGAATCTTTAACTAGTGCTTGACCCCAAAGGAATAAAGCTCCACCCCTATCAGCAGTGAAATTGGTAAAAGTACAGTTTAAAATATTCACATATGCATCATACATATTTTCAACAGCACCACCATCCAAATAACCAATGTTGGAACCTGTTAAGATTAAATTATTTAAGGTTAAAGTGGAATTGCTGTCTACGAAGAACAATCTGTTGGAAACTCCTTTAATTGTAACTGGTGTTTCAGTCATAGAAGTAATTGTGACATTTTTAACAATTTCCCATGGTTCGCTAGGCATGTACCTGTGACCGATGTCAATGGTTTCATCTATTTCATATACGCTTAGGTTTCCTTTAATAACATCACCATTGCCCGCAGCATCAACAGCTTCGCGAAGAGTTCTATAACCGGTTTCATTGATAAACCAGCAATAGTCATATATTTTAAATGAAGTTTCAGCCGAAAATGGTTTATAGTATTCATCTCCATCATAATTTACGACAACAGGATATTCACCAGGAGTTTCAGTAGTTACATTTAAAACGACGGTTCCATCTACAGATTTTACTGAATATTCGGTGTTATTAACAGTTATAGTTATATTATTCATCAGTTCATCTGGAACACGAACAGAAATTGTTGTTACACTACCAGTTTGAACTCTAATATATGCATAACCATCTACCGGTTCAACAGGTTCAGGAGGGCGTTGGAAAACATTGAATGTTGTAGATGCATTAGAACCCTCATAATAATCGTCACCTTCATAAATTACATCGACAGTGTAATTACCGACGGTTAAATCATAAAATACTTTAAATGCTTTTCCATTAGCAATTTCAGCCGGATATCTGGATTTGCCATTGATAATAATGGTTACAGTACCTGTAGCGCCTTTAGTAATATTCACATCAACAGTTGCAGACTGATCATCATATACATCGCCGGCTGAAACATTTAATACAGATTTATATTTAGGGATTGAAAATGAAGTTGTATTTGAAAATCCTTTATAAACGCTATCTTCTTCATAGCTTACAACAACCCTATAATCACCAGGAACTGTATCTAAAGTAATTGCAATGGTTCCATTTCCAGCAGGTCTTGAAAATTCATCGTTTTTAACACTTATTGATATATTATTTTCTAAATCAGTAGGCACCTCAACAATGATTGTTGTAGTGTTTCCAGGTTTGATTGTAATTTTTGGATTTACATCCTTTTTGGTTGTGTCTTTGACTTCAAAACTGAATTTGGAATCTTTCACAGTGATATTCTCCAATCCTACATTTTCAGGATAATACGCCACTTGAGCAAAGTTATTTACAATGGTAACAGTAGTTGAATTAATATCATTCAATTGAGAGGATATGTCAATTGTGTAGTCATGAACATTACCATTTAAACTTGTAATAGCTTTAGTTTCCTTATGGTAGTTTTTAAATTCAACATCTATTGAAGTATTCAGGTTTTTGTAAACCGGAGAAGTTTCACTTCTGGCTTGAATAATCGCATAATCGGTAACCACTACATTTGTATTCATTCCTCTCCACTCGTTAGATCCCCAATAGTTATGATTTAAGTTAACTGTAGAATCTTCAACGTCAGACAATAACACCTGGTAATGGTAACCGCTATTTGTAAGGAATATTGAATATTCAACATCTAAATCAATGGCCCTGTAAGATTCTGATTGGATTGCACTACCTTTAACACCAGTGGTTTGAGCGATTCCAACAGTGTTATTTTCAAAGTAAGATTGAGAAATTGTAGTTTTCCCACCAGCAATATAAATAGCACCACCATATAAATCTGCAAAGTTTCTAATGAAAGAAGAGTTTTTAATGTTGGCTATACCTTTATTATAGATTGCTCCTCCTCCACCTATTACAACAGTACCGTTATATTCTATATTGTCGGTGAATGTTGAATCAATAATGTCTGCAGTTCCAGAACCGCCAATGTAAATTGCACCACCATCACAAGCAGTGTTGTTGATAAATTCACAGCCTGTTGCTTTTAAATAACCGTCAAGAACATAAATTGCACCACCAGCGGATTGAATTAAAATTCCTCTATTGTCAATGAATTTTGAATTGTTTACATAAACATATGCTCCATGGGAAATAGCAATTACACCACCAGCCAAACAAGTATTGTTTCTAAATTCACATCCATCAATATTTATTAAGACACCTTCACCATAAGCGGTAATTAATGAGTAAGGTTGAGGAGTAGTATAACCATCAATCAATGTTAAATTAACTAAATTAACAGTAACAGGATCAAACACCTTAAACATACCGTCTCTTCCGGAAGTTTGTCTGAAAATGGTTTTTGATTTAGTACCGACAATGGTTACATCAGATTGGATGTTAAAGTTAGAAATATCATAGGTTCCTTCACCTACAACAATAGTTTTGCCGCCGCCTAACGCTTTATTCAAGTTTAAAGCCATTTGAACAGTAGCTAATGGATTGTCTTCACTACCATTTCCGTTTTCATCACTACCGTTAACTGCAACATGAATAACATCTATATCACCAACGTCAGGCACATCCACTGACATGTCAACGATTAAATATCCTTCGAGTGCAGATATGACTTCCTCATTATATGAATCAACAATGAATGTTACAACATATGGAGTTTTATTAGTCTTTAGACTGCATTCAGATATATCAAAAGTGAATGAATCCCAATAAACAACAGCTGCATTTGAAAGAGAACGTTTTGTAGGATTGTTCCACTCAACAGTAACGGATGAACCATAAAAAGAGTCATCAGGTTCATAGTATATATCAACAATATAACCGGTTACAACATAAGAGTCACCTTCTTTAAGTTTAATTGAATCTGGAACCATGATTAAACTAACCATTTCTTTTGCTTGAATATTTATTTGGTTGTTGGTTTCAACTGCACCATATTCTGCATCACCAGCAAAAGAGGCTACAACTTTATATCTACCAGGAGTTTGATTTTTCATTGAAAAAACAGCGTGCCCCGTTGTATTAGTGGTTGCATTTAATGTAGTAACCTGATTGTAATAATTAGTTAAAGTAACAACGATTAGTTTACCGTCTATTGGTTTTCCATTACCATCAGTGAATGTGACAGTATAGTTTTCATCATCCCCAACTCTCATTTCAATGTTGTTTGCAGACATCCTAGTATTAACATCCAAATCGACTAGATTTACCTTACCTTCAATAACAACATTTTCATCAGAGACTTTATCAAAAGTTAAATTTTTAATAAATAATGTTAAATATTTAGAATTAACTTGATCATCGTGAATAACAGATGGAGTCTGATTTATAAATTGGGAGTTAAATACACTGATATTTCCACCACAGTATGCTGCAATAGCACTACCTTCATCCGGAGCAGTATTGTTAATAAATATACAGTTATCAAATACGAATGACTTGAAGTTTAAAGCTCCATAAACTGCACCACCTGATCCTCTCTCAGCAACGACATAGTTGTTTTTAAAAGTAGTGTTGATAACATTCATTACTATGTCCTGAGCACCGGCATTGATTGCTCCGCCTCTTGCAGACCAATCACCGTCTACATGATTATCATTAAATTCACAATTCTGAATGTCAATTAAAGCATTTGAGCTGCCAGCAGTAATTGCACTTGCAGTATTGTTTTCAAAAATACAGTTATCTATAAGAATATGATTTACACGACCGATATGTAAAGCACCGCCATCATAACCGTAGTAAGGTGCATATTCAGAATACCCATTTACAAATTTTAAATTAGAAAGCACGATATTTCCGCTGGTTGCCTTTAAAATGGAAGTTTGACCAACACCATTTAAAATTACACCATTGTAAGACTCACCTTCTATATTAATATTCTTGTTCAAAATTAATTGTTCTGTAAAATTATATTCACCATTCTTCATGATTATCTTTGAATTAACAGTTGAATCATAAACAGAAACTGCAGTAGCTAAATTATATGGATTATTTTGAGATCCATCACCGCCACTTGCAGTTGGTGAAACATAAATTACGTCATTATCAGCAGTTACTATCGAATCCTGAGTTGAATCATCAGAACCTAATGTATCGATAGTCTGATTTTCATTTAATTCTCCTGCAAATGAGCTTGGAATTAAAATAAAAATGAATAAAACCGCTGAAATAAATAATAAACGATTTGTAATTTTTAACGACATAAATTTTTTCCTCACATTAATAGTTATAAAATTATCGATACGAAATAAATTAATGCATTTATAATTTTATTGATTAAAATATATAATATTTTCCTAAAGAATTTAATATTATTTTATTAATTTATCAAAAATAAATTACTTATTATAACAAATAATAGATTACAATAGATAAAAATGAAATTTAAAAATTATTATTGCTTTTAATGATTAAATATATAATTTAATTAAAAAAAATAATCATATATTGACCATAATTAAAACTATTTATATCGATTTATTTTATAAATTATTCGAATTTTAATCAATAAATTTAACATGACCCCCATATGGTATTTAAAAATTAGATTTAGTAATTATAAATAAAAATAGAATCTCTTTAAAGGATAACTTAATGAATAAGATTAATTTAGTAGACAAAAATAAGTAATCTAAAAAAAATCGTTGAAAAATTGACAGAAAAATTCTTAAAAAAATAAAAAAAGAGTGAGAATAAATCTCACTAATTAATTGTTATAGCTACTCTTTTACTTGCTGTTTTATAGGTACTGTCCTCAGGTGTGCTGATAGTAGCATAGAATTTACCTTTTTTGGTTATTTTAAGGTTGAATGTTGCTTTGCCTTTGCTATCAGTTTTGGCAGTGTATGTTTTACCATTGATTTTCATAGTAACTTTCATGCCTGTTCTGAGGTGTGCTTTACCGTCAGAAGAAGATCCTACAATTGTACTGAGTGTTACAGTGTATTTTTTGGTTTTTGCGGTTGATTTGTATGATTTTGCACTCGCTTTGATTGTGATAGGTTTTTTGTCTAAATCTACACAAGCGCTTGCAAGGCAACTTCCATATTCACTATCGCCTAGGAATACATAGGTCATTGTGTATCTGCCGGCTTTCATCATGTTCAAGAAGTAGTGTACGCCACCGGTGGTATTGGTGGTTTGGTCATATACCTTACTGTTAACTGCTAATTGAACAGTCTTATTTGATAACGGTTTGCCGTTTGCATCCAATAAACAGGTAATAAACTCAATACCTTGCTCACCAGCTTTAGTATCAACAGCATAACCTTTGATGAATAATACACTTTCAAAGTCAAACTTAGTTGCGGTCACTTCAACAGGAGCCGGAACTTCAGCACCCTTAATGGTGATTGAAGTTTCATATGCTGAAGTAACATTATCACCAGCAAATGATATGTCTGTTTTTACACCTTCTTTTGCTTCAATAATGAATGTACCATCATCTTTGGTGAGAACAGATGCTGCAGTACCATTAATCATATAATTAATAGTAGCGTTAGCAATAGCATTACCATTTGAATCTTTTAATACACCAGTAACGTTGTTTCCATTAATTTCAGTGATTGAAATTATGCCTATTGCTTTAGGATCAACTGTAACTGCTTTTGATTGTTCTTTTCCTCTATATGATACGGTTAAATCATAATTACCAGATTTTTCAGGTAAAGTAATAGTAACATTAGCAGTACCATTAACAACAGTCAAAGTAGATGTTTTATTGTCAAATATTACTGAAATAGTTTCATTATCAACATTTTCACCGTTTAATTTAACGATTACAGGAACAACAATTTCATTTCCAGCAACACCTGATGCATCAGCAATTTCAATTGTAGCATCTAAAATAACATTAATAGTAGCAGGAACAACAGTAGCGTCGTAATCAGTGGAACCACTAATAATGTATTCAATTGCTTCTTCAGGAGTAAACTCAACGATTGCAGCACCATCCACTAAAACAACTTCTCCAATAGATAGTCCATTAACAGTGAATTTAACTTCAGGGCCTGAAATAGTGTTGCCCATATCATCAACTAATGTAGCTGTGAGGTTTACGGCTTTAGCAACTTTCGCTTGGGAAGGTGCGGTGAAAGTTAAGGTTAAATCAGATTCAATTTCACCATAGTAACTGCAAATGTCACCGTTTGCTTCATTACCACTCATATTGTTTCCAATAACGATTACGGTAGTTAAATCTACAAAGATACCTGCGCCGTTTATAGCATCATTATTAGTAAATTTATTGTTCTCAATATCAATTGGAGTAGTACTTGTTGCAGTGTAAATACCTGCACCATTTAGAGCAGCGTTGCCATCAAATTCATTTTCTTCAATAGTTAATGAATCAAATTCCGCACCGTCTTCTTTACCTCCGTCAACATAGATTGCAGCACCTTTTAAAGCTGTGTTGTTGATGAACTTGTTGTTTGAAATTACAATGTCTCCACCATAATTTGCATATACTATATCAATTGCTCCACCTTGTTGACAATTGTCTCCACCGTTAGCAATGAAGGTGTTGTTGATGATTTCAGCAGCATTTTGGACTTCAATAGCACCTGATCTGGTGACAAGTCCTTTGTTTACTGTATTGTTTATGAATTTAGAGTTTTTAATTACTGCATCTTCACCATCTATTTGAATAGCAGCTGCCATTCCCATAGAGTTGTTTTCAAATAAACAAGTATCTACAGTAACATCGTCACCTTTAATGTATAAGGCACCATGTTCGGAATATGCTTCACCTTTATTGTTGGTAAAGTTAGTATTTTTAACAACTACATTTGAACCGGATATGTCCAATCCCATGCAGTTACCTACTTCAACATTGTGGTTATTGTTGAATAAACAGTTTTCAATTACTGCATTGTTACCGCTGTATTTTCTTGCAGTCCATGAATATTCACCAATCACTACTGCAGCATTACGGCAAGTGTTATCATCAAAGACGGAATTGGTCAATTTACCGTCGTTAGCATCCCACATAATTGCAGCACCCCAACTTGATGCAGTATTGTTTACAAAGTTATCATTGTCGATAGTTACTTTAGCATCTTTTATTTTGATTGCTCCACCTTTATCCGCATTACCGTTTGTGAAAGTGATTCCAGAAACATTTACGGCATCAGCAGTGTTAATGTCTAAGATTCTACCTAATTGTTGAGCATCAATTATGACATTTCCTTCACCGGAAATATCCAATGCGGAAGTAATGTTTAAATCATGTTCTTTGTAGGTTCCTTCACGGATTACAATTTTATGTTCTGTATTATTATCACTTGATGCGAGTTCGATTGCCTTAGCTATTGTAGCAACAGGACTGTCTGAACTACCAGTGTTATCATCACTACCAGTCACATCAACATAGATGATACCAGTGTAATCAACTTTAGGTTCAACAGGTTGCGGACTTGCACCAACGATTACTGTTAAGTTGTTGAATACGTATGGGCCAACAAATGTACCTTCTAAAGCTCCAATATGAGGATGGAAGGTTAAATTGTTTTGACCTTCAACTAACTTGTCGCTAATTGCCTTTAAGTCAAATGTGAAAGTTGTGTAGTTCGCTTTTACACCATCAATTTTAACACGATTATCCACATCTTCACCATTAATGTATACAAAGACGTTAATATCTGATAAACGATTGTTGAAGAACGGATCGTAAGTTACACTAACAGTGACAATAGAAGATTCATTTAAGGTGTAGTACACAGTACTTGGAGTTGGAGTAGACACATAAGTGGAATTCGGATCTGTAGGTGCATTAACAGTATTTACAGTCAATACATTAAATGTAGCATTAACATTTGAAATTAAAGCTGTTAAATCATCTTTATTAGGTCCAAAGCTTACAGCATTCTTACCAGCAGTTAAGAATTCTTTAATTGCTTTTAAGTCAAATTCGAAACTAGTAACATTTGCTTTCAATGAATTAATTTCAATTGCTTGGCTTCCAACATAAACAAATATAGGCAATTCACCTAATACAGCAGCATAGGTTTCATTATAGTCTAAAGTTACTGTAATGATTGAACTTTCATCTATGGTGTAGTCAATTGAATTTACACTAGGAATTGTTGTGTAATTGTCTACAAATATAGGTTGAGGCTCAACAACAGTTACATTGAGTTCACCGAATTCGCAGTCAGCTTCTTTAATGCCTAATAGATTTAATGTATAGACATCAGGACGGAAAACCAACTTATAAGTATTTCCAGCGACAAAATTAAAGCCTATATCTTTTAAATCAACATCATAACTACCAGTTTCTGCGTCAATATACCAATCCTCAAATTCTACACCATCAATATAAACAACCATTGAACACCAGTAGTCAATATCATTAATATCAACGCTGCCATCATATGAAGCATTCATATGAATAACATAACTAGAACCATTAATATAAGCATCAACAACGCTAGGATCAGGATAAGATGTGTATTTAACAACAGGTTCAGCAGCTTCGGTAACGTTTACAGTTAATGCGTTGAATTGACAGTCACTAACACCTAATTCATCCCAATTACTATCATACATATCATTAGTGTGGCGAACAACAACAGTATGAGTACCAACAGATAAATCATCATCAAAGTCCTTCAAATCAATAGTAACAACCTTATCATAACTG
>JAFQXD010000059.1 GCA_017407115.1 Methanobrevibacter sp. | reverse complement strand
ATAAAGATTATTATGTCTTAATTTTTAAAATTTCATATAAAATACTATTAAAAATTAAGTTTACAAAACATATAATTATTTAATTAAAAATTCAAGTGATTTAAAAAGGAATAAAAAATAGAAAAATTAGAAAATTCGAAACATACTGAAAATCGAACAATAACTTATATTTAAACCTTTTTAAAGAATTTGACTAATTTTATGCAAAAATAAAGAAAAATAAAAAATTTAAAATAAATCTGTCAAAGAGCTAACTTTTTGACAGTCACACATGAATTTTCAATATTTCTATTGCAATATTAATCATGTGAAAAATTTAGAACCAAAAAAGTGAATAGTATGGAAGTTAGCTCTGATTACTACAACCACCTAAAACAACCATTAAATAGATATTAATGAAATAACTATAATCAGAATAGATAATTAAGAGGCAGTTAACATGAAAAGCAATATTTCACAAAAACTGGAAATGAAGTTTCCTCCTATTGTCCTGATTAAAACCAATGCCAAACCTGAAAATGCAATAAGTCCAAAACCCAATAAGGGAGGTTGTGTGATGAGTTTTATTGCACAAACAATAGCTAAAAGAAAAACCACATGTTTTGGTCGTGAAAACATCAAATGTGGAGGAATTGCTTCCGGTTTTGGATGGGGATCAGGCCTTGCAAATGAAGATGCTATTGATTTTCAGGCATCATTTTTGTCATGCGGTATTGAATCAGCACCTGATAGGGAAGAGTATTTAAACCGCTTATCCAAAATGGCTAAACATACCCAAGAGATGTTTAGACATGGAGAGAGAATATTTTCAGATTTTGAAACTGCAAAGGAAAATATTAAAAACCGTCCGATTTATGACAGCGAAGATTATGTAGTTTTTAAAGGCATTGAGGATTTAGAAGATGGGGAAATACCTAAATCAGTGATATTTACTGTAAATCCTATTGAATTGACAGCATTACTTCAAATCAACTCCTCCTTTAGAGACAATGGAGCCTGCATTTTAACACCTCAGGCATCAGCATGCCAAGCAATTGGAAACTTTACTTTCAGGGAAGATGAAAGCGATGAACCCAAACCTATTTTAGGACCGATTGATTTTGCAGGGCGGTCAAAAATGAAGCATTTCATACCAAATGAATATATGATGATTTCTATGCCTTGGAAACTGTTTTTAAAACTTGAGGAAGTTAGTGAATGTAGCGTGCTTCAAACAGATTTGTGGAAGAAATTTAAATAATATATAAATCTAATATTTAACAATGAAACAATTATTAACACCAATGAAAAACAAGATAGGGCAAATCTTTGCAATTTTCCTATTTTTGCTGATTCAGGTTTACTGTGATTTGACACTGCCACAATATACCGCAGATATCGTAAATATTGGTATTCAAAACACAGACTTTAACTTTATCCTAGTTACTGGAGAGATGATGCTTTTGATGGTGGCCATCTCTGCTCTTGCAACCGTTGGTGTTTCTTATTTTTCAAGCAGAGTTTCATCAGGATATGCTAAAGATTTAAGAAAGATTGTTTATACTAAAGTTTTGAAGTTTTCAAACCATGAACTGAATGAAATTTCAAGGTCTTCTTTAATTACAAGGTCTACTAACGACATAAATCAGCTTCAAAGCGTTCTTGCAATGATTTTTACAACCCTTCTGTTTGCCCCCTTATTGGGCATTGGGAGCATTATCAAAGCATTCGAGCTTGGAACTGACCTTTCATGGATTATTGCTGTGACATTTGTAGCGGTTATAATCCTTTTGGTGATTGTCATTTTCAAGGTGCTTCCGTATTTTAAATTAATTCAGGAACTCACCGATACACTCAATAGAATTTCAAGGGAAATACTGATTGGAATTCCCGTCATTAAAGCATTTGTAAGACAAGACTATGAAGAAAAAAAGTTCGATAAAGTAAATAAGGAATTCTACGACATCAACATCTATGTATTTAAAACCGTGTTAATAATGCTTCCGTTAATGACACTGATTATGAATCTGATGGTTGTTTTGATTTTATACTTTGGAGCATACGACGCACTGAACGGATCTATTCTAACAGGAGACATCATAGCATTTATCCAATATGCAACCCAGGTTGTCACTTCATTTTTGATGATTGGAGCTTTCTTCATTATCCTGCCAAGGATACTTGTTTCAGGAAGACGTGTAAATGAGGTTTTAACCACCGAACTTACAATAACCGATGGAGAACTGGACACAATCAAACCTAATTCAACTATTGAATTTAAAAATGTTTGCTACAAATATCCTGGAAGTGAAAAAGAAACTCTAAAAGACATTAATTTTAGCTTGAAACCTAATAAAACCACTGCAATAATCGGAGGAACAGGCAGTGGAAAATCAACTATTCTCAATCTTATTCCAAGGCTTCAGGACCCGACTTCCGGAGAGATACTAATTGACGGGAAAGACATCAAAAATTATAAGCTAAAATCTTTAAGGGAAAAAATAAGTTTCACACCCCAAAAAGCTATTCTTTTCCAAGGAACAATCAAATCAAACTTGAAAACAGGAAAAACAGATGCAACAGATGATGAAATCAGAAATGCATTAACTCTTGCGCAGGTTGATTTTGTTGAAAATCTCGAAGAGGAAGTGACCCAAGGTGGATCCAACTTCTCAGGGGGCCAAAAACAACGCCTATCAATAGCCCGGTCAATAATTGGTCAGCACGACTTCTATCTGTTTGATGACTGTTTTTCAGCTTTGGACATGAATACCGAAAGGAAAATCAAAGAGAACTTGAAAGGATTGAGCGAATCCTCTATTCTGATTGTTTCACAAAGGATTTCAACAATTATGGATGCTGATGAAATTCTCGTAATCGACAATGGAGAAATAATTGATAGGGGAACACATGAAAGCTTGGTTGAAAACTGTGAAATCTACAGGGAAATTGCCAATACCCAAATTGACACAATGGAGGAATTGTTATGAGTCCAAGACCTATAAAAAGAAAACCTCCGGAAAAACCAGTTGACAACAGAAAGGCAATAAAAAATATCCTATCCCTACTTGCCGATCATAAGTTCAAATTAATTTTAACTGTAATATGTGCCATACTTTCAACGGCATTCACGATAATCGCACCTCTTTTGATAGGCCAGACAACCACATTGATTTATGAAGGAATCAACAAAATCGCACAGCATACCGGTTCAATTGATTTTGCAAGCATATTCCACATTTTAACAATAGTTGTTGTTTTATACATCATCAGCTCCCTGTTTTCATATATTCAGAGCTATCTGTTAGTTAAAGTAGCTGCAAAAATCAGCTATGATTTAAGAGAAAGACTGATGGATAAAATTACACACCTTCCAATGGATAAGGTCGAGGAAAACAAAAGAGGAGATATCCTATCCAGAATAACAAACGATATCGATTCACTTCAGCACGGCATTACCCAATCATTTATCCAGCTAACAACCGCAGTGATTACTATCGTTGGAGTATTCATAATGATGCTGTCAATTAATGTTTGGATGACATTGGCTACAATTATTCTCATCCCGATAGCATTTTTAGTAATCAGATTTATTACAAAGCACTCACAAAGCTATTTCCTAAAACAATTGGTTTATAAAGGTTCTTTAAATGCTCAGATTGAAGAGACATTTACCGGCCACGACATTATCCGTGCATTTAACCAGGAAGACATTTCAATGGAGAAATTTGAAGACGACAATGAAAAATGGTTTGACCAGGAATGGAAATCACAATTCTATTCCAGCCTAAACGGTCCGCTAATGAACTTCATCTCCAACTTTGCATATGTTTTGATAGCAGTCCTGGGTGCAGTATTCGTGCTTCAAAAAGCGATAACAGTTGGAGACATCCTTGCATTCTTCCAATATGTGCAAAGCTTCACAAGACCAATACAGCAAATTACAAGAGTCATGAATCAGATTCAAACAGCAATGGCTGCAAGTGAACGCATATTTGAATTTTTAGATCTTGATGATGAGGAAAACCAATCAGACAAAAAGATTACCGGAATCAAAGAAGAAATAACATTTGAAAATGTCAGTTTTGGATACGTCCCTGGTGAAACAGTTATTAAAAACCTGTCATTGAATGTTAAAAAAGGCGAAAAAATAGCTATTGTCGGAGAAACCGGAGCTGGAAAAACAACCATTGTTAAATTGCTCATGAGATTTTATGACCTCGACTCTGGTTCCATCAAAATTGATGGAGTTAACATAACAGAATATGACAAACACTCACTCAGATCACTTGTTGGAATGGTTCTGCAGGATTCCTGGCTGTTTTCAGATACAATTGAAAACAATATCCGTTACGGCAATCTGGAAGCTTGCGAAAAAGAAATTGTTGACGCATCAAAGCAGGTTTATGCAGACAATTTCATAAGACAACTCCCAGAAGGGTATAAAACAGAACTGAATGAGGATTCTGACAACATTTCACACGGCCAAAAGCAGTTATTGACAATAGCCAGAACCATTATTTCAACAAAAGAAGTACTCATTTTAGACGAAGCGACATCCAGTGTCGATACAAGAACTGAAAAGTTAATCCA
This sequence comes from Methanobrevibacter sp., assembly GCA_017407115.1. Taxonomy (GTDB): domain Archaea; phylum Methanobacteriota; class Methanobacteria; order Methanobacteriales; family Methanobacteriaceae; genus Methanocatella. The sequence continues at coordinate 7,581 of JAFQXD010000059.1, read as the reverse complement.
AAAGGCCATGGACAGATTGATGGAAGGCAAAACCAGTTTCATTATTGCCCACAGATTATCCACCATCAGAAATGCTGACAAAATTATTGTAATTGAAAATGGTGAAGTGATAGAGCAGGGAAATCACGAGGAACTTTTGGCCAAAAAAGGATATTATTACAATACACTGAATGCACAATTGAAAGAATAATATTAACATTTTGCAAAAAAATTATTATATCTTAAAAATTAATATGCCATTAAAGGTGAAATTTTGCAAAAGAAAAACAAAATCATTTTAATTGCTATTGTTTTGCTAATTATCGCAAGTTTCGTATATTTCGAACCTATGCTCAAAAAAGAAATTAGCATCACATCCACAGTAATTGGAGAGAATGATGCTGGAACCGTTGAAAAGTTTATCTACGGCAATGCAAGTGCAAACAAGACAATAGTTTTAATTACAGGAATACACCCAAGAGAACCATTATCCATTGGACCTGAAATTGAAGCGGCAAAGGAATACGTGGCAGAACATAGTGATGTTAAAATAATTCACTATCAGGTCAACGTAACCAAAGATCCTCAAGACTATGAAAACGGACGCTATAATGGAGAACATCTTGTTCACGATTATGTTAATCCCGATGTGATAACTACAGATGCAGATTGCGTGATTATCGGCCATTCACATATCCCTACATATGGTGAGGGATTTTATGTAGCCACTCCTGCAATGGATAATGCATCATGTGAAGCTGCCAAAAAAATCAATGCAACCAGCGACTTCAATTATTATCCAAGGACCGGAAATGAGACCTATAAATCCACATCAGCCCAACTGGTTTCCATACCTATTGCCCAGGCAGGTTATCCAACTTTCGTTTATGAAGTGCCTGAGGACATTACAGAACGTGACTCAACCAACAAAGCCAAAGAATTGTTTGACATGCTGGTGGAATTCTGCTGCAGTTAACCACCATCCTCAACTTTTTTTCGAACTAAATCAATTTATACCACTATCACAAAAATATTAATCATGGATTTAGAAGATTTTTTGGAATATGTCAATAGCGGAAAAGAAGTTGAAAGCCCTTCTGAAGTTCAGGAGATGTTTGATGAGCTGCTTATAGAGGCAATAAAAATCAAAAGCAAACTAAACTGCGAATACCACACCGAAGATGAAATCAGACAAATATTTGCAGAGCTTACATCACAACCAGTTAACGAGACATTAAGACTTGTCCCACCATTCCATACCGACTGCGGAAAGAACATTCATCTTGGCGAAAACGTTTTCATCAATGCAAATTGTACCATGCAGGATCAAGGAGGAATTTATATTGGAGATAATGTTTTAATAGGCCATAACGTGTGTCTGCTTACATTGAATCATGATGAAAATCCTGATAAAAGAGCCAACCTTCATCCGAAACCTATTAAGATTGGAAAGGGAGCATGGCTGGGTTCAAATGTTACTGTACTGCCTGGCGTGACAATAGGTGATGGAGCAATAGTTGCCGCATGTGCAGTCGTGACAAAGGATGTTGGTGAAAATACAATTGTTGCAGGAATTCCCGCAAAGGTTGTAAGAAAAGTAGGTGAAAAATAACTGCCAAAATAATTAGAGTTTCGACTAATTAAAATAGCATTAAACAATGCCTCCCTACTAATCATAACATCAAATTATAAAATAATACAACCAAATGCATAAAATTCAAAAATAAAAATAGCTAATCTACATGAAGAAGTAGAAATTAATGAAACTCTACAAATTACACAATATTAATATAGTTTACAAAACATAGTTTTAATTAATTTAAAGGGATGTTTTTTATGTTAAATATTAATCAATGTTATCTAGATTTTGTAGAAAAAATCTTAAATCAAGGAAAAGAAACTTACAAAGACTCAAACCACCACTTAGTTGAAAGTTTAGGAAATTTTTATATAATTGATGACCCATTTGACTTAAAGTTCAGAGCCAAATATCAGCACTACACTCCTGAGCTATTGCTAAGCGATATTAAATCTGGAAAATTCGATATGGAAGGTTGCCCTATAAAAAGTGATGCATTATATGAGTACGTAAAATCCGCTGAAAATCCAGATGATCAGGGATTCGTATACACTTATCCTAATCGTATCTATGCTCATTTTGATATTGACCAATTTAACACAATGAAACAAAGAATATTAACCGCAACAGGATCAAACAGAGCAGTTGCAGTTACCATTGACCCTCAATTAGATGCCGATAGGGAAGATATTCCTTGCCTTCAATTCTTACAATGCATTGTACGTGACAATGAACTGACAATCCACTGTATTTTCAGAAGCAACGACATCTTCGGAGCATTTTATTCAAACATGTTTTTCATTGCATATCTCGGATTGAAAATGAAAGAAGAAGTAAACAAAGAAATCATGGGAGAAAAATTAAACTTTGGTGGAGTTCACTACCACTCAACCTCTGGCCATATCTACAATACTGACTTAAAAGCAGCCCGTAAATTAATTAAAGCAAATAAATAAGGTTTATATTAACCTTATTTTTTAACTGTTATTGATTTTGAAATTTTAGCATTTCCGTAAGTTGCTGTTAGTGTAAATTTACCTATTGAACCTGAATACAACTTGAATGTAGCTATACCCTTTGAATTTGTTTTAACATTATATGTTTTTCCTCTGAATTTTACGGAAACCTGCTTGTTTTTCAATATATTCCCCTTATTATTAAGCAATTTGACGGAATATGAAAATGTTTTGAATTTTTTAACGCTCTTATCATAACAAACAATGGTAGGCTTTACAACTATCTTATTTGATACAGTATAACCATTATATCTAGTTACGATATTGTATGTTTTTGGATTCAGGCTAATTTTTATTGAAGCATAACCTTTAGAATCAGTGAATGAGGAGTAAGTTTTGCCATTTACTGTGAATTTTACTTCAAGACCTTTTGCCAAATTTCCATTATCATCATATACCCTTACCTTATAATATGATCCTGCACCATAATACATTGTCAAATCTTTATTTTCAGTAATACGGGCAACAACATTAATAATTTGGTTTTTGACTTCACCTGTGATAGGATTTTCAATATCTATCTGATAATAACCCGGATTGAAATTAATTTTATAACTTATATCTCCATTGGAATCAGTGGTTAATATATAAGGAATGCCATTAATTGTGACACAAACATCCATGTTTTTTAGAGGATTACCCTGACCATCCAACAATCTTGATGAATATTTTGCATTTAATGTGAATTTTGTATTTTCAGAAGCAATGACAGTAGTTTTAACCACTATGTTTCTTTCTAAAAGGAATTGAGAATTGGATGATGAATCATTGAACCCAATTTTTATTTTATAATTTCCAACAGACAAATTCAATTTAATGGCAGCTACACCATTGCTGTCAGTTTTTGCATAATAATACTTATTATCAACATAGAATCTGATTTGTTTATTTGAAACAGGCTTACTGTTCACGTCTGTTAATTTTACAGAATACATAAAACTTCCATAATATACTGTCAAATCACTTGCAGTTAAAATGACTTCACTTGCATTGGTTTGAATATAAGAAGAAGAACTGTTATATCCTGTTCCGCTGAAAGTTGCATGAATATTATTTTTATCAAAGCTTTCGAACATATAATCAAATTTAGCAACACCATTGTTCACATTGACATCAATATTATTTCCTTCAACATGGAAAGTGACTTTACCTGAATTAACCGCAGTTCCATACTGAGTTAATACGTTAGCAGTGACTTCAACAGGATTGAATAAATTAGTAATATTTAAAATGACCTCAGTATTAATCTTATTTAAAATGGTGAACGCTTTAATGCATGCAACCTGAGAGTTATAAATATGATTAGGGTATTGCCATACCAATCCATAAAAATCAACCCAATTTTTTCCGTCATAACTAATGAATGAAATATTTTCACGATACATTTCGCTGTTGAGAGATACGCTTTCTGAGACTGGGACTCCCGCTTCTTTACTTACACTTATTTTAAATACTATTTCAAATACATCGCCGACATTCAACGGAACCAATGTGTCCAAGTCAATTGTTTTATAACTTGGAGCTGCAAAACCAGATTGTGCAAGCATCAGCTCATCATTTACATAAACAAACAACTCCCAATCGGTATCCTTTTCGAAGTATGTTGAAACAGCAGCCAAATATTCCTCATCTGTTGAGACAAATTTATTTTTATACCATACAGTGGATGATTCATTTAAAAAGTAATCTGTCCTTCCCGGAATGTCATACTGATAATTTTTATCATATCTGACAGTATCATTTAAAACAAATGCATAGGATACATATCTGCCAGGTTCTGCAATTTTAGTATCATAATATGAAACATAGGCATATCCCCTGTCTCCAGAGGAACTTCCATGACTATTTTTGATTATCCATGCCCCATTGCCTTTAGGAGTGGATTCGAAGTTTGATGCCCTGTAATTATCATCCCAACCAACAATAGCTACCGCATGATTTGCACTTTGAGTTCCATCATAATAATAACTTTTACCTGATAAAAAGCTAGAATCCCAATAAATGCTTGTTGAAACAGCACCATAATCCATTATGGCTTTTTTAATGGCATCATTACCAGTATAATTGTCCCTTTTCAAAAATAAAATATTTTGAACATGAGCCATACTCTCCAATATTGGAGATAATAACGAAGACCCGTCATAGCAATCATCCAACTCATTGACCGGACCCAACCAACTTGTAAGATAACCAACAGCCATCTTATCATAACCACCACTGTTAGTATCCATTGCCCAACCATAGTCAGAATACATTGACGCTAAATTTTTCATGTTTTCTTCAGAAAGGTCATAACTTGAATTAGTGGCTTTTAAAATAGCGGATTCCAATGCAGCTAAAGCAGAAAATGCCCAACAGTTTCCGCCACCACCCTGATTTTTAACGGAAGTGACAAATCCAAAATCCCTTAAGTCGAATTTTGAAGGCAGAGTTCCGTTATATAAAGGATCATAATGCATCAATACATAATCATTACTTCCAATAACCATATTAGCAAACTCAGATTGATAAACATCATCGTAAAAATCAGCTTTGTTGTTTTTGAATGAATTATTTAAATGTTCATCAACAATATCATAATATGAATCACTTAATACAGAATAAATAGCTCCTCCAATATAAGCACTATTATTGATGAAATAATTGGAATTTATTTTAAAATCTCCAATATTGTCAGCAAACAATGCTCCTCCATTTAAAGCAGAGTTATTTTCAAAAGTGGAGTTGAATAACTCAAATGAGGAATACATCTTATAAATTGCACCACCATAATATTTTGCCAAATTATCCCTAGCTGAAACATTTGTCAAATTCAAATTTCCATACAATGAAACAATAGAACCTCCAAACAATGATGAACAATTAATCAATTCAATATTGGATGCTTTCAAATTAGAATTTTTTAAATATATTGCCCCACCGGCATCATTTGTTGCATAATTATTGATGAATTTACAGTTATCCATGTAAACTTCAACATTTTCACAGGCAATAGCTCCTCCCCAACAATTTGCATGATTACCGACGAACCGAGAATTAGTGATATTCAATTTACTCTCAACAAGATTGATGGCACCACCATATTTTGCATAATTGTCATAAAATGAACAGTTATCCAAAATGACCGTATTGCCTCCTAACTTATGATTTAAGGAGTAGATAAGACTATTGGTTGCATCAGAACCTTTAAATATTGTGTTAACAGCAGTGAAATTAGCATTTTGAGCCAAATTTATTCTGAAATTTAAAATAGTGACATTCTTGAATGTTATTAAACCATTTGAAGTGAAACCAACAATATTCAAATAATCTATAATTGTTCTTTCCGGATCATCACCAATAACAGTTAAATTATTATAGGTTTTAGCCTTATTTAACCTATATTCTCCATTGGCCAAATAAACAACAGAATTGTCAGGAACCCTATTTGCATCCCATGTTTTGTAAGGATTATCCACTGATCCGTCACCACTATCATTTTCAACATTCGCATCAAAGTAATAGTCTGACTGCAATTGAGTTTCATTTCCAGCATAAACAATCGTATCATTGTCCATTGCAAATGTTGGAGCCATTGCAATCAATAAACACAATATTGAAAATAACATGAATATTTTAATTTTTTTCAAACTATTGCCTCCATTTTAACAAATCTCTTATTTAATTTGCCAAAAGGTTTAGATTAATGTTATCTATGGCAATAATAATATAAATAATCAATGTTTTTTGTAAAAAATAAATTACATAAAATGAATAAAAAAAAATAAAAAGCAATTAATTGATAAAATTAATTTGCTCATCACTAATCAGATTATAATTGATTAAACTGTCGGATTCCAAATCTTCATTGAATAAACTGACAGCACTAATCTGCGAATTATTGTATGTCCTGTAATATAAAACTCCCTTTTCAGTGCTGTAACAGGAAGTATAGATAGTATATTCAAATAGATTAGGATCATCGATGAAAGTACAGCCGTTCTGCTGTTCAACGGAACCCAGAATATGAAAAAACTGACTTACACTACTTGCCTCATCACTGCCCGAATAGGAATTTGCACGGGTAAATGCCACCTTTGCAAATCTTGAAGATGAAGAAAGATCTCCTGGAAGACCCATACCTCCCATACCTCTTGAATATTCATCCAAATCTATATTGTCACCAAATGTATTTTCAGGATTCCTATTTGACAAATGCCTGAAATTGTTTAAGGTAAACAATTGCTTATCAAATGGAGGATTGTTTGTTAAAACTCCAACAGGATTGTCATATATTTTCAAACCGTCTTCAAGAGGTTCAACAACAATGGCTTCAGTTTTGTCTGAAATCATCCAATGAAGTGGAGACAATGGAAGCTCATCAGCAAAGTTAATGTTGACCAGATTGATTTCTTTTAACAGTTCACGAGCTTCACCTACATTGGAAGCCTTAGAAAGCAGATATGGAATCAGTTCAAATGGAGTGATGTTAACCATATCATCATTATATTCAAGATAACATGCATTTCCTGCAAAGTTCAATCCTGCAATAGACAATCCTTTTTCATTGCATGCATCATAATATAACGGATATCCGTCAACTCCTGCTGCAATTCCAATTATCGCATAATGGGATTCAATTGCATCAATCTTTCTAAAGTCAAATACATAATTTCTAGGAGTGATGGTTACTCTTTCATGGTATGAAATTTCATAGTCAAAGTTACGGCCAAAATAATGATTATCCGTAATGTAGTTACTTGCAGTACACATTTTTTTCACCTTCTAAAAGTAGGCATCCGATTTGAAAATCGTCCACTAATATATGAACCAAATCATATATTTCTTAAAAATAGATATAAAACTAATGTATAATAAAGATTACTAAAAAAAAGCAATGCTGTCAAGCTAAGATTTTTTGATTTTTTTAGAAGCTGTCTTGGAAGTTTGTTTTGCATTTTTTGTGATAATATTTGTCTTTGTCTCTTTCTTCGTTTGTAGGTGCTTTTATTTTTGTGTAAACTAAGT
>JAFQXD010000058.1 GCA_017407115.1 Methanobrevibacter sp. | reverse complement strand
GGCAAGCGAAGAGTTATGGATTGCTGAAGGTTCAACCAACGGTGTAGTTTACTATGTTAATGACCACACCGACAAATGTTACTCTGATTATCAAATGCATTATGACATTAAGGATTTAATAAGTGGATTGAACGGTTCATCCATTTCCATCAAGGTCGATACTTATGCTATGCCTGATAAGACTTTTGACGGTAGAATCAAACTTATCTCATTGGTATTGGCTTATGATGATGGTGACAGTGACATAATCAACTATTATGTTGACTTTGCTCAAAAATGGACAAAAACCAATGTGACCACAGAATTTGCAACTGAAAATGCTACTAACATTATTGGTGCTTATTTAACAAATGTTGCTCTTTCCAGTGCTGACGGCAGCTTCAGAATAAACGGTGAACTGATTGGAGATCCTGCAAATCACACTTCAGGCAATTATTATCAATACAGTACCTGGGACAACCTTACATCCTTCATTAAAGAAGGTCAGAATACTGAAATGATGGCTGTAAACGTTGGAACCTCAACTTACGCATCACTTAAAAACACATTGTCAGTATTCAAGGTTCAATCAGCTATTGGCGTTACTGTAACTCCTAAGGCATTGTCCACCACTTATGATTCAGGAAAAGCATTCACTATCACTGTTGTGGATGCCAATAAAAAACCTGTCAGCGGCTTGAAACTTACCTTAAAGGTCTATACTGGAAAAACCTCCAAAAATTATTATGCAACAACCAATTCAAAAGGTGTTGCTAGCTTTGCAGGTGCTTCAAAATTAGCTATCGGTACTCATAAAGTTGAAATCACCTCATCCAACAAAAATTATGTTGTCAAAAAGACAACTTCAACTATCAAAGTATCAAAGGCTAAAACTACAGTTAAAGCACCAAAAGTAACCGTAAAAGCTAAAAAATCTAAATTCTTTAAGGTAACAGTTAAAAATCAGGCAACTAAAAAAGCGGTAAGCAACCTTAAAATAGCTTTAAAAATTTACACTGGTAAAAAATACAAAACATACACTGTCAAAACCAATTCTAAAGGTGTTGCTCAGTTCAATACCAAATCATTAAGTATTGGAAGCCACAGGGTTGTTGTTTCTTCCGGTGACAACAAATACACAGTTAGTGCAAAAAGTACAATTACTGTCAAAAAATAAGGGATTTCATCCCCTATTTTTCTTTTTTTATTTTAAATTTCTGATAATTAATTTTCACACTTTCATCTCAAAACTTGATTTTAATCATGTCTGTTTTTCATTATCTTCATCCAATAATCATGTCGGATTGAAAATGTATGAAACATCTAATCCAACTATTAAAGATTTGATTTCATAGGCCATATCCAATAACATTTAAATACTACATTGTATAATTAATAGTGTAAATCACTGGAGTTGATATCATGAAGAAAAGTGATTGGGAAGATATAGATGTTAACGAAAGGAGAACCGACAAGGTTTTCTTTGAATCCAGTTTGTTGCAGAACATTTCTGACAGCATAGAATTTTTAAAAGACGAAACTACTGAAATCTTGAATGAATTGGATTCAACCGAATTCAAGCAAAAAATCGATGAGTTCGATTTGGAGCAGTTCAGTGAAAACACAGTCAATCAGATTGATAATGTTCTTGATGAGATTTCACAATTCAAGGATGATGTAGTAGAAGCGCAGGACCTTCCGGACAACGTAAAGGAATTCTCCAAAAATACCAAGGCGTATTTAAACAGGGACCTGATCTATGTTAAAAAAGCCCAAAGAAGACTTGAAGTCAGTGACTCATATTATTCAAGCAACCGTGCCATTGAACTGTGTGACAAGGCAATTTACGTTAATGAATTCAACAGTGAAGCTTACTATTTCAAAGGCAAGGCTTTAGTCAATTTAAAAAGATATGATCAAGCCATTGATGAATTTGTAAATGCATTGGCTTTGGATAGTGATTACCTAAAAGCCAGAGTGGCAATTGCAGATGTAAACAGGCTGAATGGAGACTTTGAAGATGCACTTGATGTTTATGATTCCGTTTTAAAAATAAACAGAGAATCATCCGAGGCATTGAAAGGAAAGGCATTGGTATATGCTGATTTGGGAGAATATAAAAAAGCATGTAACTTCTTCAAGAAGGCAGATTCCATAAGTCATATCAATGATAATTCCAGAGATATCTGGGATTTGTGCATGGACAAGATGGATTAGTTGTAGTGGGCTTTTTTGCTCATTACTTTTATTTCTCAAGATATTTTAGAAAACCTAATTAAATGGAACAATCAAATATAATATTGGTGTTAAGATGGTTAAAAAGAAAGTAACATTTATGATAAACAGTACATTTTATGACATGGTGGCCGAATATGACTGCTTTGTCAATGAAGTTTTTCCAAGAGTCAAGGAGGCTTGTCTGGACCATGACATTGAAGTGGGTTTCAGGGATGTTGCTTTTTCAGCCAAAACACTTCCTGCCGATGACAATATTCTTCTTCAGGATTTCAGATGCATAGATGAGGACAGGACATTTTTCATTTGTTTTAGAGCTCAGAAATTAGGCTGGAGGCCTGATTACCACAATATCAATAAGATAACTGTCAACGAATATCCTGAAATCATATCATTCATAGGCAATGTTTCCATTACAGAATTGGCCATTATGCATGCATTGGTGCCATTTGAAAGAATCGTTGACGGTAAATCAGTCAAAATGCAGCCTGCAAGACATTCTCTTTTCTACTTTAGAAATTCCGATTATCTGAAGGATTTGAATGAAAACCAGTTTGGCTTTTATGCAAATGAATCCAACGGGGAACTTAAGGAAACCCAGGATCTGGAAATTGCAAGGGCTAAAGATTTGATCTATTATATCAGAAGCCAGTTTGAAAAGGACCCTGAAAACAATGCCAGGATTTTGATAAGACATTACGATGCCGAATGGGATAAGGATTTGGATACCTGTGAAGTATTTTTGGATTACACAGAAAGATATTCTGAAATCTCCGGAAGGCAATTGGACGACTTTTTAGAAATCCACAAGGATTATCTCTGCCCAGACCATGTTGGATGCATTTCCAATTTGACATGTGATGGCAGGCCTTTCAGCGATGTCATGTTTGACGACATCATGAATGAATTGAAGATAGAGTATCCGGAAAATTTTGAATGATTTTTTAATTTTCCATTTTATTTTTTGTTTCAAATTAAAAATTGTATAATTTTTCTTGTTTTTTAAGTAACTTTTAAATATCTTTTTTTATATAATTATAAATACTTAAATAGTTTTAAGTAACAATCCGAAAATGAGTGAAAAAATATGACAAATGAAGACTTTGCAAAAAAGATTAAAGACATCAGAGCTAGACAGGACATGTCTATAGAAGAGCTTGCCGAGAGAAGCGGCGTAAAACTTGAAGTGCTTGAAGCCATGGAAGCAGGTGAAGTTATTCCGTCACTTACTCCATTAACCAAAATGGCAAGGGCATTAGGAGTCCGCCTTGGAACATTTTTAGATGACACACCGGAACTCGGACCTGTAGTCACAAGAGGCGGAAAAACCGAAAACTCACTTTATTTCTCCGGCCGTGAGGACGTAACCAACGCAACCAATCTTGAATTCCATTCATTAGGTGCAGGTAAAATCGACAGAAACATCGATCCTTTCATCATAGACATAGAATATGAAGAAGGCGAAAAGGAACTTTCATCCCACGAAGGGGAAGAGTTCATCTATGTTCTTGAAGGCGAAATCGAAGTGATATATGGAAAGGACACCTTTAAAATAGGTGAAGGCGACACAATATTTTATGATTCAGTAGTGCCACACCACCTTCACGCAAGCGGAAACGACAAGGCCAGAATATTAGCCGTACTCTACACTCCATACTAAATATAAAAAAGAGGCTTGATTGATATGTTTAAATCAGAATTAAAACACAATGTAATTGAATATTTGAACCTTTTTACTCATGAGTTGGGATTGTTATTGTTGCGTTTAAACATATTGGGCCAAAACGAATTGAAAAACAATAATGGAGGAATATTATGAGTGAATTATTTACAGAACTCCCTTTAGGGAAATTTTTTGAATCAATGGTTGAAAAACAGCCTGACCATGAATTTATCGTATATCCGGACAGGAACTTAAGGTTTACATATAAGGAATTTGACGAGAGAATAGACAATCTGGCAAAAGGAATGCTGGCTATCGGAATCAAAAAAGGGGACCATGTAGGAATATGGGCCAAAAACGTTCCGGAATGGCTGACCTACATGTTTGCAACAGCAAAGATTGGTGCAACAATAGTCACCGTCAACACAGCTTACCAGTCCCATGAACTTGAATATGTTCTAAAGCAGTCAGACATGAAGGCATTGGCAATGACAGACGGATTCAGGGACACCAGCTATTTTGACATCATAAACGAACTTGTACCTGAACTTAAAAGCTGTGCAAGGGGACACCTTGTAGCCGAAAAGTTCCCGCACTTAAAATTTATATTCCATGTAGGCCAGGAAAAGCATCGTGGAATGTATAACACTAATGAATTAATACTGCTTGGTATGAACTACGATGATGATGAATACCAGAAGGTGAAGGATGCCGTTACACAGCATGACGTTATTAATATGCAGTATACTTCAGGAACCGAAGGTTTTCCAAAAGGAGTAATGCTTACCAGCCGCAACATTGTAAATGACGGTTACTACATTGGGGAAAATATGAACTACACTGCAGATGACAGGCTGCTTCTTCAAGTGCCACTTTTCCATTGCTTCGGTACAGTTTTAGGAGTAATGGCAGTGATTACTCACGGCTCAACCATGGTTGTTCTAGAGGAATACGACCCTCTTTTAGCAATCTCATCAATCCAAAAGGAAAAATGTACTTCAGTTTATGGAGTTCCTACAATGTTTATAGGCATGATGAACCATCCTATGTTTGAGATGTTCGACATGAGTTCCCTTAGAACAGGTATCATGGCAGGTTCAACCTGTCCGGTCGAAACAATGAAGGATGCAATCGAAAAAATGAACATGAAGGAGATTACCAGCGTATACGGGCTTACCGAAGCCGCACCTGGTTTTACACAAACCAACGCTTCAGATTCATTCGAGAAAAAAATCAATACCGTAGGACGTAAGTTCCCAAACATTGAAGTCAAAATCGTGGATCCCGAAACCGGCGAGGAAGTCGGTGTCGGCGAAACCGGTGAGATAATGTGCAGAGGTTTCAATGTAATGAAAGGATATTACAACATGCCTGAGAAAACCGCAGAAACCATCGAACCTGACGGATGGCTACACTCCGGGGATTTGGCTACCGTCGATGAAGACGGATACTACTCCATTGTCGGACGTATCAAGGACATGATCATCAGGGGAGGAGAAAACATCTATCCTCGTGAAATTGAAGAGTTCCTATTCACCCATGAATGCGTGCAGGATGTGCAGGTTGCAGGAATTCCTGATGAAAAGTACGGTGAAATCGTCGGTGCGTTCATCATCAAGGAGGATGGATTTGATGATGTAACCGAAGCTGACATCCGTGATTTCTGTATCGGTTCAATTGCACGTTATAAGGTGCCTAAATACGTGTTCTTTGTAGATGAGTTCCCGCTTACTACAAGCGGTAAAATCCAAAAGTACAAATTGGGCGATTTAGGCCTAAAACTTTTAGATGAAAGACGTGAACGAGGAGAATTATAATCCTCTATTAATTCTTTTTTTATTTTCAAAATTGCTTTGACTTCACAAAATTGCCCTCATTTGAAACTGACTATTTTTTATACTACTTTTAATAAATACTCTATTATGAAATTTTATATTTTAAGATAACTCTTGAATTCAGTTCATTAGATTGTTTGGAGTTATTTAGAAACTTATTTATATTATTTAAGTTAAAATATGTTGTGTTAAGTCAAATAACGACTTGACAGGTGATATTTTGAATGAAAAATTGACTTTTGATGAGAAGTTTGAAGCTCTTGGAAAATATTATGATATTGAATCTCCCAATGAAATCCGAAATCAGATTAAAAAGAATGAGAATATCTTTGTTTTTCTTGATGAAGTGAAACCTTATTTAAATAACTCCTTTCAAAATGCACAGTTTTGTTTGGAGATGAATTTTGAACCTGAAATGGATGATGAATATATTATCTTAAGGGTAAATGTGCCATTGAATCATTTTCATAATGGTGCAAGAAATGACTTGAATAAAATTCAAAAGAAATTATTTCCATTAAGAAGGCAAATTAATGTTCATCGTGAATGTTTAATAATGTTGGGGTTTTTGGATGTTTGATTATGAAGAATATAAGTCTGTTGGAGAGTATTTAGTTCAAAATGGTAAAGAGGCGTTTATCAGGTCCGCAATTAGCAGATATTATTATTCTCTTTTCAATCCAGTAAGAATTTATTTGATTCTAATTTTGCATGAATTTGATTTGATTAAAGGAAGGGATTTCCACAAAAGAATCTGTGATAGATTAATAGAATCAAATAATGATACGGAAAATGCTTTAGGATTAATATTGGATGAATTAAGACAGTTAAGAAATGACGCTGATTATAATTGGAATTTGAGTTATGATCATTTCAATGAAAGATTGAATGATGTTGAATCAAATCTTGAAGATGGTTTCGATTATTTAAATTCACTTAAAACCTCACCTCCATTCAAGTTATAGCTATTTTTTTTAGTTCCTAAAAATTTTACAAACATTTAGAAATATTCACCTCAAAAAACATAATCTTTATATATAACCTGAAACATAATTTATTATGAACTATAAAATTTGATATAAGATACCTCACCATTATATCGTGTAATCAGACTCTATACGCACTTTTTAATTGAAGGAGTTGATAATAATGCCACAAGTAACTATAACTACTGCATGGAGCGTAGTGACAATTTAAGCTTAACGGGTTGCTTAGTTTAAGTTTTTCTTGTTTCCACCTTTTCTAGGCAACTTAAAACAATAAGTAGCTGTTTAAAATTTCATCATTTCTTGATATCATATTTTCACCTATTTCAACAGCTACTTAAACTCAATCATCAAACTGTAGAATTAATATTAATTAGCATGCTCTTTGACCACCAAATGTTAAATTAATCATCATCATTTAAAGAGGAAATCAATATGGAAATTATAAGAGAAAATAATATTAATGTAAGAAAAGCAGTCGAAAAAGCAATAAATGCAAACCCTGAGTTTCATTTCTACGTGGATGAGCTCTCCTTGAACAATTCCATGCCCACCTATGCAGGTCTGGCGGATGAGAAATATGGCTATGATGAAATGGATGAGGGATTTTTTGATTTTTTAAACCGCAAAATCCAGGAAAACGGAATATATTTGAGAATCTGCTATTTGACCGGTGAAGAGATTGCAGGCGAGGCAATATTTGTTGTTGAAACTCAAGGAAAATCAACAACATTCAAGACAAATGATCTTGACAGCGTTTGTGTCGTTGAAATGGCAGACTACGGCATAAAGATAACATCCGATGAGATAACCCTTGGAGCAACCATTGACGGCGGCTGCGGCCACGTGCCATATTTTGCCGAGTTCGGCTCCAGAAGGTGCAACGAGACATTCATGTCCTTGGACAATCCACTTAACAAATACATCATCGGACTTTTGGACGATTTTCTAGATTCAATCTAAATATTTTTTTGGGAGGCGGTAAAATTCATTTCTGAATGCTGATATTTCACTGACTGTTGAATTTTAGAGTTTCGAGGTTCAAATGAGGCAAGGTTTGATTAGATACATTGATGAGATATTGGAATTTCTTACAAACGATACTTTAGAGGCAATTGACTGGGGAGTCCTTGATTTGGGACACATTAGAGATTTGGAGCTTAAAAGCGTTTTGAGGGTATATGAAAGGTCATTGACGCTTGAGCTGAAGGATAACTACAAAAACAACTGCACTGGAATTTTCAGAGTCAGATACTTCGACGGAATCTGGTGCTATGAAGAGTTTGGATGTGTAATTGAAGCAGAGAACTTAAAGGAACTTGAAGAGATTGTTACAGGTCAAAACAGAATTTGGTATGTATTTGACGAATATTCTATTAACGGGGTGATAGTTTGATTGAATGTCCTAATTGCGACAAAAGTGTAAGGGATAGCTTTACCTATTGCAGATTTTGCGGATCTAAGATGAACGGTGAGAAGATGGGGGATTTCACAACCGACATGCTTAATGTCTTCAGGGTCGGTGAAGATTACCTGTATCTATTTGCCGAAAAGGGAAGCCAAGTGGTCCTAAAGGCCGGTTCAATGGATGAGTTGGCAAGCATTGTTTTGAAAAAAAAGTATCCGTGGGAGTTTAGAGACTGGAAGGGCAATGCAAGTCACACCAAAAGGGATAGTGTGGAGATACCTGAAGTCAAAACTGAATTCCTCAAGGCAAGCGCCCTTAAGGAGGTTGAAATAATTCCATCATCTTCAGCTAAAAAGAAAAAGGCTGAAGATGAGTCATATGTTCCTGACTATGAGGTTGAGGAGGTTAGGGATGATGGCAAAAATGATGAAGAATCTGATGCCAAGCCAAATCATGCTGGTGAATTTAAAGGTGGAAAAGATTATGTAGAAAGCATTGAAGATGTAGGATTTGGTAAGATAATGGATAGAAACCTCACAGGTTGTGTTCCTACAGTGTGGGGGCCTGATACAAGCCAAAGGGCAAGAGAGCTGAGGGCAAGCATTTTCAGATAACGTTGACACCGTTCAACCGCAAGTTTTTAGTTCATTTTTTCAACTCCTTTACCTCTGTTTTTGTTTTTTCTTGCGGTTGAATGGAAATTATTTTATTTAAGTATTTGCCAAAGATATTATCAATGACTATATTGAATATTCCCGATGATTTCATAACATTTGAAGATGAAGGCAAAATCGTTTATGATTTTAATTTTACTGTTTTTAGAAATGGAGATAAGGTTAGATTCTGCACCGGTGAAATTGCCACTTCCTGGCTGGATTTAGAGGACAGTTTCATTGACAGAATCCAGTTTGAAAATCTCAATCCTGATTTTCTCGAAAGGCACCTTGCAAAGGAAATAGAAATCAAGAATGCCTTGGTGAGAGGTGCTGATTTTTTAAATAAAGATGATTTCATCAAGGCAATCGGAATGTTTGATGAGGTTTTGTATTATGATCCCGAACACGGTGAAGCTCTGCTTTTAAAGTCAAAGGCCTTGTTTGGCCAGGGACATTTCGTAAAGTCCTTAAGGCATTACAAAAGGGCTGTCAAATCCGACAGCCGACTGAAGGATGTGGAATACCATAAGCTGCTTTTGGCGAAATCATCCAAGGAGAGAGACAATTTCCCAAAAATCAAAAGAAACATCTATGCCGGCGATGAGTATTTTGCAAAGGGCGAATTCACGAAGGCCCTGGAAAGCTATGACAAGGCACTTGTCAATCCAAGCAATTTCAAAAACAAGATTCTCTCAAAGCTATTGAACAAGAAGGCCACAGCTTTACTTAAGCTGGACCTGATTGATGATGCAGTCAGTGTCTTTAAAGAGTCTGTTAGCGTCAAGCCCAACGACTATGCTTTCTTTTATCTTGGAATATATGATTACGATTCAAGTTTTGATGAGTTCAAAAGGCATCTGAACATCACCAAAAAACAGCTGATTTTAAAGGCTCGAAAGCTATATGAAAATGGTGAAGGTGATTTGGCCCTTGAGTGTCTTGATGAGTTTTTTGACAATCACTATAGGGTGGATGATGATTACAATCGAGCTTTGGAATTGAAATTGAAGATTTGTAATGGGTAATGGAGTATCAACTCATTCAATATTATCTTTTTTTATTAGTATTTTCATTATTTTAACGATAGCTATTTTCAAATTAGCAGAAAATCTATTGTATACACTTTTAATCAATCGTTATTTTAATTATATGTGTGATTATTATTTGCCGATATTGTGTTAGGTTTATATTTTTTGAAAATATATCTATAATCATGAAATTTTCAGGATTCATGAACGTCTACCAGCTTGATGACATGAGCTGGGAGTATCAGTTCGGCGAAAAGTCACTTAAGGCGAACACTTTAAAGGAGCTTGAAGTATTGGTGAGTCTGTATGGTCTTAAATGGAACATATTGGATGAAAACCTGGCCAACAAGTCCATTGAAGCCGACAAAAACAATGTGACAGGCTTTTTGAATGTCTACAGAAAGGACGACATGTGGTATTACAGAGGGTCTGATTTGAAGTCACATTCCCTTGAGGTTTTAAGGAAAAAAGTTCTAAAGGAGAATCTGGAATGGAGGGAAACAGACAAGGACCTTGCCTACAAGAACATGAAGCTGGACTCACGCAAGTTTAAAAATTGAATAAACATAGTTAATGTTAAATAATATTTAAAATATATTTAAGTTTATATAATTTAAATTATTATTTAACTGTTCATTAGGTGTTTAAATGAATAAAAAACTAATCGAATATTTGATTATTGCAACAGTAGTCATCTTATTGCTTTATGGTGGCGTGACCATGATGGGTTATAAATACCCTGAAAAGAAAGCAAACATCACTGATTCAATAACCATGTATTATCCGACAAGCTCAGCTTATACGGCTAATGGGGATGTTGTTGAATTTAGAAATGTGTTGTATGATTTTTACAATATGGACATTACCAGAATGAACTCTTCAAATCAGAGGATATCAAATCTCCTGAATCATTATGTCAATTTCGGTCAGGGAAGTGTTGATTACCTCAATGAAAGCTGCTATCTTGTTACAGTTGAATTTGAAGACGGATCAGGTTACAAATACCATTCTATTATCATCCCGATGGATGCATTCAACAAGGATGACTTGACATTTAAGGAAAATGTGACTGTATATCTGTTTGAAGCAAATAACAGGCAATTTGTAGTGGATTCTGCATATAACAGCCAGGTGGTATTATGAGTTCTGAAAATCATTACGGTGAAAAGCACGAGGTATTTATAAGCTATTCCACAAAAAACTCAGACATTGCCAATAAGATATGTTATGCTCTAGAACAGAACGGCCTTAAGTGCTGGATAGCTCCTAGAAACATTCCGTCAGGTACTGTTTATATCGATGCGATTGCAGAGGCAATCAAGTCAACAAAGATTATTGTTCTGATATTTTCAAAATATTCACAGGAATCAAAGTACGTAAGCAATGAAATTAACATGGCATTTTCTCACAACAAGCCGATTCTTTCTGTAAACATTGAAAACATTCTTCCTAAAGAAGAGCTGGAATACTATTTGAAGGTAACACAATGGCTGCCTTTGAGTTCTGATTCCGAAGAGGAACTTGAAAAAGTGGTCAATGATGCATATGAGCTGTGCAAACAGAAAAAGGACACTCCAGTTTCTGTAGATTTAAGTAACTATAAGCAGGAGGATTTGTCCGGCCATAAAAAAGACCGCATATCTCTTGCGCTTCTTGCAATACCTGTGCTCTATTGGGCTTCATTTATATATATGGGAATAGTTTCCGCCAAAAAGCTATGGGTTTTGATGGGAGTTTTATATGCAATTCCTCTTTTGATGTGTTTCTTAATTTATTTCCAGGTAATAGACTTGTTGTTCCTGCTGTATCCGATGTTCGTATTGTTCTTGCTTATGTCTTTCATGTTTTGGATAATAGCAATCATACATGGACTGGTAATCAGAAACGAGTTCCTTACAAGAAAATCAGTCTTGAGGTTCACTTCCTCAAATGATGAGATATTCGATTATCTGTATAATGAATATATAGAATTGTAGGTGATCATTATGGGTAATGATGTTTTTATCTGCTGTGCAAAGGAAAACGAGGATGTCGGTGAGGAAATTTACCGGGTATTTGAAAAAAACAACATCACATCATGGATTAAATCAAAGCACATGTCTTCAACAGACGGTGTTGATAAGATTACTGCTGCGATTGAAGATTCCAAATGTTTTCTTCTGGTGCTTTCAAATCATGCAAAAAACACCAATTTTGTAATTACTGAAGTGGACATTGCATTTTCAAGAGAAATTCCAATTATAGTTTACAATATTGATGATTCAAGGATTGACGGAAATCTTGAATTTATTCTGGAAAACCAAACGGTTATAAATTCATTCCCAAATTCCAAAAAGCAATTGGAAAAATTGGTTAAGAAAACATCCGAAACCATTGGAAGGCCTGCGGATAAGGTATATCTTGATTCAGGGTCTGTGAGTGCATTTGAACGGATCAATCCTAAAAAAACTCAAAACAAGATTAAAAAGTATATTACAATTGCTATTCCAATTGTAATTGTTTTGATTTTAATCTATTTGTTTGTGATATTGCCTATGGGCCAAAATACTACTGCCGATGGCGTGTTTTCAATGAACATAACTGACGTTGAAGTGGATGGATTCAATTATATTGTACATGGCGAATCCTTTAATCTGCCGTCTGATCCTACAAAATACTTCATGAACATCAAGTTCTTTGACGCAGAGGACAATATGCTGTTTGAGGTTAATTCCTCGGCTGATGAATTCAAGTCAGGTATCATGTGGCAAGGAGAACTGCCTGCAAATAATGCAACACATGTAGGATTCCTTCTGACAGATTTAAACGGCAATGTATTTTCAAAACAGGATTATGTGATATGATTGAAAAAGTGATTTGGTTGGTTTGTGCCGATAACCGATTTTTTTTAATCATATTCAATTATATTTTTTAAAAATGAAATAGAAATAAGAATAATGAATGTTAAGTTTTGGTGTAAATATGAAATTTAAGTATTTTGCTTTGATCTTGATTTTAACGTTTTTATTTTCACTTGGAAGCGTAATGGCAAGTGAAGATGCTAATCAGGATTCAGGATCTTTAGAGGGTACTTATTTATCTATTGACACGGTTGATAATCAGTATTCCGGTTTGGATGACGGCAGTGACAATATTCCTCTTAGCCAGGATTCACCTTCTGATAATCTGGGGGAGGATTCATCAGACGCCTCTTCAAATGATGACATCAATTTGTCTGTGGACATGAAGATAGGCGAGACTGTCAAACATACAGGCGGTATCGGTGAAATATTTTTTGATGTTCCTTTTATTATAACTGCCAGCGTTGACAACGGTACTGTGCATAATGTGACAATCCGCATCAATTTACCTGATGAGTTCAAATATGTTTCTCATGACAAGACTGTTGGAACATACGATTCAAAAACTGGAATTTGGGAAATCGGCGATTTAAGCAGCAATATGGATGCTACTTTAACAATAATGACAAACCTGACCAAAAAAGGATTTTACGTCATTACTGTAAATACAACAGCCAATTCCAATGATACAAATTTGACAGTGAACGATTTGAAATGTGAAATTAACGCTACTTCTAAAATTTCTTCAGGCATCTCCAGAACAAGCCGTCACCTGGGAGCCAATCATGCATCCCGTCCAACTCAGAGAGTTCCTGATCCGGAACCAGAGCCAACTCCGACACCGGAGCCTACTCCTACTCCTGAACCGGAACCTACTCCGACACCGGAGCCTGAGCCTACTCCTACTCCTGAACCGGAGCCAACTCCGACACCGGAGCCTGAGCCTACTCCTACTCCTGAACCGGAGCCAACTCCTGGAAGTAAATCTACAGTATCATTTACAAATATGATTTCAGGTATTTTAAGTAGTCTTTTCGATTCAAATGGCACTGATACAAATTCCACTGATTCAAACTTATCAACTGATGTTGTTAAGGCCATAGCATCTCAGGATTATATAAAAACACCTATTCTGATTTTTGTTGTGTTTTTAGTTGTAATATTGGGTGCTTTCGGCTATGATAAATTCAAATCTTAATCTTTTTTTCTTTTTTTTTAATGGAACTCCATTTGTAGATTTTTGCTTTGGATGTCATTTGATGCTTGAAAGGCTATCAAATTTTAAATATTTTAAGAAATATAAATTAACTTATGTTTGACAAAAGGGGCTTTTTAATATTACTGGCACTGATTATAATTATTGGGACAATATCATCGGTCAGCGCAATGGATTCAAACGTTACTGACGGTGATGCATACTCCAGTGAAAACAACATTGAAGTTGTGGAAAATTCTAACATAAACACGACTTCGCAATCTGATTTGTTGGCTAGCGGCAATGTTGTCTACTTCGATGCATATGCTGATGATGATGGAGACGGTTCACAAGACAATCCATACAAATATCTGTATTCTGATAGGATTACTCCTGGTGTAACCGCATACTTTAAGGCAGGAACATATGAATTGAACAGCACTTGCATAATAAACGGAGCCAAATTGATAGGGGAGAGGTTTTCATCCACAGGCAGTTACTTAGGTACTGTTATCAACTCTAAGGTACCTAATGATTATGACTTTATAATTATGGAAAATTCAACTCTTGAAATGACCTGGTTTGATTTGAATAACTTCAATATTCTCAATCACGGCACTTTAATCGCCGACCGTGTTGATTTTGAAGGTAATGACGTGTTCGACCCGTATAATCTTCCGGAGATTCAATCAGGCTCAGGATATTTCGACAGCTCCTTTGGTGGTGTGATTGTCTGTGACACTCCGGCAAATGTTATGAATACCCTCGTTTTAAAGAAATGCAGTTTTCAAAGTGCCTATGGTGCTTTCAACGGTGGGATAATTGCTGCCATAAATTCAGACATTACCATTAGCGAAACTCCCTTTTTGAGCTATTCTGCTAATTACATGGGGGGTGCAATCTATTGTGTAGATTCCTATCTGACGATTTCAGACTCATGGTTTGTTCCGGGAACTGTTTCTGATAATCTGGACTTTGCCATAAATAAATTCGGAAGTTATACTGCATATTATGGAGGTTCCATATTTTGCGAGTATTGCGATGTGCTTTTGGAAAGGATAGAGTTTACAGGTTCCAAATCCTTTAGTTTCGGAGGATGTGTCGCTTCATTCAATTCTAATGTTGTCATTGAAGACAACATTTTCAGCAATTCATCATCTTTAACGGATGGTGGAGGTGCCATCTATAGTTCTAAAGGGGAATTACATATTTCATATTCTTCATTTAACAATAACAGTGCAGAATTTGGTGGAGCCATCTGTAACTTGAATTCATTTTTGAGTGTAAAAGGCTCAATATTTGCAAACAGTTCTGCAAAGTTCTATGGAGGTGTCATTTATGACATCTATGGTACTATTAATTTGGATTATAATGATTTTCGCAACTCTTCAGCCTTGGTTGGCGGTGCCATATATACAAGAATTCCAAATGATTTCAACGCAAATTCAAATTCCTTCAGGGATTCTTATGCAGAGGAGGGAGTCAACATATTTTTCGATGGAAAGGACAATTCAAGCAATCTGATGATTGGAGAATTGGGAAACAATAATCTAGATTCCGATCAATATCAGGTTTTTGTTGAATTCAGCGCCACTTTGGATGGTGAGGATTATTTCATTATAAGCAATCCTTTATTTTATATCTTGACTTCTTCAGGCACTTATTATAATTATTTGCCATTTCCTAATTACGAGGTTTCCGACGGATTGGTGACCATGATGATTTACAATCGTGATGATTCCTCACGACTGACAAGTCTCATTACAAAAACAATGCTCCATAATGTTTCCGCAGACGTTAAATTCAGTGACAGGTTTGAAAATCCCGTTTTGAATTATTACGTGCTAGAAGACAGCAATATTGATTTATATTGTAGGGGCTATCCTGGCAATTTGTACCGTGGCTCAAGAGAAGATCTTTTTAGAGACTATAAGCTCGTTTCATCATATAGCATCGACTTGCAGGAAAAGGTCCTTCAGGGTGAGTTTGAATTTACCGAAACTTGGTGCATTCAAATGGGAAATGATGCTTTAAGAATAGATTACAACAATCTTTATGAGGCAGGCTCCTTCTATCCTGTTTCCTTAATTAACAATACGTTTTTAAGCTCACCGTCCCTGCCTATTGTGTTGCCATCATATTACAGTTCCAATGATTACGGTCTTGTCAGTTCAGTTAAAGACCAAAAGTCCGGAAGTAACTGTTGGGCTTTTGCAGGTCTTGCAACTCTTGAGACATGTCTTAAGAAGGCAACAGGAATCAGCTATGATTTTTCAGAGGAAAACGCTAAGAATCTGATGGCCGCATATTCAGTTTTCGGTTTGAAAATGGAGACCAACTATGGAGGATACGACTCCATGCTGATGAGTTATCTGACAAGCTGGCTGGGACCAATTGACGAGTCCGTAGAGGATTATGACGACTACTCTTCAATATCCGTTCAGGACAATCCGATGTTCCATATCCAAAACATCAAGTTTTTGCCTGTTCGTTTGGACAGCCAGGACAACGACATGTATAAGATGGCCATAATGGACTACGGTGCCGTTTCAGTAACCTTCAAGGTAGGTGATGATTATCATGCGGTTTCCCTTGTGGGATGGGACGATGATTTTACCGGCAAAGATTCACTGGGCAATTTGGCAAACGGTGCATGGATATTTAAAAACAGTTACGGTTCACAGTGGGGAGACAATGGTTTCGGTTATCTGTCATACAATCAAAAACTCTCTGAGCAGCTTGATCCCGATGTTCATGCATACACTTTTGTTTTTGAGGATGTAAATCCATACACAAAAGTATATCAGTATGATTTTGCAGGGTTGAGTCTTTTCTATAATTATAATGCTCCGATTTATTATAAGAACAGCTTCATAGCGGAAAATGAAAGTCTTTTATCTGCCTTTTCCACATACTTTAACAGTGAAACCAATTTTACGGTCATGGTTTATGTGAATGGTCAATTAGTCCATTCACAAGAGGGTGTTGCTTCTGCTGGATATTGCACCATACCGTTCAATAGCTTCATAGATTTGAATAAGGGGGATGAATTTGCCATTGTAGTCAACAATCACAATTCAGGAAAAAATTATATTCCTGTCTGCTCAGCGGAGGAAATTACCAAAAAGACTTTCAATGAAAATGTTTCCTTCATAAGCTTTGATGGTGAAAACTGGTTTGATCTCTATGACTATGCAGACACATGTCACGTAGCATGCATTAAGGCATTCACACAAAGCAGTGATTTAACAAGCATAAGAATGAATGTGACAGAATTCACTGCAATAAGTACCAATAACTTCAACGTTAAAGTCAGTTTCGATGATTTTGCAGGCATTAATTCCATCAATTTCTGTCTTGTGAAATTCATTGTTGATGGTGATGTATATTATGCCCAAATTAAAAACGGAATTGCATGTCTTAATCTCAATTTGGCAAATGGCGTCCACAGCTTTTATGCACAGTATATGGATAACGTGTACGAGTCCAATATCGTTCAGTTCAATTTCACTGTCGATGCATCTTCCGGTTCAAACTCTTTCAATGCCCTTCAGGATATTATAAATAAGGCATCAGGATTCACTATTGGCCTTATTGGGGATTACACCTATGATGAGATGTTTGATGATGGGGATTATGGGGTTCATGTTAACAAATCCCTAACAATCAACGGAAATGGTCACACGGTCAACGGACTGTCCAAGGCAACTGCATTTTATATAAGTGCAGACAATGTTGTTTTAAACGACATCATATTTACTGGTGCGGTTTCAAGCAACGGCGGTGCTCTTTACATTTCCTCTCGAAACGTCACATTGAACAATTGCAGTTTCATTAACTGTTCAGCCACACAATTCGGTGGTGGAATATATTCCCTATTCGACATCAACTTGAATGGCTGCAAATTCATCAACAACACTGCAGATATGGGAGGTGCCCTATATTTAATAAGCACACTCACTACCAAAATCAGAAATTCAGATTTCAGCAATAATTTTGCACGTATACGCGGTTCTGCAGTTTATGTGAGTGGTATTGGGTCCTGTTTGGTTTCATCCACAAACTTCACAAGTAATAATGCCACCTATAATGGTGGAGCGGTGTTTTCAAGCGTTTATTCCATTGGATTTACAGATTGCATCTTTTCAAATAATTCGGCAATATCCGGAGGCGCAGTAATTTTGAATTCAAATATAAACGAGTTTTCCAAATGCACATTTCTGGATAATTCTGCAGGAATAGAAGGAGGTGCCATTACTTCACATAATGTTCTTAATGTATATGATTCAGACTTCATTAACAATTCAGTAACTTATTATATTGCTGAAGACAGCTATTTGGTCTGTTTTGGAGGAGGGGCAATTTACTCCTTTGATGATTCAAGAATTTATAATTGTAGTTTCATAGGCAATCATGCAAATTCATTGGGAGGGGCAATCTACACCAACAAATATTCAAGAATTTTCAAATCCAAGTTCATTAATAACAGCGCTTATGAGGGCGGGGCGATTTTTGATGATGAATTCCAGTTAATCAGCGCCGGAGTTTTTTGTGCAAAATTCACGGAGGTCTGCATTTATGATTCCTGCTTTATTAATAATTCTGCTTTCGGAAATCTTGCTGGTGCTATTTATAAGGTGGATTTGGTAAATAATTGTACTTTTGAAAATAATCATGCTTTCAAAGCCAGTGGAGCTATTTGTCTGGTTAAAACTATAGAAAATTCAAGGTTTGTTAACAATTCCGCCCCGTTGGCTGGAGCTATCTATTATGAGGGAGTAGTTCCTTGCCGTGTCAATAATTCCATATTCACCAATAATAATGCAAACAATTATGGTGGTGTTTTTTATTCTTATAAATATGAAACTGACAATGATAAATTTGTCTCAAATATCTTAATTTATAATTCTAACTTTACAAATAATTCTGCAGGTATTGGCGGCGGTGTTGTTTATTCAATGGGAGATATGAGTTTTTATAATTCCAGTTTCATTAATAATTCTGCCACTGATGGAGGAGTTATTTACCTGTACAATTACTATGAATACAATTTGGAGACTAAAATTTATTCATGCAATTTCACGGATAATCGTGCAGATTCAGATGGAGGAGCCATTGTAGAATTCAATACAAAATGTTTGATAAGGGATTCCAGTTTCAATGGCCATTCATCCAAATATGGAAGTGTCATTTTCGCACTTTCTGATGATAAAAATGGAAGGTATGGTGTGGATATCGACTCTTCAAATTTCACAAACAATCATGCTTTAATCAGTGGCGGTGCTATTTATTTAAATTGTGAAATTGCCGTTTCCAATTCATGGTTTGCTGAAAATAATGCCCGTTACGGTGGTGCCATCTGTTCAGCTTTTGCGTATGATGATATGTATTCAAATGGAGACATATCTTCATGTCATTTTATTGATAATTATGCCAATAATTCTGGTGGTGCCATTTACTTTGATGGCAAATGTGTCATTTCCAATACGGAGTTTGTCGACAATCATGCCTATGATGCTGGAGCCATATATTCAGTATCATCAAGAGAAAATGCAATGACTTTTCTTAATGTTTCTTCATGTAGCTTTTCAGATAATTGGGCAAATGAAACAGGTGGTGCAATAATGTCGGCTGGAAAATGTGTCGTCGCAGGATCTTGTTTTGATGAAAACTATGCTTATTATGGGGGGTCTATTGTTGCTTGGGCTTATCTTGACTTAAGAGATTCAACCATCAAATCCGGCCAAAATGCAATGCAGGTTTATTTCAATTATAATTATTTTGGTACTTCTTTAGGCGATTTATATTTGAAAAACAATAAAATAGAATCCGATGGCATTGCTGTTTTTTATGATGATGATAAAATTCCATATAAATTGCCATTGAACATAATATTCCATAATGATTCTGTAGTCAAAGGCCAAAAGGTTATTGCATGCCATTTTGAAGATGAGGATGGAAATTCATTCTGGGGACCATGGAATTTAAACATTACTCTGACAGACCAAAATAATAACATAATCAAGCTTGGTTTGCAATATGATGAGTATTTAATGTGCTATTGGCTGAACACATCTCAGATTCCTTATGCAACATATAAACTATCTGGAAAGGTATCATTTGCCCATCCGGACAATTATGTCGTAAAACAGGGAAGTTTGACAGTTGGTGATGGATCCAGTAAAAAACATCTTGTTTTCGTATCATCCGGTTTGACAAAAGTCTATGGAAATACCAACAAGCTTACTGTAACCTTGAAAGATACAAATGGAAATCTGGTGGCAAACACATACATTAATGTTTACTTAAACGGAAAAACAAGCAAACTGAAAACAGATTCCAAAGGCAAAGTCAGTCTGGCCGTAAGCCTTGTTCCTAAAACCTACAGCGCAAAAATAAGCATAGCTGGAAGCGATAAGTACTATCCTGCAACCAAAATGGTTAATGTAGTCATCAAAAAGGCAACTCCTAAAATAACCGCTTCCAAAAAGGCATTCAGCCTGAAAGTGAAATCAAAAAAATACACAATAACCCTTAAGGACAACAAAGGAAAAGCAATGAAAAATACTCTCCTTAAAATTAAGGTCAACGGCAAAACATATTCGGCAAAGACTAACAGCAAAGGACAGGCAACATTTAACATCAACAAATTATCCAAAAAGGGTTCATTCAAGTCAACAATAACCTATGCGGGCAACAAATATTATAATAAAGTCACAAAAACAGTCACTTTAACTGTCAAGTGATTGTTATTTACTTTTTTTTTAAAATATTCATGTTTTTTCTAGAATCGAATCAGATTAAATAGTTTTATATTTGTTAAACTAAATATTATTAATCATGTTTAATAAAAGATGTGTTTTTGTTTTAGTTTTACTGATTTTTGCAATCACTGCTTTATCTACAGTCAGCGCATCTGATTTTAATGCTACTGATGAGGTAGTTGGTGATGAAGCATCAATTGATGGTGAATTAGGACAGACAGAGGATGTAACTTTAGAAGAGGGAAGCGATGGTACTTTCACGCAATTGAACCAAATAATTTCTCAAAGTTCCAAAACAGTAACTCTGGATAAGAATTATTCTTATACCAGTTCAAGCGATGGTAGTTTTTATGAAGGAATAAGAATCGATAAGAACTTGACAATTTATGGTAATAATAATACCATTTTTGGAAATGGTGCACGTGTTTTTGTCATTGCCGGTGATGCCAAAGTAACTATTAAGGACGTTAAATTTGTTAATTCAAAGGACGCTGCCGTGCATATGACTAACGGTGGAACTATTAGTAATTATGGGGATTTAACTTTAAAAAATTGTAATCTATGGTATTCTACTGCACAAAATCGAGGTGGTGCAATTTATTCAACTCGCAGTCTTGTAGTTGATGGCTGTTATTTTTTAAGAAATGAGGTTAAATCAAATAATATTCCAGCAGGAGGAGCAATATTCGCTTATGGTTCTTTAATAGTTAAAAATTCTAATTTTGTTTATTGTAATGCCAATTGCGGAGGTGCAATATACACCACAAACAATGCAACCATAATCAATTCTTATTTCTTATCAAACTCCGCTGTTACTGTTGGAGGCGCAATCTTTAATGATGAATCTACCTATTGTCTGGTTGAAAAATCTG
Source organism: Methanobrevibacter sp. (assembly GCA_017407115.1). Classification (GTDB taxonomy): domain Archaea; phylum Methanobacteriota; class Methanobacteria; order Methanobacteriales; family Methanobacteriaceae; genus Methanocatella. The sequence goes on along the minus strand of JAFQXD010000058.1, from coordinate 26,148 downwards.
AGTTCGTTTCTAATTCCGCAATGTATGGCGGAGCGTTATATAGCTGTTTATCAAATGGAAACTTGTTCATTGAATCTTATGCATCACAGCATAAGGGGAACAACATGTGGAAAGGATCTTTAGTGGATTATGATGGAGATTATAGTGCAGAGGATTATGCTGAATTGGGTCAATGTTATTATACCGTAAAGCTAACACCTTCAAAATCAACAATCACATATGGGGAAAAGTTGACTGTCAAAGTCACTAAAACTCTTGATGGAACTCCAATATCTGGTATCAACGTTAAAGTTAAGATAAAAACAGGCAGCACTTATAAAACACTTTCAGCAAAGACAAATGCAAATGGAATAGCCTCCTTTGCTGTCAATGTTCCTTCTGGAACTTACTCCGGAGTATCAATAACTTCCGATCAAAACAATACCATTTTTGCCGGAAGCAATACAATGAAATTGATTGTTAAAAAGGATACTGTTAAAATTACGGCATCGGCCAAACAATTCAAAGTCAAAGCAACAAAAAAATATACCATAACTGTAAAAGGCAGTAAAAGCGGTGTTGTTAAAAATACAAATGTTAAAATGAAGGTGAATGGTAAAACCTATACTGCTAAAACCAATTCTAAAGGTCAGGCAACATTTAATTTTAACAAATTGAATAAAAAAGGATCTTTCCCATCAACAATAACATTTGCAGGTAACGGCTATTACAATAAAGTTACCAAATCAGTTAAAATAACAGTTAAATAATTACGTAGATAATTTTTATCTACGTTCTTTTTTTATTTTTTTATACATTTCATTACAACATTTCACTTGTTTTTCATCCACATTTGATAATATCACATAGATCATAAATAAAAATGCACTTTCATCTTTTAGTATGTTGTTTAATCAATTCAAAAATAAGTATAGTGGCATAGGATAATCATTAGAAATGCAGAAAATTTGAAATGCGCAAATTAAAGAAAAAAAGAAAAAATAAAAAAATTTAAGAATTTATTTTATCGTAACCAACAATACCTAATAGTGAAATTAAAAACACCGCAAAAATCAAAATAGGGATTTTTGTATAGTCTTGAGCAGCTATGGCTTTAACGACGTCAGTTGGTAATTCACTAGAATTTGAATCAAAAATACTACTCAATACTCCTAAAATAGCACTGGTTAATGATTCAGTTGATTTAATTAAGTTTCCTTCATCAATTGGCTCTTCAGGGTCTGGGTTAGGATCAGGATTTGGATCCGGATTTGGGTCTGGGTTAGGATCTGGGTTTGGGTCCGGGTTAGGATCTGGGTTTGGGTCCGGATTTGGGTCAGGGTTTGGATTTGGGTTTGGGTCCGGATTTGGGTCCGGATTTGGATTAGGAGAAGGACGTGGAATTGTATCCGGATAAGTCTGTGTATTGTCCTCTCGCTTTACAACTCCTGGACCTCGGTTGTTTCCATATGAACCGTGATTAGCTCCGCCCTGATTGGCACTGGTCCTGGTAGTATTTGATAAAATTCTTGTATTGGCTGTAATGGTACAAATTAAGTCATTGTTTGTTATGTCTATGTCCTTGGAATCAGTTGTTGCATTAACATATATGAGAAATGTTCCGCTTTTTTCCAGTTTTGTCAAAATTGTCAGTGTTGCCACTGAATTGCTGTTCAGTTCGCCAATTTCCCAGATGCCGCTTTCATGATTATATTTACCAATAGTTGCATTAGATGATATGTATTTAAAGTCATCAGATATGTTGTGGTAAACCTTTACATTGTGTGCAGTCCCATTATTGGCGCTGACAGTAATGATTATCGGAATTTCAAAAGTCATATTGTTAATGGCGAAAGTTTCCCTTGTGATGTCTCCCAGTTCCATATCGACAGACAAATCAACTTCATCGTTGCTTGAAGAGGAATCGACAAGTCCGTCAGCACTTGTACCTAAAGCAGTAATGGGAGTTTGATCCTCAAAGGCAATAGGTGAAGCATCATCTGAAGAACTTGCATTACAGTCAATATTTTCACCGGCTACAGCAGTTCCGAGTGAGAACATGACTGTTAGGAGAAGGACTAATGCAAAAAAATGCTTAAATTTCATATTTTTCACCAATATCGATATGCCGACTGAATCAGCATATAATTAAATGTTCATCGAATGTAATGAATTCATTTATATGTAATATAATATACTATTCATTATATAACTACTTTTGCTTGTATATCAATAACATTTTCAGATTTTTTTGATTATTTTATTTAATTTTTAAAAATTGAAAAAAATTAGTGTTTTTCATTGTTTTTTTGAATAATGTTTTTAGAAAATATGTAAAGTCCATTATTTGGAAGTTCAATTAGACAATTGATTTAAATATTTCAAAAAATATAAGTTTAATTATGTTTGACAAAAGGGTTTATTTAATTTTATTATTAATATTAATGATTGGAACCATATCTTCTGTCAGTGCAAATGACTTGAATCAAACAACAGAAATTGCCGGTGAGTCAACAACGCAAAATGTTGATATTGCAATTTCAGAGGACACAGATGTTGTTAATGTAACACAAAAGTCTTTCACCGATTTGAATGAGGATATAAATGGCAATGATAATGCCGATATTTATTTGAATGATGATTATACATTTAATCCAAATGGTGATGCTGGCTTTAATGAGGGCATCAATATCACTCGCTCTCTCACCATTTGGGGAAATGGCCATACGTTGAATGGAAATAATTTCGCAAGGATTTTCTTGATAGATGCTGAGAATGTTGTCCTGCATGACATTGTCTTCATCAACGCTAAATCAGTTACCGATGGAGGTGCCGTCAGTGGTGATTGTACTGCTTATAACTGTACTTTCATAAACAATTCTGCTGTGGCCTATGGTGGTGCGGTAAGAGAAGGTTATTATGTGAACTGTTCTTTCATACAAAACACTGCAAGCAATGCAGGTGCCGCATCCGGCGCTTCATGTGTGAATTGCAGCTTCACTGAAAACTATGCAACCTATCGCGGAGGCGCAGCCATTGCGACAACTTATGGTTCTATTGTGAATTGTACTTTCATGAGAAATAATGCAAATCTTGATGGGGGTGCAATTTACTATGGTTCAAATGTGAAAACCACTATTAGTGACTGTACCTTCACAGAAAATTCCGCAAATGTAGGTGGAGCAGTTTACTTCTCTTTTGAAGATAGTGTTGTAAATTGTAATTTCACTCGAAACAGGGCAGTATGGGAAGCGGGTGCAGCCCGTAGTGCAACATGTGTGAATTGCAGTTTCACTGAAAACTCTGCAGACTATGCAGGTGCAATCAAGTATGGTCGTGCTACAAATTGTATTTTCACTGAAAATTTCGCAATTTTTGGTGGCGCATCATGTGACAGTACCTCTAGGAACTGTACTTTCATAAGAAACTATGCGGATTATGGCGGTGCAATATATGATAGTTTCATTACTATAAATTGTACTTTTTTAGGAAATTATGCAGGTTTTGGTGGTGCGATATATGCTGGTAGTAATGTAAAAGATTGTGATTTTATAAGCAATTCTGCCCGTAATGGAGGTGCCACTTATAAAATAGAAGCAAAAAATTGTTATTTTATAGCTAATGAGGCAACAGAAAATGGTGGTGCGATGTATGGTGAAACTGCAACTGACTGTCTTTTTAAAGATAACATTGCAAACGGTTCAGGCAATGACACATTCAATACCGTAATTTCAAATTCATCATTTGTTGGAAATATCATTTACTTTGATGCATCCGCAGCATATGACGGTAATGGATCTGAAGACAATCCTTATAAATATTTATATGCTGATAGAATCACTCCAGGGGTCACCGCTTACTTTGAAGAGGGAACATATGATTTCAACGGCACATGTGTAATTTTCGATGCAAGGTTAATCGGTAAAACTTCAAGAGCGATAATTAACTGTTGGATTTCCAATCAGTATGACTTTATAATCCCACAAAATTCCTACCTTGAGTTAAAGAACCTGCAGATAAATAATGCAAATATTCTCAATCAGGCCACATTATTTGCAAAGGATGTTTCTTTTGGAAGAAATGACGTATTTGATGAGGACAATCTTCCGGAGATTCCATCAGGTTCAGGTTATTTTGACAGCACTTATGGAGGAGTGATTGTTTGCGATACTCCGGATAATGTTAAATCTACCCTAATGTTGGACGCTTGTTATTTCATGAATCTTTATGATACTTTTAATGGCGGAGCTATTGCAGCTATAAATTCAGATATTTTCATTTCCAATACTAATTTCATGTATTATTCTGCTACCTATAAAGGAGGCGCAATTTATTGTAGAAATTCTAATTTAAATATGTATAATACTCACTTTAATCCGTTTAGTGTTTCCGATGAGGTGGATTCCACTTCAGGCAGATATAATGATTATACTTCTTATTACGGAGGTACACTCTATTGTGAAGATTCTGATATCTTCATATTCAGATGCAATTTTAACAGTTCAGTATCCTTTAGTTTTGGAGGATGCATCGCTTCATTGAATTCCCGCATATCCATTGAAGAAAGCAATTTCAATGATTCAATATCATTAATTGATGGTGGAGGTGCAATTTACAGTTCAAAAAGTGAAATGTACGTTTTCGATACAACCTTCAATCGTAACAGTGCTGAATTTGGTGGTGCAATCTGCAATGTAAATTCAGTTTTGGATTTATATCATACTAAATTCCTTAATAATTTTGCAAATTGTTATGGAGGTTCCATTTATGATATCTACGGTACCATAGACCTGTACACAAACTGGTTTTATGTAAGCCACGCTTCAGTTGGTGGAGCCATTTATACCAGGATTCCGAATAGCTTTAATTTATATAGTAATCATTTCGGGGACTGCTTTGCTCAGGAAGGATCCAGCATATTTTTTGATGGAAAGAAAGAAACAATCGGATCCAGTAATCATGGCTTCATAGATTCCGTGGATTCTGTAGGATTGGAGAAGTATAATTCATTTGGAAATGAGTATCATCTTATTGCTGAGTTGAGGGCAACTTTGAATGGTGAAGAGTATTATTTGATAAGTAACCCTTTATTCTATCAGCTGTCCTCCAGCGAATCTTCATCTTTATATATGCCATATTCAGTTTTCGAGGTTCATGACGGTTTGGCCAATATAATGATTTATGACCGTGATGATTATTCATATTTAACTTCAATTGCCACAGGCAATGTGGTTCGCAATGTTTCCGCTATAATAGGAATCAGCGAGGAGTTTGTAAATCCGGTTTTGAATTTCTATTTGATTGAAGATTTAAATATTTATACATATTTTGATAGGGATAGTAGTACTAATGTATATACTGGTTCAAGAGATAGTCTCTTTGAAGGGCGAAACATTGTTAAAACATATAGCATAGACCTGTCTGAAATTGCTGTCAATAACGATTATTACTTTACCGTAACAACTAATGTGGATTTTGAAAAGTCAATTTTAAGCATCAAATCAGATAACCTTTATGATGCCAATTCATTAATCCCAGTATCATTGATTGACGGTCAGTTAAATGATTCATCATCTGCCATAGGAGCGTTGCCGTCTTATTACAATTCCAATGATTACGGCTATGTCAGTTCAGTCAAGGACCAAAAGAACGGAGGTAACTGCTGGGCTTTTGCAGGCCTTGCAACTCTTGAGACATGTCTTAAAAAGGCAACAGGCGTCACATATGATTTTTCAGAGGAAAACGCTAAAAATCTGATGGCGGCATATTCCGTATACGGAATAAAAATCGAAACCAACTTTGCAGGTTATGACTCAATGATTATGAGCTACCTGACAAGCTGGCTCGGCCCTATTGATGAGTCTGCAGAAGGCTATGATGATTTTTCATCAATATCCGTTTTGCAAAATCCGATGTTCCATATTCAAAACATCAAGTTTTTACCTGTTCGCCACGACAGCACAGACAATGCATTGTATAAAATGGCAATAAGGGACTACGGTGCTGTTTCAGTAATGTTTAAATGGGGAAAAGACTATCACGCAGTCTCCCTTGTCGGCTGGGATGACAGCTATAACGGAAAGGATAGTCTTGGAAACGATGCAAACGGTGCATGGATATTCAAAAACAGTTATGGTGGAGATTGGGAAAATGACGGTTTCGGCTATCTTGCCTACAGTCAGAAAATCTCAGAGCAGATTGATCCTGGAATGCATGCATATACATTTATCTTCAGTGATGTGAATCCGTATGATAAGATTTATCAGTATGATTTTGCAGGTGTAAGTCAGTTCTACCATTATCAGGGTTCAATCCATTTCAAAAACACTTTTGTTGCCGAAGACGATAGTCTTTTATCAGCATTTTCAACCTATTTCGACACTCAAACAAATTACACAGTATCCGTTTATGTAAATGACCAGTTTGTATTTGCCCAAAACGGAACTTCCGCTGCCGGATATTACACTATACCTTTCAAAAACTTTATCCAGCTTGACAAGGACGACAAGTTTACTATTGCCATTCACAATCACAACATTGATGGATACAGCTGCATTCCTGTTTGTTATGCAGAGGAAATTACTAAAAAGACATTCACTGCTGACCTTTCATTTGTAAGTTTGGACGGTGAAACATGGTATGACCTCTATGATTATGCCGACAGCTGCCATGTGGCATGTATTAAGGCATTCACTCAAAATATCCATCTTACAAGCATTAATATTAGTACAAATGAATTCAAAACCATTAATACCAATAATTTCAATGTTAAAGTTAGCTTCGATGAGTTTGCCGGCATCGATTCCATCAATTATTGTTTGGTGAAATTCAATGTTGACGGCAAAACCTATTATGCTCAAATTAAAGATGGATTGGCATCCCTAAACCTTAATTTGGATAATGGGGTCCATAATTTATCTGCCCAATATAAGGACAATGTTTTTGAATCCAATGTTATTCAATTCACTTTCACTGTTGATTCCAGTCAGGAATCCTATTCATTAAATGGTATTCAGGATATGGTTAACCGTGCATCAGACAAATCAACCATTGTCCTGAACCATGATTATGCCTATGATGAGAAATATGATGATGGCGAATACGGTGTTTTCATTGACAAGCAAATTGCTATTGACGGTAAAGGACACACTATCAATGGTTTGTCCAAGGCCACTGCCTTTTATATTGCTGCTAACAATGTGGTCTTAAGCAATATTGTTTTCGACAATACATTTGCAATCAATGGTGGTGGTATTTATGTTGCAGGCCGCAATGTCACTTTAAACAACTGTAGTTTCATAAACTCCACTGCAACACAATCTGGTGGAGGAATCTATTCCTTATTTGATTTGAATCTAAACGGATGTAAGTTTATTAACGATTCCGCCAATACAGGTGGAGGGCTATATCTGGTGAGCACCGCAACCAGTTATATTGAAAATTCATGCTTTGACAATAATTATGCATCCACACACGGTTCTGCAATTTATGTTAGCGGTGTTGGAACCACTTTGGTTTCATCAACCGATTTCACTGATAATTCAGCCAAATATAATGGTGGAGCTGTATTTTCTGCCGTTAAGCGTAATAATTTTACAGACTGTAATTTTGTAAACAATTCCGCTAGATCCGGTGGTGCAATATTTTCCAATGCCAAGTTCAATGAAATTGCCAATTGCAGATTCTTGAACAATTCCGTGCTTGAGTCCGGTGGTGCCATAACTGTACACAGCAATATCAATATCTATAATTCGGATTTCATCAATAATTCAGTCACTGATAAGAATCCTTATGATTATGGTGCCTTTGGAGGTTATGGTGGAGGTGCAATCTATTCTTATCAAAATTTAAATGTTTATGATTCAAATTTCATCAATAACACTGTTGTCACTTCTGGAGGAGCCATTTATACAAGTGAATATTTAAACGTTTACCGCTCTACATTCATTAACAATTCCGCTTCCAGATCCGGCGGAGCTGTTCATAATTCTATATGGCAGATGTTTAGGACAAATATGGGAATTACACAATTCAGTGAAACTCACTTTTATGATTCCCTATTCATAGACAATACAGCAGGAGATAATGGTGGAGCCATTTCAAGTTCAAGTTTAGTTCAAAATTGTACTTTCATCAATAATTCCGGTTCTAATGATGGTGGCGCTCTTTATGATGCGAAAGTCGTAAACTGCTCTAGGTTCATCAATAATTCCGCTAATTATGGAGGAGCCATCTTTTATATAGGTTTAGTTCCTTTCTATTCTTATGATTCTGTCTTCATTGACAATCATGCCGAAGCAACCGGAGGAGCAATCTATTCTAATTTATTTGAAACACTGCTTGCACAGGTTGTTTCAAATGTATTTATCCGTAATGGCAGTTTCATTAATAATTCCGCTAATTATGGAGGAGCTATCTATTCTTTATCCGATATGGACATTTACAGTTCAAGTTTCATCAATAATTTCGCTAACTATGGAGGAGTTGTTGCCACTTCTGGAAACGGCTGCATTTATTTCTGTAATTTCACCGAAAATCATGCTGATGCTGGTGGGGTTTATATGTCTGATGGTAATGTGGACATGCATGATTCAAGCTTCAGTTATAACTCCGCTGTTTGGGGAGCAGTTATTTATATTAATGGAAACATTTCTATAGATTCATGCAATTTCACTAATAATTGTGCTAATAAATCAGGTGGTGTTGTTTACGGTAATGACAAATGTGATGTTGCCAATTCTTATTTTGCAAACAATTCCGCACGTACGGCGGCAGGTATTTATTCTATAAATGGAGTATTTATAGCAGATTCCATTTTTGCAAACAATTCAGTTAGTTATTCCGGTGGTGCAATTTATTCTGCTGGTGAATGTTTGGTATTTAATTGTGAATTTTATGAAAATAGTGCCAATTATGGTGGTGCCATTACATCAGACGGCACTGAATATGAAGTCATTTCCAGTATAAATGTTTCTTCATGCAGATTCTCTGGCAATTTAGCAAATTACAGTGGAGGTGCTGTTTATATGGGCGGCACAGGCATGGTCAACGGTTCCATGTTTGATGGAAACAAAGCTATGTTTGGTGGCGCTATTTATTTAGGATATAATGGAACTGGAAATGTAAAAACTTCATGTTTCAACAATAATTCTGCTGAATATGGTGGGGCTATTTTTTCAAATGCTCCTGATGAGCAAAATATTGCCTATGCAGATATTTCATTATGTAACTTTACACAAAACTATGCAAATACCAGTGGAGGTGCAGTTTACTTTGACGGAAGATGTGTAATATCAAATTCCACTTTCCTTGAAAATTGCGCCAGGAGAGGTACAACAATCTTTTCCAAAGCATATCTTGACTTGAGAAATTCCAATATTAAGTCCAGACAGAATAACGACTCAATCTACTTTGCTTATCATTATTATGAAAACCATGACTGTTATGGGGACTTGGTCTTGAAGAACAATAAGTTCGATGTTGAGTCAGTGGCCATTTGCTTCAGCGAAGATGAACTGCCTTATAAATATCCGTTGAATATAGTTTTCTCAAATATCACTGTAACCAAAGGCCAGTTTGTTTTAGTATGTCACCTAGAAGATGAATACGGTAATAGATTCTTCGGATGTGGTGATTTAAACCTTACTCTGGTTGATCAAAACAAAAACATTATCAATCTTCGTTTGAAGGATGATTTTGACTTGGGAGGTTATTTCCTGAACACTTCTTCAATCGCTTATGCTAATTATAGTTTAAGCGGTAAGATTTCTGCAGGCCATCCGGACAACTATGTCGTACATGACGGAAGCCTGACAGTAGGTGACGGATCCAACAGGACTTATGTCATGTTGTCTTCTTCAGGATTGACAAAGGTCTATGGAAACACCAAAAAACTTACAGTGACCTTGAAAGATGCCAATGGAAACCCTATTGCAAACACATACGTTTACATCAAATTGAATGGAAAGACAACCAAAGTAAAAACAGGCTCCGATGGTAAGGCCAGCTTGGCTGTAAGCCTTGTTCCTAAAACATACACTGCAACAATAAGCTATTACGGAAGCGATGATTGCTATCCTGCAACAAAAACTGTTAAGGTTGTCATCAAAAAGGCCACTCCAAAGATTTACGCCTCCAAAAAGACTTTCAATTTGAATGTGAAAACCAAAAAATACACAATAACCCTTAAAAACAACAAGGGAAAAGTAATTAAAAATGCACAGGTAAAAATTAAAGTCAACGGCAAGACTTATTCTGCTAAAACCAATTCTAAAGGTAAGGCAACATTCAATATCAATAAATTGGCCAAAAAGGGTTCATTCAAATCAAAAATAACCTATTCAGGTAGTAAATATTATAATAAGGTTACCAAAACAGTTACAATAACTGTTAAATAATATTTACTATTTTCTTATTTTTTTTATAAAATGTTTTTAAAATCATCATTTTGTTCAATATTTTTCAAATCTAAAAAATATTACATCTTTTTTTAAATATTGCATTAAATTAAATATGTTTATATGATATAAAGTGAATATTATTAACTATGTTTAATAAAAGATATATTTTTGTTCTAGTTTTATTAATCGTAGCTATTTCTGCATTATCAGCAGTCAGCGCAACTGATTTAAACACTACTGATGAGGTAATTGCAGATGAAGTGTCGGTTGATGGCCAATTAGAACAGACGGATGATGTAAGTTTAGAAACGGGAAAAGCAAATACCTTCAAACAATTAAATCAGGCCATTTCAAATGTTCCTAATGGTGGTTCTATTACTTTTTATAATAATTATTCTTATGTATGTCCAGATGATGAGGATTACGAAGGAGGTATACTCATCACTAAGAACATGACCATTAATGGTAACGGAATTACAATCAATGGTAATGGTGCACGTGTTTTTGTTATTGAAGAAAATGCTCATGTTACTATTAAGGATATTCTCTTTGTTAATAACGGAGAAGATAACTGGGCTTGGGGAGGAACTATTTTCAATTCCGGATATTTAACCTTAGATGCTTGTGAATTTAGAAATTCCTCAGCATATAAAGGTGGTGGAGTAATCTTTTCAAATAATATCCTTGTATTAGATTATTGTTGGTTTAGCGACAATCAAGTTCCGGATTCAGATGATTATGATACTGCTGGAGGAGCAATTTATTCCGACGGATTATTGTACATATTGGGCAAAACCTTTTTTGTAAGAAATTATGCCGAATTTGGTGGAGCTGTAATGAATATGAAGCTGGCAGGAATTTATGATTCTTATTTCTTCTATAATGCAGCTAAAAACGATGGAGGAGCTGTTTATAATTTTGAAGGAAGTGAGGAAAATAATTATCAAGATGAGGGTCAATGTGTAATACACTCTTCACATTTCGAAACTAATGCTGTATTGAACGCTGGTGGAGCATTATATAATTGTATTGCAAATTTAACCACTTTTAATGATAATTATGCAAAATATGGTAATAACATGTATTGGGGATATGCATTTGACTGCAGCCTTTTAACTGATGACAATGATTATTATGATGTAGGCTTATTCTTTAATGTAAAAGTGAAAGCTTTAAAATCATCAATCGTGTATGGTGAAAAGCTAGGTGTTAAAGTCACAGATATTAATAATAATCCTATTCCTGGACTTACCGTTAAAGTTAAAATAAAAACCAGCAGCGGTTATAAGACTTTTACAGGTAAGACCAATGCAAAGGGAATAGCATATATTGAGATTACTGCACCTCCTAAGACATATTCAGGCGTAACCGTAACTTCCGATCGTGACCGAACTATTCTTGATGGTAAAACCACAGTGAAGTTAACAGTTAAAAAGGATACTCCTAAGATAACTGCGTCTTCAAAATCATTTAAAGTTAAAGCAACCAAAAAATTGACAATAACCGTAAAAGGTAGTACAGGTTCTGTTGTTAAAAATACAAATGTTAAGATTAAAGTAAACGGTCAAACATACTCTGCCAAAACCAATTCCAAAGGTCAGGCAACATTCACTTTATCCAAACTTAACAGGAAAGGGTCTTTCACTTCCACAATCACCCTTGCAAGCAACAGCAATTACAACAAAGCTACCAAAACAATAAAAATTACTGTCAAATAAATAAAGTAGATGAATTTTTTCACTACTTTTCTTTTTTAATTTTTTTTCATCTATCTGTCTTCATCAAATATTTCACAGATTTTCACTGCTTTTTAAATAATCAAATTCTCCACATTGAAATATAATACTTATATCACAATCAACCCATTTAATCCAGCGCAAAACCAAGCATTCAATATGATATTTTCATTCCATATATTGAATGTTTTAAATATCTTAATCAACAATATATTATTATAAATAAAATTCATGGTGTTCGTATGTCTGAAGATGAATTATACAGAAGGGCCGCCAAAAGGGCGGATGAAAAGATTGGCTTTTACAAGCATTTGAGCAGTTACATTGTGGTAAATGTTATTCTTATTGTTTTGAATTTCCTAACCTCTCCCGGCGAGTGGTGGTTTTACTGGATAACACTCTTCTGGGGAATCGGTTTGCTTTCACACTTTTTAAAGACTTTCGTTTTGGGCGGAAAGCTTGAGGGCAACCGTGAAGAGATGATTGAGCGGGAAATGGAAAAGATGAAAAAATAGCCATGGGCAATATTGAATCATTCAGGCGGTGATTTGGTGGAGAAAAAGTACTGCGATCAATGCGGAAAGGAACTTGACGCATCGGCTCAATTTTGCCATGCGTGCGGAGCTTCCGTCACATATACTCAAGAGGAAAGTGAGACTGTAGGAGCAAAGCTTGACGGCATGATTGAGAAGGTGAAATCGGACAACGGTTCTGTTCTTAACATAAAGACTCTGGCGATTGTCGTTTTTGTCCTTATTGTCATTTTGCTTGTGGCTGTAGCACTTACAGGCGGCGGTTTGAATCTGGGATCTGCTCTTGTTGATGTAACCGACGTCACATTGAGCCACAAGTATTTTTATGCAACAACAACTTCAGGCCAGTCAAGCGATGAAAGGCCAATCAAGGGCACAATCGAATTCACCTTCATGCCAAAAGATTATATCGAGCGCGTAACGGGAATAGGGCTTCAAAACATAGTGATAACATATGATGACGGCCAAACCCAGAATGCAGGTTATGGTGTGTTCAACGGACATGAAAATGTCTACTCACCAAACAGAGAGTATTCGTTTAACATGAACTATGTGGTTGACCTTTACCCTAGTGCCGATGATAACATCAACCAGTACTTCCGCACAACCCACGTCAAGGCGGAAATCGTCGTAAACACTACAAGCGAAACAAACAAGGTCATAGGATACATAGACTCTGATGTCGTTCCGCCAAGCAAATAGTGATAGCATGAAAAGGATATTGATAGTTTGCATATTTCTGGCATTGGTAATATCCTTATCGCCTGTATTGGCTCAGGACAATGCCAGTGCTGTTTCATCAGACACCGCAGCAGATGAGGCCTACATCAACATTACCGTAAGCGATGAAATAGTCGTTGATGAGCCCCTTGAGCTCAGCTACCGCACGTTGAACTTTGAGCCTATATGTGCAAACCTTTCTGTTTATATCGACGGTGAGTTTTGCCGTGACGTTGACATTTCCAATTCCACATCAGGAATCATTCATTTGAATCCGAAAAGCCATGAAATCGGAAAGCATGTCTGCAAGGTTGTCTTTTCTGGAAGCGAACTCTTCAAGCCATTCAACAGGACACTTGAATATAGCGTCACAAACATCTCATGCATTCTCAAGGATCTCTATGAGGCCGATGAGGCCATTGAAGTCAAGCTTCCAGGCGACGCCGTCGGAACTGTTACGGTCACTATCAACCAGTCCACAACCAGATACGACCTCAAACGGGAAAATGCAACCAAAATCATTGCCCGCTCCCTTCAATATTTCAGTTATGGAAAATATGATGTGGAGATAACCTACAGCGGAAATTATCCAGGTATGACAAAAAGGGCAACAGTCTACAGGGATTTCCAGCTGAAGCTTTCGGGACATGATTTTCCTGAAATCTCAAAACATTCCACTGTCTTAATTGACTGCGGATTCAATGACTTTTCACTTTTCATTGACGGCGTGGAGGTTGACTGCATTGAAGAGGTCATAACCGATGACGATGATATTTTGTTTTGCGACTATTTTATTGCATTCAACAAGCTTTCCTTGTGTGAGGGATATCACTCCCTTGAGCTCAGGGTTGCGCCAAGCGAATATCATCACGCAAAGACTCTAAAAGAGACATTCCATGTAAAATACTCATATCTTGCAGACTCAAAATCAGCGCTTGTCAACTCCGTCTATCCGATCACTTTCATATTCCCGGACAATGTGGCCGGAAACCTAAGCGTATATGCAAAGGTTTCAGATGAAAACTACACTCTTGTCGGATGCTCTGAAATCATAAACAGCACGGCAAGCGTCAACTGCACATTCACCAAAACAGGCACCAATCACATCATGGCGGTCTATGATACAAACTACGGAAAAGGCGAAACCCATGCGTCATTTGATATAGCTGCGGCTGAGATATCATTTGACACCACAATCGGTGTGGACAGGTACTACGGAGAGGACTTTACGCTGAATGCCGGTGAAGGGGTTTTCGGAAACTTCTCCGTTTACATAAACGGCAAGCTCTACAAAAGCCAAAACATCACAGGACCCACTTCACAAATAAGGGTTCCAAACGTATTTGAAAGCGCAGGAAAATACGTCATAACCGCTGCTTATGATACAAACTACGGAAGCGCTAACAGAAGTACAAATGAGATAACCGTAACAGACGCAGAGGGAATTGCATTCACCGATGGCGGCTATGACATGACAATATATTACGGCGCTGATGACGTCAAAGCCAACAAGAGATATGGAAACGTAAAGCTTGAAACCTATTGGGGCCACACCATGGTGCAAAAAAACTACACTGTCACATATAAGATAGGAAAACAGTCCTTCAGCGTAAAGACAGACAGGGAAGGCTTTGCCACACTTAAGGTTCCAAACACCATAACTCCCGGAACATACGTCGTTTCAATAAACTACAAGGGAGTCAAGATTTCCAAAAAGCTCATCGTAAAACAGGTCCTGACGCTCAAGTCACAGGCTGTCAAAAGGTCCGCCAAAAAGCTCACTCTTCAGGCAACGCTTAAAGGAAAGACTGCCCTTAAATACAAGCAGGTGACCTTCAAGTTCAACGGAAAAGTCTACCGCGCAAAAACCAACTCCAAGGGAATAGCGAAAGTCACCGTTCCAAAATCCGTTCTAAGCAAGCTCAAGGTTGGAAAAAGGATAACTTATCAGGTAACATACCTTAAAAACACTGTCAAAAGGACTGCTGTGGTTAAAAGATAGAGCTATTTGGACGGAAAATTATTAACTGATTTAGAAAATTTATTGTATCATTATAATTTTTCCATATATTATCAATTTTATAAAATTATTCAATTTTTGAGTGTTATATGTAACATAACTTTTATAGACATAATTATATACAATTATAATAAAATATAATAATAGAATATGAAATTAAATTTCATAATATCACCATTAATAATAATATAACTTTATAGTTGGCTATAACATGAGTGTATCTGGAAAAATTAAAAAAGGAATTTTAAATCAAAGTGGTACTTTTAAACATTATGAAAATGAGAATAAGCGTTTGAATGAATCCGTGAAAGAACTAAATAAAAAGAATAAAGAACTAAATAGCAAAAATAAAAAATTAAATAAAGAAAAAAAATAATTGGGGAAAAATATGAAAAATTAGAAAATGATTTTTCTAACTTTAAAGTATATCAAAAGAATAATACAAAATTATTTAATTTTTTAATAAATAATGCGAAAGACAATTTAAATGAATTGGAATATGATGAAAACGAAACTGATCCTCTTGGAGAAATTCCTAATTTCTGTCCAATTTGCGGAACTTCAAGCATTTTTGAAACACATGGTGTTTCACAAAGATTTAGAGTAAAATGTCCTAACTGTAGTTCAGTGGAAAGAATTAGATTCCAATACCTAATTTTTGAAAAAAGATTTTTCTCCAAATTCGAAAAACCATGCAAATTGCTCCATTTTGCTCCAGAACAAGCATTTTATGAGATTTTCATGAGTTTTGAAAACATTGATTATTATCCTGTTGATTTGAATCCAAGTTATTTTGAAAGAAGAGGCAGACATATTGTAAAAAAAGTTAATATGGAAGATATTCCTTATGATGATAAAGAATTTGATTTTATATTTAATTCGCATGTTTTGGAACATGTTCCAAATTATCTTAAAGCAATGAGTGAATTATACAGAGTTTTAAAAGATGATGGAACATGTATTGTTGCGGTCCCAATATATGAAATTCCTGAAACATTTGAAAAAGAGGAGTATAACACTCCAGAATTAAGATTAAAATATTATGGTCAGGAAGACCATTTAAGAAAATATGGTTTGGACTTTAAAGATTTATTGGAATCAGTTGGTTTCAATGTTGAAGTAATCAAAACTCAAGATATAATAGATAACTACTTTGAACAAAAACTTATCAGTATTAATCGACAATATCTATTTATTTGTACAAAATAAACAATTTGAAGCATATTGCTTCATAAATTCTTTTTTTTTTAAAAAATTATCCATTAATGGATTCATTAATTTTAATTTTTCAAATGCAACCTCTTTACGTGATTTTCTAAGACTTAACTCGTGTGTTAAAATTAAATTATTTTTCCAACAAGTTTAATGGCTTTGTGTTTTAGTGAATGTTTTCTATTGAAATATTTGCAAACATGAAACGAATGAGTTATATTTGAAGTAAACAATGGGTGATTAATATTGAAATGTAGTAACAGACTTATTTCCTGATTTTTGTATATTCGACAGCCTTTTCAAGCTCATAGCTGTAGAGGTCATGCTCGGCCTCTGGGCATATAGGTGAAATGCTCTGTGCATAGACAATATAAACGTTATCCTGTGCGAAATAATCTCGACGGTAAAAATGGCCTGCAAAATGTGTTTTAATTCTTTCATCATGCTCTTTTCGTTTTTCCTCAGAGTCGAAAACAAATTCAAAAACCTTAAAAGTAAATGTCACATCCATCACGTTGAAGGTCTGTCTCATTCTGTTGTTTCCCAAAGGCATCGAAGCGACATAGCATTTTTTTCCTTTTTTCACGAAACTGCTTTTGAACTCCTTTGTTCTGCAGTCTTCAAATTCCAATCCGTCAATTTTTGGAGATTCAGACCATCCATTTCTGTTCCATCTTCCGGCTACTCTGGTGGAGAAATCTCCAAAGTTTTTGCTTCTAAACTCAACATAGTCCATGCCGTAATAGTAGACCAGACCAAAAGAACCTATTGCAAACATTAAAATTATGAATCCATAGTGGGGATCATAGCTGTCAAATGCTGTTATTATTCCAACAACTCCCATAAAAACAAAAAATACGCTGCAGCAGACTCCTGCCTTGTTTGTCTCACCCATTGTATCACCTGATTTTTGTCATTTTAAAAGTTTTTTTGATATATCTGTGTTAACTAATTTAAATTATATTCTTGGGATTATTAGAACATTTGCCTTAACAATAATTGTTTTTTAAATTTTGGATTATTAAGACATGATTGAATTATGGCATTATTTTTTATTATTAAAAAACTCTTTTAACTCTTGATTTCTTATTTTAAGATGCAAGTGAGCACTTACATTCGAAAAACTATTTATATGGGCTTGTTTATACTAATTAATAGGTCTGAAGAGTTACATGCCTTCAAATAGAAACTCTTCAGACATAATCTAGTGACATTGAAATTCAATATTTCAAAAAATTATCGAAACCGGCCGTTGAACTTATAACAAAAGGAGGTGAAAACATGTGGAGTTACAGAGACGCTTGTGAAGAAATCGTATCACTGGTAACAGTATGCTGATATCAAAAATTAAACCGGAGGTGAAAATCATGTCTGGACAAAGTTCCGACATCAGCTTGCAGGTTTTGAATATATATTAGATCTTTTTTAAATCAAATTATGGATGTGAGAAAATGTGGACTTGTGAAGAAATATGTGAACGCGTTATTTATATAGTGTAAATATTAAAAAAATAAGCCGTGGGGGTGTAAAAACTGCGGATAGATATTGACTCGAAAACGCTGCCTGTTTTGACATTTGAAAAGCTTCAACAGGCAGCCCTCTGACATTTGCTTTTTTAATCAGCATATTTTTAGTTTTTTCTCATTAATTTGTAAAAAGGATATAGAAGTATCCTTTGAAATTGCTGTAGGTATTTTTATATTGGATTTTAAACTATTCTAAATCTCTTATGCAATCATATTCAATTAGTTAAATTCTATATCCTCCTACATTGTTTCCGACTTCCTCCTGGTCATCATCATAGGATGAACCTACCAGATTTCCCTGAGGGTCGTATTGGCGAAATCCTCCGTCGGAATAATATTCGGTATGATAAGGAGTATTTGCATCAGGACTTGTTTCCCAGTAGGAATCGTTTTCATCACTTTGAGAAGACCCGCTGCTTTGTGTGTTTTCAGCAACGACTTTTTCTTTTATTTCCAAATTTTGACTTGCACTTGTTTGGGTATAATTTTCATTTCCGCCGTATTTTACTTCAATGGTGTAATTGCTGCTGCTTAAATTTTCCAGCCCAAGATTTGCAGTACCGTTGCTGTCGGTATTGAGCTTATAGTTATAGGTATTATCTCCGGAAATTAGGACAGTCACGTTGAGGGTCTGATTTGCAATCGGTGTGGAATTTGTGTCTGTTAATTTGATGGTTAATGTTTCACCTTCGTATAGTGATGAATTGCAGATTGTAATTTGTGATGCTGCCTTTTGGGGCTGTGAATTTAAAATGAAAATTCCCGCAATGAGTATGATGATAATTATAATCAGTAAACCGATAATTGTCTTTGCTTTATTCATTAAATCACCTTTTTTCAATGTCAAATTAGATTTGCTGTAAATGCAATTTTTTTAATGAATATATTTTTAACATTGATATTATTTAAACACATCATATGTTTACTGTACTCACACATTATAAAAAATTCTTAAAATTAGTATTGGATAATAGTAGGTGTGATGGGATTCGAACCCACGAAGCACTAAGCAATAGGCCCTGAACCTATCTCATTTGACCACTCTGACACACACCTATAAAAAAATCAGGTTAGTCTTTAAGTTTGTAACTCAATACTTAAATACTTTTAATATTTCGAATGTCACCTGCATGATTTTTAATGTTTGGATATACTTTCAGCTATTTTCTGGCGTTAATGATGAAAATCGATGAAGTTTTTAAAATGCGTTCTCTTTCGATACAATTATTATGTATGCCGTTCAAATTATATATCAACTAAAAATGATTTTAATCGGAGGAGAAAAGTTTGCAATCCAAATATATGATGATACTGGCAATATTTATTGTTGGCCTTCTTGCCGTCGGGGCGGTAAGCGCAGCAGATATTGCAGGTAATGATAATTCTACTGATGCAACCGTGCCGGAGCCGGTTTCGGCCCTGAGCGCAGCGGACGGAAATGATGAACTTGAAGACAATGGAGCTTTGGCGGTGAGTGGGAAAACATTCACGGATTTGAACACAACAATCAACGCCAATCCAAACTAGAATGTAATCTATTTGACTGAAGACTATACATATGATGCCAACAACGATACGGCTTTTGTAAAGGGAATCCCTATTTCTCGAAACCTGACCATTTTCGGCAACGGCGTAACCATTAACGCAACCGATGCCGCTAGAATCTTTCATGTGACTGGAGGCAAGGTGGTGTTTAACAATATCACATTTGCAAACGGTCGTGTATATGGTGAGGGCAATAGTGGTTGTGGTGGTGCTATTTTAGGTAATTACAATACATCTGCAATAAACTGCACATTCACCAACAACTTTGCAGAGGATAGTGGTGGAGCAATCAGTCAGTGTAGTGCAACTGACTGCATATTCACCAACAACTATGCAGATTACGATGGTGGAGCAATTGATGGTGGTAATGCAACAAACTGTATTTTCATCAACAACTCTGCAGGTGGTGCTGGTGGAGCATTTAGTTTTGGTATTGCTTCTAGCTGTATTTTCATCAACAACTCTGCAGGTGGGGGTGGAGCAGTTAGTTATAGTAATGCTTCTAGCTGTATTTTCATCAACAACTCTGCAGGTGGTGCTGGTGGAGCATTTAGTTTTGGTATTGCTTCTAGCTGTATTTTCATCAACAACTCTGCATATTATGGTGGTGCAATGAATTGGGAGTGTAATGCATTCAACTGTACATTCGCCAACAACTATGCAAGGGATTGTGGTGGAGCAATTTATTTAGAGAGTAATGCATTCAACTGTACTTTCATCAACAACTATGCTGGGGAGTGTGGTGGTGCAATCAGTGAGGGTAATGCATTCAACTGTACTTTCATAATCAATCATGCTAATGATACAGGCAATCATTGCGATAATTTGACAACATGCATCAATTGCACTGAAATCGACAGTGCAATCCTAAACGTTTCTGATTTCACAACCACATACCGATCAGGTGAAAAACTCCCGTTTTCCTTAACAAACGCAACTGAAATAATCAAAGGAGCATACACAAAAATCACCCTGCTTCAAAATGGTGAGGAATATTATACATTCACAGGCCAGGATTGGCCCGTTGAGCTTAAAATGGGAACATATGATGCCAGATTTGAAATCATATTTTCCGACGGCAGTGCAAATCCTCATGTCGAACCCCAAACCGTAAAAATTGAAATTACCTCTGACGGAACAACATTTTCCGACTTGAACAGAACCATAAACAACAACACGGACAGCGTAATCAACCTGGATAAAAACTATACATTTAATCCGGATACCGATTCAGCATTTACGAATGGTATTGTGATAGATAGGCCGGTTACAATAAACGGTAACGGGTGCACTATCGATGCTGATGGAGGTGCCCGTATATTTAATGTTAAAAGTGATAATGCGGATTTGAAAAACATTACTTTTGTAAATGGAAAAGCGTATAATGGTGGTGCAATTCTCTTTGAAGGCAGAGGTAATGTGGCAGATTGTAATTTTACTCACAACTCTGCTTCTCAGTATGGTGGTGCTATTATGTTTAGTTCCGCTGGTAGTGTAACAAACTGTAATTTTGCTGATAATAAAGTAACTAATCGGTTTGGTGGTTGTGGTGGTGCAGTTTACTCAGCTGACAATTGTGAAGTGAAAAACTGCAATTTCACTAACAACAACGCATGCTATTATGGTGCAGTTTTCTTAAGTAGTGGTCAAGTGACAAATTGTAATTTCACAAACAACAAAGCATCAAGAACTTGCGGTGCAGTTTGCTTAAATAATGGTGAAGTGAGAAATTGTAATTTTATTAATAACTCTGCTTACAATTTTTGTGGTGCAGTTTGTTTCACTAATGCGGGTAATGTAACTAATTGTAATTTTACCAACAACACTGCAACTGATGGTGAAGGTGGTGCTCTCTGCTACTTGGAGGCCACACAAAATAATTTCAGTATAACTGGATGCTTCTACAACAACACTGCAGCTGCTGGTGCTGCAATATTCTTTAGAACTGCATTATCTAATCTTACAATACATGGTAATTTCATAGCCAATAATGGATCCTCAGTAGTTTGTATGGGTACATTTGGCGGGGACTGCTTAATCCACGACTCCATTTTCATAAACAGCTGTCCTGTAGTGCCACGTTCATCTTTCATAAATATCTCTGCAGTCAACTCCTGGTTTGGAAATGATGCCGCAAACTTCAACGTCAAACCTGATGTGGGAAACATTAACATGAATTCCTGGCTCTTTTTGAATGCCACCGCCAATCCCAACCCAATAGAGATTTTTGACTCATCAGAGGTCATCTTCAAATTAAGTCTCTTCGATGGGAATCATGGAAATGTATCTGATTATGACAATTCCCTTTTGATGCCGGTCAAATTAAACATAACCTCAATTAATGGTGATGTCAATGTCACTTCTGTTAATTTAGGAGATTCTATCAAATACGCTCCAAATAGCATTGGAAAAGGAAGCGTTACAGCAGCAATAGAAAATGTTGA
The DNA here is from genome assembly GCA_017407115.1 of Methanobrevibacter sp. Classification (GTDB taxonomy): domain Archaea; phylum Methanobacteriota; class Methanobacteria; order Methanobacteriales; family Methanobacteriaceae; genus Methanocatella. The sequence continues at coordinate 4,033 of JAFQXD010000058.1, read as the reverse complement.
ATACACCATCGAACTGAATAACATTAAATTAAATCCGAATTTCTCAGCCGAAGATCAGATGTCAGTTTATGGTCAGGATGTTATCGTTTCTCTTGATTATAACGCCAGTGCAACCGGTAATGTCAACTTAACACTTGCAGGCAAAAAGCACGCCAAACAATATTTAAACGTGCCTTTAAATGCTACAATTTTGCTTTCTAGCGGCATTCTGCCTGATGAGTATGACCTGACTGTCACATATTCCGGAGACGACCTCTTCCAGAATGCAAGCGCAAAGGCAAAGCTCACTGTCCAATACCTTAAATCAGACATCAAGGCGGTCGGATACACAATCAACGTCACAGATGATGGGGCATTAATGTTTACAGTCACTTTACCTGAAAATGCAACAGGCATGCTTAACATCTCCAACGGCTCATCAGTCTATGTTGCTAAATCCGGAAGAAAGGAAAACAATTCATTGATAGTTGACATAATGAATGCCGCCTATCCGGTCGGCAAGTACGATTGGACATTCACCTATCTGGGTGATGACATCTATGAAAATTCATCCGCAAAGGCCACATCTGAGATTTTAATCGTCAAAACAGAAATTAAACCTGCAAACAGTACAATTGATTTGTTGGTTGGCGATACCTCCAAGATTAATTATACATTAACTCCTGAGGGTGCTTTAGGAAACGTGACATTTACAACCAGCGATTCAGGTGTTGTGGTTGTTGATTCTAGCGGAAATCTCAAGGCAGTCGGAGAAGGTTTGGCTGTTATAACCGTTGAGTTTGAAGAAAATGCAAAATACTCATATTCCAATGCCACTGTGGCGGTTAATGTATCCAAGGTAAAGGCAACAATTGATTTGAATGTTAGCGGAGTATTCATTGTTGGAGATACAGTCAATGTGACCTTTAGTCTGCCTTCAGACATTGACGGTGATTTGATTGTGACTGTTGACGGAAATATGGTTGTAGGATTTACAATCGACAATGGCACAGTCACCATTCCGGGCACATATTCATACGGAAACCACACAGCCTCCGTGAGTCTGACCGGGGACACAAAATACGAAGATGTTTCCGCTTCAGTCAACTTCACTGTTAATAAAGCCGATCCTTCAGGTGAGGTAAAAATCGACATAGGTGATGTGTCATACGGTGATGACGCTACCTTTGAAGTAACACTGCCTGATGATGCAGGTGGAAACGTTACTGTCAGTGTCGGCGATAAAAACTACACTGGTGATGTAAAGGATGGTAAAGCTACTGTGAATGTTCCAAACTTGAGTGCGGGAAACAACACGGTTAGTGTAACTTACTCAGGTGACGACAAATACAATCCATTCACAGAAAAGGTCAACGTCACTGTTAAAAAATCAACTCCTAAACTGGCTGCCAGCGCAAAGACCTTCAAGGACACAGACAAAACCAAAAAATACACCGTGACTTTAAAGGACGCCAACGGCAAACCTGTTGCAAATGCTTTAGTTAGCCTTAAAGTAAACGGCAAGACCTACACTGCTAAGACAAACAGCAAAGGTCAGGCAACATTCAAGCTTGCCAAACTCACCAAAAAGGGAACATATACTGCTGTGATAACTTACAAAGGTGATGACAACTACAATAAGGTATCCAAAAAGGTTAAATTGACCGTAAAACAGACCTGGAAAACAATCTCCAAAGGAAGCAAAGACAAGGCAATGGTTAAAAAGATCCAGATTGCCCTAAAAAGCAAAGGATATTATTTAACCTACAACGGTCATTACCTCAAAGTTGACGGCATTTATCATACCTACACTGAAATGGCCGTCAAGCAGTTCCAGAAGGCCAAAAAGCTTAAGGTGACAGGAAAAGTTGACTACAATACTGCCGTCAAGCTTGGTTTAGTTAAATAGAACTTAAAGTGGATGATTATTTTCATCCTCATTTTTTTTCTTTTTTTGAAATAATTTATCGGCTCATATACTACATTAGGACCTATTGGATTTATCATTTTCAAAAGACTTTCATCATTTTAATTCATTAAAAAATTTAGTATTCAATATATCCTTTACTTGCCAAATCTTTTTTCATAAGTCCATATAATCTATTTCATGTAATTAAAACAGAGAATGCCTTTTTAAAAAAATAGAACAAAAAACCAATAGCCTTATTGCTATTGGTTCAAGATTATTTAATTTTATAATTTTTTATGTTTTAATCAACCTGACGAGTCATCAGTAGTAGTTTCAACACCATCACTACCACTATCGTCTGATGAAGATTCAGAGTCTACATTATCTCCGCCATCATCGGAACTGGATGGTTCACTAGGTGTGGCTACTCCAATTTGAACCCATTGCCCATTAGGTTGCAATTTAAGAATAACGTCATGATGGGTTATAGTGTCTCCCACATGATAATATCCTACAATAGATCCGTCATCGCCATAAAATGGATAGGTTGTATCGCCATTTCCTATTGAAACTGCAGATGTAGTGTTGGCCGCACCATTGCCCCAACGAATGCTGTTAAAAATATGATTTACGATATTTTCATTTTTACTGATTACGATAATATTATCGTGTGTTTCATCGTTTCCAGTGTATACTGCATTACATTTTCCTTCTAAATTACATCCTGCTACAGTAGGGTCGTTTAATGTGGTATTTCCTTCATATTCGCTTCCAAAAATAGGGTTTTTAATATTTGCGAACGACATTATTTGACCAATATTTTTATCCGCACTATTGAAAATTACAATAATTGTGTTATCATTTTCAAGAACTGTAATTCCACTTTCTGTATTATTTGATTTGACAGTCATATCGCTAGGTATTTCAAGTGTTGTTCCACTTTCGGTAATATTATATGTGATGTAGGTTGTTTGAGGGGTTAATAAAGCATACCCAATGTAACCACATAGTATTATGAAAATGGCCAATAAAATTCCGATTATTATTATTATGTGTTTTCTCTCCATTTTTTACCTCATTTTTTATATTTTTGATAATATTATGTTTCCAATCAAATAAAAAGTTATATAACATAAATCGTTAATAAATAGTTATAGAAGTATATAAAATGAGTTTTAAATTATGAATATCTTGAGCTTAATTTGTCATAGAAAACCAGAAAGAAGTTTTTTTATTAAAGGGCATCAATTTCCTGTGTGTTCAAGATGCACAGGATTTTACATTTCCTTAATAATATATTTCACCTATACCTATTACTTCTTTGTAGATTATAATGTGTATTTACTCACATTTGCAGCATTATTGCTAATGCCAGCTGCAATCGATGGATTAACACAATTGTTTGAATATAGGCAAAGCAATAATACGTTAAGATTCATAACTGGTTTAATGGGAGGTTTAGGTTTGGGAATACTCATTAAAGCTTTGAAATACTTCATCTATCTTAAAATGAATGGAGGTATTTGAAAATGAGTTTTTTAGATGATTGGAAGGAATGGAGTACTGCAAAAAAAGCAATATCCATAATTGTCGTTTGTTGTATTGGAGTAATTATTGTTGCAATGATTGGCGGAGGATTGTCATCTGACAAAAACACAGCAACTACTTCATCTAGTAATAATTCAGATAATACTGCAAATCAAGCAACAGGAGTACAAATTAAAGTCATTTACGATGGTGAATGGCAAGGTGCTGCAGGAGATGTGGGGTCATCAAGTTCAATAAGCGGTTCTGGTGAAAAAACCATTGATTTGGGTGATGATGTTACTATAGTGTCTGCAGATGCTCAAAAAATGGATGGTGGAAGCGGAACATTAACAATACAAATCTTAAAAGATGGTAAAGTTATTAAAGAAAGCAGTACTGACTCAGCATATGGTGTAGCAACCGTATCTGCATCTGTATGATATTTTTATCATACATTTTTTTCTTTTTTTTTCAATGATTTGAGTGTTGGCAGAAATTATTGTGTTTTAATAACTGTTCATATTTTAACTAATTTTTTCTATTTTTATTAAATTTTGTTCATTTCAAATTTATCATTGATTTTTTTACTTAAATCCTTATTATTTTTTTAATTTAACT
>JAFQXD010000057.1 GCA_017407115.1 Methanobrevibacter sp. | reverse complement strand
TCAGCAGGTGGTTTCCATCAAGCAAAAATTGCCACCAATGCGGATACTACAACAAAAATCTCAAAAGAAATCAAAGAGAATGGACTTGCCCCGAATGCGGCACACACCATGACAGGGACGCGAATGCTGCAAAAAACATACTAATGGAAGGTTTGAGAATCTATCATGAAAATTTAGTGAACCTCAGGGACTGGGGGGATAGCACGGTAATCCTAGAAGCATTAGCATCTACAGCCCGTGAAGTAAGAATCCTCGAGCTCTACAGCTCGAGGTAGTTCAATTGATCAAAGCAAATATGAACATATTCTTGCGGTTATTGGACTTGAAATTAGTAATCTGCTAACAAAAGAAGAACAAAAAGAAATTGATGAGGAGATAAAAATGACTCCAAAAGCGATGGATACTGTAACAAAAGCTATAAATGAAGTAAATCAGAAGGTATTGGCTGAAACTAGGGAAGATGCACGTGTTGAAGCTTTGGCTGAAGGTAGAGCTGAGGGATTAGCTGAAGGTAGAGCTGAGGGATTAGCTGAAGGTAGAGCTGAGGGATTAGCTGAAGGTAGGGCTGAGGGATTAGTTGAAGGTAAGGCTGAAGCCATGAAAGATATGGCCAAAGCTTTAAAAAATCAGGTTGACCTTGCCAAGTTGTCTGAGGTCACAGGGTTGTCTGTTGGAGAAATTAAAAAACTGTAATTGGAGCCAACGTCGGGCTCTAAATTTCATCTAAATTATTGGGACGTGATTTTCCCATTTTCTATTTTTTCATATATATACTATTTTGGACAAATATAACCTTATATAATAATTAGTGAGGTAAATTATGAAGTCAAAAATTATTTTAATTTCTATATTCCTACTAGCTATTTGTTTAATAAGTCCGATTGCAGCTTCAGACAATAGTACTGATGATGCTGTGCAGGATGCGGACGAAATTATAGTGTCCTATAATCATACGGTATACAAGGATGATTTGGGAACTATCGATGTCGAATTGCCTGAAGGAGAAAGTGGCAATTTGAGGGCAAACATTAACAATGTGGAATTCTACAATGAAAACGTTTCTTCATCCGTTAAAATACCAATCAAGATTCCAAAACAAGCGATTCCAATCTATGTTGTAAACAGAATGACAGACCATCAAACATATTTCATTGACCTGTTTTTCAATGGAACCAAAATCAAAAACGATACGTTGAAGGTCATGAATGTTGCCCCTAATTTCACTACTCCAGCTTTTCCATCTGAAATTCTAAAGGATGATCCGTATGGACATGTGGCATTATGGTTTCCCGAATCAGCAAATGGTGAGGTAAGGTTATATATTGATGATGAGTTTTTAGAAAATTTCACCGCTCGTCAATTCACATTCTTGAATGCAACAAAGTTCAACTCCCTTGCAATTGGAAATCACAACGTGACCATTGTCTATGCTGGAGATAGCTATTACAGGAAATTCAACAAGACATTCAATTTCACTGTAGTTGAAATGGCTATAAACATACCGACAAACCTTGTATTTGACCATGATGACTGCATAAGTGCGAAAATCATAAACAATAGGGACGGCGTCGTTACTGTCCTTGTAGATGGTCAGGTAGTGCATAAGGCCAAATTGGACAAGTATGGTGAGTTTTTATACAGCATGTTTGACAGCATTACATGTGGTCAGCATTTGGTTGAAGTGCAGTATAAGGCAAGCAATTTCACATACTCCAAAAAGGCCAATGTCACAGCAAGCTATTATGTCGAAATATATACATGGGGAAATTATGTGTATGGTGAAGAAAATGACGTTACTGTCGTTGTTCCTGCGGACTTCAACAAGAAATTAATTGACATAACCGTCGACGGCATAAAGATAACCGACTTTGAAATTGACAACTCAGGATGGATTGAGATTGACGTTTCCAAATTCAGCGCAGGAAATCACACATTGAAATTTGATTTCCCAGGGGATAAAAAATACACCAACTATACATTATCTGAAAACTTTACAATTGACTATAAAATAGTATTCCCTTACTATACATACTTTGGGGATGAAAAAATCATATCCTTGGCCCTGCCGGATTCTCCAAATGGTCTTCTGGAAGTTTATATTGACGGAAAATTCTATAAAAGCGCCAAATTCAAAAACGGCCTTGCATCAGTTAAACTTGAAGAGTTGATTCCTGACATCTACAACGCATCTGCAAGATACACAGGCACAGATTTCAACGTAAGTGAATCCTATGAAATCCTTTTCTTCGAACCGGATTATTCAACTCCGGGTGAAATGTATTGCGGTGATGACAAGTCAATAGTTGTCATGACAGCTAAAGACGCAAAAGGTAAAGTCATCTTCAATGTTGGAAATAAAAAAGTAACAGTTGCCATAAAAGATGGAAAAGCTGTTTTGCCACTTAAAAACTTCAAAGCAGGATATTACGATGACATCATTATTGATTACATCGGTGATAACGGATATAATACAACATTATACAGTGCAGTTGATATTTTGCCTGCGGAAATCACCTTGACCACAGTCAAGGTCACAAGTCAGAACGCCAAAATGAAAGTCCACATTAACGGCAAATTGGCCAAAAACACATATGTCGAATTCAAGGTAGATGGAAAAACCAAAAAGGTGAAAACCGACAACAATGGTATTGCAACAATCAAGCTGACTCCTGGAAAACACACAATAACCGCATGCTATAAGGATGCAAAAGCATCAAAAACAGTTCAGGCACGTGTAGTGTATATGAGTGCAGTTAAAGTTAAAAAATCAACAAAAAATGTTGTTTTAACAGCAATTCTTAAAAAAGACAGCACATTGCTTAAAAATAAGGTTGTAACATTCAAGTTCAACGGCAAAACAATAAAAGCCAAAACCAATTCAAAAGGAATTGCAAAGGCAACATTCAAAACATCAAGCCTTAAAGTCGGCAAAAAAGTAACTTACTCCGTAAGTTACCTTACAGACAGCGTTAAGAAAACAGCTGTTGTTAAAAAATAGGGAATTGATTTCCCTTTCTTTTCTTTTTTCTTAAATTATTTTTAATATTAAATCCAAATATTTAACTGATGAGTGAAAAATACATCAGGCAAAACAAAAGCTCCTGCATTATAGTTAAAAATTCCAAAACCTATGCTAAAACAGTCAGTTTGGAAGATTCTATTTTTATAAGAGATTTTTTAATAAAAAACGATTGGGATTTAAGCAAAACTCCACAACTACTTAAAAAAGACGATGATTACTTGGTTTTAACAGTCTATGAGGATAAAATTCATCTTCTTGGCAAATACAGAAGGGAGCCGGACAGCGAAACTATTGATAAGCTGGTCAAAAAACACAAAAGAAATCCAAACAACTCCAGGTATGGTCTAAACATCGCAAGAATTTTTGACACATTCATAATCAAAAAGCAGATTGCAGGGGAGGATTATGTATTCGGATATTATGACAACCTGTCTGATGCCGAGTTTGTGAGAAATTTTTTGATGGATCATATGTGGAACGTCAATGCATTCGGCCAAATTGAATATGACGAAGACACAGATACATACAAGGTAGTTGAAGTCATCGATGATAAGGTCTACGTATTGGATTCATCTCAAAATGACAGTATTGACTTAAATATTGTCCATGAAGAGTTTTTGGCAAGAATATCCAAGCACAAGTACGGTTTGGCAAGTGATCCTCATTTGGATTTGCTTAAGGATAGAATTGATGAATTGGAAGAAAGATTCAATGTCAAAGCCCAAGATGAAAATTGGAATTTTGAAAATAATGTGGAAAATCCGTTGGATGAAATAATTTTTACTCTAACTCCATTTCAAAAAAGCGTTTATGATGCCGTTGAGGGTGAGACCACATTTGATGATGTTAAAAGAAAACTGATTAGATACAAATCCAAAAATTTCGATTCCAAAATTGAAAAAAACCTAAATCAGCTGATTGACATGAAGCTGATAGAAAAACGAGATGATTTCTACATAAAAATTAAATAGTATGCACTATTGATATTAACATGGTATTTGAATTTTCAAATACTAGTTCTTTTTTGGTTTGAACTTTGGGAAATTCACATGAATTTCCCATTTTCAAAATTATCATTTTCTGTCGCTTAGAAGTTCTCCGGCCACGCCGATATCTTCAGGGCCATAACCTTGAACCAAAACGGTTATGGCTTCGATTGGCAAGCCATATGCTTCACTAACAATTTCAGATACCTTTTTAACCATTTCTCTTTTTTTCTCAACTGTTATTCCATTGTTTCCAGCTATTGTAATTACAGGCATTATATCACCAATTAAAATTTATTAGATAGATAGTATATATAAATTATTAAAAGGATTTGATATTTATGCTTGGTGAAAAGGAACTTGTTAAGCTGTTTCCGGATTTTGCCGATTTGGTGCAGCCTTCCGGAATAGATTTGGAACTTGATAGAATTTACACACAGGAGTCTGAAGGCTCACTTATAGACAATGAAAAAAACTTGCCTGAGATAAGGGAGATGGAAGGTGAAATATTCACCCTGAAACCTCATACCGCATATCTTGCAAGCATCAAAAGGAAAATAAAAATCCCTAAGGGATATACGATGCTCTACCTTCCGCGCTCAACACTTCTGAGATCATTCATTTCAGTTCAAACTGCAGTGGGCGATCCGGGATTTTACGGGACACTTATGTTCATGGTTTACAATCATGGGGAATATGAATACAGGATAAAATCAGGCGACAGGATAGCTCAGGCAGTAGTATTTCCGGTTGAAGGCTCTGGTGAGTATGATGGCTCATATCAAGAGGTTGAAGAATGAACGTAGCAGACAGGTTCGTTGAAATCCTTGAAGAGGAAGGCATCAGCGAGGTTTTCGGAATTCCCGGCGAGCAGATAATGCCCCTTTACAAGTCACTTTCAAATTCATCCATCAATCATATCCTAACCCGCCACGAACAGGCGGCGGCCCATGCGGCCGATGGGTATGCCCGGTCAAGCGGAAAGATTGGAGTGTGCATCGCAACAGCTTCACCTGGTGCACTTAACTTCACAATGGCACTTGCCACAGCTTTCAAGGACAATGTCCCGATTCTTGTCATCACAGGTGACAACGAATTGAAATACAGGGGAACTGACCACTTCCAAAGCCTGCCTCAGGTGGAAATATTTAAACACATTACAAAAGCATCTTACAATCCTTTAAATGGAACAGAAGCGATGTATGTTTTAAAGGCAGCCATTTATGAACTTAAAACAATGCCTAAAGGACCAATACATATTAACCTCTCAAAGGATGTTCTTTTAAGTGAGGAGTTTCAGGATTTTGATTTGTGCTATCTGTGTGAAGATGATTTGTCCAAAATCGGTGAGGCTCAAAAGCTTATAAGTGAATGTGAAAAACCTTTGTTCATTTTGGGTGCAGGTGCAATATCACAAAGTGAGCTCATAGAGAAGATTTCCAAAAAATATCAAATTCCGGTTACCACTACATTTCACGCAAAGGGCATAATATCAGAAAATGATGAGATTAACCTGGGGTTGGTTGGCATACGCTCAACACCAAGGGCAAGATATGCATTTGAAAATGCCGACTGCATAATAGCTCTTGGAATCAAGGCAAGTGAGAGAACACTACCTGAAATTCCGAAAAATCTGATTCATGTAAACATCAACAGGGATGTTTTGATTGGGGATTATCCGATTCATGGAAAGGTTGAGGATTTCCTTTCACAAATCAAATTCAATGAGGTCAGCTGGCTTGACGATATATTAAAAATTGACAACTCCATTGAAATTGAAGGGCTCGATGATGATTTGTCTCCTCAGGCTACAATTAAGAGAATATTGGATAAGTTTGATGACAACATTATAGTTTCGGATGCGGGAAGCCATACGACCTGGACAACTTTACTTAAAAAATCTCTAAGGCCAAGGCAATTGCTTTTCTCAGGTGGCCTGGCTCCTATGGGTTATGGTCTTCCGGCTGCAATCGGCGCCAGTTTTGCAACAGGTGAAAAAGTCATTGTCATAAATGGGGATGGCGATTTTCAGATGAACCTTCAGGAACTTGCAACAGTCAGGCAAAACAATCTTGATGTCATAGTATTTATTTTGAACAACTCCGAGTATGGCATCATAAGGCAATGGCAGGAAGAGTTTTATGAAATGGAACCGTTTCAAGTTAAACTTCAAAATCCGGATTTCGTAAAGTTATCTTCAAGCTATTCGGTAGATGCAGTCAGGGTTGATAACATCTCTGATCTTGACTATCTTCTTGAGTCTGACTTGAGGGGGCCTCTTGTTGTTGAGGTGGTTGTTCGAAGTGAAAATATTCCGCTTCCGCAATAGGCAAGCATTTTCATCTTTTAAGTTGTTGGTTTACAAATTCTTTTACAACTTCCTCTATTTCATCAACTACATCTATAGGTGCCAGGTAATATTCACCATTTTCTTCATAAATTATTGCAAGAGGTTTTATCTCACCTGATGCTATCTCATCATTTATGGAGTAAACTTTTTTTCTAAATACAAATGTGAATCCGCAAACTTCACTAAAGAGGTACTCGCTGATTTCATCAATTTCAATAAAATCTTCAATAATTTCTTTAATGTGTCTATCCATTTCGAACACCTTTTATCAATTCGCGAAATTGTTTTTTGGAAATCAATTTGATTGCGGGAGGAATAATTTTCAGGAGGTTGATGTCCACTTCATTTGCACCTTTCGCATCCAGGACGCTGCCGCCGAATGATGGCTGGGCACTTAGTCTGGCATTTTTATGTGTAGTGTTGAAAATTATGAAAATGCTCCAAATGTATCCGATGTATTTTGCAGTGTCCGCATAAGAGTCAAGGCCGAAAATCAGATGGTTTTCAAGTTTGGTAATGTGAATGCATTTGACAAGTGATTTGATGAATTCCTTCAAATCCTCAAAACAGGGTTTGGCCAGTTCAAATATTTCCTTAATGTTGTGGTCGGTTTCATCCTCTTCTTCTTCCTCTTCCTCATTTTCTTCAGATTCTTTGGAAGGGTATTCTAGAGAATAAACTTTAATTTTTTTTAAAATAAGTATTTTTAAACATCCTTTGAAGGCACTGCCTTTTTTTTCATAGATAAAAGCTATTTTAACTCCAATATAAAGTAAAATAATAATAAATAAGATGATTATTAGAATAATCATCCCTAGGATGCTTAACATGTAGTGATTCCTATTCTTCGTCTATGTCTACTTTGGTAGTAAATTCAGGTTCTATGTATTCTGATTCATCATAATCCTTATCATTTCCAATGTAGTTTTTCACTAAATCAGATATAATCAATCCTAAATCGGTTAATGCTTTGTTGGTTTCGGTTCCTTTGCTTAGGTTGAGTACACGAACTCCTTCAGCATCATTTCCTTTCTTAGGAATCATTACCATGGATACAGGTTCTACTCCTGCACCAGCACCTGTTGCACCGCTGCCTTCATGTCCTATAATGTTTTCGCCTGCACCAAATCCTACTCCCATTCTCATTACAGGAATTAGGATTTTGTCTTCAGTTTCAATTGGTTCGCCAATCACATTTTTTATATTTATGAGTTTTTGCAATTCTTCCACAGTTGTTTTAATATTGTTTGCCATAGTCTCACATCCTATGTAAGTTATATTATATTTGTTTTTTGTCTTTAAAATATTTTTAGTATCTCTCATTAGTAATACTTTTTTTTAATTATAGACATATGTTTCAAGTGTAACTTTTTTCTTATAACTTCAAAATTTCTTTATAAGAGATGCATTTCAAGTGTAACTTTTTTCTTATAACTTCAACATTTCTTTATAAGAGATGCATTTCAAGTGTAACTTTGAACTTATAAGTTAGACTTTTTAACTAAAGAGGTGCATTTCAAGTGTAACTTCCAACTTATAACTTATACATTTTGTAAAAAATATATTACTTATAAGTTAGAAGAACAATTTCAAGTGTAAAAATCAGGTTAGTTATAAGTTATAATTCAAGTTAAATACAAAAAAAGAAAATTTAACAGAATCATAAGTATGATTCTGCAATTGATGCAACACCTGCGCCAGCATCATCAATTACACCTAAACCTTTTAAGGTCATACCGATAGCCGCAAAGGTTTGGGTTAATTCCTTGTAGGAAATATTTCCCATGTGTCCAATTCTGAAAATGTTTCCTTTCAAGTGATCTTGACCGCCAGCTAATTCCACGCCATATTTGTCACGGGTAGTGCCTCTGAAGTCAGCATCTGTGATTCCTTCAGGCATTTTGACCGCAGTTACTGTTGCAGATGAAACAGCTTCGTCAGCGAATAATTCAAGGCCTAACGCTTTAACAGCATCCACACTGGCTTTAGCTGCTTTGTGGTGACGTGCAACTCTAGCTTCAAGTCCTTCTTCCATAACAATTTTCAAAGCTTCATTCATTGCATAAGTTAATGAAACGGATGGAGTGTATGGGGTTTCAGGTGGAACTTTGTCTCCACTTTTCCTTACAGCTTTCATATCTAAATAGAATGTGTTGGTTTCCACTTTGTCGACTGCAGCCCATGCATCGTCGCTTAAGGTAATAGCCGCCATGCCTGGTGGTGCAGCTAAACATTTTTGAGATCCGGTAAGACAAACGTCAATTCCGAACTTTTCAACGTCCACATAGTCTCCTCCAAGGGAAGATACGGTATCTACGATGTATAAAGCATCATAATTTTTCATTACGTTACCGATTTCTTCAATAGGTGCAGCAACACCAGTAGAAGTTTCATTGTGGATTACACTTACAGCTTTAATGTCTTCATCAGCTTCTAGAGCTTCTTCAATAGCTTCTGGTGTAACAGCAGTTCCCCATTCGACTGCTAATTCTTGGGTATCGATTCCATGAGTTTTAGCTATTTTCATGAAACGTTCTCCGAATTTTCCACCAACAACGTTCAACATTTTTTCACCAGGTGCTACAGTGTTAGCAATACCTGCTTCCATTGCTGCAGTTCCAGATCCAGTTAATAAATAAGAATTATTTGGTGTTTGGAAAACTTTACTCATTAATTCAGTAGTTTCAGTTAAAATTTCACCATATTTGGCGCTTCTGTGATTAACAACAGCCTGTGACATAGCATTGAGTACTCTAGGGTGTACTGTTGTTGGTCCAGGAAGCATCAATAAAATATCGTTCATTAAATTCCTCCAAAAGTTAGCTTAATTTCAGCTATATATAACTATTGTTTTTATACTTATTAAATATTTTTAATTTGTAGTTTTATTCAATTTTAATGGTTTGCAATATCGATTTTTAGCTGTTTGTTTAATTTTTGTAATTGATTTTTAGATATTGGTTAATCCATAATATTTTTATAGCATAATGTAGTTTAATTAATATTATGATTAAGAGGATTTGTCTATTTGTTGGTGGGCTGTTTATTATGTCACTTGGGGTGGCATTTTCAATCACATCAACACTTGGTACAACTCCCATTAGTTCTATTTCTTACGCTTTGGCTTTGATTACTGGAATTGACATTGGAATAACCACGTTTATCTTCAATGCGGCTTTGATTTTAATGCAATTTCTGATTTTAAGGTCCAAATTCCATAAAAAAAGACTGCTACAGCTAATCAATTGCGTACTGTTCGGATACTTTACAGATGTTGCCCTGTATCTGGTTTCATTTGTTCCATTTGAACAGACAATTCCATTTTATATATTATACTTGGTTATAAGCATTCTTCTTATTGCATTTGGAATATTCGTATACATGCCTGCAAATATTGCGCCTCTTCCGGGTGAAGGCTGCGTTGAAGCGATAGCCGTCGTGACCAATTGGAGATTTTCAACAATCAAAATTGGTTTTGATGCATCAATGGTTGCAATCGCTTTGGTGATGTGTGCTCTGTGGTATTCAAATGTCTTCGGAGCGGTTTACATCGGAACCATAATTTCAGCATTCATGGTAGGATTTACCCTAAGACAAATCAACAATATTTATGCATATATAACTGGTCATGAAGTAAATCCCGTAAACAATCCATAAATTTTTTAATTATTAAAGCTAAATTAAATATAGTGAGGTTTAAATATGGAATTTGGTCTCTGGGAAAAATATTATACAGAAATTCTTGATGACTTCGGTTTTTCAAGAGAAAATGATGAGGAATCCGCAAAATTATTGGATGAAATATTATCAACAGAAGGATGTCTTACCTTAAACGATTTATCCGAAATTGTAGGCTTTACAGATAAATTCATTGTATTCGGTGCAGGTCCTTCAATAAAGGAGCACATCCAAATGCTTAAAAGTGATTATGATTTAAAGGATTATGTTCTGGTTGCAGCCGACGGTGCAACAACCGCAATGATTGAGGAAAGGCTTGTTCCAGACATTGTAGCAACAGATTTGGATGGAAACATTGATGATATTTTACTTGCAAACCTTAAAGGAGCCAATATTGTAATTCATGCCCATGGAGACAATATTGATAGAATCGCTTCATTAAGCTCATTTTTCAACAACGTATTGGGCACAACCCAAGCACAGCCGGTAGGAAACCTTTACAACTTCGGAGGTTTTACCGATGGGGATAGGGCAATATTTCTATCAGTAGCACTCGGAGCATCCCAGATAATCCTTGCAGGAATGGACTTTGGTGATATAGTGACCAAATACTCAAGACCAAACCTACCCGATGCTTTAGGCCGTGCCGATGAATTCAAAAAGAAAAAACTGGTTTATGCAGAAAAATTCACCAATTGGATTGGCGAAAACGAAAACGTCGAAATAATCAACTTGAAAGAATAGATGGGATAATATGGGAATTGAAGATATTTTAATGTATGATGAAAGCCTTTTTCAAAATATAAACGCTTTTGATCCTGATTACATGCCTCCAAACTATAATTTCAGAGACACTCAAATGGAAGCAATGGCAATGGCAATAAGGCCGGCTATCAGAGGAGGACAGCCTTCAAATGCAGTTATCTTAGGTTCACCTGCAACAGGAAAAACAACAGCAATCAGAAAAGTATTTGAACTGGTTGAAAAAACCACAGAAAAGGTAGTTTGCGTTTATATCAATTGTCAGATTCATACAACCCGCTTTGGAATATTTTCACAAATCTTTAAAAAGCTTTTCGGCCACATTCCTCCCGAAACAGGAGTTCCGTTTTCAAGAATCTATACTCAAATCATGCAGGAACTTCAAAACAAAGATAAATCCCTTGTTATTGCATTTGACGATATAAATTATCTTTTCCAAACCAATCACGCAAACAAAGTGGTTTATGATATATTGAGAGCATATGAGGAATATCCTGGTGTGAGAACATCCATTTTTGCAATCCTGTCAGATTTGGAATTCAAATACGCTTTTGACAAAAACGTCAACACTGTATTCATTCCTCAGGAAATCATGTTCCCGCTTTACACATACTCTGAAATAGAGGATATCCTGAGGGACAGGGTAAATGCAGGTTTCTTTCCGGGCGTAATGTCTGATGACATCCTGGAGCAGATTGCAATGTACACTTTGGAAAACGGCGATTTGAGGGTTGGAATAAATCTCTTAAAATCCTGCGGAAATATAGCTGAAGCTTCAGCCAGCCGTGAAATTACTCAAGAGCACTTTGACAAGGCCATTGAATCATTGGTTTCTGTAAATGTTTCCGAAACCTTGAAATCTCTAAACGAGACAGAAAAAGAATTGTTAAAGATGATTGTAGGTCATGATGATGTATGCTCTGCCAAAGATCTTGGTGAGGAATTTAAACAAAAGACAGGTTCAAGCTACGCATCATTTAACCGTACATTGGACAAATTGGAGTTTGTCAGATTAATCGATACCAAATTTACAGGAAAAGGGGTTAGAGGAAATTCACGCCAAGTAATTTTGCGTTTCAACCCCGATGATTACAACATCTAAATTTTTCCTGTGGGAAATTAGTTTCTGTTAACATTAGATTTGCATGGTAAGCTAATCTAATGCGCAACTAAGGGTTTGGTATTGTAAAATCAATTAAATCCTTTAGATAATAAACGGATTTTGAGCTGCGGCAACAGAAATAACAGATAAAAGGAATGCTGCTATAACTACTAGCATTACCATGCAAGATTGAATGTCTATACTGTTATATGTAATTTCATCAACTATTGAACTTTTTTTTCTTAAATCAGCTTGTAATGTGGTGTCATTATTTCTCAACATATTAATCACTATATTTTAATTGTTGGAAGTACATATATAAACAAAGAGCAAGAGAGCATTTGAAAAGTAATATTTTTTGAGGATTTTCATGAAAAGTTATGAATATTTTGAAGCAACAGCCGATATAGGTTTTAAGGCATATGGAAAAGACTTGAATGAAGCGTTTGAAAATGCAAGTATGGCAATGTTTAATATTATCACTGATACTTGTGATGTTGAGCCTAAAACTGAAATATCATTTGAAATTGCTTCAGAGGACTATGTATCACTTTTGTATGATTATCTGGAAGAGCTGCTGTTCCACCATGAAGTGGATTTCATGCTTTTCAGCGAATTCAATGTCAAAATCGATGAAAACCTTAATTTGAAAGCTACAATAAAAGGCGAAGGAATTAATTGGGATAAGCATGAAAGAAAAACAGAAATAAAGGCCATAACATTTCATAAGATGGAAGTTGTCCAAACAGATGGCGTAAAGCTTCGCGCGATAGTTGATTTGTAAATTATATATAATATCATTGCACATATTATTAAACATGAAAAGAACTAGAACCATAACAAGGACTTTTGAAATGGTGATGGGGTTGATAGGTTCCGTCATCGGAATATTTTCAGGTTCATTTTTATTATTTTTAGAAAGCTTAGGGCAAGTTCACGCTCCTTTTTTAGGCTTGATAGCGATTATTGCCTCTATTTTGGGCATCATTTCTAGTTACTATGTAAAAACCAATGAAGAGATTGCAGGTGTAGGTTTTATCATTGCAACAATGTTTGTAATAATGGGATCAGACTACATCAATGTTATAAGTGCCATATTTTTACTCATTGCCGGTGTATCTTCATTGTTTAGAAAATAAATATTGTTTTATCTTTAAAATTTTGTTTTCAGATATAACAAAACCTTTTTTTAAGTATTTATGGAAAATCATCTTTAGATATGCATGATTTGTGGAAAGAAGGGCCAGCATAATCATTTCTAATTTTTCTTTTTTTAGCAAACCTTATTTAAACATCACAAACAAATATTAAAACATAATAGATTTTGTGATTTTTATGACAATTAAAGATGAAATTAAAAAAGTTAGGGATAATGTTTATGAGATTCCGGGAACTTACAATAAAAAAATGAGGGCTTCCGGAAGATTTTACATTGCAGATGAATATTTTGACGATTTGGAGGAAGGAGCTATTGAGCAAATTATCAATATCGCTTGTCTTCCAGGTGTTCAAAGATACTCCATCGGACTTCCTGATATTCACTTCGGATACGGATTCCCGATTGGAGGTGTTGCAGCATTCAGCATGAGAAACGGTATTGTTTCTCCTGGTGGAGTAGGTTTTGACATTAACTGTGGGGTCAGATTAATCAAATCCAATCTGACTATGGATGACATTGAAGGCCATATTGATGAGCTTTCAGAAAAGCTTTTCAAAAACATTCCTTCCGGAGTTGGAAGCAAAGGAAAAATCCGTCTTGAAGAAGGGGAAATAGACAATGTCCTTGACAACGGCGCTGAATGGGCTGTTGAAAACGGTTACGGATGGCCTGAAGACTTGGAAGTCTTGGAAGAGAACGGAAAAATGGTTGATGCAGACTCAAGTATCGTATCAGATAAGGCTAAAAAAAGAGGAATTCCTCAATTGGGTTCATTAGGTTCTGGAAATCACTTTTTAGAAATTCAGGAAGTTGAAGAAATCTTCAATGAAGAAGTTGCAGAAGTGTTCGGCCTTAAAAAAGGAATGATTGTTGTTATGGTTCACTCAGGCTCAAGAGGCTGCGGACACCAAGTGTGCTCCGATTATCTGAGGATAATGGACAAGGCATATAAGAAATACAAAATTCAGCTGGACGACAGACAACTTGCATGTGCACCACTTGATTCCAAAGAAGCTCAAAACTATATTCAGGCAATGGCGGCTGCAGCCAACTATGCATGGGCAAACAGACAGATGATGACTCATTGGATTCGTGAAACCTTTGAGGATGTCCTCGGCAAATCAGCAAAGGACATGGAAATGGATATTGTCTATGACGTAGCTCACAATATTGTTAAAATGGAAAATCATAAAGTTTATAATCGTGAAGAAGATTTGCTGGTTCACAGAAAAGGAGCTACCCGTGCATTCGGTCCTGGAAGGGAGGAAGTTCCTGAAAAATACAGGGCTGTCGGACAACCTGTATTGATTCCAGGTACTATGGGAACAGCCTCATATGTATTGCATGGAACAGAAAAGGCTATGGAAGAGACTTTCGGATCCACTGCTCATGGTGCGGGCAGAATATTGTCAAGGTCTAAAGCCAAAAAGGATTATGACGCTGATGAAATCACAAAGGATTTGGAATCCAAAGGAATTAAGATCAAGGCTACAAGCAAACATGTAATTGAAGAAGAGGCTCCATGGGCTTATAAGGATGTGGACAGTGTTGTTAGAGTATCAGACAGTACAGGCATTGCCAAACTTGTAGCAAAACTCAAACCGATTGCAGTATGTAAAGGGTAGTTTAAAATGATTGGCATAATTGGCGGTAGTGGAGTTTATGAAATAACCCAAAAGGCAGACTCATGCACTACCGAAATGGTTAAAACAGACTATGGTGAAGTTGAAGTTTCAATCCTGGAGATTTTTTCCAAAAAGGTGGCTTTTATCCCGCGCCACGCCTCTGGTCATTCAATTCCACCTCACAAAATAAACTTCAGAGCCAACATCGATGCACTTAAGGCTGTTGGAGTTACTAGAATAATAGCCACAAACTCTGTCGGTTCAATGAATGAGGAAATGCCCCCAGGTTCTTTTGTTATCCCAAATGACTTTTTAGATTTCTCACAAAATCGGGCAAAAACATTCTTTGAAGACAGAGTGGTCCATATTGATGTAACCGAACCTTATTGTCCATCATTAAGGGACACATTGGCAGATTGTGGTGATGTGATACTTGGCGGAACATATGTATGTACTGAAGGGCCAAGATTTGAGACTCCTGCAGAAATTAAAATGTTCAAGATGCTTGGAGGGGACTTGGTTGGAATGACTGGACTTCCTGAAGTTACCCTTGCACGTGAAAGGGAAATGTGTTATAATTCAATATGCATTGTTTCCAATTATGCGTCAGGAATCTCCGAGCAGGAACTGACAATCGACGAAGTGTTTGAAATGGTGGCTGAAAAGGAAGTTGAGCTACTTGAACTGATATATAATTTCATAAAAAATGTTGACGATTCACTAGATTGCACCTGCCATCATGCATTGGATGGTGCAGAAGTTTAAGTGTGATAATATGAGTAAGGTTATTTTATTAAATGCAAGTCCGAGAGCTAACTCAAATACCAAAATTGTTCTCGAGGAGTGTGTGCGGGAAATTGAAAAGGAAGGTGTCGAAGCTGAAATCATTTCCCTAAGAGGAATGAAGATTCAATCATGTATTGCATGCGGAAAGTGTGCAGAAATAGGTAATTGTGTCCTTCCGGACGGTTTGGATGAAATCATTGAAAAAATACGCCATGCCGACGGATTTATCCCTGCAGCGCCGGTTTACTTTGGAACTGCAAGAGGAGATCTAATGGCTGCACTTCAAAGAATAGGAAAGGTGTCCCGTGGAGGAGACAGGTTCTTAGACTGGATGGTGGGAGGACCAATAGCCGTTGCAAGACGTGGAGGCGTAACATTGACTCTCCAGGAAATGCTGATGTTTTTTGCAATCAACAACATGATTGTTGCAGGAAGCACATACTGGAACATGGTAATAGCAGGGCCTGAAGGAACTGCACTTGAAGATGAAGAAGGAATAAATACAATAAGACTGTTTGGTGAAAATGTCGCTAAGATTATTAAAAAGGTGAGGGATTAAAATGCGTTTGGCTGTTGTATCTTCTGATGGAGAAAATGTGGATTTGCATCTTGGAAAAGGAAAATCAGTATATGTATATGATTATGA
Source organism: Methanobrevibacter sp. (assembly GCA_017407115.1). Taxonomy (GTDB): domain Archaea; phylum Methanobacteriota; class Methanobacteria; order Methanobacteriales; family Methanobacteriaceae; genus Methanocatella. Next base: position 12,630 of record JAFQXD010000057.1, on the reverse strand, counting down.
TGAGGAATTGAGCTTTGTGGAACAGCGTGATGTTGAAATTGCTGAAGATTCAAAACATCAGGGGGGCAAAGTCATCAAGGCCTGCAGTGACTGTGATGTTTTAATTTCAGTTCAGTTCGGATTCAAATCAAAAATCAAGGCTGAAGATGCAGGCATTAAACTTGTCATGGATGAGGGTCCTGTTGATGAAGTCCTGCAAAGATATGTGGATCATGTCAATTTCATGAAAAATTAACATTTTTTCATTTCTAATTTTTTTTCAATTGCTTTAACTCTTGATAATGGAATTTTAGCATCTTTTGCTATCTTTTGAGGTGAATTACCAGCAATAAGTGTAATTAATAGTATCATTATTTTAACTTTTTTGGATTTTTTCCCAATAATATCTAATAATATTTTCGCGTCTTCGTCAGCGACATTTTTAAAAATCATATCTTCTTGAAATTCCGACATATTAAAACCTTAAAAATTTGTTATATTATTTATATCTCTCTTAAACTATTTAAATTTATCTTTAAAGATTTTATAACTTAAATTTATTGTTTTAAAGCAATATTTTCCTTTTAATATAATTTTACAAGTTTAAATCAATTTTTTTTTAAATGAGGTATTTTTTTCAAAACCAATTCAATTTTGTCTTGAAATTTTATATTGTAAATTTTTTCAAGTCTATTGTAACTTTTTTTTGAAATCATTTTTTAAGGCTTTATTTCAAATTCTGAGCCTTAATATTAGGTTTTTAAAAAATTTTTCATTTTTGTTGAAATTTTATTTTTTCATTTTTCATGAAAATTTTCTCTTATTTTTAAAAATTCAATAATCTTTATATATCATGAATAAAATAAGTAAATATAACCTTTATGGGCGGGTTTTAAAAATTTAAAACTTAATTACAAATATTTCTTTAAATCAAGTGAGTAGAACTCACAATAGTCGAATAAACGATTGTAAATCTATACTTATTTAAAATCATTTTTACAGTTTATTTTGTGTAGTATTTTATAAATTACTTGTTTTAAGACTATTTTTAAAATTAAATGGCGAAACGCTAAATTACATATATGATAAACTATTAAATTTAAACGGTTGATATAATGGCAAAAGCAAAATCAAGACGTAGAGTACGTGATACATGGAAAGAAAAGTCCTGGTACACTATTAAAACACCAGTGAACTTTGAAGACAAAGAAATCGGAGAAACTCCAGCAAAAGATCCAGAACTTCTCATTGGTAGAGGCGTAGAAGTTACTATGAGAGAATTAACCGGAGATTTCTCAAAACAATACATCAAACTCAGATTTGAAATTGATAATGTTGCAGGTGAAGTTGCAAACACCAAATTCACCGGACACAAAACCACTACTGATTATGTAAGAAGTATGATTAGAAGAGGAACTTCCAGAATCGACGCTTCTGCAGTAGTAAAAACCAAAGATGATCGCAAATTAAAACTCCAAGTTTTAGCTGTAACCATCAGAAGAGCTAAATCTTCCCAACAAAGATTCATGAGAAAAACCATTGAAGATTTACTCAGAGAAGCAGCAGCTGAAAAATCATTCGATGATTTAGTTAAAGTATGCGTAAACGGTAAATTAGCATCTGAAATTTACCACAACGCTAAAAAAATCTACCCTCTTAAAAGAGTAGAAATCATCAAAAGTAAAGTAATCAAATAGGATTACTTTTCCACTTCTTTTTTTTAACTTTTTTTCTTATTTTTCTCATTCTGTCTGAATTTTCTATCTATTGTAGAATGAATGGATTTTATTCATTTTTTTCAAATTTTTAAATGCTTTTTTATTAGCTAATTATTTTTGAACGTCTGTTCGTTAATTGTTTGATTTTTTGAAATGATTTTAATGTTTTTTTGATATATTTGAAGAAAAGGTTTATATTGTATATATACTATAATGTATATACAACAGGTGCATCCAATTTTACAAGAACAACGAACTTATAAAATTGGGGTTAAAATTAATGAATACGAGACAGATAATTGTTATTTTTTGTTTGTTTGCCGTGTTTTTTTCTGCTCTATCCATTGCATCAGCAGCTGATGATGTTGATAACATAACCGTGTCTGTTGCAAGTGATGAAAACACCGCATATGGGGCAAGCAACAATGATGAGGTTCTGCAAGAGTCACCAGGAACTTTTACGGATTTAGCTGATGCTATCCAATCAGTTCCCGCTGGAGGAAATATTAGTCTGACAAAGGATTATGTTTATTCCGATAATGTCAATCAGGCAATTGTCATTTCCAATAACATGACTATAGACGGGCAAGGCCATACATTGGATGCGAATAATCAGATATCCATTTTTAAAATCAAGACTTATACTCACGTTACTCTAAAGAATATTACTTTTGTCAACGGAAAGGGTTTTAATGGCGGAGCTATCGAATTAACTCCGGGTTCCAGTATTGAAATTATTGATTGTAAATTTATCAATAACACTGCTACAAATTTTGGTGGAGCAATTTATAGTGTAGTATATGGTGCAACTCTTACTTCTACAATAACAAATTCAATTTTTGAAAATAACACTGCTTTAAATGGTGGTGCAATCTATCTTATGGAAGATAAGGCCACTATTGAGGGTACAACTTTCACAGGTAATAAAGCAGGAAAAGATGGTGCTGCTTTATATGTCGCAGGAGACTATTGTAATTTGGCCAATTCTACTTTTACTGATAATGTTGCAGGGGATGATGGTCCTGCAGTATATTGGGAAAGTGATAATGGTATAATGTACAACATCTCCTGTTTAAATAACAGAGGAACAAGCAATGGTACTTCTTCCTCTAGAGGTGGATCAATTTGTCTCACAGGTTCAAATGTCACTGTAAAGAAATCCAGTTTTAAAAATAGTTTTGCAGGTTTTGACGGTGGTGCTCTTTTCATCACCGGAAATGATGTTAATGTAATAGATACCGTATTTGATAACTGTACTGCTAATGATGAACATGGTGGTGCTTTGTATGTCATCGGAAATGGCGTACATATCATAAATTGCGGTTTTGAAAATTGTAATGCTAACTTGTCTGGAGGCGTTATTTATGTGAATGGTAGCGGAGCTGTCATCGACCAAGTCACATTCGCTGGAAATAGCGCTAATTTGGATGGTGGCGCATTATATGTCGCAGGGGATAATTGTATTTTGGCCAATTCCACATTCCGGGATAATGTCGCTGGAGATGATGGTGGGGCAATATATTGGCAAGGAAATGATGGTATTATCTACAACATAACCTGCTTAAACAATAAAGGAATTAGTGATATTGATCCTATTGATAAAACCAGGTCTAACTCTAAAGGGGGAACCATTTGTCTTACAGGTTCAAATGTAACTATATCTAAATCAAGTTTTACACAAAGTTCTGCTGTAGTGGATGGTGGAGCTTTATTTATCACTGGAAATAATGTTAATGTAATTGATACTGTATTTGATAACTGTACTTCCGTTGATACAAACGGTGGTGCGTTATATATTATTGGAAACAATACAAATATTTTAAATTGTGATTTTGAAAATTGTAATGCCAACCTCTCCGGTGGGGTCATATACGTTTTAGGTAATGGTGCTGTCATTAATCAGGCTGTATTTGCAAACAACAGTGCTAATCTGGATGGTGCCGGAATATACGTTGATGGAGATGACTGTATCTTGTCAAATTCAACATTCGAGGACAATATTGCCGGAGATGATGGCGGTGCAATATATTGGAACGGAGATAATGGTTTAATATATAATATAACCTGTATAAACAATAAGGGAATCAGCGGTATTGACCCTGTAGATAAAACTAGGTCTAACTCTAAAGGGGGAACCATTTGTCTTACCGGTTCAAATGTAACTATTGACCAATCAAGCTTTACTCAAAGTTCTGCAGTCGTGGACGGTGGAGCTTTATTCATAACAGGAAACAATGTAAATGTATTTAATTCAGAATTTAGTGACTGTACTTCCATCAATGGTGGTGGAGGCGCATTATATATTATAGGTAACTACACTGATGTAATAAACTGTAGTTTCAGCGATTGTAATATTAGCAAATCCAACGCTACTAAACATCGTGGAGGAGCTATCTATATAGAGGGTAATAACGGTTATATTGCGGATTCATCATTTGCAAACACTCAGGCTCTTATCGGAGGAGCCATATATATTGCAGGAGATGATACTGCTGTAGACAATTCAACATTCTCCTACAATGATGCTACTTCCAATGCTGGAGGTGCCGGTGGAGCAATTAACATCAATGGGGCTAATGCTATTATTTCAAACTCCAACTTTGCACATGCCACTACAAAAAATTATGGTGGAGCATTATCTCTATGGGGACCAAATGCAATGGTTGTAAACAATACCTTTGATGATTGTAGTGCTGAGGCATTCCAAGGCGGTGCAATTTTCATCAGCGGTGCAAATGCTACCATTTCCGTTTCTAATTTCACAAGAGATAAAACCACTAATCAATTCACCCGTGGAGGTGCGATTGGAGTTCAAGGTGATGATGCAAACATTTTCGATTGTAACTTTGAAGACTGTGACTCCTATTTTGGAGGTACAATTTATGTAAGTGGTACCAATGCAGTAATTGATGGTTCTAATTTTAAAGATAGTGAAGCTTATGAAGGAGGATCCATTTATGTAAGTGGTACTCATACTATCATTTCCAAATCCAATTTCACAGCAACACAATCCAGAATGTATGGTGGTGCCATCTATGTAAGCGGTACTGATGCTAACATATCACAAAGCAATTTTGTTGACTGTAGTGTCGAATATTACCACGGAGGTGCTATTTATGTGGCAGGTGAAAACGCAAATATTGAAAAATCCAACTTCACACTATGTAAAGGTTTAAGTGGCCTTGCTCGTGGTGGAGCTATTGATGCTGAAGGACATTATACAACTATTAAAGACTCCAGTTTCGACAGATGTGAAGCCGTTAATGGTGGTGACATTTATGTAGAGGGTAATTACGTAAAAATAGAAAATTCTGATTTCAATTCAAGTAATGCTACCAAAGGTGGTGCTATTTACCTTTCTGCATGGGGAGCTAAAATTGACGGAGCTGACATTACTTCTTGTGAAGCCAGTGAAAGCGGAGGTGCTATCTATGTTGCAGGTGGAGGTACAAACATTGCAAACAGTGATTTCGAAGACTGTATAGCTAAAGGTACTTCTACAAGCAATGGTGGTGGTGCTATTTACGTATCCGGTCCTGACACTCACATTTCAACTTCAGAATTTAATAATAATAGGGTTCCTACTAGTAATGACACTGATGAGGCTCGTGGTGGAACAATCTACATTAAAGGTGAAAGAACATGGATTGAATCTTCAAACTTCAACAACAGTTGCGCTAATGAGGGTGGAGTAATCTTCATTGAAGGTGAAAAAGCAATCATTAACTCATCTTCATTTGCTAACAGTTCATCCAAAGGCCATGGTGGAGCCATATCTGTAAACGGTGATGATGCTACAATTGAATGGTCTGAATTTGAAAATATTGTTGCATCTGACAATGGTGGAGCTATATATGTAGACGGTGAAGAAACTGATATTCTGCATTCTTCATTCTACAAATGCAGCGTTCCTGATGATAAACTCGGTGGAGCAATTTATATTAATGATAAGGGAACTACCGTAGCATATTCTAACTTTAACCAATCCCACGCTAAAACAGGTGGAGCAATTTTCATCAAAGGTGAAAATACTACCATTTCCTATTGTAATCTGGACAATAATACTGCAAACTCTGCAGGCGCTATTAAGGTTTCAGGGGACGATGCCCTTATATCAAACTGTAATTTCACTCATAATGTTGCTATCGCTACTGATGGAGGTTCTTTAGACATTGAAGGTGAAAGGGCTTCAGTATTCTATTCCTGGTTTGACCATAATGCCGCAAAGGGAAACGGCGGTGCTATCAACTGGATTGGTGGTCATGGGGACGATTCCATTAGCGGATGTAATTTTACAAACAATTACTGTAATAATACAGTCAGCGGTGGTGGAGCTATTTTCTGGACTGCAGGAAAAGTTCTTGCATCAGGTGGTTTAATCCAAGATTCAATATTTATCAATAACTCAGCAAACGGAAGACATGGTGGAGCTATCGATTGGTTCCACGCAAAGGACAGTGTTGTTCACAACTGTTTGTTTATTAACAATTATGCAGCAAGTGACGGCGGAGCTCTCTATACTGGTGATCAAAAAGGCGGAGGTTATAATTTAACTATAACCAACTCACAATTCTACAATAACACTGCTAGAAAACACGGTGGTGCTATTGCAAATCAGATGTATGCATCATATGTCTATAACAATACGTTTGATGGAAATAAGGCTGGAGCTAGTGGTGGATCAATCTTAATGAAAGAAGGTCCTGCTAGAAATTCAGTAATTGACCATTGTTATATCTACAATTCATTTGCTAATCAAACTTATGAGGGAAACATTTATGGTGAAGGTGGAGGTGCAATCCACATTGCCGATAATAATATAACCATTTCAAATTGCGCTATTATAAATTCATCAATCAATAAGACTTATGGTGGTGCAATCGTAGTAAGAAGCAATCAGGCCAATCTGGTAAACCTTACAATTCAAAACGTCCAAACCCTCAATGGTGAAGGAGGCGCTATCTATTGGAGCGGCAGTAGCGGTACTTTGAATAATGTTACCATATTCAACTCTTCATCACACACTGTTGATGATAAAAGGGCCGCCAATGGTGGTGCTGTTCACTTATCCGGTTCAAATTGTAATCTGAATAATCTTACCATATTCACTTCGTCTTCAAACAATGATAATGAAAACTGCATCAAGACTAATTATGGTGGTGCGGTTTACGTTTCCGGAAGTGGAAATAAATTGACCAATGTTGAAATTGATGATTCGACTGCATCATCTGTACTGATGAACACCAAAGGTGGTGCAATATATTGGGAAGGCGATAAAGGTTCCTTGATTAATGCAACCATTTCCAATACTCTTGCAAACGGCCAAGGTGGTGCAATCTATTGGAAAGGAGGTTCTCCTACTATTGATAATGTATCTATAGAGTATTCACAAACAAATGTCGTCAATTCAACAAACAGTGCAGATGGGGGTGCAATTTATTCTGAAGGCATCAATGATTTGAATAATGTCGTTATTACCAATGCAATCGCTTCAACAACTAACGGCGATATTCATGGGGGTGCAATTTACTACACTGGCGCCAATATGAATAATGTTACTGTAGTCGGTTCACGTGCTTCAACTGATGACGGAACTTCCTATGGTGGAGCGGTTTATTGGATAGGAAATTCAGATGCTAACCTGCATAACTCTTCATTTAATGAAAATCGCGCAGATTTGGGAGGTGCAATATACAGCGGCAGAACCACACGCATATATGATACATCATTTATAGGTAATGTGGCTGAAAAAGGAGGTGCGCTATATGGTGCACTCGGTGATGATATATTGACTAATGTTACCTTCGAATTGAACAGCGCTAAAAAAGGAGGAGCAATCTTTACAGATAACGTTCAAATTATGATGTATGATTCCCTATTGAGGAATAACACTGCTGAACAGGAAGGTGGTGCTATCTATCATAATTATGCTGATAGAACTACAAGCAGTGAAATCAAAAACACTGATATAGTCAACAACACTGCATTTAAAGGTTCTGCAATTTTTGCTACTGAATTTGTCAGATTCACTTTAAGAGATGTTGTTCTTTTGGATAACCAGGCAAATTCAAATAAATTCACTAATATTGCTGTAGGAAATAAGGATGGCAGGAATTATACTAGTGCCACATTTGTAGGAAATGACAATATATTGAACTCAATTTGGCTTGAAGGAAATAATTTGGATCTTTTATGCAATAATGTAACCTATTTGGGAGTGCCGGGGGTAACTACAATTACTGGCAGACCTTCTTCCAAAAACGACTTCGAAGTTCATCAGAATGTCACAGTGTTCATGTATAATAGAAACGGTGATATACTGGATAAGGCGGATTTAATCACTGATGAGAATGGTCAGGTCACATACATTTTTGATGCGCAGGTTGGAGAAACTTACAGCTTTGCATATGTGCATGAAAGTGACAGGTATTACACATATTTAAGAGAATCATATTCAAATTCCACTATTGTTAAAATTTGGATAAATAATATCAATTATGGTGAAAATGCCACTGCTCGTGTCGAATTTACTGATATGGCTTATGGTAAGATAGCTGGAAATGTTACTGTAAAGCTAAATGATACAAACCGCACTACATTCATTGTAGAAGTCACTAACATTACTGCATTTATATATAACATATCCGGTTTGGCTGCAGGCCATTATAATGCAACAATCGAATTTGCGGGCAATGAAACCATGCTTGGTTCATTTAATTGGACAGACTTCTATGTACTTCCTGTATTTGATTTGCATGTTATGAAAGGGGTTAATGTAACCGGTAATTATGTTAACGTAACAGATAAAATCGAATATACTGTTACAGTAATCAATCACGGTCCTTGTGAATCTAACGGAGTGTATGTAATTGAAAGATTAAGTGAATATCTCAAATTACTCAATAGCACAACAAATAATCATGGAAGTTATAATTTAACTAATGGTACTTGGTATATTGGTCATTTGGATGTTAATGAAACTGCAATACTGACAATAACTGCTCAAGTGATTCATAATGGTCCTATATTAAATGCGGTTTGGGTAAACGGTAATGGAACAGACATTAACATGACTAACAACAACGCTTCAGCACGCAACTTGACAGCAATATCCTACGTTGATTTATGTATCAATAAAACTGTCAATGTTACAGGTGATGTTGTTAGCGTATTGGATAATATTGAATTTACCATTACTGTATTCAACAATGGTCCTTGCAATGCTACTGGTGTGACTGTTGAGGAAAACTTAGATCCTCATCTTAAATTGGTCTCTTATGTGGCCAGTACTGGTGACGGCACTTATAGAAATGGTACATGGAATATAGGTAATTTGGCAAATAATACTGGTGAAACTTTAAGGATTACTGCGCAAGTTGTTTATTCAGGTAATTTTTCAAATGTAGTTACTGTAAGAGGATTTGAAAATGAAACCAACTATACAAACAACCGCAATTCAACCAGAAACATTACAGCAGTTGCTAATGTGGATGTGGGAATTATCAAGAAGGTTGTTGGTGTTGCATCAAATACAGTCAATGTTACAGATAGAATCACATTTGTAATCTCAGTATACAATAATGGTCCTTGCAATGCTACCGGTGTTTATGCCGGAGAGATATTAAATCCTCATCTTAAGCTGATTTCTTATGAGGCAACCACAGGAAATGGTACTTTTGAGAATGCTACTTGGATTATCGGTAATTTAAACAAAGGAGAAGTTCATAATTTAACAATTGTTGCAGAAGTCATTTCCGCTGGAATAATTTCCAATTTTGTCAATGTAACTTCCTGGGATAACGATACTGACCTTTCAAATAACCATGATGAAATTGAAAACATTACAGCTCAACCGATAGTTGATTTGAGAATTACAAAAGAGGTTAACGTAAACGGCACAGTCAACGTGACTGATAAGGTCAAATTCACAATCACTGTATTTAATGCTGGTCCTTGTGATGCTACAAACGTTAACGTGACTGAAAAATTAAGTCCTCTTCTTAAAATGCTTTCAAATGAGACTGCGTACGGACATTATGATAAGACTAAAGGCATTTGGTATATTGGCAATTTGGCTAATCAATCCACTGCAGTTTTAACAATTGAGTGTGAAATAACTACAAACGGCACTTTTGGAAATGTTGTTAGCGTAAATAGCAGTGAAATTGAAACCAACAAATCAGATAACAATGACAGTATCGATAACATTACTGCATTGCCTATTGTTGATTTGCAGATTAACAAAACAGTTAATGTACCATCCAAAGTTGTTAATGTCAGCGATGAGATTGTATTCACAATCACTGTATTTAATGATGGTCCTTGTAATGCTACAAACGTCAATGTGACTGAAAGAATAAGTGATTGTCTTAAAGTACTTTCATTCAATGGCGATGGAGTTTATAATAAAACAGGTGGATATTGGTATATTGGTAATTTAACCAATCAATCAACTGCCGTTTTAACAATAAGATGTGAAGTCATTAAATCAGGATCCATTGAGAATTTAGTTAATGTATCCAGCCATGAAAATGATACAAACATGTTCAATAATCATGACGATGTTGCAATTACAGCATTGCCTATCATTGATTTGCAAATAACTAAATCTGCCAACGTATCAGGCAAAGTCAATGTAACAGACAAAATTGAATTCACAATCACTGTTACAAATAATGGGCCTTGCAATGCTACTGGTGTATATGTGGGAGAATATTTCGATTATGTGCACTTGAAAATGATTAGTAATTCCACTACTGCCAAAAACAGTACATTTAAAGGTAATACTTGGTATATAGGTAATTTAGCTAAAGGTGAAGTTCATAATCTTACAATTGTCGCAGAAGTCATATCAGTGGGCAACATTACAAATAACGTCACTGTATTTAATTATGAAAATGACACAAACATGTCAAACAATAATTACAGTGTTAAAAATATCACTGCATTGCCTATTGTTGATTTGCAGATTGTAAAAACTGTGGATGTCCAATCAAAACAGGTAAATGTTGGAGATTTCATTACATTTACAATTAAAGTTACAAATAACGGTCCTTGTGACGCAACTGATGTTGAAGTGAATGAAAAGTTATCTTCCCATCTTAATTTACAATACGTACGCAATTCCACTGGATATTACGAGAAGGACAAAGGCATATGGCATATTGGGGATTTAAGGAATAAGTATAGCGCTTATTTAGTGCTTGTTTGTGATGTAATATCTCCAGGAAACATTTCAAATGCTGTTGCTGTAACTTCAAAAGAAAATGATACTAATGAATCCAACAATAATGACAGTATTGACAATATCACTGCATTGCCTGTTGTAGATTTATCAATTACCAAAAAATCCAATGCAACTATTTTCAATCAATCAGATAAAGTTCTATTCACTATATCTGTTTTCAATAAGGGGCCTTGTGATGCAACTCACATAAATGTAACTGAAAAATTAAATCATGCATTTAAGTTATTGGTAATCGATCCTGACGTTGGAGAGTATAATGAAACTACAGGCATTTGGGAAATCGGTATTTTAAAAAATAATACTGGTGCGGACTTAAGACTTACCTGTGAACTTATTGATCACGGATATTTCGAAAATGAGGTTAATGTAACAAGTTATGAAAACGATACAAATCCTTACAATAACTGGTATAAAATAGCTATTATATCAAACGCTATTGTTGATGTAAGCATTCATAAAGAAGTTAATGCCAGCGGTAATGTTGAAGTAAGGGATATAATAGAATTCAACATCACTGTTAGAAATGACGGTCCATCTGATGCTACAGGTGTTTATGTAAGCGAAATTTTAGATTCACATCTGGAATTGATTTCATATAATGCTACTACTGGCAATGGCACTTATGAAAAAGGTACTTGGAATATTGGAAATCTAACAAAAAATCAGACAGAAAAATTGACAATTACTGCTCGTATAGTCTATGAAGGCATTATTACAAATAACGTAACAGTATATTGTTATCAAAACGATACTAACTACACAAATAACAATGACAATATCACACCGCTAAATGCAACAGCACATGTGGACTTAGGCATTATCAAAATAGTTAATGTAAAAGGTGCTGTTAATGTGACCGATGTCATTGAATTTACAATAACCGTTTACAATAACGGTCCTTGCAACGCTACCGGTGTATTCGTTGGGGAATATTTCGATTATGCTCACTTAAAGATAATCGGCAATTCAACTACTGCTAAAGGCAGTACATTTGACGGATCCACTTGGGTCATTGGTAATTTAAGCAAAGGTGAAGTACATAATTTAACAATTATTGCTGAAGTCATTGCTCCGGGCAATATTACCAATGTTGTAGTAATTAACGGTACTGAAAAGGATCGTAACAATTCCAATAATAACGATAGTATTGACAATATCACTGCACTGCCTATTGTGGACGTTAAAGTCAATAAAACTGTCAATGTAAAGGTTGTTAACGTAACTGGTCTAGTTGAATACACTATAAATGTTATTAATCTTGGTCCTTGCGATGCAACTGATGTAAATGTAACAGAACATTTAAGTCCATTGGTTGAATTTGTCAATGCAAGAACCTGGATTGGAACCTATAACAATTCAACCAATATTTGGAACATTCCGGTATTATATAAAAATGTTCCAGTAACTTTGGTTTTAACAGTTAGAGTAATCGCCAATGGAACTATAGAAAATATAGTAACCGTAACAAGTCATGAAAATGATACAAACAAGTCCAATAATGAGAATTCATCTGATAATGTGACTGCTTTGCCGGTTGTTGATGTTAAAGTCAATAAGACTGTTAATGTGACTGTGGTTAATGTGACTGATTTGGTTGAGTATACTATTGTTGTTACTAATGTTGGTCCTTGTAATGCTACTGGTGTTGTTGTTGTGGATAAGTTGGATGCTCGTTTGAAGTTTGTT
>JAFQXD010000056.1 GCA_017407115.1 Methanobrevibacter sp. | reverse complement strand
TCTCTTTTTTTTATTTTCTATTTTTTTTCAATAACTTTTTTTCAAATTTAACCAATAATTATATACTTGTTTTGATATATTATATAATGATAATTTTTAAGGAGATATAATGTCAGACGATAAAATTAGTATGAATCATGGTGCTGGTGGAGAGGTAATGGCAAATTTGATTGCTAGCACCGTTTTAGATAATATCACTAAAAAAAGCGTAAATGGTGGTATTAGTTTAGATGCATTAGATGATGGAGCTTCTATTCCTTTAGGCGATTGGGAAATTGTTTTAACAACTGATGGTCATACTATTGATCCTCTGTTTTTCCCGGGGGGAGATATTGGTAGAATTTCCGCTGCAGGAACAATAAACGATGTTTCTGTAATGGGAGCACGTCCATTAGCTATTTCTAATGCAATTATTATGCAGGAAGGATTTCCAATTGATGATTTGGATAAAATCATGAAATCATTAAATGCAACCTGTGAAGAGGTTGATGTGGCTGTCATTACAGGAGATACCAAAGTAATGCCTCAAGATAAGCTTGATGGAATTGTAATGGTAACTACGGGTATAGGAATTGCTAAAAAAGGTGAAGTAATTCGTGACTCAACATTGCAGGTTGGAGATAAAATCATTGTTACAGGCAGTTTAGGCGACCACGGAATGAGTCTAATGTCCTTTAGAGAAGGATTCGGATTTGAAACTGATTTGAAATCAGATGTAGCTCCAATGTGGAATATTATCAAAAAAGCTTTAGACATCGGAGGAGTTACAGCTATGAAGGACCCTACCCGTGGAGGTTTTGCTAACGCTATTAATGAAATGGCTTCTAAAGCAGGCGTTGGTGTTGTATTGGAACAGGATGCAATTCCAATCCGTGAAGAAGTTCATGCAGTATCTGAAATGTTAGGTATTGATCCATTTGAAGTAGCTAACGAAGGAAAAGTTGTTATGGGTGTCAAGGCAGATAAGGCTGAAGAAATCCTTGAAGCTATTCGCAGCGAAAAGTATGGTGAAAATGCAGCAATAATTGGTGAAGTAGTTGAAGGAGATTATGTAGTTATCAACACTCCTATAGGTGGCGAAAGAATTCTTGAAGCACCTATCGCTGATCCGGTTCCAAGAGTATGTTAAGGTGATAAAATGGCAACAGTATTTTCAAGAAGGATAATTGCATATGTGATTGATTTTTTTGTAGTATCAGCATTCATGTGGATTATTTCATATTTTGTCTCCCTTTTGGTCAATCCTCTAGATTTGATTTCAGTATATAATGTATTTCCATTCATTGCTCCAATCATCGGTTTAGTTTATTTCATTGTTTTGGAAAAATCCAAAGGAGCAACTGTTGGAAAAGCAATAATGTATCTGGAAGTAAGGTCTAGAAATGGAGCAAATATTAATTGGGCACAGGCTATTGTACGTAACTTGACCAAAATCTATTGGGTTCCTATTATATTTGATTGGCTTATTGGCAGAATTATGAATACTGATAGACTATTTGGAAATATAACAAAGACTATTGTTGTGAATATGCTTTAATTAGCATATTTCTTACTATTTTTTTGAAAACATGATAAAGAAAGTTCAAGTTTTATGGTATCTGAATAAGGAAGATTTGGAAAATTATTGCATTGATTTTAAGGAATATAAATCTCATAAGCTTGAGGGATATGAGATTTGTGATGTTGATGAGGATTTGATTTATGATTTGTGCGATAGGGACCCTGACAGGCTGGAACCTATAGGATACTTCAAAAACATAAAGGAAATTGAAAACTATTTGTCTGACACTATCGAAAATAATGAATTTGACCTTGAAATAGGTTCTCCTGAACTCAATGAAAAAATTAGGAACGCTTGTGAAAACATCGAATTTTCAGGTGAGGATTACTATATCTCCATTGGTTCAGGCATCGGAGGTAGCGATACAAAAATTGCCTGCTGGTTTGATGCCCTTAAAAAGGAATACAATTCGTCATCAAAGGATAATATGTGGATTTTAGCAGTTACAGGCTATGACCCTTATGATTTGTCACTGACAGGCAGAACATTGTCATATGTTCTTGCAGATATTTTAAACTTAAATGAATCATCACTGGATAATCTGATTCCAAACAAGGGACACATTAGTGTTGAAGAATGGAATTCAATTCTGGATAAGATTTATAAGAAAAATAAGATTTATTTAGGTTTAAACAGGGTTGTATGATTATATTTCACCCTCTTTAAACTCACTCGGTTCGAAATATGATATTGTAGCCAAGTTATTTTCTATCAATGCCCTGTTTATGTCATCTGTATCGGTGTATACGATAGCCAGCGTGCGGCCGTACGCATCCTTTGGCTGTTCATCGTCAATATTTAGATAAACTATTTTTCCAAGACATTTCTCTTCAACGAATTTTTTGGCATCGCTGAATCCGGATTCGTTTGAGTTGGGTATTTTGATTTGGCTTAGCTGAACTCTTCCGATTCCGTAAACCTGTATGGTGTTCCCGTCTATTACCTCAACGCATTTTCCCGAATTGTCATAGTGTATCGTTTCATTGTTGATTGTTATCGTTCCGTTTTCAGCGTCAATACTGTTAGAATCATCCATAATGGTATTGGCTATTGTAAGGCCGATTGTTATTAGGAATATGATTAACAATATTATTGATATCTTTTGTTTGTTCATTTCTAATCTTTTTTGTAATGTTCGCAATAGCGAGAGTATCTACATGATCTGCATTTGTTAGGATTTTTGGTTGGTATGAATGGTTTTGATCCATCCAGGAGTCCTTGCATTCTATTGATTGTGAATTTGATTTCCTTTTCTATTTCAGGAGTAAATATCTCAATCCAGAAGAGATTGTCGGTTCCGCGCTCCCTTAGTGCTGATTTGATTATTCTCTCATCATCGGTCATGCTTTTATATGCAAGTGCATATGCCCTCACCTGGTTCATTGATGATTGATATGGGGTGCGCCCAGGTTTGTCATCAATAATCACAATTTCTTCAGGTTTCATTCGTATTTCGTCGATATATCCTCTGATTCCATATTCCGGAGCCACCACGAATACTTCTCTTGACATTGATGCGTTTTCTTTGGATGCTTCTACGGCATCTTCAAAAGTTGAAGGTGTTGCATCCTGTTTGAAGATGGTTTCAAGCTGTTCGTGAACTGCACTTCCCTGTGTCATTTCAGGTGTGGCTGCAGTTTCTATACCTTTCATGTGCTCGAGATATATCTGATATTCACAATATCCTTGTTTGTTGAGCCAACTAATGGGGAAATTGTTTTTACCTTCAATAATTTGTATGCCTTTTATGTCAGGATGGTTTTTAATTTCATATTTCTTTTCGTATTCGGTAATGTTTTTTTGTTCCATGATTTTAGTTTGTAAATTGTCATATTTAAATTACTTTGCAAATGCTCTGGGAATTTTTTTATATACCTGTTTTTCTAAATGTTATTTCATGCACTATGCAAAATCGAAAACAATATTGTCTGCGAAAAATGGAATGAATCTCTATAGGGGTTGCACACACGGATGCATTTACTGCGATTCAAGAAGTGAAATCTATGGAATGGACCATAAATTTGAAGATATTGAAGTCAAGGAAAATTCACTTGAACTGCTTAAAAAAGAACTTAGAAAAAGGCCTAAAGCCATGATTGGAACAGGCGCAATGACAGATCCATATGTTCCTCTTGAAAAGCATCTTCAATATGTCAGAAAATCTCTGGAGATGATTTACCAATATGGTTTCGGTTTTACATGCATTACAAAATCCGATTTGGTTTTAAGGGATTTGGAACTTCTAAAGAAAATCAATGAAAAATCAAGGGTCGTAATACAGATGACTCTGACGACTGCAGATGATGAGTTGTGCGGCATCCTGGAGCCGAATGTCTGCCCGACATCAAGGCGAGTTGAGGTTTTGAAAATCCTAAGGGATGAGGGGATTCCTACAGTTGTGTGGCTGTGCCCGATACTTCCCTACATCAACGATACAGAGGACAATATCAACTCAATAATCGATTGCTGCATTGAAAGTGACGTAAAGGGAATATTATGTCACGGCATGGGTTTGACTTTAAGGAATGGCAATCGTGAATATTTTTACACAAAGCTCGATGAACATTTTCCGGGACTGAAAGAAAAATACATTAAAAATTACGGAAATAGCTATTCTATTCCAAGTCCAAATAATAGGGAATTAATGGATTTATTTAAAAGCAGAACTTCCAAGGCAGGCATTTTAAATGATTTCGGTGAAATATATGTATATTTGCATAAATTTCCTCAAAGTTCATATCAAACTAGATTAATTTGAACCTCTCTGGCTTAAGCCGGAGAATTCTTGCACAATAATGTTAAATAGCTTATTTTTTAAATATAGATATGATGAATTTCGATGATTTGAATATTTCAGATGAAGTCAGAAAAGCCATTGGTCAAATGGGCTTCAGTAATTTGACTCCAATCCAGAGGATGGCTATTCCTCCTGCTTTGAAGGGTCTTGACATCACAGCTCAAGCACAGACAGGTTCCGGAAAGACAATTGCTTTTGCAATTCCTGTTGTGGAAAATATTTTTATAGATGACAGGTCTCCTCAGGCCATCATTTTATGCCCTACAAGGGAACTGTGCCTTCAGGTTGCAGGTGAAATGGAAAAAGTCGGAGCCAATATTAAAAAACTCAAGGTTTTGGCTGTTTATGGAGGCCAGCCTATTGGAAAACAGACAAGAGTCTTAAAAAAAGGAGTCCATATTGTAGTTGGAACTCCAGGTCGTGTAATTGACCATATCCAAAAGGGCAACCTGGATTTGATAGGTGTTGAAAGGGTTGTTTTGGATGAAGCGGATGAAATGCTTGACATGGGATTTAGGGAAGACATTGAAAAAATTTTAAATGAAACTCCTTTCAGAAAACAGACTCTGCTTTTTTCAGCTACAATCCCTCAGGAAATAAGAAAAATTGCTAAAAACTACCAAGACAATCCGAAATTCATAAAAGTGGCTGATAAAAAACAAAACATTCCAAAAATCACACAGCATGCCTTCAGGACAAATCACAAATACAAATTCAAGGATTTGGTAAGGCTGATTGAAGCGTATGATATTAAGTCTGCATTGATATTTTCAAACACAAAAAAGGGTGTTGATTTTATCTATAAAAATCTTAAAAAACAGGGATACTCTGTTGAATCTCTTCATGGGGACATGACCCAAAAGGTAAGGGATAAGGTCATGAACAAGTTCAGAAATGGAAATGCTGCATTTTTAATTGCAACTGATGTGGCTAGCCGTGGTTTGGATATTTCAAATTTGGATTTCATTATAAACTATGATGTGCCTCAAAACTATGATTCATATGTCCACAGAATCGGGCGAACAGCAAGAGCAGGAAGCAGCGGTTTTGCCTTAACGTTGGTGTCCAAGGAAGATTTCATAAACTTCAATAATATAAAGAAGGCATCTAATGGTAAGATTGTTGAAAAAAAGCTTCCGACGGACAGTGAAATTGAAGAGATTAAAAATAAGCGAGTTTTGGATGAAGTAAAAAATTCAATTAAACTTGATAATTTGGAAGAATACTTGAATTTAATAAAAATGAATTCTTCTGCAGACATTACCTCAGAGGAAATAGCTGCAGCTTTATTAAAAAAAGTGAGGGAAAATTAATTATTTTGCCCCGTCAATAATGTTGAATTTGATTTTTTCGTTTTCAAGTTCGCGTGTAAATGCTTTACTCATTTCTCCAACACAAATTGCCAGTACATTTAATCCTTTACGTGCGGCATTTGCGGTTGCTTGCGGAGCAGCATACTCAATATTAAGAGGCAAGCCTAATCTTCTAACTACGGCACGTGCAACAGTTCCAGCAACGGCCACTTTGTCAAATGCTACACCACTATTTGTTCCTTTGTCATAGACATTTTTAATTAAGTCCATATCGCAGGATTTGGATCCTCCGTCCTTTATTGTTGGAAGATTAATGACAGTAACTTCACCGACACTCATGTCAATAATGCCTGTAAGGTTGGTTAAAGAAACGTCCATATCGGCTTCTGCATCGTCTAGAACAACACCTGTTGCGTTTTCTTCTTTTTTATGAGCGTATAATACTCCATCTTCCATAAAAAGACCAACAATATCGTCTTTTTTCAAATCTTCTCTTGCAATAGCTGGCCATATTGTTTTATAATGGTTCATAGTTTCTAAAACAGAATCAGAGTATTTTCTTAAGCTTATTGCATCTTTTTTTACTTTGTCAATTCCTGCTTGGGTGATTTTATAAGGTGATCTTCCATCTTTTGATGTGATGTATCCTTGCTCTATTAATGTTTTAATATTCTCAGAGACAGCCTGAATTGTAATTCCCAATGTTTGAGCCAAATCTTTTTGTTTAAGGTGTGGATCTTGCTTGGATATCTCACTCAATATCTGAAAATGAGTTAATGCACCCCTTTTTTTAAATGATTTCATCATAGTCATTCCTCAATTAAACTTGATTAATTAATATTTTATATTTTAATGGTATATATACTTAATTTGAAATTTTGCCATTCAGCTCATTGTTGAAAAGTTCGAGAAATTCACTTTTCCTTTCAATTGGTATGTATGCACCACATGCCATCGAATGTCCTCCGCCGCTTCCGCCGACTTTGGAAGATATTTCGCGTATGATGTTACCGAAGTGAATTCCTTCATAGGAAAGCAGTCTGGAACATCTAAGGGAAATTTTAAGTCCGTCGCTGTCTGTTTGTGTAAATCCTATGATTGGCTTTTTCCAATTGCAGTATCCCAATATCATTCCGGTCACGGTTCCTACAATTTCAGGCTTGATTCCGTCGCCATCAAAATACTGCAGGTTTTCCATCTCAACGATGTTGGTTTCATCACTTCCCGCAACCTTTTCAATTGCCTGGGCCAAATTGCGTTTATGGTCTTTGCTGACAGCTTCGAGTTCGTCAAGAGCTACAAATCGGTCTCCTTTTAAAACTTCCATTGCTACCTTTTCCTGATGGTTTCTGCCGCATGCGTTCATTGCTGTTGAAAATTCGGATGCGTCTCTTAGAAAACTGGTCTCCTCTTCGTTTAAAAAGGTATATGAATCCCCAATAATCAGCTGTGGAATGTATCTTATGTATTTTCCAGGAACAGCTTTTGATATCATCTCAAAAAGGCATTTGAAGAGTTTGGTTTTATCTTCATCGGTAAGTTCATTCAATGTTTTTCGGTTATGCTTTTCATCAATTCCAAGTTCCTCAAGAATGGCCATGGTTTCGTTGGTGTTGTTGGTAATCGGCAGGTTCACGTCACTGAAATATGAAAGGGCAACAAAAAGGGGTCTTGTGTTTCTGCCGTAAATGTTCAGGTCATTTTTGGTAAGTTCCAGATACCCTCCGTCAATTGCATCCTGTTGGATGATTTCGTTCAATCCTTCAAAATGACCGGTTTTTGTATTCTGCATATCACCAATGGCTGAGAGAACACCAATCCAGCTTAAATCGTCATATCCGAATTCTTTTGCAAGAAAATAACATAATCCTCCTCCACAAACGTAATAAGATCCGTCGATACCGTGGTGTATGGGATTGATTTCCAGATATGTGTAGTTTTTCCCGTCTTTAAAGTCAAGGTCTCTCAATGGAGGGTGGTGGTCCAGGATGATGATCTTTTGATTATCACTTGCGTTTGTTGTGATGTTTTGGCCGGAACCCAAATCGGAAAAGATTGTAAGTTCATGGTCAAGTTCAATGTCATCCAAGACATCTAAATTTACAAATTCAATTTCATGTTCTTTGTTTTGTCTATCTAGTATGGTTGATAAGATTGCGCCTGAACAGATACCGTCACAGTCGATATGGGAATATACCTTAATGTCCTGTGATTCTTCGATTATTTTTTTGGCTTCACGGTACTGTTCCTGCATTAATTGTGGTATTTTCATAGTAATCATTTTCTAATTTCTTTAATTTTCAAGCTAACTTCCTTTAATAGTTCCAGTTTTGTGTCTTCCCATTCAACAAGCACTCTTCCGGATTTTTCATACCATTTTCCAGGGTATGCCCTTTCCTTGTCGGTTGAATATTTCAATCCAAGTCTTTTAAGTGCTCTTTCAATGTCTGAAATGCTTGGTTCTGCTACAGCATATTCCATTGAAACTTTGCGCCCTTGTGAAAGACTTAAGTTTTTATCCAAGTATTGTGGCCATATAGTAATCATTAAATCACCTATTTAATTTGATTTTCAAAGACTTCCAATGCTTCCTTAACAACCAAATCCATGTTGTAATATTTGTATTTGGCAAGTCTTCCTAAAAATATAACGTTCTCTTCTTTTTCCATTTCGGCTTCGTATAATTTGAACTTGTCCAGATATTCCTGTGTCGGATACGGATAGCATTTCTCACCATTGAATCCAGGATATTCCCTCATGATTGCGGTTTTGCCATCGATATCCTGCCAGGTTAATTTTTTAAACTCTGTAATTCTTGTAAAATATGGGTGGTTTGGATAATTGACGACTGCAACATCCTGATAGGAGTCCTCATCCAGGATTTCATATACGAAGTTCAAACATCTGTATAGGAGCTCTCCGTATTTGTAGTCATAGAAATAATCGATAGGGCCTGTATAAATCAGGGTTTCATAGTTGATTTTGTCAATATAATCTTTATAGTCCGCATTTAATCCGACATGGATTTTATCGGATTTGATCATGTTTTGACACATTTTGGTGAATCCCTCTTTAGGCATTCCCTGATATGTGTCTGAGAAATATCTGTCGTCATGATTGAACCTGAATGGGATTCTTGAAATGACTGATGGGCTTAAATTGGCCGCTGAAGTTCCCCACTGCTTTTCAGTGTAGTTTTTAAACAGCTTTTCATAAATGTCACGGCCTGCATTCTTAAGCACGACATCTTCTGAAGATTTCACCTCATCAATATCCTCCTTGTGTTCATCAATCCATTCTTTCATTGAGTCCTCATCCAAATCAAGGTCGTACAATGCATTTAAGGTATCGATACAGATGGGCATAGGCACGAGCTTGTCGTCTACGAAACTCAAGACCCTATGTACGTAATCGTTCCATTCTGTAAATTGTGAAAGGTAATCATGGACCTTCTTTTCACTTGTGTGGTAGATGTGGGGTCCGTACTTTTGAACTAAAACGCCATCATCATAGAAATCATAGACATTTCCTCCAATATGCGGACGTTTTTCAATTATAAGCACTTCTTCGTTTAATTCGTTTGCAATTCTCTCAGCAATCGTAAGGCCTGACAGGCCGGCTCCCACTATTACATATTTATAATCCTTCATGGTTTTACTCCTTTGATGTGAGTAGTTTGGTTTCTAATGCGGTTGTCATAGTTGTCATCAGCATTTTTGATTTCAAATCGTTGTCGTGAATCTTTTTGAGCTTTTTCACTTTACTTAAAAGAAGTTCGTTTTCGCTTTTGGTAAACGGTGACCCTTTCCATGTATGCATCCAATGAAGCAGATGAGGATTCAGGGACACGTTCTGAACCACGCTTGAAAAGCTTTCTGTTTTCTTTCTGCAGTATATGTAAGCTTCCATCAGTTCATCCAAAAGCCTTACGTTAACGTTATTGGTAATTGACTTGTCATCTGGCAAATCCCTGATGTAGTAATCGTAACTTATGAAGTTATTCAGATATACGATTCCTTCGGCATTGAGGAGAGCTTCCAGGGTAAATGCCATGTCGTCTCCTGTAACGAACTTTTTAAAGCGCATGTCATTGTCCATAATCAGTTCTCTTTTATAGATTTTACACCATACTGACGGCTGCATCTTCAGCAAATCAGGTTCCTGCTCGATGTTGTCGACACGTATGACGTCTATTGGTTTATCCCTTGGATAAGTTACTTCTAATGTTTTTCCATATAGGAATCTTTCAACGACATTGTCCCAAATGACATCCGGGATATCCAGGAAGTTTGCAGATTCAAAGGTCTCATCTGGATATGCGCTTTCAAGGTCATCTTCATATGGGGAGTATGATTTTTGGACGTATCCTCCATATTCAAAGATTCTTCTAAATCTTGCAAATGCCAAATCAACGTCATTTTCCTTGATTGCATTGTAGAGCACTTCACATGCGTCAGGGGTGTATCTGTCATCTGGATCTAAAAACATTATGTAATCTCCGGTGGATGCTTCAATGCCTGTGTTGCGGGGAGTGTGTGCTCCTCCACTGTTGGTTTCGTGGTGTATTGCCACGCAGCAATCATATTTTTCAGCATACTCGTCGATTATCTTATCTGATCCGTCTGTTGAGCAGTCGTTGACCATGATAATTTCCAAATTTTCATTACCGATAGTCTGGTTTATTAGAGAGTCAATTCCTCCCCTCAAGTGAGGTCCAACATTAAAAATTGGTAGGATAATGCTTATTTTATCATTCATGTTCTTCTCTCCATGTTTTGAATAATAATTCCATCATGTCTGGAACTGTGTAAGTGTCTGGGTAAATGTAGGTAATATCATATTTTTCCAAGACTTTTGCAGTAATCGGGCCGATGCAAACTGTTAACAAGTTATCGTTTACGATTTCAGCTAGTTTAGCTTTATCGTCAGCTATTTTAAAGAAGTTTTCAACTGTAAGTGGGCTTGTAAATGTAATGGCATCAATTTCCTTGTTTTTGATTTTTTGGATTAATTCTTTAACTGCCTCTTTATCCATTGGGAACAATGATTTGTATGCTTCAGCTAGAATAACTTTATTTCCAAGTTTTTCTAATTCTTCCGGCAAGATTGGTCTTGCAGAAGCGGTTCTTGGAATTCCAATGGTTTTACCTGTGATTTCACGTTTTTTAAACTCTGCGATGAGGCCTTCAGCTGTAAAATCTTCTGGCATCAAATCGACAGTCAGGCCATTTTTTTCGGCAAGTTTGCCGGTTTTATTTCCAATGACTGCCAGTTTGCAGTTTAAAGTTTTTATGAAATCTGGATAGAACTTATTTAAAGAAATTATTGTGGTTGGAGATGTAAAAATAATCCAATCAAGTTCATCTTTTCTTTTGATTAATTCTTTTAAAGATTCGCTGTTGACCGGTTCCAAATCAAGTGTAGGTGCAAGAATCGCACTGCCGCCTAATTTTTCTACAATCTCACAAGCCTTTTTAGCCCTATCTTTTGGCCTTGTTATTGCAACGACGGGTTTTGACATTTTATATTACCTTCATTAATTTATAATGTTATATATTTTGTTTTAAGTGGTTTATATTATTTGTCAATTTGATTTATTTTCAAAATTGATTTTACTTTGTAAAATTGTTTTTATAATGAAATATTGATTCAGGTTAGTTAAATTTAATTAATAAGATGTAAAACTTTATATTATTTAAATTATATAATATGTATGTCCTTAATTTAACTTTAAGGTGATTTTAATGGATTATGCTATAAATTATTTAATGGAAGTTTTAAATAAAATTAGGAATAATCCATATGGGATAAGACATACTAATCATTATTTGAAGAGATCCACTTATCGGGATGTTGATTTGAATTGTGTTAATGAAAAATTGCTGTCTGAAATCCCAGTTGGTATTCAAAAGACTTTAGGTTATGGTAATCGTTTTGAATTAATTTTTGAATACACAGAAAATGATGATTTATATATTATTGTGGACATAATTAATTCTAATGAGATAGTCATTATTACTGCCATGCCTAAAGATAAAAAAAGGAGGGAGCATTGATGAAATCTAAATTGGATTATGTATACGACTTTGAATATGATTTGATGGATATTACTATTGATGAGTCATTTAAATATGAAAAATCAATAGAATTGACAAATGGAATTATATTGGATTTAGATGAAAATGGCTTTCCTGCAGCAGTTGAAATGATTAGTGCTTCAAAAATATTGGGTATAGATAAACATAATCTCATATCTCCGGATATTGATATGGGCATTATTATTAGTGACGAACTAATCTGTATTCAAATTAAATTCACTTATTTTGTTCGTGAACAGGAACAAGATGTTTGTTTTAAACAAAATCTGGCCAATAATTATGGAATTCCGGCAATGGAGACTATTTTTTCTACTGTATAATATTTTTTTTAAAATATGTCAAATTGATATTATTTTCAAGTATTTATTTGATTTATGATAATTGTTGCGAGTGTTAACAATTATATATTATGAAAATTATATTAACAATCAGGTGAAAAAATGAGTAATGTATTAGTAGCATATTTCTCAGCAAGCGGAGTAACAAAAAGTGTAGCAGAAAAGATAGCAAGTGAAAATGGCTATGATATCTTTGAAATTCAACCTGTAGAAATCTATACTCCTGCAGATTTGGATTGGACAGATAAAAATTCAAGGTCTACAATTGAAATGAACGATAAGGAATTCAGACCTCCAATTAAAGAGACATGTGATGTTTCATCTTATGATATTCTAGCTATCGGCTTTCCGGTATGGTGGTATACAGCACCATCAATCATCAACACATTCATAGAAAGTGTCGATTTATCCGGAAAAACAATCAAAGCATTCTGCACTTCCGGAGGATCTGGAATCGACAAGTGTGTAGATGACCTTCAAAATACCTACCCTGAACTTGATTTCGCAAAAGGAATGAGATTTATGGGTAATACTTCAAAAGCAAAAGAGTGGATAGAAAATGAGTAAAAAAGTAGTAGTTATAAGTTCATCACCAAGAATCGGTGGAAATTCAGACACATTGTGTGACGAATTTGTAAATGGGGCATTGGATGCGGACAATGCTGCGGTAAAATACAATCTTGAGGAAATCAGATTTCACTCCTGCAAGGCATGCTACAAATGCAAAACTCCCGAAATGAAATGTTTCCAGGAAGATGGCCTTGCGGAAGTCCTTGACAAGATGATGGAGGCTGACGTAATCGTATATGCAACTCCAATTTACTATTATTCCATGTGCGGAACCCTAAAAAGATTCTTTGACAGATGTTATCCTATTTTCAACCAGCTTGAAGACAAGGAATATTATATCATAACATCTGCAGGTGCATCAAATGGAAATGCATTGACAGGAATCAGGGATTTCATTGGCTTTTCCAAAAACCCGACTGAAAAGGCAGTATTTACCGTCATCGGTGATGCAAAATCCCAACCAGATTTGTTAAAAGAAGTATATAATGCAGGTTTTCACTGCTAAAAATTAAAATTAGGAAAGAATTAAATCTTTCCTATCCTTTAAAAGGATTTGAACTGTCGTATGTTTTGCCATTGACCGTTAATTTATAGTTTCCGTAATTGATGGTACCTGATACGGTCAGATTGGATACTGAACTGTCACCGGTCAAAGTCCAGGTTGAACCGCTGTCGACATTGACGGTAGTGTTTCCGGTTGAATTGATGGCTCCATTGAATTCTGTATTTGTCATGTTCCATACAAGAGAGCTTATTTCATCAACAATAACGTTACCTTCTATTTTTTCATTGTTGGTGTTCAATTCGGCTGCCCCTCCATTGGAACCTGTAGTTCCCCATTGGTTTTGTGATGAAACCTCTATGAACACTCCGCTTCCAAAGCTTAACTCAGTATTTTCCAGATTAATAATACAAGCAGTGTTGGTTACATGAAACATCGGAGCTTCACTATAGACTGGTGAATCGGAAGGTATTGTCAGTTTTGAGTTTTTGGCTGTAAATAGAGATGTTCCAACATCCGCATCTCCACTCATGGACTGATAGATGAACACTCCGCCCAAATCGACATATGTTGAACCGTCTTGTCTGTTACCCTCTGCGTAACCTGTTAAGTCACAGTTTACAAGTTCAATTGAGTTTTTACCTTCAATACAGGCAATCTGTGAAACGTAAGCTGTACCTTTTGTGTTTTCAGCAGTAATGTTTCCGGTTGAATAAATCAGAGGTGAGCCTCTGCCTGAGGTTTTGCTTACTCCTGTGTTGATTTCTGAGTTTGTAACATGGACCTGGCCATCTCCACGGTCTGTTGCAAGAGCAGCACAGCTTTGACCGTCAGTGTTGATGACTACATTTTCAGCATTGATTATTCCGTTGTATGTCGCATCAAGGCCTCTTGACTTGTCGGAGTGGGTTGTAATCTTAACATTTTTGATGTTTGCCACGGTTGTTCCGGAAGCGTCACTTGCTCCAGATGGGTCTCCTCCACCGGAACCTCCTGCTTCAGGCGCCTGTCCTCCATCTCCACTGCCTTCACCGGATGGCATTTCAGGAGGTTGGCCTCCATCTCCTCCTTGTGAGTCTCCACCCGGAACCTCAGAAGGTTGGCCTCCTTGGGATGAATCTCCGCTGCTTGAAGCTTCAGCATTTGTTACAAAAATACCATTGGATCCTTTGGAATCAGTAATTATTTCACAGTTTGAAATCTCCAATGTTCCATTTGTGTTAACTAAAACTGCAGAGTTCACGCCATAAAAGTCGGCATCGTCACCGGAAGTAGCTGTGTCTCCAGTTTTATTGATTAAAGAATCGCTTAAAGTTAATTTACCGTTATTTGTTACTAAAATTGAGTTCAAGTCACTTGAACTAGATGAAATTAGTCCTTTTTGCTTTGAGTCTTCACTGGCATTTACTACAATATTTCCCATATCTTCAAGTGCACTTGCATCAACATTAACGGATGCGCTTCCGGAGGAAGTGTTGCTTGTGTTCGACAGTGCAAATGCACCTGCGCCTATTATAATCACGATTGCAATTGCCGCAATCAAATATTTTCTGTTCATATGAATAGTAACTCTTAAGTTATATAAGTATTTATAATATTTTCTAAAAGAATTGTTCAAATAATTAGAATAGTGTAGTTAATATTTCATTTTGTTTTTTTCCAGATAATTTAAACATGTTTATAACATATTTTTTTTAAATTATTAAATATGGAAAATTATGCTTTTGCGTTGATTTGGGAGGTACGACAACAAACTTTTCAGTTTTTATTTCAAAAGAAATACTGCATGAATGGACGGTTCCAACTCCTAAAATCAATATGGTTGAAATGCTTGAAAATGAAATCAGAAACGAAATGGCAGAGCTGAAGCTCGAAAGCACTGATTTTAAAGCCATTGTAGTCGGCATAGCAGGCATTGTAAAGGACGGCATTGTCCGCAAAGCCATTAATTTGAATTTGTCAGATTGTGATTTGGCAAGTGTTTTGGAGTCCCGGCTCAACATAAACGTGATAGTTTTAAATGATGTGAACTTGCAGGCAATCGGTGAATCCGTAAATTATGATAATCTATTTCTGGTAACAATCGGAACTGGTATAGGTGCGGGCCTTATAATAAACGGTCAGATTGTTGAAGGATATAATGGCATGGCAGGCGAAATCGGCCATATCTATCTTGATTCAAAAACTCCAGAAGAAAACGCATCAGCAGGCGGACTTGTAAAAACTGCAGAAAACTATTTGAAATCAAATGATGATTGCTCTTCCATGAGATGTTTTGAAACTCTCACTGCAGAAGATATTTTCAATCAGGCAAAAATAGGAGATGAAGTGGCATTAAAAATAGTCAGGGAGGCCTATTTGAAATTTGGAAAGCTGCTTGCGGTAATCTGCAGCGCATTTGATCCGGAAGTCATAATAATTTCAGGTGGAGTTTCAAATGCAGGAGACTTGCTTTTGGATACAATTAAAGAAGGATTTAGCGAAGTTGCATTTAAAAATACTGAAATTCGCATATCTGATTTAAAAGAGAAAGCTGCGGTTTATGGAGCCATGAGTATTGTTGGAAGTTCCTATAAAAATTAAGGTTAGAAAAGTGAATACATGGTACCTTAATTATCCAAATCAGGCTCCGCTAAATATCTTTATGTATGGGATTTTAGAGAAGATGTACGGCAAGAGCCATGATAGGAATATTGTTAAAACAAACATTGCAGGGAACAGTAAATTTGAATGAGGATTAATCTTTGACATGAACATGATTACGATGACATGTGAAAAATATATTCCGTAACTGTAAAGGCTTATTGAACTTATGAGTCTGCCTATAACGTTTTCTTTAACGGAGTCGAACCTGTTTTGCTTATCCAAATATTCAATGAAAATATACACTCCTACTCCCATGGCCACAACCAGAATGTTTTGATACATTAGCTCAACGGAACCGAAGCTGTTGGAGTATGTATATGCAACAAAAACGGCCAGTGAAATCAAAAGAACGCCAAGGCCTAAAAGAGTCATTTTGCCATCGCTTAAGCTGAACTTTTTGGTGGAAAGATAATATCCTAAAACAGGATAGCCGATAAAGCCCGCAAAATAATCAAGCTTAAAGAATGGAAATAGCGGATATAGGTTGAATGTGTTCAGGACAATGAAAATGCACCAGATTGCCAGAAAATACTCGCATCCCTTTTCGCCATACTCCTTGATGAATATGTTGATGATAGGTATGGCCAGATAGATTCCAATCAAAGTCCAGAAATACCACATTATGGATGGATTTCCGATAAATACGTTCCACATGTACTGATAGCTTTTATGGAAATAGACATTTGTCAGTGTGATTAAAATCATCCAGAATATAAACGGATATATGATTCTGGTGAACCTTCTTTTTAAAAAGTCACCCAGGTTGGGATAGTCACGGTTTAAAAGCAAAGCCCCGCTAATCATAAGAAAGATTGGAACACCAATTCTTCCAATATCGTGGAAGGTAAGTTGTGCTATGACTTCAAGGGGAGTGTTTAGGGGTCCGAAATAGAAGTCGACATGACAAATTATAACCGCAATGATTGCGAATGCTCTTAAAAGGTCGTAGTAGAATATCCTTTCTTTTTTGGTCTTCATTTAATTCTTTCCTAAAATTTCTTTTATTACATATTTATCGTCATCATCAAAGAATTTAATTAAATACATGACTGTAAGATATATTAGTATTCCAATAGGGACTGCCACCCACATGTTTAAGTTTAGGAAGTATAGGGCAATTCCTAAAACTGCAGATCCAATAGCAATTTTTATTAAATCGTAGTATAGTTTCTTGTTTGCTTTATGGCCAATTTTGTGAATTACATAGGTTTGTAGGCCTACAATTAACACATCACTGAGCACTGTTGTAATGGCTGCTCCATTGTATGAAAAGTAAGGAATCATAAAGAAATTTAAGATAACATTAAATACTGCGGCTATTGCATAAATTTTTGTAACTGTCACTTCCTTATGTGATGCATTTAATAAGTTGTTACTTGCACCGCTGATGAATAATAAACACACAGTCCAGATTAATATGGATAAAACGGATGCTGCAGCATCATATTGATGACCGTATATTAATTGTATAATGTCTAGTGAGTAAAATACTGTTCCAGTAGCTAGTGGAATCATAACAAGCATTAAATATTTGATTGATTTTTCATAACTTATAACTAATAGTTTTTTGTCATCTTTAAAGAATTTGCTCATTACAGGAAAGATTACTGCAGTATAAACAGAGTAAAAAAGATTTAAAACTGCGATTAGTTTGTATGTTGCATTATAAATTCCGGTTGCATAATCACCAACAATTTTAGTAAGCATTACTATATCAATTGAGTAATAAATTGTATATAATATTCCAGTTATTGCAAAAGGAAGAGATAATAATGTAATTTTTTTGCAAAACTCCCAATCTAATTCATATTTAGGTTTTACAATATGTTTGTTTAAGCTATAGTATACATAAATAAATGTGATTAAATTTGCTAGGATATATGAAATACTCACTCCTAAAAGTCCTAAATCAGCATAAATTGAAATTAATATGAAAACTAAGGTTGTTATATTCATTAATGTATTGCCAATTCCTTGATATTTTCCTTTTTCAAATGCTTGAAATACTCCAA
The DNA here is from genome assembly GCA_017407115.1 of Methanobrevibacter sp. Taxonomy (GTDB): domain Archaea; phylum Methanobacteriota; class Methanobacteria; order Methanobacteriales; family Methanobacteriaceae; genus Methanocatella. Next base: position 103,561 of record JAFQXD010000056.1, on the reverse strand, counting down.
AAAGAGAATTAACATATGATTTGAAAATTATTTCAATAGTAAACAGTATTGTGATGAATATTGTATATACATCTATTTTAAGTAAAACTAATATAATTGGTGTTACTATCAGGTTAATAATTGCAAGTATAATTTTTAATGGTATCACATTTCCCAAATATTTTGGAGCGGAGTCATTGTCCGTTGCAACATGCCGAACAATATGAGCACTTATTCCTAAATCATCGATAATTGCTAAAATTCCACTTATAGATACTGCAAAACCTAAAATACCATAGTTATTTACACCAAGATATCTGGCCATTAATATTGTCCAAACAAATCCACAAACACTGGCTATTATTTGTGAAATAAGTAACCAACTCATATTTTTGAATATTGTTTGTATTTTACTCATAGAATCATCTTTAAAATGGATATGCTTTATTGAATTATATTATTTTAATATTTATTATTTATAATTAAGTATTTAATAAATTAAATTAGATATAATATATTATTGATAATTATTAAATATGATATCTTTAAAGGAGTTAATAAATGTTAAATGATAAAGTTATTTTAATTACTGGAGGAACTGGTTCTTTCGGTAAAAAATTTACAAAAAGGGTTTTAGAAAAATATGAACCTAAAAAAATTATTATTTATTCAAGGGATGAATATAAACAATATTTAATGCAAAGACAGTTCGCAGAACATAAAAAAATAATGAGGTATTTTATTGGCGATGTTCGTGATAAAGAACGTTTTGCAAGAGCATGTGATGGTGTGGATATTATTGTTCATGCGGCTGCACTTAAACAGGTGCCTGCTTGTGAATATAATCCTTTAGAAGCTATTAAAACTAACATTGATGGTGCAAGAAATATTGTTGATGTCGCCATTGATAAAGAAGTTGAAAAAGTTGTAGCATTATCTACGGACAAGGGTGTAAATCCTGTTAATCTTTATGGAGCTACTAAAATGGTTTCTGATAAATTATTTATTGCGGCAAATGCTTACGCTGGAGCAAAAAATACTAGATTTTCAGTAGTTCGTTATGGAAATGTAAGTGGAAGTCGAGGTTCTGTAATTCCTTTCTTTAAAACATTAATTAATGAAGGTGCTACAAAATTACCAATAACTGACATGAGAATGACTCGTTTTTGGATTACACTTGATGAAGCAGTAGATTTAGTTATAAAAGCAATTGATGAAGCTACTGGTGGTGAATTATATATTCACAAATGTCCATCATTTAAAGTGACTGATTTAGCAAAAGCAATGCTCCCCGATTGTGAACTTGAAGACGTTGGAATTAGACCAGGTGAAAAACTCCATGAAGTAATGATTACTGCGGAAGATTCAAGATCTGCTTACGAATATGATGATTATTATATAATTTACCCTGAATTGGAATGGTGGGAAAATGTCAACATAAAAGAAGGCGGAAAAAAGGTTGAAGACAGATTCCGTTATGCTTCTGATAATAATACTGAATGGTTAAGTGTAGAAGAGATTCGTGAAGCTTTAAAATATATAGATATTGTTTACTAGATGATACTGTGATTTATGCAATTATTCAAGCGAGAATGGGATCAACAAGATTGCCTGGTAAAGTAATGATGGATTTGTGTGGCAGTCCTGTCATTGAACATGTTGTTAATAGACTGAAACATAGTAATTTGATTGATAAAATTATTATTGCGACTAGTTTTGATTCTAATAATCAACCAATAATTGATTTTTGCAAAGGCAATGATGTTGATTATTTTGTAGGTAGTGAAGATGATGTTCTAGATAGATACTATCAAACTGCTGTGGATAATGATATTAATGATGGGGATATTATAATTCGCATCACTTCTGATTGTCCACTAATTGATCCGGTTGTAGTTGATAAAGTTATTAATGAACATATTTCAAATGATAATGATTATACTGCTAATGTGTTGGATTGCACATATCCTGATGGTTTAGATTGTGAAGTATTTAATTTCAATGCTTTAAAAGATTCTTGGATTAATGCAAATTTAAGTTCTCAAAGAGAGCATGTTACATTGTACATTAGGGATAACCCAAATAAATTTAAATTAGGTAATGTAAAAAATGATGTTGATTATTCCGAGTTAAGGTGGACATTAGATGAAAAGGAAGATTTCATTTTTATCAATGAAGTTTACAAAAATCTTTATAGTCATGATTCTTTTTTTAATATGGGTGATGTAATACAATTGCTCCAAGAAAAACCCGAACTATTAGATATTAATTCAAAATTTACTAGAAATGAAGGTTTATTAAAATCATTAAAAGAAGATGTGGATTTAGGTAGTAGAAATGTTAATGAATAATTTTAGAAACTCAAAATATGAAATTTCTAAATTTGGATTGGGGACTGTTCAATTTGGTCTTGATTATGGATTCACTAAAAGAAAAACACAAGAAGAAGTAGATTCTATCCTTAATACTGCAAATAATAATGGCATTACATTAATTGACACCGCTCGTGAATATGGTGATAGTGAAGAAAAAATTGGAAATTTCTTAGAAAATTATAAAAACAATTTTGTAATAGCCACTAAATTAAGATTGATTGATAATTTAGATAATTTAACTTACGTTGATTTTAAAAATAACATTTATAATTCTGTTGAAGAATCATTAGAAAATCTTCAATTAAACAGGATTCCAATATTGCAGTTACACCAGGCTGTTGATGAAATATTCAAAAATGATGATTTTTGGACTGTTATTAATGAATTAAAAGATGATAATTTAGTTGATTTATTTGGAGTTTCAGTATATGAATTACATGAAACGAAATTTATAACTGAAAATCACAGCAGTTCTATTGATTTTTTTCAAATTCCTTATAACATTTTTGATAGGCGGTTCGATGACATTCAAAAAGAGTTAGATGAAAATAACATAGGTTTAATAAGCAGATCAACTTTCTTGAAAGGAATCATTCCGTGTGATATTACTGATGTTCCAAAGGGTTTGGAAGATATTAAACCTTTTAAACAGAATTTATTAACTATTGCTAATAAATGTGATGTTACTGTAGCTGAATTGGCCAGTGTATTTGTTTATTATAATGATTATATTAATTCAACTATTTTGGGGGTTAACTCTCCAGAGGAGTTAGAAACCAATATTAAAAGTATTGATAAATTTGATAAAACTCTTTTAGAAAAAATTGATTTTGATAGTTTAAGGATAAATGACGATTATTTGATTGATCCTAGAAAATGGAATAATTTTTAATTTGGTGATAAAATGGCGAACTATGAAAAAAGTAATGAATTACTAAAAAGAGCAGTTGAAGTAACTCCTTTAGGTGCTCAAACTTACAGTAAATCATATAGGTACTATTGTCAAGGAGATTCCCCGGCTTTCATTGAAAGAGGTGAAGGATGTTACATATATGATGTGGATGGAAATAAATTCATTGATTTTGTATGTGCATTGGGTCCTATTACAATAGGATATAACATTGAAGAAGTAAACAATGCTGTCAAAGAACAGCTTGAAAAAGGAATTTCTTTTTCTCTTCAAGCTGAAGTTGAAGTTGAATTGGCCGAAAAAGTTATAGAAATTATTCCCTGCGCTGAAATGGTTAGATTTGTTAAAAATGGTGGTGATGCAACTACTTCAGCTATTAGATTGGCTAGAGCATATACTGGAAGGGATTTAGTTGTATTGTCCGGATATCATGGAATGCATGATTGGTCTATTGGTTCAACAGAAAACAACAAAGGAATTCCAAATGATGTTTCCAATCTGACTAAAACATTTGAATATAATAATATTGAATCTTTAGAAGAACTATTTAAAGAGTATCCTAATCAAATTGCAGCAGTCATTTTAGAACCAATTCAAGCAAATGGTCCTAAAAATAATTTTTTACAAAAAGTTAAAGATTTAACTCATGAAAATGGAGCAATATTAATATTTGATGAAGTAGTATCTGGTTTTAGATATGCTTTAGGTGGAGCTTCAGAGTTATATGATGTTGTTCCGGATATGGCTGCTTTTGGTAAAGGTATGGGTAATGGATTACCAATTTCTGCTGTTGCCGGTAAAAAAGAAATCATGAAACAAATTGAAGAAGGAATTTTTGTTTCTACAACATTTGGTGGAGAAGCATTATCCATGGCGGGTTCTATTGCTGCTTTAAAAATATTAGAAAAACCCGGTTCTTATGATTATATTTGGAAACTAGGAACCATGTTGAAAGAAGGACTTGAAAGTCTCATTAAAAAATATGAATTAGAAGATGTGATTCTCGTTAGCGGACTTCCTCCACACTGTGGTGTTGAATTTGAAGATGTTGGAAGCCTTGATTATCTGGATATTAATTCAATTTACTCTCAAGCAATGATTCATAATGGAATAATCACTGTTGGAATTAATAATATCAATTTATCTCATACTGAAAAGGAAATTGAAGCTTTCTTGGCTGCGGCTGAAGAAGCGATGATTAATATTAAAAAAGCAATCGAGCAAGATTCTACTGAGGGCATATTAATTGGTAAAAAAGTAGATCCTGTATTTAAACGTAATATCGTTGAAGAAAATTAATTGGGGTGTTTTTTATTTCTAAATTTTTACCTTATGGAAAACAGACAATTGATGATGAAGACATTGAAGAAGTTGTAAAAACTCTTAAATCTCCATTAATTACTCAAGGGCCAAAAATTGAAGAGTTTGAAAAAGATATTGCTAAATATTGTGGTGCAAAATTTGCTGTGGCTTTTAACTCAGGAACTTCTGCATTGCATGGCGCTTATTTTGCTTTAGGTATTGGAAAAGGGGATGAAGTAATAACTAGCCCTAATACTTTTGTTGCTACTTCAAATGCCGCTTTATATTTGGGGGCTGATGTTAATTTTGGTGATGTTGAAATTGAAACTGGTAACTTAGATGCATCAAAAATCAAAGTTTCAGATAAAACTAAATTGATTTCACCAGTTCATTATTCTGGCCAACCTGTTGACTTAAAAGAGTTTTCAGAAATCGCTGAAGATAATGATGTTAAACTTTTTGAAGATGGGGCTCATGCATTGGGCGCTAAATATGATGGCAAAAAAATAGGTTCTTTAACTTATTCTGAAATGGCAATGTTTAGTTTCCATCCAGTTAAGCATATTACAACAGGCGAGGGTGGAATAATTGTTACAAATGATGAGGAATACTTTGAAAGATTACAATTATTTAGATCTCATGGAATAACTAAAAACAACTTAGTAAATGAACCTCATGGTGATTGGTATTATGAAATGCAGGAATTAGGTTTCAACTATCGCATAACTGATATTCAATGTGCTTTGGGCGTTTCACAACTAAAGAAATTAGATTCTTTTATTAAATCTAGACGGAAAGTAGCTAAAATTTATGATGAAATATTTGAGGATAATCCTTATTTTGATGTAACAATTGAAAAAGAAGATAGGGAATCAGCTTATCATTTATATCCGATTTTATTGAAAGATAAATTTGTTAATAATAAAAAAGAAATTTTTACTAAATTAAGACAAGAAGGGATTGGTGTTCAAGTACATTATATTCCGGTTTATAAACAACCATATTATCAAAAATTAGGATTTAATAATAGTTTATGTCCTATTTGTGAGGAATTCTATAAAAAAGAGATTAGTATTCCAATGTATCCAACATTAACTGATGAGGATATTGAATTTGTTAAAGAAAAATTATTCAAGGTAATTTCTGAATTTGATTAATATGAATGTATTTATTTTAACTGAAGGAGGGAAGAATATTGGTTTTGGGCATGTTGCTAGATGTAGCTCATTATACCAAGCTTTTGAACAGTTCGACATCTCTCCAAACTTTTTAATAAATGGTGATGATTCTGTTAAATCAATTCTTCCTAATATTAATGTTGATATAATTAATTGGTTAGATGACTTGTCTGTAATATCAAAAGCAGATATTGTTATTATTGATTCATATTTAGCTGATATCGATGTATTTAATGAAATTTCTAATATTGTTCCTTTAGTGGCATATGTTGATGATAATAATCGTTTAAATTATCCAAAAGGTATTGTTATAAATGGGACATTAGATGCTTCAAATATGGATTACAAAAAACGAGATAATATTCGATATTTATTAGGTAATGATTATATTCCTTTAAGAAAAGATTTTTGGGATATTTCTAAACTAAAGATTAATGATTCAATAAAAAATATCTTAATTACAATGGGAGGAAATGATTTAAGAAATCTGACTCCAAAAATTTTAGAATTATTAAATAATAAGTTTCCAAATGTTACTAAAAAGGTCATTATTGCTGATAGTTTTGATAATGTTTCTGAAATAGAAAATTTAAAAAATAGTAATGTTGAATTGATTTATTCACCGGAATCTAGTGAAATAATCAATGCGATGTCTTCTGTTGATTTAGCAATCTCCGCAAGCGGTCAAACATTATATGAACTTGCATGCATTGGTGTTCCAACAGTAGCTATTGGTATAATTGAAAATCAAAAGAATAATATTCTAAACTGGAAAAAACAAGGTTTCATTGAATATGCTGGTTGTTGGAATGATGAAAATTTATTAGATAATATTTTAGATAGAATTGAATTTTTAGAAGATAAAAATATTCGTTATGATAAGCGATTATTGGGTATTCAAGCTGTAAATGGTAAAGGTTCTATTAATATTGTTAAATCTATTCTTAATGAATTTTATAAGAATAATTTAGTATTCAGAGAAATTAAAAAAGAAGATTGTCTTAAAATATTTGAAATTGCTAATGATGATGAAGTTCGTGAAAGTTCATTCAATTCAGAGAAAATTAAATTAGAAGATCATAAAATTTGGTTTAAGAATGTTTTAAACGATACTTCTGTTAAATTTTATGTTTTAGAATATAGTAATGATATAATTGGTCAATTACGATTAGATTTTGATGAAAAATTTCCAGTAATTAGTATTAGTTTAAATAAAAAATATCGGAGTTTAGGTTTATCTAAAATTTTATTATCGAAGGGATTAGATTTAGTGGAGGGTAAAGTAGTTGCATACATTAAAAAGGATAATTTGCGTTCAATTTCATTTTTTAAATCAATGGGTTTTAAAAAAGATGAAGATATTATAATAAAGGATTGTCAAGCATTTAAATTTATTAAGGAGTAATATTATGGAATTTCAAATTGGTGATAAAAAAATTGGTGAAAACAACCCTGCATTTATTATAGCTGAACTTTCAGCAAACCATATGAATGATTTTGACATTGCGGTCAAAACAATTGAAGCAATGGCTAGATCTGGTGCTGATGCAGTTAAATTTCAGACTTTTACTCCAGATACAATTACTCTTGATTGTGATAATGAGTATTTTCAAATTAAACAGGGTACTGTTTGGGATGGACAAGTGCTTCATAACTTATATGAGGATGCTTACATGCCTTGGGATTGGCAACCTAAACTTAAAAAGATAGCAGAAGATTTGGGATTAATTGTATTTTCTTCACCTTTTGATAAAACTTCTGTAGATTTTCTAGAAGATATGGGAGTGCCTGTTTATAAAATTGCATCTTTTGAAATAACAGATATTCCATTAATCGAATATGTTGCAAAATTGGATAAACCGATTATTATCTCAACAGGTATTGCTGATTTTGAAGATATTAAATTGGCGGTAAAAACTTGTTTGGATTGTGGAAATGATAAAATCTCTCTTTTAAAATGTACTTCTTCTTATCCAGCACCTTTTGAAGAAATTAATCTAAATACAATTCCTGATATTGCTAAAAGATTTGATGTTGTTGTAGGTTTGTCAGACCATACCTTAGGCAGTGAAGTTTCAACAGCTGCTGTTGCTTTAGGAGCAAATATTATTGAAAAACATTTCATTTTGGATAGGAATATGGGAGGTCCAGATTCAGAATTTTCAATGGAGCCTCATGAATTTAAACAGATGGTTGATTCGATTAGGAATGTTGAAAAAGCTTTAGGAAAAGTAAATTACGATTTATCTGAAAAATCTAAATTGAATCGAGAATTTTCAAGATCATTGTTTGTTGTTGAAGATATTAAAGAAGGTGAAATTATCACTGAGGATAATGTTCGTTCAATCAGACCAGGGTTTGGTCTTCATCCGAAATATTTAAAAGAAATATTAGGTAAAAAAGTTAATAAAGATTTAAAAAAAGGAACTCCCTTTGAATTATATTTTGTTAAAGGTGATTAAATGTCAATAACTGTTGGAGTCATTGGTGCTGGAGCTATGGGAACTGCTGTTGCCCAAACTGTTGCTCCAAATGCAAATGTATTATTATATGCAAGACGTGAGGAAATTTGTAATGATATTAACAATAATAATGTGAATTCACAATATTTTCCTAATGTTAAATTACATGAGAATATTTCTGCTGTATGTAATTTAGATGACTTAAAAGATGTTGAAGCAGTATTTTTATGCATTCCATCATCTGTCATGAGAGAATTAGTTGAAAAATTAAATAAGATAGTCAGTACTGATTGTATCTTTGTCAGCACTGCTAAAGGAATTGAAAATAAAACTAATAAAACAATGACGGATATTATTGAAGAAATTACTAAAAGGCCTCCAGTCGCATTTTCGGGACCAAATATTGCATCTGAAATGGTGAAACGTTTGTCTGCTTCAACTACTATTGCATGTAGTGATGAAACTTATTTAAATAAAGTTAAAGAGATTCTTGTTACAGATTCTTTTAAAGTTAATGCAAATACAGATGTGATTGGGACAGAATTTTGTGGAATCATTAAGAATATTGTTGCAATTTCACAAGGGATTTGTGAGGGAATGGATATTAACAATAATGCAAAATTTGCAGTATTCACTAAAAGTTATAATGAAACAAAAGATATTATTGAAAAATTAGGTGGTAAAAGAGATACTGTGGATGATTATTGTGGTTTTGGAGATATTGTGACTGCATCTACTTTAACAGTTAGTAGAAATCATACTTTAGGAGTATTAAGTGGTCAAGGTATTGTTGTTGATGAAAAAGCTTCTGGAGTATTGTTTGAAGGAAAAAATACTGCTATTATATTAAAAAGTTTATGTGATGAATTAAATGTAAATTCATTAACTGTGAACTTTGTTTATGAGGTAATTATTAATCAAGCAAATCCTAAAAATGCTTTTTATAAATTATGGGAGCAATTATAATTAAGTGATTATATGATTTTTGCTGCAATATTGGCTGGAGGAACTGGAACTAGATTAGGAATGGGTGTTCCAAAACAATTTTTTAAGATAAATAATAAACCTTTATTGGCTTATTGCATTGAACCTTTTTTAAAAGTTGATTTGTTGGATAAAATTATTATTTCTTCCCCAAAACAATATTTAAATGATACTCAAGAGTTAATTGATAAATATTTTGATGATAATAGGTTAATTGTTATTGAGGGTGGAAAAACACGTAATGATACTATTTTAAACTCAATATATTATGCTATTGAAAATGGGGCTGATGACAATGCGATTATGGTTACTCATGATGGTGCAAGAATTTTTGTCTCACCAAAGTTAATTGAAGATAGCATCAAATATGCATGTGAATTTGGTGCGGCTAGTCCAGTTGTTCCTGCAGTGGATGTGATTTTTCAAAGTAAAGAAAATAATAAACTTACAAAAATTCCTGAAAGAAAACATTTGTTCCATGCACAAACTCCACAATCTTTTAATATTAAAAAATTTATAGAAATTTATGAAGATTTAACTGAGGATGAAATTAACTTATTGGATGAAGCCATGATGCTTTTCTATTTAAGAGATGAAGAAGTATATTTATTTGAGGGAGATTCATCTAACTTTAAAATCACACGTCCTTTTGATATAACTATTTCAGAATCAATTTTGGGTGATTAAATGGCAGATATTGTAATATTTTATGAACTACCTGAAAGAGAATTAAATAATGCTAATCTTTTAAAAGCAGAATTTGAAAGAAGAGGATATAGTGTTGAACTAAAAGATTATTGGAATTATCATGAAATTGTTTTTCCAATTAAAGAAAAACCAAAATTGGTAATTGCTCATTCTGGATACGATAATAGTGATTTAGAAAGATTTACTGCACGTTTTAGGCCTAAAATTGATAAAATGTTGAATATGCGATATGAGCAAGTAATTGCAGATAGAATTTTGAATTCAACACTTCATTATCCAAGAGAATACTTGAAACACATGTCGTTTATATGTTGGAGCGAACATATTAAAGAAGAAATGATGAAACAAGGCATTCCTGAGAGAAATTTGGCAGTGACTGGTGATATTAAGACAGATTTTTCTAACGAAATGTTTGATTCATTTTATAAAACAAAAGAAGAATTGGCTAAAGAATTTGGATTAGATTTTCAAAAAGAATGGGTCTTATTCATTTCCAGTTTCACATTCAATGAATATGATACTGATGAAAGATTAATTAGGTTGAATAACAATCTTGAAGATGGTAAATATATGCAAAAATGGGATATTGAGACTAAAAAAATTTTCATGGAATGGGTTATAAAATTTTTAGAAGAACATCCTGAAAAAGAATTTATTTATCGACCTCATCCTGCTGAATATAATGTAGTTACTGAATATTTTGATGCACAAGCTTTGGAAAAGAAATATCCAAATTTTCATTATATTGGTAAATATGCTATTCAAGAATGGATTAGACCATCTGATTACTTAAATACATGTTTAAGTACTTCTATTATTGATGTTTATTTATTAAAAAAACAGTGCAATATTTTAAGGCCTGTTCCTTTAGATTCTGATTTTGATAATCCATTATTATGTCATGCAGATTGCATTGATTCTTATGAAGAATTTGAAAAGTTTAATACAGGCAAATCTGATAAACCATTTCCTGTTTCTGATGAAGATGTTAAAAAATATTATTATTTTGGGGATAAATTAGTTTATGAAAATATTTGTGATTATGCTGAAAAGATGATTAATGATGATTCATTTAAAAGTGATTTTTATCCAACTAATCCAACATTTTCACGACTAAAATTCATAATTAAAAAATCATTAACAATGCCAAAGGGTCTTCCTATAGTTTTTAAATCTGCATTTAAAAATAAATCGTCCCACGAATCGGATATGGATAATAGTGATGTAAATGCTGAAAAAATTAATAAAATAATAAAAGGGTATTGAGGATAATTTAAACTTTACTAATGGGGCGTATTTATAAATATTGCATACCTAATTTTCTATTAAATTATATGTTGGAGAAAGAAATAGTTAAAACTACAAATATTATATTGTATTAAACATTAATAAATATAGAATTAAAGGGGTAATATGGTAAAATCAAAACGATATGACGATGAAACACTAAAACATTTACAATTAGTTAGTAAAGAAATCCTAAAATATTTCATTAAAATTTGTGAAGAAAACAATATAACTTATTTTATCTATGGCGGAAGTTTGCTTGGGACTATAAGGCATGGTGGATTTATACCATGGGATGATGATATTGATGTAATCTTATTTAGAAATGAATTTGAAAAGTTAAGCGAGATTTTAAACAATGAACTTGATGATAAATATTGTTTTTTTAATGAAACAAAACCTAATGATTACCACCACCCTTGGGGACAGTTAACACTAAAAGACACTATTATGGCAGAATGGTGGGCTAATCAAGTTAATTATACTCCAAATATATTTATAGACATATTTATTTTAGATAATATACCAAATAATAAATTTAAACGGTTTATCCATAAATGTTCTTGTTTTATACTAAACCAATTAACAGTATATGCTTATTTAAAATATGATAATGAATCAAAATTTAAAAAATATCTGCAACAATCAATCCATTATATTTTAAAAATAATGCCTATTTCTCCACAATATATTAAAAAGAGATGTATCAAAAGTTTTTCAAAATATGTAAATGAAGAATGTAATCAAGTTTGTGACTTTCCTGCAATATGTCAAATGCCAGTATATGATAAAAAAGATTGGTTGCCTTCAAAAAAGGCAAGATTTGAAGATATCGAAGTGAATATTCCAAATAATCCTGATAAAATATTAACTAGAATCTATGGTAATTATATGGAATTACCTCCAAAAGAAAAAAGATTCCGTCCTGCTCCAGAAAAGATTGATTTTGGAGAATATTAGGTGTAAACAGCATAAATAAAATTATAACTAGAATTGAATAAGGTTCTAATAATGGAGAATAAATGGGTCACTTGTATTTTATAATTCATAACAAAAATAAGAATAACTTATTTAGCAACATCAAAATTAAAATCTTTAAATATGATTAATTGATGTTTGTAAATTTATAATTATATATAAAATTTAATATAGAGTTATGTCTAAAAAGATAAATATAAAAAATTAATTATTTTTTTTATTAATTAAATTAATATTTAAATATTCTTAAAGGTGTTAAAATGTCTAGATTATATGGTGATAATGAAGATATCAGTCCAGATAAAGTAAAAGATTTTTTTAATGATAGAGCTAATCGTGATTTAGAAAGTGATTTGTCTATTGTTTTATTCCAAGATAAGGAAAATTCTGCTCAAAGACATGAAGAAGAGAAAAAACTATTCTATAATAAAATTGACACATCTGGTAAAAAAGTTTTAGAAATTGGTTGTGGAATCGGCAGATGGGCTGAAGCTTTACATGATAAATGCGAATCATATTTAGGTTTAGATTTCTCAGAAGAGCTTATAGCAATAGCTAAAAAAACATATGAAGGTTATGATGACTGTTATTTCCAGGAAATGTCTGCTACAGATATTAAAGTCGAAGAGTTATTAATTGAACCTCCATTTGATATTGTAATTTTTTCCGGATTTTTAATGTACATTAATGATGATGATTTGAAAATTATTATGAATGAAGTTAATTCAGTTTGCACTGACAATAAAATTGTATTTGCAATGGAGCCAACTTCTTGTATGGAAACAAGATTAACTCTTAAAGATTTCTATTCAGAAGGTTTGGAAGCGGATTATAATGCAATTTACAGGACTGAACAAGAATACAGAGATATATTCTCTGATTTAAATTGCAATGAAATATTTGCTGAAGATCTTTTCCAAGATTTAAGCGACCATACTGAAACAAAGTATATGTATTATGTTATTGAATAAATAGGAGATAATTTTCATGTTAAACTTTGCTTTAGGACCAGTTATGAGCAGTGATTTGGTTTTAGAAATAGGCAGTCAACAGACACCATATTTCAGGACTCCCGAATTTTCTCAAGTTACTCTTGAAAATGAAAAATTAATGAAAGAAATGTTATATGCTGATGAAGATTCAAGAGTCATTTTTTTAACAGGATCTGGAACTGCAGGAATGGAATCCACTGTCATGAACGTTTTTAATGAAGAAGACAAAGTATTGATTGTCAATGGCGGAGGTTTCGGTCAGAGATTTGTAGACTTATGTAAACTTCATAATATCGATTGTGAAGACATCAAGGTGGATTTTGGGTCCTGCCTTACTTCTGAAATGCTATATGAGTATGATGGTAAGGATTTCACGGCATTTTTAGTTAACATCTGTGAGACAAGTTCTGGTGTTCATTATGATTTGGATATGATAAGTGAATTCTGTAAAAAAAATAATTTATTGTTAGTTGTTGATGCAATAAGCTCATTTTTAGCAGATCCTTTAAACATGACAGAACAAAAAATTGACGTTGTCATTACAGGTTCTCAAAAAGCTCTTGCATGCCCGCCAGGAATTGCAATTATTACCTTATCCAAAGAAGCATTAAAACGTGTTGAAAATAATTCCTGCAAATCAATGTATTTTGATTTTAATGACATGCTTATCAATGGGGTCAGAGGTCAAACACCTTTTACTCCGGCTATCACTGTTATATTACAGCTTAATGCAAGATTAAAACAAATTAAAAATGATGGTGGAGTCGATGTTGAAGTTCAAAGGGTTGTTGATTTGGCCAATGACTTCAGAACAAAAATAGAGGAATTCCCATTTGAAGTGAGATGCAAATGCCTATCCAATGCAGTTACAACAGTTCATTCAAAAGAGATACTTGACGTTAATTTGGTTGAAATCCTAAAAAATGAATATGATATTTGGGTTAGTACTGCACGGGATGACCTTTCAAAGGACATGATATTCAGAGTTGGCCATATGGGAGATTTAACTCCAGAAGACAATGATACATTAATCAATGCACTTAAAGACATACAAAAAAGAGGATTATTCTAATGAAAAAAGTAATTACCTATGGAACATATGATTTATTCCATTATGGACATCAAAGGCTTTTAGAGCGAGCAAAAGATTTGGGAGATTATTTAATCGTTGGGGTTACTGCCGATGACTTTGACAAAACACGAGGAAAAATCAATGTTAAACAGTCATTAATGGAGAGAATAGAATCTGTTAGGGCAACAGGACTCGCTGATGAAATTATCATTGAGGAGTATGAAGGTCAAAAAATAGATGATATAAAAAGATTTGATGTTGACATTTTCACTGTAGGATCTGATTGGGTGGGGTACTTTGATTATCTAAAAGAATATTGTGATGTGGTTTATCTAGAGAGAACTGAAGGAGTATCCAGCTCAGATATAAGGTCTAAAAATAGAAATATTAATTTGGGCCTTATCGGTGAAGGTAATGTATTGAAAAAGTTTTATGATGAATCCAAATATGTAAACGGTATTGTGGTTAATGCAATTTCTGTTGACAATGAAAATGAAGAGAAATGCTATGAAAACGAGGATTTAATTTTAGCTAAAGATTATGATGAACTGTTACCCTTGGTTGATGCGGTTTATATTGTTTCCCATCCTACAAAACATTATGAGCAGGTTAAAAAAGCATTAAGTCAAGGAAAGCATGTTTTATGTGAGTCTCCATTTGCTTTAAATGAAAAAGAATCTATTGAATTACAGAATTTAGCTAATGAAAACGATTTAATCTTAATGGATTCTATTAAAACAGCTTATTCAACAGCATATAATCGATTATTGCTTTTACTTAAGGGAGGTAAAATTGGAGAAGTCTATTCTGTTGATGCTACCTGTACCAGTATAAGAGAATATGATGATAGCTCTTGGAACAGCATCACTGCATGGGCGCCAACTGCACTTTTGCCGATATTTCAGATATTGGGTGTTGATTATAAAGATAGAACTATTAATTCATTAATTATGGAAAACAAGGATAATTTTGATTTGTTTACTAAAATTGATTTTCTCTATGAACATGCTGTAGCATCCATAAAAGTTGCAAACAGTGTTAAATCTGAGGGGGAATTAATTATTTCCGGAAGTGAAGGTTATGCATATGTGCCTGCACCTTGGTGGAAAACAGATTATTTTGAATTAAGATTTGAAAACTTAGAAGATAATAAGAAATATTTCTATCAATTGGATGGTGAAGGAATAAGATATGAACTTGTTGCTTTTGCAAAATCCATAGAACTTAATAAAAATAATACATATATTGATAGTGACATTTCCAATGCAATTTGTAAAATAATTGAAGACTTTGAAAATAAGGATGTTAATTATATTCAAAAATATTAATTTCTGGTGTAACGATGTATAATGAATATGATGAGGAAGAGCTTAATCATATTAAAGAAGTCGAATTAATGATTTTAAACGATTTCGTTGAAATCTGTGATAAAAATGATATTGAGTATTATCTGATTTTTGGAACTCAAATTGGAGCTATCAGACATCAAGGATTCATTCCATGGGATGATGATATTGATATAATGATGTTTAGAGAAGATTATGAAAAGTTCCTCAAGGTAATGGAAGAAAATCCTAGCGAAAAATACACAATTTTTGATTCAAGATATAATAATGAATACTGCTTTCAATTTGGTAGAATGTCATTAAATGGAACATATTGGGCTGAATATTGGGATAAACATGTTTCATTTAAATTGGGAATTCATATTGATCTATTTATTTTGGATAATTTGCCAGATAACAAGTTTAAAAGATGGTTATTCATTCAAAGATGTTATGTGTTAACAAGGTTATATCCGATTTCAGTGTTCAAATTTGATAATTACTCAAAAATATTTAATCTAATACTTAATATAACCCATAAACTTTTTAGAACTTTTGGTTTTGGTCCGAAGTATTTTCAAAAGAGATTATATAATGTATTTACAAAATATAATTCAAATAGTGGGGAATATGTAACTGATTTGACTCTTGTTGAAAGACCTACTTTTAAAAGGACTGATTATAAACCTCCTAAAAAAGCATTATTTGAAGGTTATGAAATGAACATTCCAAATAATGATGACAATACTTTAATACCTATTTATGGAGATTATATGCAACTTCCTCCTGAGGAAGAACGTTTTAACCATGTTTTAAATGAAATTGATTTTGGAAAATATTAACCCTGCCTATTTTTTTCCAATTTTTCAAAATCTAAATCTATTTATTACTCTTTTTACAAAAATATTAGACATAATATTAATAGGAAAATGGGAAATTATAGCAGATAAAAACGAATGGGGCAGCAACCTTTCATTCATCCTTGCAATGATTGGTTCTGCTGTTGGACTTGGAAACATTTGGAGGTATCCCTACGTACTCTATTCTAACGGAGGAGGAGCATTCTACATTCCATATATTGTAGCAATTCTTTTAATGGGTATTCCTTTCTTGATTTTAGAGTATGGCGTTGGATATAATTTTAAATCTTCTTTTCCGAAGGCTATAAGAAAGATTCGCTCCAAATGGGAATATTTAGGCTGGCTTCTGCCAGTCGCTGTATTTATGATTATGATTTATTACTCAGCTATTCTGGGCTGGGATGGAATTTACATGATTTTGAGTTTCACTAAGGGCTGGGGAGCAAATCCTGACACTTTCTTTGCAACAACCCTTCTTCAGTCTTCAACCTCAATGTCTGGTCTTCTGACTTTCATTCCACTCATTGCCGTTGCAATGCTTGTCGGTTGGGTAATCATTTGGTTTATATCCCACAGGGACCTTGAAGCGGGTTTGGGTAAGGTGTCAAGGCTTTTAGTGCCTGCATTATTCATCATCATGATTATCATTGTTGGATTTTCACTTACTTTGCCGGGCGCCTCAATAGGTTTGGCTGAGCTTTTCGCTCCCGACTGGTCTTTATTGACAAATTTCAACATATGGATGGCCGCATTTGGTCAGATTATATTCTCCTTAAGTTTAGGCATGTCAATTGCATTTACGTATGCAAGCTACACTAAAGATGACGCTGATTTGATTACAAATACAATTTCAATCGCTCTTGCAAATTCACTTTTTGAAAACTTTGCGGCTTTAGGGGTGTTTTCAATTTTAGGTTACATGTCAATGCAGTCCGGAACTGCAGTTGCTGATCTTGTAACTTAGGAAACAGGGCTTGTATTTGTTGTATATCCTACAGTATTCAATGTGCTTGGTCAGTGGGCTTACGTTTTAGGACCTATGTTCTTTTTAACAGTTTATCTTGCAGGCCTTACAAGCATTCTCTCAACAATCGAACCGTTGTCATTTTCAATACAAAACAAGTTCGGCCTTTCAAGATCAAAAACCATGACAATACTGATTGTTGTCGGTGCATGCATATCCATGATTTATGCAACCGCCTATGGTGGTGATGTTTTGGGATTTGTCGATACGTTCATCAATCAGATTGCACTGCTCATTGGAGTGATTTTAGAATGTATAATATTTGCATGGATATTTAAGCTGATAAATTCATTGATTTCTTGAATTCCAGAAGTAAAACAATCAAGCTTGGAAAATGGTGGTTAGGCATTGTCAAATATCTTTTGCCGATAGTTTTAACAATCGTTTGGATTGGAGGTATGATTGATGTGGTAAAAGCCGCTACCTTTGAACAGCTGGTATTTACTGTAATTTCAGCAGCTATTTTGCTTGTTGCAACTTTGATATTCACTGTTCTTCCGGCCCAAACTCCCGATTGGGATGATGCCGAAGAGAGAGTTTAGTTTTAATGGTTAGAATTTTCTAATCATTTACCTTATTTTTTTTTTAATAAATTGCTTTCATCATGGAATATTGCTTTGAGAGAGTAGTAAACTTTAAGTATTAGTCATATCCATGTTTAATCATATAATCGCACTTCAAATAGTATCAAATATGCCAATAGATAATTTACAACTGTTGTTTGATTTTTAATTAGATTAGATGATTGAAAAATAACAGTCAAAACGACATATTCATTCGCCAAAAAGAGGTTAAATATGAAAGAAAATAGCATTCATGAAGTAATTTATAAATACGATATATTATCGGATACATTGGGAGTTAAAGTTAACAAAAAATTCCAGTATGGTGAAACTGTTGAAATGGGAGATGGAATATTGCTGGATTTTGATAATAATAATGTTCCTGTGTCATTAGAAATTTTGGATGCTTCAAACAGATTAAATTTTCCCCGTGAAAGCTTAAATAATATAGTTCTGTTTAAAATGGAAGTGTGTGTTGAAGAAAAATCCATTTCTCTTAATGCGATGATTTGCGTATTGGTGGAAGATAGAGAAAACACAAAAACCATTGAATATTTCACAAGCAATAGGTCTCATTTTCCAAATAGGATTTCAAAATTAGCTTTTGTTTAGGTAAAAAAGTTATCTAAACTACTTTCATTTCCTTTTAACTGCAATTTGATGGTGATTGTTCCGTTTGAATCTTCATGGATTACTTCATCATAATCATCCGGGTTTACAGTGCTCTCGCTGGCTTCTGTATAGTATACTCCCACTATCAAACCCAAAATGCATAACAAAATTATGAGAAGTATTGTGGTATTTTTCATATCCATGATTTTATATTATTTTTTGTAAACATATTAAATTTACGATTTTTTCCCATAATTGTACTATTTCAATAACTGCAATTGATAGTTATGTAACACCTCATATTTAAATTACATTATATCAATTTGAAATTCGTATAAAATTTAGCCAATTGATTATTCGTTAATTAATTGCCTCTTTTATTCTTTACATTTACCTTAAAACAATTTTTAAGGCAATCTGGGCAAGCCGAATAAAAGAAAACTTACCCATGAGAGATTTTTTTTAGGACAAATCCAAATCTATCCTCCGGAAAACACATCTCTTGAAAAAACCTCTGAATATTGATTTGAAAAAAGGAGTATATAAATGTTTCTAAAAAAAGAGAAAAGTTTAAAATACCAGACTGTTGCATTACGCAACAGTCTATGGAGTGATTCAAATAAAAGCCGAGTATGATGGAGCAAACAACAGGCGAATATAAATAACTTATAAACATTGAAAACGTATATAAAACATAAAAACTATCCCATCACACTCGAAAAAGCTATGAGAAGGAATTGCACCTTCCAACAAAGCTCCAAATTCTATAATTATACATATAGGAGTAATGTAATTGAAATTAGAGCTCATTCAATTGCTATTAACTAAATAGTCATAGCCGGTGAAAATGTAGAGTTTAAAGGCACTCTACAAGCCAGTACAGGATAGAATATCTACGAAGTTCTTCAAGAACCTACATATAAATGATATATCATAAGTAATATATTAAGACAATAAATTCATAAAACTACATCATGCCCAGTATATATTACTTCAAGCACGTCCTCACCATTAAACCACGATTCTTCCAGAAACTTTGCCAAATCTTCTCCAAGACCATCAGCACATTCATCATGAACATGAACACTAACCTCAAATTTTAATTTACAAATATTAGTCATAAACTTCCTCTTGAATTACTAAATATTTAATAGGGTAAATTGTATCTACTATCTCTTCGATTTTTTGAATAATATCCTCAATATTCTCTCCTTCCTGTAATACTATTCCATCGATATTTAACTGAATATCTACACTTCTTTCCATCATAATAATCTACTCTAAAATGATAATTAAAAATAAAATCAATAAGAATATAATCATTCGATTAATCATATTAACCATTTAACCTTTGTTTCTCCATTATTAACAGTATTATCCCAAATGAACCATGAATAACACACTGCACTTGATTTATAACTTGTATCGTCATTTTTATAGCATTTTACTCTCTGTACAAACGGACAAATCAATGTTGGAGGGTTGTTTTTGAATATGTGCCATCTCTTTATACTTTCAATAGTTTGTATCCTGCAAAAAACATATGATTTCCTTGAAGCAAGGTCAATGGAATGTTGTATCCATTCATTAATGTACTTGTATGGGGGATTGGTTATTAAATTTCCTTCAAACACCTCATTACATTTGAAAAAATCCACACCGACATCACCATAACCTCTATCAAATAAATCACTTGCTCTTGAAACATCATACCCAAGTCGGATTAATTCCTTTGCGAGTTTCCCACTGCCACAAGCAGTTTCCCAATATGCAACCTCCTTATCCAATAAACCATGTTTATCCAACAATTGTATTGCTACTGGATCAGTAGAGTAGAAATCATCTCTCTCTCTCTCTTGTTGAATGCGAAGTAGCCCCGATACAAGTGAAAACGCTCCTTTTTCCCTGATTACTCATTGTTTTTTCTCTCATTGTAGTGATTATGTGGTGCTTTTGATTGAACGAGAAAAGCACCTGAAAACTCTGATGTAATGTTAGGTGAGTGATATTTCATAAAAAAAATAATGTTAGAGGCAACTAATCAAGTATGCTAAAAATAAGCAAAAAACATACTAAAAAATACCACTCACCAAAAGCTGCGGGGGGGATTTGAACCCCCAAAGAAACCCCAATACGTAAATTCATGTAATTTGATGCAATAGGAATTGCAGATTTAATCGAAAGAAATTATGCTATGTTCTCCACAGCCAACTTGGCTAATAAAAGCCAATTTCACACCATTTTCCCTACGTTATAGAGTCATAGACTCCAATATATAATATATAGTTAATATTATATTAGGAAAATAAATTCAAAAAAAAGAGGAGGGGTTATGATTTTTAATGTAACCATACCCATAAAATTATAATGATGATTGGGATAATTATAACAAATTTACTTCGTAAAAAATCTTCAATCCCAATGCAGAGGAATGTAACAATGAAAAAGAATATGATTGAACCAACCATCGCAATAAGAAACATAATATTAACCTATTTTCCTTATCATAAAGTTCCCGAAATCCATTGATTCCCCCATGTCTTGAAGTAACCTGAATGATTTTTCTTGAACAATAAATTCAATGAATAAATCTTTATCTTCTTCAGAAATTGGAGGGTAACCTTCCCAAGCAGAAATATGGTTCTCAAATCCTTTTTTACTATAATATTCTACTTTATGACTATTTTTTTCAAATATGACTCTGAACACTTTACTAATATCATATGTTAAAAATTCATACTCTATAATTGTGGATTTGGAATTGTATTTCTTATCCATTTCTATTAATTTTCTAACAACATCATCAAAAGTTTCATTTTCTTTTTTTAATGAAGTTAATTTTTTATGTGTTGTTTCAGCTATTGTCATGCCTTGTACATTTTTAGATTTCACTTACACCAATCCTCCATATTTTTCTATTAACCTTTCTAACACGTTTGTTAGTGGTTCGGTGTTGTATTGTTTGCATTCTTTTAGTTGTTCATATGTGTTTTTTTTAATTTGTATGTGTTTTCTTTTTGACATATTTTCTATATATTTAGTTTTGTTATATTTATAAGTTTGTGTTAGTTTCGACCAAAACATTTATATACTACTAAGTGCATAGTATTATACATGAAGTAAATGCAAATCACCACAATTGCATATCTTCAAAAAAAAATTCGAGAGGCAAAAACAATGAAAGTAAAAATTAAAGAAAACAAGGAGAAGGTTATTATGCCAAAATGTTTTTACAATTATGCTGATGAAAGTTACTGGGTTCAAACCGATGAAGGTTTAACCGTTGGAATTGGTGCCACCAAAAAAGAAGCTATTGAAGAAGCTGAATTTTGGGGATTAGACTGCACCAATATAACTTTCGGAGATGATTAAAAAATGGCTTACTTTGAAATGACAATTATTAATGGAAATGAACGAAATGATTTCAACATTTCTGTTAATAATAAATTATATAATTATCTAACCTGCCACCCAAACCAACATAGTGGTGGAGAAGATTGGTTTGACATTAAATTAAACCAATCCGACGTGGAAAATATTCAAAAATTATGCAAAACAAATGAAGAAAAACAATTAATAAGTAAAAATATCAACGAAGGAACTATCATAGACATATTAATTCACAGAGCAATATTAATTGGAGGCGAATAGAAATGAAATCATTAGTAGAAAGATTAATGGAAGTCCCTGACTTATACGAAACTGAAAATGAAGAAAACCCAACAGCACATTTACATTTCCAAAATATTCTCGGAAGAGGAGATTGGTATGTTACCGAAATGGGAGCAACAGATGATGATGATGTACGATTATTCGGATATGTTAAAAGCCCATTAGGCGAAGATTGCGATGAATTTGGATATTTCATGTTATCTGAATTACTTGGAGTTGGAAGTATCTTTTTAGATACTGGATTTAAACCATGCCCAATTAAAGAAGTAATGTAGAAATGAAAATGAACTCTTAAATGTAGGTGGAAATGAAAAACTAAAAATGGAAATGGAATGGAAATGAACTCCACGATTGGAAATGAATCCAATCGTGGAAATGAACTGGAAATGAAGTTGAAAAATGAACTGGAAATGAAACCAATAATGGAGGAATGTCTAATGAACGATAAACTATTAGTTGAAAAGGCTTATGTTGAAATTAGTAGTTATAGATTAAAAACATTAAAATCAATTGGAACTAATGTTAAAATCCCGAAACAAATTGCAAAAGATTGCGGAATAAAACAAAATCATATTAGTAAAACTTTAAAAGAGTTAAAAACACATGGTTTAATTGAATGTATTAACGAAGAGGTTAGAAAAGGAAGGTTATATCGTTTAACTCCTTTTGGATTATCAGTATTGGAGGAGGTACAATGAGGTATGTTTATGGGACAAATGACAGTTATTTAAATACTAAAGGACAAACAATCCCCGTCAAACAATTAGCATCAATTATTAAAAGAGATGTTGAATTTGGAAAATGGAACATTTACGAAGGAGGTAAAGAAAACAGTTCAACCGCTGTTTGTAGATACAAACGAAATGGATTTACATACCATAGTCAAATAATGATTTATGGTAGTAAAAAAGAATTTAAAAAACTTGAAAAACTAATCAAAGACTTCATAGAAGTCATACCAAGACAATTTAACTAAATGGAGATGATTAATTATGGTTAAACTAACTTACAACAAAGGAAAAATAGAATTAAAAGAAATAGTAGGTGATGAAACAATGAAAAAATTAGATAAAGTATTAAGTGTAACTGAAAAAGAAACAAGTGATATAGAACTTATTAATATTAGTCCACTTAGAGTATTATTTCAGAGAATTGCAACAATAAGAATGCACCTTTCCAAAGGAAACAAAAAACTCACAAGAGTCCTTTTAGACAGTGATAATATTGTAAAATTGGAAACATCTGATAATGGAACCCCATTTGTATTCGTAATCAATGAAAATCATTTTGAGTTCCCACGTTTAGAGTCAAAATTAAAAGTATTCTGCCTATTATATGGATTAAAATTCCGTAAAATTGAAGGATAAACATTTATTAAGAAGGTTTAACAAACATTAAATTTGAAAAAGAGGGGGGGAATTTATCGTACGCTTCGTTCTCTCCTCTTATTTCACTTCCGTATGAGGAGAATTAAACTATGGTGAAATTAATCGTTCAAGATTATAAGATTGTTGAGAAAAAATCCACAAGAGTATTGCTTCGTACAATTCAAGAATGCAAACAAATCCACGAAACTTGGTGCATTCTATCTGAAAATGCACAAAAAAAAGTGAATGACACTCTTGACCTTGAAATTAACCGCAAATTAGCAAAATGTTTTGATTTCTACAATCGTAAATATGATGTTGAAATTGAAAAAGGTTATGGGGAAATGGAAGATATTGAGATTAATCTTTCAAATATTTGTGAAACAATTAAATTATGGGAACCTTGATTTTTCCCCCTACTTTTTTTTACAGACGTCCAACGAAGATGGATATTTTTTTTTACTACTTGCCAACGAAGTCATATTTTTTTACACATCTCCAACGAAGATGAAATTTTACAGGGCTCCAACGAAGATGAAAAAAAAATTTCGCTCCAATTTTTACACAGCTCCAACGAAGATGAAATTTTACAGGGCTCCAACGAAGATGAAAAAAAAATTTCGCTCCAATTTTTACACAGCTCCAACGAAGGTATATTTTTTTTTACTTAGTTTTGGAAAAATCATTTATATTTCTTATAGATAGATGGGAAACGTTGGAAATGAGCCCCTGTTTTTTTTGGTGGTGAATTTTTGGATTATCTGTAAATATTACTTTTTTAAAGATTAGTAATACTTAAATTATGATCTCATGAAAAATCCATATAAATAATATATAATAGTATATAATGCAAACTTCACAACATCAACCGAAAACTATATATACTACTAAGTGCAAAGTATAGTATAGAGTAACAAAGGAGGCAAAAACTAAAAAATGAAACTTAAAACTTAAACAACGTCCTTTTTTGGATATGTTTTAATATTTTAATGTTTTTCTATCTCACAATATTAATTTATTGTTAAAATAGAAATTAAAGACAGTCGAACACGTGGAACAGTTAAAACCACGATAAAAAACCAATTTAAAAAAATTATGGAAGTGATTAAAAATGTATTATGAAGCGTACAGTTATCACAGCGGAAACACCCGCCCCGCAAATGAAGAAGATTTAAATATATTCGGTTTAGAACTTGAAGCGGACAATTACAGCGAAGAACGAGCAGCAATATTTGACAATTGTATTGAAAATGATATTATAACAGTCCCATTTAACGAACACAGAACAGAAAATTTGAAAATTATTCAAAATGATTCTTCTGTATGGAAAGAAATTATATTTAGGGCTGATACTATTGAAAATCTTTTAAAACGTGTTACTTGTTTAAATAATTACGGAGTAAACCCATCTAATTTTAACAACACCAGCGGCACAAGTGCACACATACATATAAACAGAAACTATCTTTATGATCTAAACATAACAAGCACAAATATAACTAAAATGTTTGAATTTTACGCACCAGTTATATTTGCAATTAGTGGAAGAGATAGGCGAAACTTTGAGAGGTGGGCGAGTCCGACCTCACAGATGAGTTATAATTTTATCAATTGGGAACAAAGAGGGCGAGATATTGGAAATATGAGCATTTATGATGATGACCGCTACTATTTAGTAAATTTAACCCGTTCAAGTACAATTGAGATGAGAGGTTTTAGTAATAAATGCAGTTTTGACTATGAAACAATTAAATTTTATTTAGAATTTGTACAGTTTTGTATAGATGAAGCAGTATATATGAAAAATAAACTTTATAGAGATCAAGGAGAAACACTAAAACGACACTTTTTAGAATGGTGCCCGCCTGAAATGTTCAAAAAATTTAATTTAATTATGTTGTTTAAACCTGATACAACATTGTACAAATTAAAAGAAATCAACGCAGACCATTATATTTTAACCGAATTAAGGAGAGCCCGCAGAGGTTACCGCCGACCTTATGAATTAGTGCAATTTTTAGAAAACTACCCCGAACTTTTAGAAATAGTAAATCACATTACTATTAGCAGACGAGGAGTAAAGAACGCATCCAATAAAATTTTAAATGTATTACAAAATAAACAAGGCGAATATAAAAATTTATACTACCAAAACGCCCATTTATTAGAGGTATATTTATAAAAGGAGAGGGTATAAAATGTGTGTTATAATTTATGTCCCACAAGGGGAGCAAATAAGCAAAGAGGAATTAAAAAAAGCATGGGAAACTAACCCCGACGGGGCAGGTTACGCCATAAGGAAAAACGGAAAAGTAATATACGAACGGGGTTTTATGTATTTTAATATGTTCTTTAATAAAATTAAGCATTTAATCGGAGGATATGATATAGTATTACATTTTAGAATCAGTACCTCTGCAGAAGTAAACCAATTACAAACCCACCCCTACGAGGTAGGAAACAAGGAAACATTAAAAGGAGTTACAGAATCCCCTGTTGTATGTATGAATGGGATAATAAGCGGACAATACGAATACAAAGGATATAATGACACAATGAGTTATATAAAAGACCATATAAACAGTTTTTATATTATCGGAAAAAACAATTCCGATGATCTATTAAATATGATTGCTGAAAATACTAATTGTAAATGGGCAATGATAACCCCCGAAAAGGTTTTAATATCTTCAAACTTTACCAAACACAACGGGAAATATTATAGCAACAAAAACCATTTAAAAACAAGTTATTATAAAAGTTATTGCAGCATAAACAACACTATCAAAACCCCAACCTTAAAAAGTTTATGCAAAACTAAAAAATTATACGATGAATTAGTAAAAGACCGCCCCTTATATTATTTCTTATTAGATATAATAGACATCTGGCAGGACCACCCCTATATATTAGAACATATCTTCAGCAGCACAAACCCCGAAGAGATCGAGCAAATAGCGTATCATTACTACTAAACAGGAGGTGAAAAAAATATGTTATTATATTATTAATCATCATACTACTACTAAATATTATATTAGCCGAAATATTACCACCAAAAGCATATATGATATTATTAATATTGTTAGTATTAATAGCGGTTAGGATATTTTTATAATATCATAATCCTATTTTTTTTTTAACTATTTTTTATTATGTTATTATATAGTATATATATTGTTATAATATGTTCTTTGATGTTTCTTATATTCTACACAATAAAATACTTATTTTTAATAAATTTTTCTTATTATTTAGTATAGCAGGAACTACACAGCCATAAATTTTATTTTCATCATCAAAAAATACATATGAAAAACCAACAAAAAACAAGAAAAAAACAACCTTTAAAAATTTTTTTCACAAAGAGTATATGTTCTGTTAATACATCACAAAAAATAAAAAATTTTTTGGCTTACACATAGACTTATTTTTGTGTGTGTTTTTTTTGTTGTATAACATTGTTATGTTGTATTACGTTTTGTGTTTTTGTATGACATTTTGTAATGTTTTTTTTACTTTTTGGGGGTTTAAACGAACAAAATATTTTAAACGAATTTATAACGAATCTTCATATGTTCGTTTGAGAAACTGTTTTCCATTCTTTGTTTGGCTTGTAACAACTGGATTTTGCTTTTTCAATTTTGAACGAATAAACGAACATCAGGTATAAGAAGGATATATGTAAAGTGGTTATGTGTTTTTGAAATTTTTTTTAAAAATAGAACGAATGGTATATATATTTTTTTTATTTAGGGCTTCCACTATGTTGTATATTGTTTTTCATAGTATTTAAATATATATGGTGTTTTGTTTTTTAATGATTTCTTATATACTTTAAAGGTTCGTTTTTTCGTTTAAAATTTTTCTCTCTTATACTTACGTTTTTTTAGAAATAAAGTGTTTTCCTTCGACTTTGAACGAACATTTTCATGTTCGCTGTAATGTTCGCGAACGTTCGTCGAAGTCGAAAAACCCAAAATCCAAATTTTTTCTGAAAACAATTTTCAAGGTCTACATGATTTTGAGTTAATTTATCAAGAGAACTTTATACACTTAGGATTTATTTTTGGCATGATTGTTTATGGTTATCTGTTCGGATACCTTCGTTTGTTAAAAGACACTCATCATGATGAGGTTTTTATTGAGGCGAATGGTTTGGTGATTAAAGAAAATGGTAGGGAAATTTGTACTTATAATGAATTGGTAGCTATTGCAAGAACCGAACTTAACCTTGATAAAGTTACTATAATCGATTATGGGGATATGAAATGACAGATTGGACTAGTAAAGAAAATGTATCAACAATTGCAACATGGGTTGGTATCGCAATACTCCCAATCCTTATCAAAATGGGTATAGATATAGATCAAGCTACATTGACTGCGGTTGTATCAACCATTATTGTGATTGGTATTGCAATATATAGTAGTTATAATCCGAACAAGATAGATGGATTAGGTAATGGGGAACCAGCTATTCCTGTTGATGAGTTGAATGGATATGGAGTAGATGGTGAGGACGATGGCTGTTGAGTACAAATGTGTTCATGAAGAACTACTTCAACAGCATAATCTAAAACTAACTGAACTGGAAAAAGAAGTCGAGTTCAAAAAAGAGAAAATAGACAAGTTACAAGAAGGTATGGAAACGATTGATGAGAAATTAGACCAGTTAATCAGACAGAGCGACCAATCAGATTTTAATATTGATACAAGAGTTACTGCATTAGAAGCTACTATGAAAACATTAAAATGGGTGGTCGGATTAGGATTAACTGCGGTTAGCGTAGCAGTAGCAGTATTAGCTTTTATTATAACGATTATTCATTAGAGGTGGTACAATATGACTACTCCATTAGGCGATTTTCATCACCCTGATGCTCTTGCACCTTGGAAAGGGTTTGATGAAAAATATGAAAAAGCAATAGAATTGGCTAAAGATGGCGTACCCGCAGAGGACATTTGTATGGGAGTTTTCGGCACATCTAAACGACAATTTCGTAATTGGATTAAATACTATCAATCTGATGTTGAAGCAGGTTATGATGAAAAGGACTCTAATTTAATCAAATTACTGTTAGGTATTGCGAAGGAAGATTTGAAATTACATCGTAAATTATCTAAAAAAGGAATTGACATGGCTCTTGATGGAAATTCTCAAATGTTACAATTTTTACTTAAAACTCGTTATGGATATGCTGAAAGAAGTAAATCTGAAGTAGAATTGTCTACTGAAGAGGATACTAATTTTAATATTAACATTGTTGAATCAAAACCAAGAGAAGATTAAATTGAATATTGATGTTGAAATGACTAAACCACAAAGAAAGTGGATAAATGACACTACTCGTGAATTACTTGTTGAAGGCAGTGCAGGTAGTGGTAAAACTATTTTCGCGTGTTATAAGGTTATTTTTTATGCACTTCAATATAAGAAAGCTTCAATTTATGTTTATCGTAAAACTTTACCTTCTTTGAAGCGTACTGCTTGGAAAGAAGTTAGGAATATTCTTCAATCTATTAAGGTAGGAGAATATAATAATGGTAAATCAAAGTATTTATATGATTTATGTCATGAAAACAAGTCAGAAGGAACAATAACGTTTCCTAATGGCTCTGTTATTTATTTTGGGGCTTTGGACGAGTTATCCAAAGTGAGAAGTATTAATGCTGACGTAATTTATCTCGAGCAGGCCGAGGAACTGTTAGATACTGAATTTTACACTGAATTAATGCTCCGTCTTGGAAGAGGAGAAGTTAGTAAACGTGGCGAAGGATACAGCCAAATGTTACTCGTAGTACAACCAGAGGACGAGGAACACTGGATATACAAAAGATACCACGAATACTACGACGCAACCAACGAATTTGAAAACGAAAAAAGAGAAGTTGAAACACACAACCTCCACAACCCAGATGATATATGGGATTTCCGAGATTATGACACTATACTAAAAGCGATACAAGCTCGTAGAAAAAAAGCCCATTTTCATTACAGTCAAAATGATTTCTTACCTCAATTCCAAAAAGACTACTACGACAACCTCAAAAACGAAGATTACGAGTTATGGTTACGTTACAGTGCTGGAAAATGGGGTAAATTAACAGATGTAATCTATCCAAATTATGACACAATATGTGATAGAACATCATTTGATTTATATAGTTTTGGAGCAGATTTTGGTTTCAAAAACCCTTCGGCATTTTTATTGCTCGGTTGGTATGATACAGAAGTTTATGTGATCGACGAAGTCTATGAACGAGAATTAACTAACCAAGAGCTAATTGAAAAGTGTAAGGATATGTTATATGCAAATAACCTCCTCCCAAAGCATTTATCCACAGGGTATGGAGATAAAGCAGAACCTGATAGAATTAAAGAATTTAACGACGCAGGGTTCCCAATGGTCGGAGGAGTGAAAGACGTTAATGCCAAAATCACTACAACAAAACAAACAAAGATACATATCCACCCTCGTTGCGTTAATACAATAAAAGAAATTAAAGGTTATAAATATCGTAAAAATCGTGATGGAATAACCTTAGACGAACCTTTGAAATTAAACGATCACAGCATGGACGCCCTCGGGTATGGAGTGTATGGTTATCGTGGAGCATTATCTCCAACAAGACCAAGAAGTGAAGAATATTACAATGAGAATATACTGGTGTTTTAAATGGTAGAATGGAATTTATTCAAAAGAGTGAAGGAGCACGTCCGATTGGATAATG
This sequence comes from Methanobrevibacter sp., assembly GCA_017407115.1. GTDB lineage: Archaea > Methanobacteriota > Methanobacteria > Methanobacteriales > Methanobacteriaceae > Methanocatella. Next base: position 73,177 of record JAFQXD010000056.1, on the reverse strand, counting down.
CAGAAGCTTCTGCTATTCATGAAATAGGTGTAGAAGATATTCAATCCAACACAGATGATAAAAGTATTGAATGGGGCGATAAACTTCCAGATTTAGTAATTCCATCTATTAAAAATCTCAGATTATGTGTAGAAAAAACACCTATTGTCAATGGTATTATTGAAGATTTAGTTATTAAATCTATTAGTGGGTGGGTTGTTGAAGGAAACAACCAAGAAGCAATAGATTACATTGTAGAGGAGTTAAAACGTTTGGATATGATGAATATTCTTCATGAAACTGCTCGTAATAATATTATTGATGGTGCAATGTACTATAATAAAGTAGTTCAAAATGGGAAATTATATCTTCGTGAATTAGCTTTTGATGGAGATAATTTCCGTATCAAAGAATTTTATGATGATGCCACTGGTTCTGAAGTAATTGGATATAAACAGAAAGTTAAAAAGAATAAAAATACTAATCGTGGTTGGCAGAAAAAATTGTTTAATGACCTTAACGAAGAATTAGAAGAAGTGGAATTTAATTTTTTACCTGAAGAAGTATTAGCTACTCATTTTTTTACAAGACATGGAGTTCATAAAGGAATGGTTGAAAATATTCTTGACGAGGCATATATGTTGAACCAACTTGAAAGAATGATGCCTCAAGTAACATTTAAACAAGCCAACACCATGATACTTCGCAAATCTGATGATAAAGAAGGGTTCCTTCATATTGCTAAACGAGCGATTATTAAAGCGGTTAATGCTCTTACTAATTATCATAAAAAAGGGGTTATTTATCTCCCCGATGGATTAACTGTTGAGATGATTGGGGATACAAATTTACCTAAAATCCAAAGTTATATGGAAAAAATTGAAAAAGAAATTTTTATGGGGTTATCAACACCCCCTACTGTTTTTGATGGGTCAAGTAGTAATCGTTCTACTGCGGTTGTTCAATTAGACTCTGATAAAAGTGGTAGAGTATTATTCCAGCAATTTTTACAGAATAAATTATTTGATGTTTCTCAAATAATCATCAACTGGTTACTTGAATTAGGTAATTATGAAAAAGACTCTGTTTGGATTAACTTCAATCCAATGTATGATGATGATGGAAATAGTATGACTAAAAACAAAGAAGAGATTAAAACTGAAAACAATACTATTTCAACCTCAAAATCAGGTGATGGTCTTAATATAAATAATATCCAAAACGGAGAGGGTAGACTTGCAGAAGTCAGTGCCTAATGTCCCTACTCATGAAGAGTTCTTCGGATTAGATGATAATGTCATCGACGAAGAGGATTTTGAAGCAAACGATGAGAAAGATGAAAAAATCAAAGAAATGCTTGTAATTATGTTGGCGTTGCTTCAAGAGTTTTATATTTATCATATGTATGATGACGAGTATTATTTTGCCTCAGAACAATTTCAAGAGGACATTGAAAAGTTTAACGTTGATTTAAAAAGCAATTTAGAAGTATTGTTCAATGAGTATGTTGAAGGTTTATCTAATGACTATAATTTAAAGTGGTCGATCCCTATTGGTGTTGTTGCTTTGCAATTTGATTTAGATGAATTGATTAATAATGGAATTGATTCTGTTACTGCTACATTGTATGCTGATTTAAAAGATAAAGCTGATTTTTATAAAGAAGTAGAAAGCGGAGTTTTTAGCCCTCATTCTAATTTCAGAAGAGCGTTGAAGAAATTATCTAACCAAATTAAAGTCAAAGGAGATTATCTTAATAAAAAAGCTGATAGGACTTACAAAGAATTTGTTTATGGGCAGGAAGCTTTATTTTACTGGATATGTAGTGGGATTAACACTTGTGCATGGTGTTATGAAATCGAAGCTATGAGCCCGCTTCCGTTGTCAATGTTACCTATCGACCATATTAATGGAAGGTGTAAACAAGAACCAGTATTTCCTGATGAGTATTCTGAAGAGTATTTGAAAGTAAGAGGAGATTAGACTATGGTTAAGAAAAGTATTTTTAAACCTTGTGATATGAAATACAAGGCATATGATAAACCAATTAAATATACTGAGGAATTTCTTAAAGAATTGGCAAGTAATACTTCTGATTGCCCTCTTGTTAATGAAGAACATCGTGCGGAAACTATTGGGCAAGTTTCAAATTTTACTTTTATAGGTGGGGAATTGTTTGCAAATGTATCAACCGAACATTCTCTTGATGATTTAAGTTACAGTCCAAGTTATGATTGTACTTTGGTTGATGAAGGAGATTATTGGTTAGCAACTAATGGTAAGCTGTTAGAAATCGCACTAACATCAAATCCACGAAAAGCCATCTTAAATAATACTTCAGAAGAAGGAGGAAGCCACATGAGTGAAAACAACGATAATGAAACTATAAAAATTTTAAACGGTCAAATAAAAGACCTAAATAAACAATTAGCTGTCGCTGAAAACAAAAACAAAGCTAATGAAGAAAAACTTAAAGAATACGATAACTTGGTTAAAGAAAGAGATGAACTAAAAGAATGGAAAGAAACCAATGAAAAACTCTTAGAAGAACAAAAACCAATCATTGAAGATTATAAAAAATCATTAGAAACTAAAAAAGAAGAAATTCTTGAAAAAATTTCTAATGGTAATTCAGAAATTAAAGCTAAATTACAAAATATGTCTGTTTCTGATTTAGAAACCATTGCAGGATTACAATCCCATGAACAACCTCCAAAAGGGGTTGGAGCAAATAATGCTGAAGGATTAGATGAAGGTGATGGTGAAACAGAGGAGGAAGCTGAACAAAAAGCGAGAAAAGAAGCTGTTGGAAAAATGTTCAGCGAATTAAACTTTGAGGAGGAATAAGAACATGGAATTAATAGATGCAGGCAGACCTGCAAGAGATTATTCAAATAATCGTAAAAAAATCACTGTAACTCTCTATGAAGGTGATTTGAAATATACTGAAAATGGATTAAACAGAAAAACTGGTGCAACCGAACCACAGCATAGTTTAACTGACCCAATTCCATTGCACAGGCTTTTAGAAATACACGAAGATTCAACTGCAAGGTACATACTTTTAAAACCAGCAGAAGATGAAAGTGAAAAAGTAATTGCTAAATTACTTTTCGATCCGGAAATGACTTGGAAACCTGATGCAACTTACACTTCTAAAAACAGATTGCCTCAAAAAGATTGTGAATTTGGTTCATATCCTAATCGTAGTGCTACTGTTGAATGGTTTGGAAAAGCTGTTGATGAAGTGGCTATTGTTGCAGAGAACGAAGCAATTAAACCTTACGATTGTTTAGAATACGTAGGGTTTATTAATGGTAAAGAAACATTCCAAAAATCTTCAGGAGTAACAAGTATAATTGCATTGGCAAATGTTCCGGCTTTGGAAAGTGGAATGTGCCCAGTTCTCGAAGGATATGAGTTCTATGGAGCAGTTAAAGAATAAATAAAGGAGGATTGATTTATAATGGAATTTGGAAGTTTACAAATTGAAAGATTACTCCACCCTGAATCTATTGAAAGAGTTATTTCACAATATACTCTCTCACCAATGTGTATGATTAATCTTTTTGAACCTCAAAACAACAATGGGGATAGACAATTTGAATACGTTACAAGTAAAAGAACATATGAAACTGACCTTGCAGAAGGTATTCTTGGCGAACCAGTAGAATTAACTGAAGGTTCTGAATACCCACAAGTATCATTCACTGGTATTCAAGAAGAATACGGAAACATGACTCGTTTTGGTTTTGAAGTGGAATTTTCTAAAAAATCTGCTGAAAAAGCAAGAAACTTAGCATTTTTCAAAAATTGTGTTCGTGATATGGGATTAACCATGGTTCGTATGATTAACCGTTTTGCATTTTATGAGTTAAACGCAAGTGCAGGACTTGTAGACCCTATTACTCTTGGTGATGGGCAATGGGTAGCAGGTAATGAAGCTGTTGATGATGATGTTGTTGCTTTAAAAAGAGCAATGGAAAACCAACTTCATTATGAAAACCAATTCAGTCCAACTGATATGTATATCTCAAAAACTGCATATGATAGTGCAGAGGATTTATACAAAGTCATCAATGCAAACGGACAATTCAATGGAGTTTCCAATGGTATAAATATGAATGTTGCAAAAGAAATAAAAACTGGTTTAATAGCTATTGATCGTAATGCTCACCCAGCAATTTGGCATTACAATGTTGATAAGGAGGATAACAGATTAAATGACCCTGATGTGCCTTCCTCATCAAAGATTAATGTTCATTACTTTGAAAATGATGATAAAGATAAATTACCTCATAGTTTTGGTTATCAATTAAGCATTGAGTTAGGTTTAGAGGTTAATAAAGAAATGGCTATTTTAACTCAAAGCGGAGTTTAAACACTCCTTTAAATCTTTTTTTATAGGAGGTAGATTTAAAATGGTTTATAAGAAATTTGAAAAAATCAAATTAAATATTATAAAAGGAAGAGCACTCTTACCATTTCCAACTGCAAAGGTTCTTCAAGACCATGAGGATAGATTGAGAATATTGGAGGAGGGTTCTTCCAATGCTGAACAAGGGTCTAATTCCGGTTCTCAACAACAAGGAGCATCTGAACCTCAACAACAAGAACCAGCAACTCCTGCTACTCAAAATATATCCTTCACTATTAACGATGGAACTGACCCTATTGAAGGAGCAAGTGTCGTTATAGATGAAACTACTAAAACCACTGGCAGTGCTGGAGGTTGTACTTTTAGCGATATTACTGAAGGTAGTGTAAGTGTAAATGTTTCTGCTGAAGGATATACTAGTAAAACTGAAACTATTACTGTTGATAGTACACATACAAGTTTCACTATCAGTTTAGTGGCAAGTTCACCATAAAATTCAATTTTTTTAGGAGGTTTTGACTTATGATTGAAGAGGATAAAACCTCTAATTACTCTATGTCTGATTTTTATAAAGTTATGAAGTGGATACCTCGTAGCCGAGTAGATAGGCAAGAGCCAGTAGAGTTTAAAGAAGAAGTTAGTGTTGTTGGAGATAGTGTTGTATTCCCTACTATTCATAGTGAGTTTAATGGTATTGATTATGTGCAAATTTTCATTAATTTTGGTGGGGTTCATGTAGATGTCAATGATGTTTTACTTGATTTTTCACCACTTGCTAATGGAAATATAAGTTTGCTTCAAGCAAAATGCAATGATAGTGAAATAACTGAAAATGCTGATACAATAATCACATTTCAGTTAGATGATAATGTTACATTCACAGATCAAACCAGAGAAATCACTGGGGTAGAGTCCATTAAATTAAGTTTCGGAACAGATGTTACTGGAGCAAAAATCACAAATCTCATAATGAGAAGTGGAAATTATACTTACACATTATCTGACATTGAAAACTTTTTAATCACTGGTAAAAACCATGTTCTAAGAAAATTAGGACATTATGCTAAACATCGTAAAGTTCCAAAAGAATTAATGAGTTTTGTATATATGGCAGGAGGAGCTTATGCTTGGTTATCTCGTTGGGAATATGAAACTAAACCTATGAAAGAATCAAAAGCAGAAGCAGATAACTATGCTACAAGGTTATTAAACCAAGTGGACTCTGCAATTGCAAATTATATTTCAGACATTGAGAATAAATTCGACCATAAAGATTTGTTTCATGCGACTTCACAGGGAATAGAATGGGGGTTGTAACATTATGAAATATGAAAGTAGAATGGGAGTTGTTTTAGAACAAATCAGTAAATATATTACTGATAATCCTACTTTTAAAAAAACACCTATATTCTATGATTTCATTGAAGTAGATGCGAATAACCTTCCACCATCATGTATTATTTATAAACCTTTAGAATGGCATAACTCACGAGATATGTGTTGTTTGGAACGAGAATTAGATATTATCTTAGCCATTACTACTGAGGAAAGAAGAGAAGGGATTGTCGGTCAATTGTTTATGTTTAGTGAACTGTTGAAAGAGATAATTGATGAAGCAGTAATCTATGAGAGCATTGATTTGACTTTTTTAGGAGGAAGCCCCGTTCAAGGGTTTCAATATTCTCGTAAAAGTTCTGATAGTTATAAAGAAACAAGTCAATTATTCACGTCAATTGTTTTTTTAAGATATTTATTGAGGTATTAAACTATGAAAATTATTTATACTGGGCAATTGCCTATTAAAAATGCGGATTTAACAAGAGCAGGAATTTTTAAACCTTCTGATTATATTAGAAAAGGAACTGTTTTTGAAATTCCTGATGAAAAAATTGAACTTATACAAAGAGTTCTTTGCGGCGGCAATTATCAGAAATATGTCGAACCACAAAAAAAATTTGGTAAATTTAAGAAAAAAGAAAAAGAAGGAAAAATGAAGGAGGAAAAATAATATGGCTGTACAAGCACCAAATGCTTCTCACCACCATACTGCTATGGCAATTAAAGGAGCAGGTTTAACAAAAGCCCAATTAGCTCAACCATTAGTTTCTATTAGGCAAAATGGGTTTGAAGATGGTAATGAAATTACCACTGAAACAGATGAAGGACACACTGGTGTATCTAACCTTGATATGGGGTCATATCGTACTCAAGCAGAATCTGCTCCATCTTGGAATGATGGGATTAGGTTCGCACAAGGTATTGAAGATTATATGTATCAATTGCTTGGACATGATACTATCGATGACTCTACTAATGGGGTCTATGTTCATACTTTTGAAATGCCCACAGACGTTGATGATGAATTACCAGTATCCACTATTTACCATGGGTTCAGTAAAACTTTAAATGATGGGAGGATTTTCAACAATGCGATGTTAAATGAATTTGAAATGACTTTCAATTCAGATAACAAACCAGAAGTCGCTCCAAAATATGTGTCTGATTATAATATTATCAACACTATAAATCCATCAAGAGATTTCCTTGCAGACCACCTTTCAAGGACTGTAATGGCTCAACATACCAAAGTATACATTGGTGAAATTGGAGCTACTGAAATATACGATGGAACTGGTTCAAGTGAAGGTAAAATGGTTTCAATTGATTGTTTCAGCGAAGCTTCTTGGACTGTAAACAACAATGCAGAAAGTCAAGCTTGTCATGATGATAATTTCGGTGAAAATACCAAATTAATGGGAGCAAGAGAAGTTACTGGATCTATTACTATGCCATGGCATGATTCTACCAAATACTTTGAAACAGAATACGAAGCTTACGAAAAATACGGACACATTGTATCCGAATTAATCACCCAAAAACAAGTATGGTATCAACACATAGGAGGAAATATCAGTAGATATTCTGACTCAAACACTCTTGGAAGTGGAGAAACATTATTAGATACTATTGTTGAAAATGAGGGCGAAGAAAATGAAACTACAACTTACAGAATAGGAACTGGGGTTCCATATCAAGGATTATATAAATTCCCTGTTGTAGAAGTTACTAAAGTTTCATCTACTAAATCTGGTAGCGATGCTAAAGAATTAACTTTTGAATGGAAAGGTATCGAACAAACCACCCAACCGTATATGACTGCTATTCTCACTACTGATTTAGCATCTTGTCATATTGACGATACTGGTGCAAGCAGAACTGCTTACTACCCTCCATTAAAAGATGGTAGTAACAATGATATTCCTGAAAATCAAAAATTCGCTCCATATGCAAACCAATAGGTGGATAATTTCACCTATTAATTTTTTATTTTTTTTTAGGGAAATTTAGTGTAAATGGTAACACGAAGAACAAAGACCCTCCTGTTCTTAAATATAGGTTCAATTCCTATAATTTCCATTTCCATAAATTAACAAAGGAGGAAGTATTTTATGGCAAAAAAAGAATTTACAGACGTAACTATTGAATTATGTGAAAAAGACTTGCATTTCAAAAGAGTAACCAACGAAACATTAACTAAATTTTCTGACAAAGCAGAAAAAGAATACGAAGAAACAGTAAAACAATTTGTTGATGACGTAGAACTATTAGATGACAAAAGAGAGTCATTAGAGAAAAAAATTGCTTTAAAAACCAAACAAGTAGAATTAATTGAAAGCAAAGAAGATGGTTCAGATGAAGGTATTGACAAAGCATTAAGTATTCTCGAAGAAATTGACAAATTAGAAGACGAATTAGAAACAGTAAAAGCAGGATTAATAGAATTATCCAAAGACAATCCTTCAAAAGAATACACTAAAAAAGTAGACGAACTGCTCGCAGAAAAAGTTGAAACATTACTTGATGGTATCACTGCAAAAGAATTTTTAACTAATTCTGATCCCGTAGATACTATCAAAGCAAGGAACTTGGAAAAATATTATCAATTATGTATTGTAGGTGAAAGAAAATCTAAAATTATCGAAGAGATAAAAGATGATGTAGCCACCTTTCTTAAACAGCAAAGAGAACTTAGAAGCTAATAATGAACATAAGACTCTATCGCCATACCGAACTTCACTCAAATGGGCGATGGAGTCTTTTTTTTTAGATATATATTCTTTGCTTGTTCATCGTATTAATGGGTTAGGATTGTCTTTAACTGATTTTTGGCAATGGGATACTTGGACTACAAGTAAAATGTATTGTATGGAATTAGAATTAATAGACAAAGAAGAAGAAGCATTAAACGATGACGAAGATAGTAAACATGACAGTGAAGAAATGAAAGACTTATACGAGGAGATGTGGGGCGATGAGTAAAGCATATTCATCAACATTCAACATGAATGTAATAGAAGATGACTTAACAACATACCTTGAAAAATTAGAAAACTTGCTCAAAACAGAAAAAAAAGAAATGGTAAACACTTTAATGAGAGAAATGGTAGGTTTTCCATATTTAAGAGGGGGAGGATACATCGCTCCATTAATGAGTCAATGGAACCCATTCCTTTATTCTACAGGACAAGACTCAAAATACTGGGAAGGACTATCCTCTGATGGGATAACAACTCTTGAAGCGGTTTACACAGGAATGGATATTAATAGTTTCTTTGGCAGCGGATTACCAAAAGGAGTTTGGTCTGAATTTGCCACACGTGAAACAAAAAATAAAGACCCCAAAAATAGAGTTTTAGAAAGAGATTACGCTTTTTATCAAGAAACAGGTATCGATGAAAAAGCAAAACCAGAACAAGCGAGAAATAAAGGAGCAATACGAAAGGGAATTATAGAAGCAACTCCCCACCTACATAGAGATGTAGTAGATTATGTGGGAAGATTGTTAGAATTAAAACAAGTAAAACACACTCACACTGGTAGAAGGTCAGTAGAGGATATGTTCAGGTAGAATAGACTTTTATATTTGTAAGGTGCAAATCCTTACCCTACCTTTTTTAGGCATCTACCTTCAAAGGAGTTAGATGCGATTTTTGTATTTCATTAGGACTTCCTCCAAATTTACTTCCTTGGAGGTAGTGCCTAAATTTTTTATATTAATCAAAATAATGGAAGGAGTTTAATAAGATGGCTGGAAGATACAATGCAGGGTCTGTCGATGCAAAAATAACTTTAGATAGTAAAGAATTTGAAGAAACAATTAACAAATTAAAAGGACAGACAAAAGAAATCCAAAATCAAATGAAAACAAGTTCAGAAGCATCTTCCAGTTATATTAATAATCTTAAAAAATCCGTTGATAAACTTAAACAAGGACAACAACAATTATACGGTTCAACTACTCAAGCAAGTAAAGGATTAAAAGAAGAAGCGGAAAGCATTAAAAATTTAGCGAAAGCATCTAAAACAAACACTAAAAACATTAACGATAATATTAAAAAGAATAATGAATTAGTGAAATCCAATGAAAAAGTTACAAAATCCATGAAAAAAATGGAAAAACAAGCTAAATTCGGATTGCCTAACTTGGAGGCTTCTTTTACTAAATCCCTTGCAAAAATGCTTTATTTAGCAAAAGCAAATGGGGACAGAGGACAAACAGAAATAAAACCAATATATGATGTATTAAAAAAGAAATACAAATCCCAAGTTAGAAACAAAAAAGGATTTGATGATTTGTTTTACACAGCTCTTCCAATTGTCGGTTCAAAAATGCTTCCTACAAGAGATCCTGATAAATTTCAATCTATCATTACAAGATTTGGTGAGAAAAAGAATTTTGGTTATTTTTCAACAGACAATTTGAATACTATTGAGCAAATTAAAAAGGGAATAGAAGGCACAGCAATTGCTACGGATAAAGTAACTGAGTCTACTGAAAAAGCAACCACTGCAACAAAAGAATTAGAAACTGCAATGTTAGACTTAAGTGGGAAAACTAAATATACTTATCAGCAATTATGGGAAAACTTTGATAAATTGCCTTTAAAAATTCAAACCGCTCTTGAAGGAATGAATAGGGCAATGTATAGGGACGTAACACGTTTAAATTATTCCCCATTTAGTGATGAATTTGGGAATGGATTAAAAGCGTGGGGGGAATTAATTCCTATGCTTAAATCACTACCTCTCAAAGACATCACTTTGCCTAATAATATAGACGCTCATTTAGATAAGTACGTCCATCAAGTAGAGCTGTTGCAAAAATTATTTGCTTCAAGAAAAAGTGCTCTGGAGTTTAATGGGGGCTCTGCAAGGTTTGATAAAATATTTATCGCCGATTTAAAGAAATTAAAAAAGGAATTAATCGAAACAGAGATTGTTTCTCGTAAGACTGGGGAAGCAGTTAAACAATTAGGAGATGAGGAAGCTGAAACCAATGCTCAAACAAATAAATGGGCGGAAGGCACTGAAGCATACAAAGCCCAGCTGATAGGATTAAGCAGTTTAATTAAAGGATACAATGGATTGGGTAAAAGATACAAACAAACTAACGAGGAAATTATTAATAGTTTAACCCAGATGGCGGAAGCTAATGAAAAAGTTGCAGGGTCAGCACAAAAAGCATATAATGCCCTTGATGTATTAAGAAAAGAGGGGTACAATTTTGGGTTCAAAGGTGTGGACGCAAAAGACACTCATTATATAGGGGCTACTTTAAGAGCGTTAAATGAAATGCAGATAAAACCAAGAAATCCAGCAATTCGCTTATTTAGTAGTGAAGACATAGCGTTTGCACACTTTTTATTTGATGAGAGTTATGGATATAGGTCAAAGGGAATTGTTCCTTCTAAATCTTTTTTCAGAACAGATCATATGTGGGGAGATGCAGGGGCATGGTACCATAGATTAGGTGATGACTCAAATGTTGATACAAGAGAAGGCAAACAAATAGCTAAAAAAACAGCTCAGATAGCAATGAATAAAATTTTTGATTACCTTGGGGTAGAACTTATTGAAACAGCAGAAAAAGGGGGAAAAAGATTTTATGACCCTTACACTGGAAAAACCAAAAGCATTATTGGATTAGATATTTCCAAATTACCAAAGGATTGGCAGGAAATTGAAAAAGCAATGAATGGTGCAGTGAATACTGCTAAATTGCTTGAAATAGAAGAGGAAGCTATTGTTCGTGAAGAAAGACTTATCCAAAGAATGGCGTATAATATCATTGACAGGTTACCTGAAGCGGAAAAAGAAGTATTAGATATTGCAAGAGCAGTATCTGATGTTGAACAGAAATTAACCCTTATTAATAAAGCAAGAAAAGCAATAAGTAGTGGTAAATATCAATTAGGATTTAAAATAAACAATGACCAATTTGCAAAAGATTTAGAAAGAGAAATCCGAAAAGGAATGTTAAGAATACAGAAAAATCCTACTTGGAGTATTAATGCTCATTCTAATCAACTTATGAAAAAAAGTTTACTTGATTTCGCAAAAGGGTGGGAAGATAACACTGATATGGGTGCAGGAGCATACTATGTGGATTTAAATAAAATTTTATCAGAGTTACATACCCGTTATGGAACAGTTATAAAAGATGCTACTGAATTTAAAAGGATTTTAGAACAATCAATTGTTAAAACTAACTTGAAGGGAGTTATTACTAATCGTGGTAAAAATTATGATGCGTATTATCCTTCTACTAATGAGCTAATTGATGTATTTGGTTCCCAATACATGGAGTCATGGGCGGAGTCTAATAAATTAGCAGTTAAAGCATTTGCTGATTTGATGAATGGTATTATGCCTTTGATTGATGTTAGTGAAAAAGCATCAGAGTCCATTGAAAAAATGGGTACTGTTACTGTTACTACTACTGCCACTGTTAATGATTTGGAAGGAGAATTAAAACAATTAGAAACTAATGAACAAACTACTTCAAAATCAACAGATAATTTATCTAAATCATTACAAAAAGCAGTAACACAAGCAAATAATCTTAAAGGAGCGGTTACTAAATCTTTAAGGAGTTATGCCACTGATTTTGAGGATATGTATTTTGAGCAGGGAAGTCTTGCTATTCGTAAATTATACGAAGCGAATGTTTTAAAATATTATGGTGAGCTTGACCCGTCCCAATGGTTAAAAGAAGTTTATAAATGGGGTAAACAAGTAGAGAATTTAGATTTATCTAAATTTATAGGAGCATACTCAGATTTAACTAACTTTAGATTTTTAGGAAGCTGGAAAGATACAGAAAGCATTTTAAATTCATTTAGAGAAGTAGATGAAGTAATTAATCAAATAGTTGTTGATTTGGAAGTCATTAATCGTGTAAGGATTGGAGATAATTGGACTCTTGCATTTAAATCCACAGGACAAGCAGTAAAAGAAGTTGTAACTAACCTTGATGGATTTATTGGAACAACTGATAAAACAATTGAAACTGAAGGTAAACTTGCTACGGAAACGAAGAAAGTGAATTTTGAATTGGTAAATATTTCCAATACAGTTAAAGTAGCTCAAGGTACACTTGAAAGTTTTAATCAAACCGCAGTTATCACTGCGAATAAAACTAAAAATGTGTTGAAAGGAATATTATATTCATTTAGAAACAAGCAACTATTACTGCCTGAAGGACAGGTTAAAGAATCTGTTGAGTCTATTCATGAAATAGAAGATGAATTTAGACGATTTAGAAATGAATCTTCAAAAACTTCTCGTTCAATTAAAACAGATTGGAAGAATATTTTCCAGCAATTAAAAGAAATGGACGAAGCTCTTTGGGGCAAAGGAAGTAATATGTCCTCAAGAGATTTAAGATTATATTCTTTTGACCGAGAAGGATTTGAAACTGGGTCTAAAGTCATTGCCAATACAACAAAAGCATTAAAAACTTTTGACTCTACTGTCATAACTGTTGCTAAACATACTCAAGAATTAATGAGTAAACTCCAATTTAAAGACGAAGATGGAGAAGTCTTTGGAATAAGTGATGATTATCTTAAAGAGTATGATTTGTTTATTAAAAGATATGAAACATTGCAACAAAGAATGTATGAGTTATCTCGTGGAATGGGTAAATGGCAAAATCAAGGGAAAACAAATAAAGGATATTGGGATACTTGGATACGTTCACAATTACCAGATACTTCTTATTGGAAAAAATCCAATACATTCCAAGTATGGGATAAAGAATTGAAAAAATGGGTTGAAAGGTCTAACTGGAAAAAGGTTCAAAGACCATATACTATGCTCGACCCATCAATATTCACTACAAATATCGACCCTAAAACTGGAGAAATACTGTCTGGAAGTAAAGGTAGGATTAATGTTGAAGGGTATAGTGATTATGTTGCAAGGATAACTGAAATCAAAGAAAGTTTAACTGGTGCGACAACATCTTCAAATACATTTAAAGAGTCATTAGTTGGATTAGCAACTGCTATTAAATCAAATAATGATAGTTTAAGTGGTTTTGTTGGTAAATCTGAACAAGCAGTGAAAGCATTAACAAGTATGGCAGAAGCCAATGAAAGATTTACTCCAACAAAAATAGAGGAATTATCTCAAGTATTACAACATTTCTCAAGCATTAGTGAGAAAAACAGAGAATCTTTAGCAGGTCTTTCTGAACAAGCAACAATATTACAAGATAAGTTTAGAGTTCTTGGTGAAGAGTTAGTTCAAGGTACAATAAGTGAAGAAACTTATGATAAAGAAACTAAAAAACTCACAGCGGACTTAGAAAAATTAGGTGCTACTGCTACAACTGAAATCAGAAAATTAAACATGGCAGAACCAACCAAATTTGATAAAGTTAATTCTGAAATTAACAAAAGCAAAAACTCTTTAAGAGAGTTCGGCACCACCATGAACAACCAAGAAAAATATGTTAATAACTTATACCGTGGATTGCAAAAAGCAAGAAGCGTAATCATCTCAATGAAAACCATTCTTCGCATGATGGGAGGAATGGCAATATGGAACTTTGCATTTGAATTAGTAGAATCAGCAAAAGAAACCTATGTTGCTAAAAACGAGATGGAATCATTACTTGAACAAAATGCTAAAGTAAATACAAGTGGAATTAATGCGTATAATAAAGCATTAGATGAAACAGCAAGAAAATTCCAAAAAATTAATAAATATAGTCTTGGTGAAACTGGAGCAAGTATTGGTTTAGAGTTTAACTTGAATGCTCAGGAAATGGCAAAATCATTAGATGTTATTGCTATGGTTCAATCTGAATATATTAGAGCAGGTCGTACTACTGAAGAAGCAAGTCTTGCGGTTAAAGATATTCTGCAAGGAGAGTTTATGAGGTTAAGTCGTGAAACTGGTGTAGGTAAAGATGACTTGAAAGAGAAATATGGTTGGAATGGAGATACCAGTGATGTTCTTAATTTAATGGAAGCTTTAGAAAAAGCCGGTAAAGAAAGACATTGGGACGTTTTTGCTGGTAAAGCTACAAGTTTAAATGATATTTTAACTATTACTCAATCAAGGTTTAGTGAGTTAGGAGCGGAAATTGCTTCACATAGTGAACCTTTAATTATTGGAGCATTTAATACTCTTCTGGGAACAGTTGATAGTCTTAAACAAGGGTTTGAAGGACTTGGAAGTTTTGGTAAAACAACTGTAACAGTTACAGGAATTACAGGAGCAATACTTGGATTAAGCAGTGCATACATGGTATTAGCTAAGGATATGGGAGTATTAGATATTGCTACATTAGGTTGGAGCAAATCATTAGCTTCAACTGTACTTCAATTAGATAAAGCAGAAGTTGCAGTACATGGATTTTGGAAAACCTTATTAGCAAACATTAGTGGAACAGAAGCATCTACTGTTGCAAATACTGGTTTCGTAAAATCATTAACTGGTAGATTGCTTGGTTTAGAACAAAACATAGTAGCTGAGAATGGTTTGGGGAAAGCTCTTGATAATCATATCATTAAAATGACCGAAGGGAAGAAAGTAGCTAAAATGTATGCAGAAGGATTGGGTAGTATAAAAGTCAATCTTAAAGAAGTATCTACAATTACTAAAGAAGGAGTAATTACTAAAGATAAAGATGCAATGGCTACTTTGAAATTATTGAAAAGAACTTCTGAATTAAGTGATAAAGAATTAACCTTTGCTCAAAGATTAGCTGGTTTAACCACTAATATGAAGTATAATGAATTAGCTCAGCTTTCCAATAGTAAAGCGATTCTTAAAACTGCTACTTCTTGGAAAGTTCTTCGTACTGCAATTCTTGGTGTAATTTCTATTGCATTAATAGGTTGGTTAGCGAGTGTTGTTGCTTGGACTGATAAAGTTAAAAAGAATGTTGAAGGATTTTACAATGTAGTGGATAATGGGGAAACTTTAATTAAAGATGCTCAATCCGCCATAGAGTCTAATTCAAAAGCATTAGATGATGTTAATAAAAGAATTGAAGAAAGAAAAGCAAATAATAAAAATTACAGTGATTTACTCAGAGAACAAAATGGATTACTTGAAGATCAGAAAACTGCTCAAGCAAATCTGTACAATATACAAAAAGCAACAGAATTAGCTAAAGTAAAATCTGAAAGATTACAAGAGTTCCGGTCAAGAATTGATACTCATCATACTACTCAATTAGCAGAAGCTTATATGAAGTTAGGTAATACTACTGCTGATGCTCAATTAAAAGCTAATGATTATTATTCACAAGTAAGAGTTGGAAGTTATTATGCAGAAAAAGCATTGGAAAAATACGATGAAACATTAAATAATGGAGTTAGTCATTCTTTAGCTCACGCATTAGCATTGCAAAAACAAGGGGTAGATCAAGATAAACTTAATCAGTATATGATGGATTATAACCTTATTACTGAAGAAGTAGCTGAAAATTGGAGGAAATTTAATGAAGGAGATGTTTGGGCGGGGGCTTATGCTTTAGTGGGTCAATTAAAACAAGCTTGGACTGACTTTATGATTACTCCAGAAGCGGATACTCTTTTTGGAGCAATAGGAAGGTTTGTAACTTGGATTACTCCATCTGTCAAAACACTTATCGGATACTTGCAAGAATTAGGTAAATGGGCAATTAATGGATTAAGTTGGCTCACCCAATCCGACCTTGGTAATTTTGCTCTTACTATTGGTGGAATTGTAACTGGTGTTGGCATATTAGCTTTGAAATTTAAATCAGTTCGTGGAGTTCTTAAAACATTAGGTAAAACCTTGAAAGATAGGATTACTGATTGGAGAAATCTCAAAAAAGAAGCAGAAGAAGCCAGTGAAAAGATGGGTGGAAGCACATCTACTGGTGGAATAAATGGTGAAAAAGGAAAAGGTTCATGGAAGTCTGCTACATGGGGCAAAATCAAAGAAGATGCTACAACATATGCAAGAGCAGCAGTAGGAATTGCAGCTGCAATGCTATTAGTTAGCGAAGCAATAATCATGTTACAAGTACCAATGGGGGCATTGTCTGCTACTGGTTGGGTATTCAAACAATTAGAACCTCACATTAAAAAAGGTATTGAAGGATTGAAATTAATTGCCCCAACAGTCATTGCTTTATTAGTACCAATTATAGTTCTCCACCAAACATTAAGCAAATATGGAGGGTTCATGGAAAGTATGGAAGATTTAAGAAGCAATCTAAAAGCATTTGCTACTATGGCATTAGGTATAGGATTAGGATTAGTATTAGTAGCCGAAGCCATAATCATGATTACTCCATCAATATGGGCATTAGGTGCATTAGGAAATCAGTACCAAGGAATGGAAACCCAAGTCCGAAAAGGTACCGAAGCAATGAAAATTGTAGCAGAAAGTTTAATATACCTTGTACCATTTATTCCGCCAATGGTGTTAGGAATTGCATTAGTTGATGCAATGTTTACTGCTTTACCATTAGGCATTACCGCACTGGCAATCGTTGCGGGAGGAATTGCATTAGGACTTGGGTTAGTTGCGGGAGCAATTCTTTGTTTAGAAATGCCATTATGGAGTATAGGTAAAATTGGAGAAGATTTTAGTGATTTAAGTAATGTTGAGAAAGGAGCAGAAGCCATTAAAGTTACTGCCGAAGCGATGGTTTCTCTTGCCACTGCTCTCGGAGCAATGGTTATTGTGGACTGGGCTTTAATCCAACACTACATTGATACTTTGGTTATGAATGCACTTGGTATTAATTTATCTTCATTAACAGAGGAAGGGGGTTTCTTCACTCAATTAAATACTTTTATTACTGATTTTAACACAAAAGTTACAATTGACCCAATCGACACTGCCAAAGTAGAGTCTTTAAAATCTGCATCAAATGGAATTGCAGTTGTTGGAGAAGCATTACAAGCGGTTAAAACCGCAATCGAAAATTTACCTCCTGATTTTGGGAGCAATTCTGATAGTTTAGTAACTGGATATAATCCTGAAACTGGGCAGAAAACAGTATCTGATACTACTGGTTATTTCGACCAGTTAAAAGAACCTTTAAAAGAATTAGGTTCTTTTATTGATTGGTTTAACACTGAATTAGAGTTCCCAAGTGAGGGAGTAGATACTGGTAAATTAGATACTATTACTCAATCTGCAGATATGGTTACTCAAGTTAATAATGCAGTTCAAAAAGTTAAAGAAGCAATGGGAGGAATTGCAGATAGTCAATGGAATACTGCTCAATCAACTGGAGGAGTATTATCTGCAATTGGAAATTATTTATTCCATTGGAGTGGAAGCGACACAATAAACAATGGGCAAAGCAGTGGAGATTACAAATCCAGTCTTGGTTCTTCATTACAAGAGATGGAGAATGTTGTTTCAGATATGTTCCTTTTCCAATCCCATATTAACTCAATGAGTAGTGGAGGGGAAGGAGAAGGAGGAGATGTCAGTGGAGCAACTGCTATGGTTACCACAATTCAAGATGCCATCTCAAAATTATCTACCTCATTATCAGAAGCAATATCTACATTTAAATCACAAGGAAATTCCATTGGACAAGCCATTGGAACTGGTATTAAAGAAGGAATGGGGGATTTAACTTCAATAGTGGTTACTCCATTAATAACTGCTTTGAATAATGCAAAGGCATATGCCTCTACTTATGGTAAAGGTGTAGGGTATAATGCAACACAAGGTTACAAAGCGGGTTTGCAAATTGCACAAGCAACTGGTTCTGAAATATTAAGAACTCTTACATATATGGATAGTAAAAAACAAGAGTTCTATGACAAGGGTTATGCTTTAGGAGAATCTGCATCTCGTGGATACCAAGATGGGCATCATATGCACTCCCCCGGAATTATTGCAAGGTCTACAATGGAGGAATTGGGAAGAGTAGAGTCATACTTCGATGAAGCAATAATCGAACTCCCACAAAAAGCCTATGACCTTGGAGAAGGATTAAGTTCACAGTTCACTCCTTCACTTTCAATGGGGGCTTTGTCAGTAGAAGATATGGGAGAATTCCAAAATGGTCTTGATACAATCTCATCAATGTCAAGTGCTACAACATTGCAAACCACTACTGATTTTAACACAATGAACACATCAGTATCAAGCAATATGGCACAAATTGGAACAAGTGTAAATGGAGCATTCACAACAATTAAACAAAACACAACTGCTAGTTACACTCAATTAACTAACACTACAAGGAACAGTCTTAAAAACATGCAAGACCAAACTACAAAAAACATTCAAGGAATTAAAACATCATGGAAAGGAATGCAAACTGCTTTAATCCAATCTGCAGAAAACATCAGAAGCCAAACAAGTGCCAAAATCCATAATTTAGAATCCAATATGGCTTCATTTTGGAGAAAAGTACAAAATCCCGCAAATCTTTTGGGAGGAGCGGGAAATCCTTTCTCTGCTCAACATACAATTCAAAGAAGAACTAATCCTTCAAGATTATTTAATATTGGATTTGCGGGAGGAGCAAATATGGGCATCTCCAATAGGTTCAAACCTACTGTAAGTAATAATGACCCTTCTATCTTTGAAAAGTTGTTTAGAATACTTGGTGATGATGTTCCTTTATATGCGGGTAATGGTTGGAACTTTAATTGGATTAATGATATTAGGAGAACATTGTTACAATGGCATACTCACTTTGGAGAAATCTATGACAAACATTTAAGAGTAGGTAAGTTTGAGAATGATGATTTCCCAGTTCGTGGAATCGCAGAAATTGCTAAAAATTATATTTATGATGCTATCAGTAGAACTCATTATGTAGGTTACTTTAATAGTCGCTATGGCGATGACCCATTGAAAGCATGGTTAGCGGGAGGCTTCAACTGTTGGGATGGAGCAAATGTAGTAATCGCTTTAGCAAATGCCTTTGGCTTCGGAGGAGGCTATAAAGTCCACGGAAGTTGGGATGGAGTTCCTCATGTCTGGGCTAGAATCCCCAGCTTAGGAGATATCGATGCTACTGCTATACAAGGAGGTTATGGTTTTACTGCTTCAAAGGTTCGTGGAGCAGGTAGTATTAAGACAAATAGTGATGGGGATTTCGGAACTACAAACAATTACAATGGAGATATTAATATTCATATTCATACTGATGGTAAAGATGTTGAAATTGATGATAAGAAGATTGATGATGAAACTGGTAGGAAAATCATTGATTTATTAGGTATTAATCCTTCTACTGGAAGATAATACCTTTATTATTCTTTTTTGGTGATAAATATGGCAGAATATAGTGTACTTTTTTCTTTTACAAGAATAGATAGATTTTTTAAGACTTTGATTAATGATAGCAACATTACCACTGATTTGTTTGATGGTGTTACAAAGAATTTCCGTATTGTACTTGCGGAGGCATGTCCTTCTAATATTACAGAATGTTTGACTGCCGATGGCTTGTTAGATACTGATAAGGTGTCTACTTTCAGTGGAATTAATTCTGATGATGGTTTGTGTTGTTTGTTGTGGGAAGATGGTGTGAATAATAATACCCATATTAGTGTTAATGATACTGCGGTTACTTGGGATTTTGGTAATAATAGTTATTTGTTGAAAGGGGCTTTTCTTGTTGTGGCTTCTACTGGTCGTGTTTTGGCTTATAGTATTAATAATGCCCCAGTTCCAGTTAAAACTGGTATGACAAGTCCAGTTGATGGTATGATTTGGAGTATTGTATCTCAATTGTACGAAGAATAATAATAGGGGGTAGAGTATGGTAGTGGCATATGCTTATTCGCAGACTGTTAATGCCCAGTATAATCCTAATTTTGCGAAGAAATTTAATGATTGGGAGCATGAAGCAAATGCAGTAGGGAATACTAATACTTTTGCACAAGCAAAAATTACAAAAGAAGGAACAAAGGATAAACCAGTCTTTGTTACTCCATTATATTTAACTGCTCATGATTTTCGTTTGAATATTCCTTCTGATGCTTACATTAAGAAACTTACTTTTGAGGTTAATTGTAAGGTTACATCAACAAAAGCCAAAGTGAAAGTTCCGAATGTTTGGTTTATGTTTTATGGGGATACTTCAAGAGATGTGAGTAGGTCTGCGGTTGGTAAAACTGGTTGGAACAATGGAGTATATCGTATTTATCCTTCTTCTTATTTGTCTACTTCTGATAAGACTTATTATTATTCTATGTCAGAAGATGACTTGAAAAAAGGGAAGGTTACTGCTAATAAACTTAATCAATCTATTACGGGTATTGATATTCATTTTGATAATGTAGATGAGATGAATACTTCTGTTACTCATGTTAAAGTTAAATGGGTTCGTGTTAGAGTCGAATATGATGTTCCAGAGTATTATCTGACTTATTCTCCTTTAACTACTGCTTCTAATCCTTTGGAAGTTAATGTAGGTAAATCTTATAAAGTTAAAGCAGAATTTGGCAATCGTACAAAAGCAAAAGGTGGAACTCAACAAGTTAATATTAAATTACCTTTTGGAACTTTTTTAGATAGTTATTCTCCTTCTTCGGAGAATTTAAGTGTTGTTGATGACCACAATTTCATTTGGAGTTGCAATGGCGGAGCATTAGCGAAAAATAATATTACTTTAAATTTACAGTCCAATCTTGTTGGTTTGAGGAATATTATTTCATCTCATGGAGATATTGATTATCTTGAATATATTAACCCAATTGCTTTTCAAAATGGGGATTATGTTGAATGCAACATTGAGAGTGGGGATATTAACCAGTTAAGACCTTCTTGTTTTTATTTTACTGCTATGGTTAATTCTGATGATGGAAATGTTGCTTTTGAAGTGGTAGTAGAAAATCAAAATCGTCCAAATCATAGTTTAGTTTCTTCTGCACTCAAAGAAGCATACAATAAAGGCAGTAATGGGAATTATTTAGTTAATTGGGAGTTAATTGAAGCAGATGATGGAGTAAGTATTGATTATGCTATTTCTGATGGTATCTCTTTCAATGTTCCTCCTAATACAGATGTTGAAATTAAATTCAAAGGTTGTTTCTTACCAATTGGTAGTGGTATGAATAGTTTGTTATTAACTAATCTTGATAATAATAATACTTATGGTTATGATTATTATTGTAATCCTTTTGATAATCTTGAAATGGATATTAAAACCGATAAGGTTGTTGTAACAGACCATCGGGTCTTAAATAATCTTGAAACTGATTATAATGTTATTCCATTTTATTCTAATAATTTTGATAGGGTTATGGTAGAACAACCTTGTCATTTTCGTATGCACATTCAAGAACAAGTTGCTTATATTGGGTGTGTTCCAATTAAACATGCTCATTATGACCCCGACTCTTCATTTAGTAATGGAGGATTGATTTCACAGTATAAAAACAAAACTTACACTGGTAAAAAAGGTGAAATCGATGAAGATAGGGGATTAAAAATTTGGTTGCCTAAAAAGGACTGGACTACATTAGAAGGATTAGCCGAATTAGATAAGCCAATTCCGATTAATACTGTTCCATCTGCTTATGAAGGTGATGTATTGAACCATAGGGGTTGGGCGGAACTAACAAAGGTGAAAGTAGATGAAAAATCTCCATTGTACTATCGTGGGTCTTTGGATTTAATTTATTTAACTCATAATATCAATTCAAGGTTTGTTATTAATAGAGGAGTTAAATTGATTGATGATAAATTTGACACTATGATGGGGTCTGTTGTTGATAGTGGCGATGAATTTGCTAATACTACTTATATCAATCAAGATGGGGAAACTGTTTCAAATGCTACTGGTTATTTCAATGTAGATACTGATGGAGTTTATATTTATGATGATGATGCAATGGAAAATCAGAGAACTTTGATTTCATTAGATAACTCTCAATATGCTACAATTACTTCTGATGAAGAACTGCCCGAACATTTTAACATTTCATGTGAATGGAGCAGTACAAGAATAGATGAGAACAGAGAAAATAACTTTGAAAGGATTATTCGCTTGTTTGATGGAGATAATAAAGCAATACTTGAATATGAGTATTATGATTTGAAATTTACTGATGAACAATATTATAAATGTACTGTTCAGTGTAGGGTTATGACTTCAAGTGGGTGGATTACTGTATTTGAAAATGATATGAATTTGTCTGCCGATTTGGAGAGTTTGCAATTAACAAGAGATGCAGTTACTGGGGAATTGGTTTCTGAAAGTGAACCTTATATTGATGAACTTGAAGCAGAAGATGATTTGACTATTGAAACAGAAGCATATACTTATTCGGATTATACTTATGGTTCTACTGTTCATTTTAATTTGAATATGAACCAATTGGAGATTATTGATGAAGGAGTAAGTGGTAGAGAACTTTCACAGACAGTGTTGTTGGATTATGCTCCTCGTTCTTATCAATTGATGTTTAAAAATAAGAATGTTGATGGGGATACTAATGATGTTATTACTTTCTTTGATTTTGAAGTTGAGGAAAGTGTGTTGTTGTCTGATTTTGAGAAGGATTATTCTGATTTGCTTGTTTCAAGTTTCCCAGTTCCTAATAGGGATTTATTGTTTACAAGAGATAGTCAAGAAGGAGTAATCTATTATTATAAAGATGATGGCAGATTATTCAGTTATATTCAAGAACCATTTTATATGTACTTTAAAGGTGTTGATTTAAAAGTTGAAGATGATATAAGTATATTTAACTTGAATAATAGTTATAGAGTATTTTACTTGCAGAATGGTTTGGTTAGAATTGGTTTTGATAGATTTGAAGGTGAAATATACCTTGCTAAATATGATATTTACTCAAAACAATACATTAATGTCAGTTACTTACAATTAAGTAATTACAGTGAGTTCCATATCGGAGCATACTCTGATGATAAAATAGAAGTGTGTGTAGGAACTACTGTCTTTACAATGTATAGAGGACACCCATATGTTGTTATAAAACACGAAGATGATGATATACAATTCAAATCAGTGTGGAATAGAGTATTTGGTGAAAGTGTGAATGGGGAAGCACATGACTTGCCTTCATTGTGGGAACTTGCTAATTATAATAATATGTTACCTACTGAAATTGGGGGAGATAATGTAGATGTAAGTGGTTGGATTGTGGACTCTGATGATGAAGAAGAAGATGCTAACAGAGCGGTTTCATTAAACTTACAGAAACATACTAATGATGCTATTTACAATAACGAAGATGTAATATTTGATGTGAGTGGAACAGTAACTTCAAGTGGAGATAATCTCATAGATGAAAAAATCCCAGTAGATGAAGTAACAACATTCACTGGGTTCTTGGGGGATTATGAAATCTCAATCGAAGTAGATGAAACAGTTCCAAACAATCCATATTCTCAAAACTAAAAAGTGAGGTGGAATATTGCCAATAATAAAAGACATATATCATAAAATAGTTATCAAACTTGCTACAAACATAAGCATCACTTCACCACAAACCATAGGACTTGATGTTTATAAAAAAAACAATTCTAATGAAGATGTACTTGTAGGTACTTTTCCCGCAACAAGCACAGAAGAAGGATACATGTTCACAGTTCCATTTTCAGATAACAGATTTTCAGTAGGAGATAATTTATCTAAATTTATGGTTAAACTAACTGGAATATACAATCTCTATGACTTAAACGAAGGAATATCTATCATAGTTGATGGGATTGAAGATGATGTGAAAAAAGTATTAAATGGGCAAATTCAATATGATGAGAACAACAATCCAATCATGATTGATTTAGTTAGAAATCCTCAATTTGCTTTAAATTTCCAAGACAATGAAAAACACACTGTTAGAGCAGTCTACAAAGGAAACAAAGAATTAGGGGTTGCAGTATCTGACCCAATCATACTACAAGCACTACAAAGAGATGAAGACCATACAGACCCAACACCTACTGGAAAATACATATTAGAAATCATAACTCTTCCAAACAAAATCAAATACATGGAACAACCAAAATGGGTATGGAGATTAACCAAAGGAGGAGTTGGAGTAGCAGATGTTGGATTATCTGATGTGCCAATCAGTCAATTGCCAGTGGGTGGAAAAACAGTAGAAATAGTGTTGCCTGACAGTCAAGGAAGTTATAATTCAATTTCATCTAACCAATCTGATGCGAATGGATATATAAGAATTAATGGTAGACAAGCAGACCAGTTAGCAAGATGGAATGTTGGCAAATGGAAAATTGGAGCAAAATTCTACCATTATGATGAAATAGAAGAAGGAGGAGTCATTTTAACAGAAGTTTGGAAAACTATTCAAGTAGTAAAGAATGACCCAAAAATCACCTTTAAAAAAGCGGGATCAAAAGGTAAAAATGCAACATTTACTTTACGAAATCCTTTGAATGGGGCAATCGCAAATAAAAAATTAACTATCAAAGTAGGTAGTAAAAAGTATATTAAAACAACAAACAGTAAAGGAATTGTATATATGCAAATAAACAACACTGGGCATTTAAAATACGAAGTAACCTACAATGGAGATAGTAATTTGAATAAACTAACAAAAACATTTGAAGAAACAATAAATGGGTGATAAGAAATGCCATATGTTGAAACTTATTATGATTATGACATTCATAGAGAATGTTTTAGAGTATCTGACACTGCAAGTTACACAAAAACAACAGATACTCTTTTTCAATTAACTAATACTGTTTCAGAAGTCATAAATTACTTTACTGCTATTTTTAGCATAGATGTAATAAGAAATTTGGGAAATAGTAAAGTCGGAATTTATGACAATGGGCAGTTACTTCAATTAATTGATTTTAATGAGAACACATCAAGAATAACTAATTTTAGTTTAAGATTAAATTATAATGTTGAACACAATCTTGAAGCAAGGTATTTTGGTAATGATGAGTGTTTGGCTTCTAAATCAAATGTATTACCTTTGTTGTTAGAAATTCCAACCGAGTTTGATACCTATTTAGAGTTTATAGATGCTCCTGCTGATGGAGTTATATTTAATCCAAGTCAATATGAATATTTAACATTATATTTAACTGAGGGTGATGGAGCTCCAATTGATGGAGCTACTATTAAAGTGTATGTTGATGGCAATGAAACCCCCGTTCTATTAACTACCGAAGATGGAGAATGTACATTGTCTGCACCGCAACATTGGAGTTCTACTTTTGGAGTACATACTTTTAGAGCAGTGTATGATATAAATTCCTCTCATTTAGGTGTTGAAAAAGAATTAACATTATATCTCGGTTATACTGCTTCATTAGAGCCAAATCAATTCAAATATATTGTTGGGCAGACTCCAACAATGAAACTTACAGCGAAAAGGTACGATGATGAACCTATCGCAAATATGAATATGACATTATGGAGGGGTTAAATGACAAGTGCGGGAATATCTAATGGTTCAACAAATAGCAATGGAGAATTAGAACTTCAAGGCGATGCTTTAACACAAGGAGAAAACACATTCATTGTTAAAAACGGAATAAATGATGAGAATGGGATTATTTTGTCAGCAGTATCTATTACTCCTACTGTTTTAAACAATGTCAAAGTTATTGTCAATGGAAAAACTTTTAAAGGAAGTAACTTGCCAATTACTGCAAGAATATCTGCTGATGTATCTGATTTGAGTAATTACACTATTCATTTGAGTGGGGCAGTTGAAGGAGATTATGTTACAGACAGTTATGGGCAAGTAACGGTTTATTATACTGGAAACGGAGAAGGGAGTAAAACTGTTGTTGCTACTGCTGGAAATTGGAGTGCAACAGCAACATTTGAAGATTACATAGAATACTGGAACACTACTGAAAACATTGAAGAAAATTATAACCTAAATCAAGGATTTGCAAAACTTGCACAATATTATTCAATTGATACAAGCACAAAAGGAATGGGATATGTTTGTATTGGAGAATATGCAGAATTGGATAGTTGGGAATTGAGTTTTAAAGTAATTAATTCATTATCTAATGTGTTTTTTGACATATGTGGCTGGCAAGGCGAACCAGCAACAATTTATGATATGAATTTGTCAAGAAAAGTTTCGTTTTCTGCTAATGATATAGTTAAAGCAACATTTTCCAATGGAGTATTAACTGTTTTAAAGAATAATAATTCTTTTTTCACAAAATCTCTTGCAACGAATACTCTTCCAACAATATTAATCAAAGATGGAGCTTCTTCTGTAAATGTGGGAGGCAATGCTCAAACGGTTCTGCAAAGTGTTGCATTAAATTTCAATGATTTAACTTTAAAAAGGGTGTAAAGCAATGGAAAGACAATTTAAAATAAAATCTCAAAAGTTTCATCATCAAATCGAAGCAGATAATAATACCTTGACTTTTTCAATTGATAAGATGAAATGTAGAACAATTGCAGTAGTTTATTTTAAATTACATGCTTTTGATTTGTTTGATAATGAAATCTTTGTTAATGATGATGCACTTTATATTGGTAGAAGATGGGTTGTATCAGAAGAGTTTAATAGTTTTTATGAAACTTTTGATATTGAAGATGATTTATTAAAACGAATTAAAGATTTACAAGTTGAATTGGTGTTGATTAGGGTTAATGTGAATAATCCGTTGAGTTTTACTGGTGTGAGGTTAGCGAATGGGGAGTATGATGGAGTGCATCATTATTCTGATTTGGCGAATGTTATTCATACTATTGAGTTTAATAATATGGCTTATGCTAATCTTTATTCTTCTACAACAGAGGATTATTTGCAAGTAATAAGACCATATAAGAATTTAATAACTACTAATGAGTTGAAGAGGGATAAATGCACTGTTCTTGCACCTCATCTTGTTGGAGAAGTTGCATTAGATAATCCTTCAAATCTGTTTATGGAATTTATTAATCAACATGAACAAGAAACTAATATCTATAATAGTGGGTATAGGGTGTAAATGATGATTAAGATAGCGAATAAGACCCATAATAATCGTGATTGGACTAATCATAAAAAAGAAGTGATTAGACCATCTGAAAAAATTGCAGTGGAAATATTTAGTTATGACCATCAATATACCAAACTATATAATCGTGATGATATTTCACAAGGGTTTAATTTCAAAAAAACAAATCATAGGCATTTGAAATGTTTTGAAAGTAATGATGGTTATACTACATATGCAGTAGAGTTAGATTATGAAGTTCAAGAGATTGGGGAATATCGTATAGATGTTATTTATGAAAATAAAGATGGAAAAGACTATGTGGGGAGGTATAGTCTTGAATTAAATCAGAAATCTGCTAAATACATTAATACCAAACCAGTTCAGTATAAAACAGTAACTTCTACTAAAAAAACTGGAAAAACAAATACCAAAGTTAAAAATAAAGTTGCACAAGTTTCTACTGCTCACAGAATTAAAGGAAATGATTTGAAATTTGATGGGGAAACTGATTTTATTAAAAGACAAGTGATATTTGAAGAATTGAAAGAATTGGGAAAATATCATTTGACTGTTGAAATTCCTTACAATTGCTATTTCATTGGTATAACTGTCCGCAAGATAATTACATTTACTGGTGATAATCTTGATAGTATGGGTACAAACCTACAATTTAATGAATGCGAATTTACACATAGTAAACAGACCAATCCAATTGAAGCAAATTTCAAGATTGGCTATACATGGCAATTGGAAAATTCATTATCTGCAAGTGGTTTTTACATTGATTATATGGACGAAGTTAATATTTATGTTAAAGAAACTGGATTTGTCGATGATAATTCTTGGGTTCAACGATTTGGAGGGTATGTGAGTTCTATTTCATCAGACAAGGAAAATAAAGAACTAACAATCAATTGTGCAGATAGACTAATCGATGCACAAAATAAATATATGCTTAATGCTTTATTCATCAGTGGAACAACAAGCCAAGATTTAGATTATTACAAACCATTAATCGTTGCAAGTTATGGAGAAGCATTAAAATACTTATCAGATGTCTTTGAAATCACATTAAACACAACAATCAATAAAAACTTCCTTGTTGAAGGAGAAAAATACAACACTGGACTTTCAATAAAATTCGGTAAGAAAAAAGACATCAAAAAACTAACTACTAAAAATGCAATCACAGAACCTAATAATAATTACATAATGGTTCGTAATGAGTCAAGTGCAACCAAACAACAAGCAATAACATTATACACTGCAAAAGACCATTCCAAAAAACCAATAAACATATCTAATTATTTAACTTTCCATATGATGTATGGATTAGGCGACCCCAAAAAAGAAGATAAAAAAACAGACATAGTTTCATCTGATAGTGATAGTGGAACAGATGGATCATTACATTTCAACAAATGTGGTGTAAGTTCAGATGGAAAATATGTTATGGGAGTAGGATTACCTTCTGCGGGAGGAGAGTCAAGCAAATATGGATATACTTGGTATAAAGCAGTGTATGAAAGAAAATGTCCGTTCTGTGGTTCTACAAATGTAGTTTATGATGTGTTATTTGGAAACAGTGCGGGAGCGGGAAGGTCTGAATGTAATAACAATAAATATGAAAGTGGAGGAGGTGTTGAAGGACATTTCTTCTGTAAATCTTGTGATGGGGATTGGAGTGTATTTGGAAAACCTCATGGGGGTAAAACAACACATATGCACAGAGTTTCAGATTTAGTTAAATCTTCAAAAGCCGAAGCACAAAAACTCAAAGCGGGAAATATGACTGCAAACCCAAAAACATTAAAAGCAGTTAGTTCCGATGATGTATTGAAAAGTGTTGCACAAAAACTTAAAAAATACTCTTATAAATTAGGAGCGGGAGTTTCTACTTATTCTGCTATGAAAAAGGCAGGTCATGGGGATTGTTGGGCTTTTTCTGATGCTATTTTCACTGAATTAAAGAAATTAAAAGTGTCTTGTAGGATTTGTCAATATGCTACAAGTGAGTCAAACAATCATAGAAGTGTTGTTTATAAAAATGCGAATAATCAATGGGTTAATTTCCCATATAAAAAATATGGGTTCAGTAGAATGTTATATCCTACAAGTAAGTGTAATCCTAATAAATATGTTAAAAATTATGTGGGGAAAAACATTAGCGGTGCAAGTGGAACTGCAAGTGAAGGTTCAAGCACTTCAACAGTAACTACCACTACTGGTTACGATAGAGAAAAACCTCCACAATTTTTCATTGAAGTTACTTATTCGACTACTCAATCTTGGACTGCTCAAAAGAAGAAAATTAATCTTGATTTTACTTTAAAAGGAGGAACAGACTCTGATTGGAGTGGTTTAACTAATTTTTGGATTAATAATGCTATGCGACAAACAAGTGTTAATATGAAAGGTTTCTTTGATGATAATGAACCCAATAAAAGCATATATTTACATCAAATCAGATTAGTAGCAAATAAGTTAAAAACAGAAACTGAACAAGATAAAGCAGAGTGGTATACTTTTAATGACAGTACACAAGATTTCAGTAGTTGTAAAATGGATTTATATCAGATTATTTTTGATGATGCTCTTGCTATCAATCCTACTGATTTGCAATCGTGTGGAAAATCTGTTTTATCTTTGATTGAAGATGTTGCTACTGCCAGCGGTTATAGAACTCATGTAGAATATGGTAAACATCGAAAAGATGATGTTGTGCATTTCAGTATTAACAATCAAACTAAACCAGTGTTTGTTGCTACCGAAGGAGATAATAATAATATTCTTGAATGGAGTAATATAACTTATAATCCAGTGGCTAATTTAAGAAATAAATCTATTTGTGTCTTTAAAAAAGCAGATGGAAAATATGCTTATGTTGATACTGCGGATATGAATAGTTTATTAAAATATGGTGAAAAGACTACTTTGAGTACAGAGTCTGAACAGACTTCTGCTAAACAAGCATATTTTATGGCAAGAAACAGTACAGAGTACAATCCCGACCATGAATATAGTTATACTATTATTGTGCCTTTTGCACCACATTTAAAGTTAGGAGATTTGGTTCAAGTTATATCTAATAATCGTAAGTTAAATGATGTAAAAACTATTGAGAGTATTAAAGTGAAATACAGTAATAATCAAATACCTCATATCCACACTGAACTGGGATTAAACGAATTAGAACCATTGTTAAGGATTAAGAAAGAACAAGAAGAATTAAGAAACCTAACTCGTGAACAAGCAACAGTGTTCAGTGCTACTGCAACACCAATCACTGATGAAGATATATATATTTGGGATAATTAAGGTGATAATGATGGAAGAGAAAAAAGTATTATTTTGTAGGAGATGTCATTCTTATCATCGTTATGATGATTATTTTGGCTATTGTAATAAGTATAAGTGTCAAGCAAGGCATGATGACTCTTGTAAGACTGTTCACCCAAATTTGTAGGTGGTATTAATGCCAGACTATGAGTTTAGGAAGGATATTGACCGATTTAAGAAGTTTCTCGATGATTTGGAGGTTGAGTTAGCAAGGAGAGGAATTTTAAATCTTGATTTAACTCAATTATTAGCGAAGTATTATGATAAGTCAGAAGTTGATGTGTTGTTGCAACATATTGAGAGTGGAGATATTGATTTATCGGCTTATCTTCGTAAAGATGAAGCGAATTTTGATTTTAATTATTCTTGGGGCAACCCATTATTAGATGAGGACACTATTACGATTGATATTTTTTTAAAGGAGGATTAATATGGCAAAAACAATAACTGGGATTGTAACATGGTTAAAGAACTGGTTTTACGATAAAACCGACATAGATGGATTTATTAATACAATAAATGGGAATATAAGTAATAAAGTGGATAAAAATCAACAACAAGCAAATAAAAATGTTATAACTGATGGTACTGGTGCGATTTCTCTTGAACCTCAAATTAATGTGGCAAGTGGGAGTGGATTGTCTTTAAATAACAGTACAAAAGCATTAAGCCATACAAATGTAGTAAGCACTGTATTGAATGATATGGCATTGAAAATACAAATTGATGGAACTGGACATATTACTCATTATTCCGAAGTAACTGGTTCAGATATTGCGGTTTCAAGTACAGAAGCAACTACTCCTCTTGCTACAAAAATTAGTAGTATAGAAACTGCTATTTCAAATTTACAAAATTTTAAGTTCCTTGAAATAGTAACAAGCAAACCTAATCCAAGTGCTTCTACTATGAACAAATTATACATTGTTTCAGAAACTGTAAACAATAAAAATCAAATAAATGTTTATTATACAAAAGCAACAACAAACAATGACACTACTACTTACTCATGGGTTAAACTTGATGAAAATATTCTTGATGAGATTGATTTCACTGATTTCGCTCCTTTATCTCATGTAGATACAAAAGCGGGAACTGGAACATTCGGTCATGTGAAAATAGCAGATAATTTAACTACCTCTACCCATACAAGTAGTTCTCCAATCGCATTAACTGCTCATCAAGGATATTTATTAAATCAATCAATACAAGCGGTTGATGATAAAGTAGATGGGCTTACATTAAGTGATTTCAATCCTACTGCTTCTGATATAGCATACACTGCTTCTTCACAAATATGGGGTGAAGCATCACAAGGAATTACTAATGTGGGGTCTGCTTTAACATTTTTACAAGAAAATAAAGCAGATTATGATAACATAATTACAAGTATTGAACTTTTACCAAAATCTTCCAATGCTACTGGGGCGATTAAACTTTATTTAGGTAATGAGTCCACAAGCGGACATGGAACTGACTGGACTGATTTAAAATGAGCAAACAAGTTACTGGAATTGTTAGTTGGTTGAAAGAGTGGTTTTATGATAAGGCGGAAGTTCAAGCATTACTGGTAAGTGGAAGTTTACCTAATCTATCTCAAAAAGGTACTTTTACTAATAGTGGAGTTACTGTTACTACTTATTCTGATGAAGCATATGTGTATGTAGTGTTTAGCGGTACATTATCCAGTAGTGGTAATACTATGCCTATACAATCCACATCAACAATTCCTTCTAATTATAGACCGAATAGTCCAGTTATGAGTCCTATTCATACTTCAAGTAATGGTTATCAGTTGGAGGTTTTAGCGAATGGTAAAGTGAATTTTTGGGGTTCTACTTCGGCTAATACTTTTGTAGCGACTACTGTTATGTATCCAGTGGCTTCAAGAATTGGAGGAGTTACACCAGTGCCAAGCAGTGTTAGTTTGGCTTCTGATAAGTCTATATTGTCTGCTTATGACTCTGATACTTGTACTTTATCTGCTACTGTTTTGGATAGTAGTAATAATCCAGTTCCAAGTGTTACTGTTGAGTTTTTCAATGGAGCGACAAGTATGGGAACATCACCGACTGATAGTAATGGTGTAGCTACAAAATCTTATTCTGCTACTGGGGTTGGTGATGTAACTTTCACTGCACAAGTAGATAGTCTTACATCAACATATACAGTAGAAGATTGCATATATTACAACACTGCCGAAATATCGACTAATTATACAAACAATCATGTAACTGTTGCTTCATTATCGACTTTACCATCTTCATTTGAACTTACTTTTGATTATAAAACAAATTTAGAAGGGAGAGTAGGATTATTTAGTCAAACTAATTTTAGTGCCTCAAATCCAAATTATAGTGTGTTTGTAGGTTCTCCAAACGGTTCTTCTTCATGGTATTATGGTTATCGTACAACAAGCACTTCCACAACAGATGTATCTGCTTCTCCTACTGATTATCACAATTATTTAATTAAAAGGAATGGTTCTTCATTTACATATAAAAGAGATGGAAGCGGAAATTATTCCAAAACAGTGTCCTTTTTTGACAGTTATAATTATCTCATTGGTTTGATGGGGTGGCATGGAACAAGTTCTTCATCTTCGGCAAAGAATATTAAACTAAAAAAAGTATAAGGTATGATTAATATGAAATCGAATAATCAATATTTAAGAACAATAGCACAAAAAACTGGAAACACAGTAGATGAACATCGCTCAAATAACTATTACTTAAAAAGAATAAGCGAAACAGTAGGAACAAGTGATTTTAGTGGGAGTTACAATGATTTAACAGATGTTCCTTCCACTTTCACTCCATCTGCACATAATCACACTGCATCTGATATAACTGATTTCCCAGTGTTAGAATTTGTTGTGATTACAGATAACAAACCTACTGCAAGTGAAGACACAATGAATAGGTTATACATTGTTTCAGAGAATAATAAAGTGAATGCTTACTATTCAGTAGAAAATAATAATTCTTACTCATGGAAACAGTTAGATGAAGATATATTAGACAATATCACTATTCCTACTGATGTAGCGGATTTGACAGATAATAATGATACTGCTTTTACTCCAAAAGAGCATTCTCATTCATACAATGATTTAACAAATAAGCCAAGTTTATTTAGTGGAAATTACAACGATTTAACTAACAAACCAACAATTCCAAGTGATGTAAGTGATTTAAGTGATAATTCAAATACACAATTTACACCGAAATCTCATACTCACACTGAAAGTGAGATTACTGATTTGGGGGATTATATTGAAAAATCCAATACTGTTGGTCTTGTTAAAAACGATGGAACTATCGACACATCAACTTATTTAACAGAACATCAAGACATAACTGGTAAATTAGACATAGCACAAACCAGTAGTAAAGGTAAGAATGTTGTTGTTGATGGTACAACTGGAAACATCACATTTGAAAACAAACCCTCAATCCCATCTGATGTGTCAGATTTAACAGATACTCATGATACTCCATTCACTCCAAAATCACATAGTCATACTTCCGCAGATATGGGTGATTTGAGTTTGATAGAGATAACTATTGAATATAATGATGGAACTACTGAAACACTAAATGTACTTGGGCAAATAGAGAGTGGTGAAGAGCCATTATAATCAAAGGTGATAGATATGGTCAATCCTTTTGATAATGCTACAAATATAACTCTCAATAATAAAACAGTAGTAAGAATAACCACAAGCGATGGTGGAGTAATATATGACAAACCAAAGCTCGGATTTCTATCAAAAACTATTACTGCTCAATTTTTGGGTGATGAAAATGACATTTCAACAAGACCTCGCAGTATAGGTGCAACCTTTTGGGTAAATGGAGATATTTATGAGCAAGTAACATTAAAGAGAGTCAATGATTGGACTGCCACAATAAGGGTTCCCGAAGATTATGATGTTCTTTTTAACTGTTCTTGGACTATCCGCTCGGTGGAGGGATATGATATAGAGCAAACCACTAATGGAGATACAACTATCCTTGTATGCACATATACTGGCTCTTCCCCAAAATAATTTATTGGTGAATTACAATGGTTAAAAAAGAAAATAGACATAGTGGGTGTGTCTATCGGCACTGTTGTACAAAACAAGACAAATGGTGTCCTTATTTGAAGAAAAACAGACACACTTGTAATGAATATCAAAATAATTATATGTTCAAGTGATTTACTATGAAAAAGAAGAAATTACCTAAAACAGAAGAAATTGGTGATTATGATGGTTGTTTTGACTATGAAGAAGCACTATTAACCAATTTCAGAAACAAAGACAAAGTAGTACGAAAAGAAAATCGATGGTGAAGAATATGAAATGGAAAACAATCGTATCAACATCAGAAAAAATCAAGAAACAAATAGAAAAAGACAAAACATTACCTCGAATAAGTGGATACAATAATGGAGAATTATTATACATATTAGCAAAAGCAGTACAAACTCCAAACAAAGATATAACTGATAAAGAAGTGGAAAATGCACCAGACCCAAGTGGAAACAATATACACAACAATTTAACAAGAAACGAATACCAAAAATTAGCAAAAAGCACAGTAAAATGGATTGATGATAAAGACACTGCTCCAAATTATACAATGTATCAGAAGTATAATGTTAGTGTGAAATTACAATTGTATTGTTACAGTAAAATAATCGTATTCTACCATGAGCATTCAAACACTTTACCATTAACTTGTTGGTTTAAATACAGTGATGTTGCAAATACACAAAGCAACCAATCAAACAACAAAAAAAACACTAACACACCCACATCAAGCAATAAAAAATATGGAAGGTCTACAAAAACATCATGTGATAATCGTGGGCAAAATACTGGTTATTATTGTGCTTGCCATATGGCACAAGAAATTATAAGGAATTTAACTGGAATTGTTGTGCCACAATCAAAAATTGCATCGATAATGGGAACAACAACTGCGGGAACAAGCCACAATGGGATAAACACATTCTTTGCATGGTTCAACAAAACATATAATCGTAATCTTCAAATAGAATGGAAAAATTTTAGTGAAGTAGGTTGGAACGGACTTAAAAAGATTTTAGAGTCAAACAATCAAGATGCAGGGGAACATGAATGTTATAGAGATACATGGGGGCATTACACTAACTTTGATAAAATTTATGACAATTCTGTTGATGTACATAACTCTCTTGGCTCAATGTGTACCTCCACTTGTTATTGTGGTTATGAAGAAAATAGGTCAAAATCAACCGCTCAAAGATACCTAAATGGAATAAGTCAAAAATCAATCCTAATAGTAACTCGAAAATAATATATAATGAGAAATCCATATATAACAATGTAGATGGGTTTTCTCTTACTCTGCCCATCTACATCGCCTATCAAAAAGGCGAATTAAAAGTAAGGGGGCGATTATTAATGAGTAAGGTATTACATACCAAATTTGGAACTGCAAAATTAGATAGTAATGGATATTATAAGATTACTTCTAAAAAAGAAGGGAATAGTTTAAAATTTCTTCATAGACTTATTTTTGAGGAACACCACCGTTTAACAATTCTCCCAAATAATATAATACATCACCTCGATGGAAATCCCCAAAACAATAAAATTAGTAATTTAAAATTAATAAGTCATGGAGAACATAGCAAACTTCACCGTAAAAATATTCCTTTGTCTGAAAAAAGCAAATTGAACATGAGTAAAGCCCAAAATACAAGCGGATATTATAGAGTTATGAAAGAAAAATGTTCAAGATGCAAACAAGGATTTTATTATAAATACAAATATTATGAAAATGGAAAACGAAAAGCAATATCAAGTGTCAGTTTAAGAAAATTGGAACGAAAAGTCAAAGAAAACGGATTAACATGGAAAAAATTAAACGGAGAATAGAAAACATGACAAACCTAATATCATATCGTGAAAAAATAAACAGAATAAACTTAACAAGAAAATTAGACAAAATGCAAGAAGAAGTAAATGAATTATATGAAAAAGAAGGAGCAACAGAAAAAGTCATTGAAAAACAATTAGAAATAAACGAAATCAGACACAAAGAAAACATACCCGACACAACAGAATTAATTTACAAAAACTTCGTTCAGTGAATTTATTTGCCATATATAATAAGACAAACATATCTAAATATGCAAGTCATTTGAATGAGAGCTACTTACATAAGTATCTCCTTTTTAGCCCATAGCCAATTCGGTTATGGGCTTTTTTTATTTTTAATCTACTTTTCCTAATTTTCTTGTTTCTTCCAATAACCTTGCCAGTATTAGACTATATGTTTTCCAATTCAATTCATATTTTCGCCATAACGCGGTTCGTTCAGGGTAATATCGAGTATTTCTTGTTTTTTGCACATACAATATAATTACTGATACGATCACTTCATCACTGCAACTTCTACAAAGTTTGTTAAAATCAAAACTGCTGCATATTTGATGAACCTCATCTTTGATTGAATTTCTATTTTTAACTTCATTTAGTATACCATCGACAAACCTTTTTTTCTGGTTTGAGTAGTAGTTTCGGTTTATTCGTTGCACTGTCGGTTTAAATAGTTCTTCTCCCATTGCAACGTTTGTTTCTGAATACTTCTTTTGCAAATAGTTAATTCTTCTCTCGTCCATGTAGGTCATCACCATGAATATTGTATAATATCATTTCTGCTTTTTTACTACCTACACCATTGACTGTTGTTAAATCTTCTTTTGTTAAATTAAGCAAGTCTTGAAGAGATTTTAAATTTAATTCGTTACATATTTCTTCTGCTCGTTTATCTAATCCTTTTATTGCTGATAGATAATTTAATGCAGAGTTCTTTGTTTTTTTACCAAATTTATATTTCATTGGTTTTTGCATTATTAGTTTGCCCGCTTGACGCATCATTAAATCAAATGCCTGATATTGAGTTTGGGCAAACAATACTGTTGATACAGTATTGAATTGAGCTATTGCTCCATTCAATTGAGGAAAACTAATGTCCTGCCCAGTTTGATAATATCTATTATTTAACTCTCCACGTAAATCTTCACATTCAATCATAATAAATGAATATTCAAAATTAGTTACCATATCATAGGTTTGGTTATGTAGATGATTAGTTTCCCCTACCACACTTGAAAGGAAATCCCCATCTTTTTTATATTCTACAACAACCTCTATGCCATTCTCACCTATGAAAATATAATCTCCAACATCTAAATGTTCAATAGATGGATTGAATGGAGCGTACTGCTCCATTGCATAATCCTTCCTATCTTGTTCTCTATCATCGATTTTCACTTGGGTGATTATATCTTCATAATTTTTAGTATTAATCTTCATTTGTATCAGTAATAAACTCTTCAATAGTTTCAATCACTTTTTCAGCTAATTCCTTATTTTTATCAGAATCAAAATTCAAACTAACCATTCCAATTATTTTGTCATTAGAATGGTCTTTGATTACTACGATCCCTTTGTTGTCTATTTTAAAATGTATTCCTTTTTTACATACGATTGCTTCAAATCTATTTATTAATATACTCATATTTTATCCTCCTCTTTGGATTAATTCTTTTTTTAAGTTGGTTATCTGTTTTTTATCATGATTTCGTAGGTGAATAAGAGTTAATAATTCATTTAAGAACTGATAATCCTCTCCAGTTTCATAAGATAATTCCACTTTCTTATCTATCTGCGTAATATATATCATTCTTTAATTCCCCCAATAAACACTCCAAAATTAAATATAAACATTAAACAGAAAGCAGTTATGAAACCTAACCAATAGTCATTGATAAAACCTAAAATCATTTCTCAAACTCCTTTAATTGTCTAATAACATTCTTACATTCCTCTACGATTTCACTGGTTTTCCATTTCCTAAACTCCCTACTAAGTGCAACTTGTTCAACATGAGAGTAATAACCCGTATAATCATAAGCATGAGCATAATCCCAACCAAGAACCCATTTATCTCTGACATAATACAGATTATCATGGTTGATGTACTGTTCTTTGGTAAGGAAGTTCTCTGAATAAGTTAAACCACCATGAACACTAATACAACCCAATTCATCATATCCTTTACCGAATAACTTATTGTTCTCTTCTAAAACTACATAGGCAGTGGGGTGAGTTCCTAAATTCAGTATAATGTATCTATAATCTTCGTACCATTCATCTGCAAGGCAGATTGGGTCTTGGTATCTGCTTTCACCATATTTCATCGCTCTCATGTTGATTCCTCTAATGTTGATTGTATTTGGTCTTTTTTTTCTATTAGTCCGTATCCGTATGGGTAGACTTTTTTCTTTAAGCATTTGCTCATTGCTTCGGCTGTGCTTTCAGCCTTGCGGTCAAGGTCTGATTTGCTTTTAGCACTGATTTTTGTTACGAATAGGACACTGTATTCAGTCATTGTTTGACTCCTATTATTTCTGTTTTTGGTGGGAAACCAGTTTCTGATTTAACAATTGACTCAATAATCCCATTCAACAATCTTGCAGAAGCCATTGTTGTTCCTTTTGGAAAATTGATTGTTACAATCATTTGTTCTACTATCATTGTCTTTTCCTCTGTTGTTCTTTTTCGTATTGTTTAAAGCAATGGTCTATTGCTAATTCTAATCGATTGAACAGTATTTTGTCATCTGATGACACTTCTACAATAGTTCCATTGTAATTGTCTTTTTCTAATCTATAAATCGCCATTTTTTAATTCCTCCACTACTTTTTGTAATTCTTTTCTTGTCATTTTACAGTTCAGAGAGTAACAATTTTTGACAAAAGCTTCTTGATTTTCCCATTCAGTTACCACATCTTCTCTTTGTTCATATAGTTCACTTAATCGAATATCAATCAAGTTTTTCCTTGAAATTAATTGGTTGATTTCTTGGTCGATTAAACACATTTGAACTTCTAATCTATTCATTTCCTTGCCCCTTCACATGTTTATTTTCAGTTAATAATTGTTGATTGTATATTCGTAGTTTTTCATTCTCTCTGATTTGTTCGGTATACTTCATTAACAAATGCTCCATATACTTATTTAAATCAAATTCAAATTCCCTCATTGTATCACCTCTTCTATTATTATAAATGCTATTATTGTTACTAATACTCCAATGATAAATTCAATCATTTTTTTTTGACTCCTAAATTTAAATAATGTGTTGATTGATTTGGAATGGTTATTGTTTTTGGAACTTCTTTTCTGAAATCAAAGAGATATAATAATTCGATTACAATCAACATTGATAATTCAATCAATCCGAATCCTACTAATAGAAATTCAGTCATTCCACATCACCTTTCAATTGTTCTTCATATTCCATTATTCTACCTTTCAACTGTCTATTCTCTTGTTTTAACTGTTCATTCTCATTTTCTAATCTTAAAATAGTTTGATTACCATCATTTAATTGATTAGCAATAAAACTAATATCAGTACAAACAGTACCATATAATTTAACACCAGTAGTTTCTTCAATTAAACACAAATCATCACTAATCCACCTATGTTTTTCAGTCATTCCACATCTCCCCATATTTGTCTTTATATTTCCTAATTTCTGCCTCATATCTGAATAGAATGTCTTTATATGCGGATAATAAAACATTTTGATGATGTATTGTTTTATTTAATTCATCATTTCGTTTTTCTAATCTCATTATATGTCTATGTCTTCTTTCAGATTCATCTGCACAAATATTCACTTGTTTTTCTAATTTTTTTGCTACTCTTTCATAATTTACTGTATTTACCATAGTATCTTCTTGTGTTTTTTCAGTCATTCCACATCACCATCATCTACTAATACTGTTACTGGATAATCTTTCTCTAAACTTCGTGTTGGCATACAATATGACCTTAAATATTCTTCAAAATCATATTTAGCATCTAATCTGATTTTAGTCATTCACACATCACTTTTCAGTTCTATTTCTATTCGTAAAAAATCTCTACCCCAACTTTTATCAAGAATATAATCTTTATCATCTAAACCATCAATCAGATTACACACATAATCCTTTAAACTTTCTTTACACCACATTTCAGTCATTCAAAATCTCTCCCAAATCTTTCCTTAAATTCCTCTTTCAAAGATTGTATTTTATCATCTCGCCTAACTGGATTGTCTGCATAATTAATTTCAAGATAATCTTTTTCACTTTCAAATAATTCTTGTTTTAACTGCTCATTCTCCTCTGATAAGCATTCGATTTCCTCTTGTTGTCTGCCTCTTTCTTGTCTGCATATGTCGAATGCTGTTTCTAAATCATTACAGTTTTGTTTTAACTGCTCATTCTCTTCATAATATTTATCACATTGTGTAGTTCTCTGATTTAAAGCATATTTTAACTGCTCATTTTTATCGTGCAACTCATTTAAGAGTTTACAAACATCATCAATTCCACCAATCCTATCAGAACGAGTTAGCCATAATAAAGGTTCTTCTTCTGTTCTTTCATTATCCCATAATGATTTTAAATCATTACTATCAACACATATTGTAAATCGTTTTTCAGTCATTCCACATCACCATCTTGATTTTTTAACCATTCAACGCCAAATTCCAATAATTGAAGAAAGGATTTATTCCATTCTTTTTGTATTGTTTGAAGATAAGCATTTGAAACTTCTGCTTGTTCTTCTGAAATTGTTGTGTCTTTCATTATTTCATATGCAGTTACAACACCTTTGTATAATTCAATACTTTCTCTTAAACTGTCTAAATATTCTACAAACTTATAAATTACATCATTATTAGTCATTCCACATCCCCCTTTTTCCATTTAAAATACAACTCTCCCCATTCATCAAGATATTCTTTACTTAATACTTCTTCATCAACATCTTCAACATCAACACCTTTATATCGGTGCAGAAAACCGATTAATCGTTTCTTATCTTGTTTTAACTGTTTAATCTCATTATCTCTATCTTTTAGTGCTAACCAAATGTTTTTGTATGTTATGTTTTCTTCAAGCAATTCGTTTTTTTCAGATTTTAACTGCTCATTCCCCTCTGACAATTGATTAAGAATATCACAAGCACGATACATATCACGAATAAGTGTATTGTTTTTTATATCAATAATAACATATCTACCCTTTTTTATTTTGTAAATAAATCGTTTAGTCATTCCACATCACCACTTATGATTTTTATTTTATTCACAATATTATCCTCTAATTGTTTTACTCTTTGTTTTAACTGCTCATTCTCCTTTTCTAAATCCATTATCTTGGATTTCTGAACAGTAATACAATTAGACTGATTAAAATCCTTCGCAATCTGTTTTTTTAACTGCTCATTCTCTTTTTCCAATTGTTTTATCCTATTTTCCCTAATATTCAATTCATCAGTTAATTTATCCAAATCAAACTCATCATAAGTAGTTCTATACCCTTTTCTATGCTTCCCATCTTTTACAGTATCTTGAATGCCATGCTTATATTCCCCACGAATATATTGAAATCGTTGTTCAGTCATCTGCTTAACCTCCCAATCTGTTCAAACATTTCACAAGCACATCGCTCCTTATAAATCGCCAACCCTTTCAAGCAAGTTGGTTGGTAATGTGGATACCACCACCAACACAAATATTCATCAGCATACCGACAATCTTGACAAATCATTATTTGCTCCCTGAATTATTACAAATCTTCTCAATAATTCTTAACAGAGATTTTGCTTCACTATAAGTAGTCAAATAACAAATATCCCTACTATTATAACTTACATAATATGAAGCTTCTGTTAAACCTTGTCTTATCTTAAAATCTTCAAAATCAATAGATTGATTTGAATTTAACATAGCATTCAAGAAATCACAAGCTTTTTTCCCTTCAAAGAAACTAATGAAATAAACAAATTGGTATTTCTTATTTTTAACTAATTGCCACCTGTTTTCCTTTTCTAAGTGCAGATAGTATCTATTTTTCCATTTATCCACTTTCAATTCCCTCCTAAGCAAATTCTTTTTGTTTTGTCAGAAGGAGAAGCATACCTTTTAATAATATTTGTAACCGCAGATTTACCACTTAAAAATTTAGTAACTTCTACTCGGTCTTTTACCTTTGGCTTATCATTCATATATAACCAATCATTCATTGGAATAGCGAATAGTCTACCACTATTTGCCCTCATATAAACCATTCTATCCTCAACTTTCTCAACAGTCTTAACATAACTGAAATCATAATCTTTTCTCTCAAAGAAAAAACTGTCATATGTTGAAAATTCATCTGCAATTATTCTATCACCAATATCCATAGTTTTATTACAGATTTCAACTATTTCATCTCTTACATTCCAATCCTCATGATAACCTGTTCCAAATTTCTCATCTTTGAATAATTTGGGATTAATCCAATTATTTTCATCTGTTTGACTATCAAGATAATCAGCCATCATTTCAGAGCAACTAATTTCAACAGAACCTATTTTCATTAATTTATTACTATTGGATTTGATGTAACATTTAACACTCATTTCATCAATCCTCCATCAATAAATGCTCTTTGCATATCCATGAATTTTTTAATGAACTCAATTCTTTTCAAATCATTTGCTTTTAAAAATTCTAATTCTTTTTTCTCATCTAACAATGGAGCTAACTGTTCATCAACATATTGTTTCCTTGTTTTTTCAGTGTTCCCACCATATATTGCTTTGAAATCAACGTCTTTTTCGATTGCTTCTTGCAATACTGTTTTTGATAATTCTTTGTATTGCTCATCGATTTCTGTTATTCTCCTTGAAGATTTATCAATCCATGTGATTAGATTATCCCATTTATTGAAATAATCTTCAATAGTTTCAGGGTCTTTATTTTCAATTTGGTCTAATAAGTTGTTAATAGCGTCTGCCATCTCTTCTCCGAAGTTATCCCAACTTTCAAAATATTGATCTCCATAGTAATAACTTTCAGAGTCAAAATCAACAGTTATCCTGTTCCCTAATTTATATTCCATTTAAATCACTTTGCCTCTGTTTATTTCAAATAATAATTGTTCTTCTTCTTCATAGTACATTTCTAATACATTTTTTAAATATTTGTATTGTGTTTTACTGGTAGTGTCTTTTATCTGCCTTTTTATTTCTGCAATGCTTTGTTGTACTTCTCGTAATTCTGTTTCAAGTTTATTTGGCATTTTAATCCTCCTTTATATTAATTTGGATTGGTAACTTCGGGTTCTTTGATAAGCATAATCAAAAGTTTCTTTGTCAATTTCCATACCAATAAAATTCCTGCCTTCCTGTAATGATGCGACTCCTACTGAACCTCC
Organism: Methanobrevibacter sp.; assembly: GCA_017407115.1. Lineage (GTDB taxonomy): Archaea > Methanobacteriota > Methanobacteria > Methanobacteriales > Methanobacteriaceae > Methanocatella. The sequence continues at coordinate 28,950 of JAFQXD010000056.1, read as the reverse complement.
TCCCATGAAGCAATCCATTACTGTTAAATCATCGTAATCTTCATAGGCACGGATAATCCTCAAAGGAAGTTCCAAAGGAAACTCAGGTACATTACATTTATTTTTTGTGGGAGGTATGTTCCATACATCAAAACGTTTACTATGTCTTGTAGGAACTCTCATATACTTACTTGATTTATAAGCTACATTGATTGTTTCATATGAATTTACAAATCGTCCATTGTTGAAGGTTACTCCCCCCCCCTATTCCATATTATAGTCTGTAAAGGGAGGAATAAACTCCTTTGAATTAAATTCAAAGGATTGAAATAATACCCTTTAATATGCCTCTCTTTATGATTATAATAAAGCAAACCTGATGGTTTTAATACCCTATACAATTCATTAAGAACTTTTACTTGCCATTTCTCATATTCTTCATAACTTAAATCATCAGAGTAGGAATTATAGGTTACGAGTAATCGTGTATCTTCATTATTATGATGAAGTCTACTAATATGATTTAAATTATAAGGAGGAGAAGTAATAATTAAATCAACAGAATTATCTTCCATTTTTGTTAAAACATTCATACAATCATCATTATATAATTTTAACATCTTATCTCTTCCTATTTAATTTTCTGAGATGTTCTCTCCATAATCTCTCATGTATTTTGCAAAAGTATCTGCTCCTTCTAATCCTTCATACTTGTCATGATATAATCGATGACAAGACTGGCAAAGAGTTATCAAATTAGACTCTTCCGAAGCCAATGAAGGAAATTTCGCAATAGGCATAATATGGTGCACTTCCAATGGTTTATCTTCTTCTCCACAACATTGACATCGTTTATCTCTTAATTTAACATTCTTTTTAGCAGTTGTAACGGTATTAGAAGTTCTTATTTTATGAATAGATACTTCTTTTTTTGTTTCAGCAGTATGGATATGAACATCACCATATACTGCAATATCCATTTATCTTGTCCTCCTTGTTATTCCAAATTTTTTACAACCCTCTATGAGTTTAACAGGATTCCAACCTTCTTTGTTTAAGAAATCTCTCATTTTTTGGGCTTCTTCTAATGTATCATAAGCTCCTCCCCAATGATATTTACCATCTTGGTTTTTCCGAACATGGGAAGCTTTGCTTCTGACATATACGATGTTAGTGTCTACTTTTTTATAGACATTCTTTCTTGTGCTTGGTTTTTGTGTAGGTTTACGATGGACGTATGTTTTAAGGCACATTTCTACTGCGTCTTTTAATGAAAAGCCATGTTTTTTTAAGGTAGTTTCCAATTTCATTCCATCTTTTAAATCCTGTTGAAATGCTTTTATTCCCATATGTTAATCTCCACAAATACAAATGGGTAATGGATTATATCCTCAAAGCCCATGTATTCAATAACTTTCTTAATGAACCTATTATTTACTTCATTGTTTCTTTCAGTCATTTGAACCTACCCTAAAACTTTAATTAAATTAACACATTTATCTATATTCCAAGACATCTCTTTGCATTTTTCAACAATATTAACAATGTCCTCTTTACTAAAAACATCACGAGGCAAAGAACCAATATACACCCTTTCCTTGCGATTTGTTTTAATAATCACCCAACGATTGCCTTGTTGATAAAAATGTTTAGCTTGAGCGTATGGTCTTCTTAAAAGACCATATTTATCCCTAATCTTTTGAGTAATCCTTGAATATTGTTTTTTAGACAAACCATATTTCTGCCTAACTTCTACTGATTTCAATTCGGAGTTAAGATAGTCTGCTTCAAATTCAACCAATCTCTCCTTTGATAGAACTTCAAAATTCCCATCAATTACATCGAAATTCATAAAATCACCTATTACACTTACGATATTCTCCTAATTTTTTTTTAACTAATTCAAATTTCTTCTGTTTTAATTTGAATAATAATTCTCTTTCAGAAGCATTTAATCGACCATTCCAATGCTCTTTTTCATAGAGTTTACCTAATTCTGCTTCCAGTTCCTGAACTTCACTACCATCGTGCCAACAATACCATGGGTGATGACAAGGAACTTCATTAGGACTCATAATATCTAAATCCTTGCAATTATTGCAATAATCCACAAACCACAATTCTTTAAGATATTCATTTACCATACTACCTCAACCACCCTCTCATGTTTATTAGTGATTTTCAAATCCTCATCTTTTGTATCTGTCAGTATGATTTCTGAAATGTCCTCCCCTAATTCTGACTCTACATTATCAATAATTGAGTCAATATCAATATCCTCAATTATTTCCAATGTTTTCAAATCATTAATATCATACAAGGTAGCTCTGTTCTCAGAACCTACTTTTTTTAACAATCCAGCGTCATATAAATCTTTAAAATATTTCTGCACACTTCTAACACTACTAAACCCCATGTCAGTATGTTCAAAGAAATCATTTGCAGTAATTCCTGCATGAAATCTTTTAGAAGCATAACCGTCATCATCATCTTCTTTATCCAACTTCCAATCTTCAACATTGGCTTTGAAAGTTTTATAAACCTCCACTGCTTTTGGCTTAATGTTAATAGATATACTTCCCATATATCCTTCTAACATAGATAAAAACAATGCAACATCGTTTTTAGAAGTGATTACTGCTTTTTGCCCATCTTCAAAAACATACTTTTTATTCTGATAGAAATTAATTGCAGTAATTGTGTTTAACATATTGAAATATTTTTCAGAATCTCTTTTGTAATACTTTGATTGTTTTAACATAGTAGAGATAACTTCATAATATGGGTTAATTATAATATAATCTTCCATAACCTCTCTTAAATGTAAAATGAAGTAAGGAACTAATTCAGATAATTCTTTAACTTCTTCATAAAGAGAATAAGTTTTACCTTTTTTTAAAGACAACAATTTCCCTCTCTTATGAAAAATATCCCTGTTATCCGTTCGTGGAGAAAATATAATTGCCCTTGAAGTTTCTTGACTATCAATAAATGTGGGAACAGTAGTATACCAAAGACTTGGTTTTCCTTTAAGTTTCAACTCTTCAGTTATCCAATTCCCATCTTCTCCTTTTACAGATACTGGTTTGCTTAAAAAACCATCTGTTTGTAGTTCTTTCATCAAATCCATTGTTTCTTGAAGATTATCTCTATCTTTTTGACCTCCCATATCTCCATAATACACTATTTTACCATCGTAAAAAGTTTTTGACTCTTTTGACCGATTAAACAATGCAGATGGAGATACTTGTTTCTCATTAACCACAAATTCGGGAGGAAACAATCCTACTGCTACTTGTTCAACATGAGTTTTACCACTTGAAGATTCCCCATACCCAATTACAGATACTGGATTTTTCAAGATAATTTGACTACAACCTGCTACAAAACAAATAAGTATGTTAATTCGTTCACCTGCACTTAACCAATCACAAATGCTCCCTATATATAATAAGGGGTCATGTAATTCTTTTAACACTTTTTTTGCTTCATGCACTTTTTTACGTCGCTCTAAATTTTTCTCATTTTCCTCAAACCCTTTTTGAACCTCAGCTTGCCCCTGTAATGCAGAAACAATCTTCTGTAATTTAACATAGACTTTACGAAGTTCCTCCTTAGTTACTTTAGTAGGTTTATCAGGATTTAAACAAGTTTTAATTTCAGTAGAAATTGCTGATCTTGATGATAAAGATGTAGGAAACTCTCCAATTTTTACAAAATACTCAGAATTATTATTGTCTATAAAAGAGTATTGGATTTGGGTTGATTTTTTAGTTAAAGATAGTTTAATCTGATAGCCACTCTTGAATTTGAATGTATCTTTAACCATGTTAATCCCCCTTTTATTCCATTACTTCTTTTGCTTTTTTATATTCCTTTTCTGTTATTGCTCCTGATTGTAATTGATTAAGTAATCTATCTTCGATAGTTGCTCTATTTACAATTCTATTCTCTTCACGCAATTCTTCTATTACTCTTTTGATGGTTTTATTTTCGTCCATCATGTCTTTTAGAGATTTGCTTGGACTATCATGAGCAATCACTTCAACTTCTACTGCTTCTTCATCTTTTGATGGTTTAACTTCTTTTGCTTTCCTTTTCAACTCTTTTACAAGTTTTTGCCTATCTCCTTTCGGTTTAGGTTTGGCAGCGGTTTTTGGTTTAACTGAAACTTTTTTAGGTTTATCAATTACTCCCATCTCCATCATTTCCTCGGCAGATACTTCGCCCATACCTACCAAATCTGATATTGCTCTTGATTTTGCCCTTGTATGTGCAGTTCCGATAACATCATTCTCTGCATTGGAAAATCGTTTACGTAATTCAAAGTTAGATGGCTGTTCAGTATCCTTATTATTGATTTTATCAAAGATACTGCAACTGCCAGTTCCATGCCCATAACGACCATTTGGGGCAGTAGCTCTTACAACAAAATTCGCAGAGATAATTTGGTAATTGTCATCTCTGATAATTTCTTTTTCAACAATATCATCACTAATATTGAATGCGGTTGCAATTTTTCTCCATGCACTTTTTTTCTTGAATGGTCTTGATTTCCCATTGACTTTAATGTTTTGATAATCGGATTTGTCAAGCAATGATTTACAAACTTCTTGATAGTTATCCATGAATGCTTTTGCACCTTGTACATCTACCATTTCAAAATTGTTAGTGGTTGGAGAATTATCTCCAACTTCAACTAAATCATTCATCTTCACCATCTCCAAATTCAACTGCCTTCTCATCATCAACTTGAACTTTGAATATTTTTTTATCAGAATACTCTTCATTTTTTGATTTAATGACTTTAACAAAGGTTATTATAAGGAAATCTCCTAAATGTAGTTGGTCATAATACCTTTTCAAGTCAGCTGCCGCAGGGAGCATTTGTGTTTTTGCTTCCCCAGTTTCCTCATCATTTCCTTTCCACAGTACAATTCTTTCATTGTCATAATCATCGAGTTCTAATCCCATGAAGTTTCCTTTACAGTAATCTCCAATTTCCTCAAATCTTGGAAATCCTCCAGTTAATTCTTGTCCGCCTTTTTCTAATGTTCTAAGCACCATAATATCATTTTCCTCCTTTTTTTTAATCAAAAAATTCATCTTGGCAAGATTGACATAACCCACTTATGCCAAATTCTTTCAAACTTAATTCATCACTAAATTCTGTTTCAACATCTATTGTTTTACCACAAAAGGGGCACCTCCCTTCTGCTTTTGATTCACTCATTTGTTTTAAATTCATCGCAACATACCTCCTATTTTTTTTGCTACCTCTTCGGATAATCTATCTCCATTAATGTCTATTAATGATTTAACCATTGCCAAATAGTTTTTAACAACGATTTCATCTTCTTCTACTAAATTATATTCTGCAATTAGTTCTAACCAATCAAAATCTGTAAAAATCAATACAGAAGGGATAAAGAATTGTATTTCATCATCTTCCCATTTTATATTTCCTTTTAAGAGCTCTAATTGTAGTGTTTTTGAAATAGATTTGATGTCGGAAAACATCTTATCCGCTTCATTAAAATTCATTATAATGAACCTCCGACGTAGACATAATAACGAAAGGCAGTGCCGATGACCCAAAATACTAATGCAAATATAAAACTCATTAAAACGATTATTAAAGGATTGATTTTAACTTCTATTGGGTCATCTGACTTTCTTAAATCTGCCATTAGGCATCACCTTCTATTATACCTAAATCTTCTTTTAATGACTGAATTAATCTGTCATTCTCAATTATTTTTTCTTGTAAAGCTATTTTCTTATTTTCATCAAGAAACAAGCCCTTTTCAAATTCGTTGATGGGGATAAACACTCCATCTTGTCCGCAAGCTTTTATTTTTTTATACATAATTCTCCTCCTAATTGGAAAAAACAATTAAAAATAATACTTTTCAGGTATCGAAACTATGCAAAACTCTTAAATATATCAAAGTATAAAAATAGAAAATGGAATATTAGAACTATTTTTTATTAGAATAAAAATAAAAAACATTGTTTTTTCTCTCGAAAACAACTATTATTCCAACAAAGGGTTTGGTGAGTTTTTGTGGGGATTAACTCACCTTATAATCCTAATAATGCTTCTAATTCTCTTTGATTTTCTAAGATTTTATTTATTGTTTTTTGTTGTTCCACCAATTTATTCTCATTTTTAACAATCTCTTTCTTATAGAAATTATTTTCAGTTTTCAACTTTTCAAATGCCTCTTCATCAACACCATTAATTGACTTGAAAAGCATTAGTTCATCTACACTCGCCATGTATTTTTTATATATTTTTTCAATACTGACGTGGAAATATGCTCGATGAGTCATATCTTGCAATCTTCCTTGCAAAGTGTCAATTTCCTCTTTCGACCATTTAATTTCCTCACAGTTAAGTAATGTAGAAGCATGATATTTGCGAAGCATATGGCATCGCATTTTACTAAACTTACCTACTTTCCCAAGGTTCAATTTATTATTGATTTTCTTGAAAGAGTATAGTAGATGACTGTTAGATATATTAAATAATTTATCATTGAATGATAATCTTAATCCCTCTTCTCGAAGTTTCGCATCTCTGCCAATTAACCTTTGTACAATATGTTCAACTGCTTCAGGTGAGCAAAATGTAATATATTTAACTCCAGTTTTTTTCCTTGTTCCTTTGAAACAAGGAATTAAATTATCTTTTGCTTTAATGTCATATAACACGTCTATGACTTCTTTGTTCTTATATTTAACATCACAAGCTTCAAAGAAATCAAAAACTTTTAGTTTTAACATATCTACTTTGGATAATCCTGTTGAAATGGCAAATACAATAATATTTTTCATCTCATTGTTTGCTTCATAATAAGCATCGATGATTTCTTGTTTTGTTACCAAATCATCATAATCCATTTGATAGGTCAAATCTATTTGTTTGCTGTTAAACGATGGAAGAGGTTGTAGTTCTATCTCAAAATGACGATAGATAGTTTTTATACAACCAAGATACCTGTTTGCAGTTCCTTGACTTTTGTTTGCGAAGAGATAATTTCTGTATTGAATTAATCTATCTTTTAGTTTACGATGTTTCCATCGTATGCCTTTTTCCTCTTCTTTATCTGCTTCTTCTATGAGGAAATCAAGAGATAAGTCGTTGATTTGTTCATATAGTCTTACAGATGAAGTATAGAGGTTTTGGGTGTTGATAGATAGATTTTTGTCATTACAAAATTCCTCTAATTTCATTATTTATCACCTATATGATATTATAGTTATAAATTCAAATGCCTCTTTTGATAGAGAGCATTTGATGAGTAATATTATGGAAAAAATCTTTGATTTAATGAGTTTTCATTATTAGAAATAAAGCCAAAATGGATTGGTTTCTTTTTTGTAATATATAAATTGATAGAAAAGTATTTCAATGGTTACATTCAAATTGTAACTGAAAGCTTTAAGAGGCGAAAAAATCATGCTTCGGTCCTTTTATGGATTGTTTAGGCATTGCGTATATGTTATGATTAGAAATATTTTCAGGTGTTAACATGAAAGATATTGATTTGAATAATGTTGGAAAGAAAAAGGATGAGTTAATGGACGCAGACATTGTAGGCGAAGTTGTGAAATTCAATCACCAAAACGGCGAAGGACATTACCGTGAAGTAACTTACAGTGACGGAGGATTCAGACAATTCGACATTGAAACAGGAAAACTCATAGGTTCTTCCTATGATTGCGACCAGCCAAACCTTCCAAGCCTGGATTGATTGAGATGATTTTTAAAGAGCTGATTGAATATTTCAATATTGAAGAGTCCTTTCCGGATTATCTTTTGCATCAAACCTTCAATAAGGTTTTTCTTGATGGTGAGTTTACAAAAGAGGCGGACAGCTATAAAATAGCAGTTACAACAAGGCAAAATGTCACACATCAAATGTTTATCAAGCCAAATGAGGCATATCCCATCATTATTCTCTCTGAACTTCCAAACGGCTCACTTAACGGGATGAAGTTTGGCCAAACAGAAGATGATGTGAAATATATTAACAAATTATAACTGCTTTTCTTTTTTTTATTTTTCTACAATTTTCTCTAAAATTCCTCTAGATTAACTAATTTTATATAATATATTAATCAAAAATTATAATATAATAATTTAATAATTTCGTTGATATCATGGAAAAAAAAGAGTTAATCAATAGCGGAAAAGTAAAAAGCGTATTTACTACCGATAACGAAGATGAAGTCATTATCGAGTTTAGAGACGACATGACTGCAGGTGACGGTGCAAGAAAAGAAGTGATGAACAATAAGGGAGCTTACAATGCAGTCATTTCTTCTAAGATATTTAAGATCTTGGAAGAAAACGGCGTTGCCACCCAATTCATTGACTTGCCTGAACCTAACGTCATGGTTGCAAAAAAGCTTGAAATGATTCCTATTGAAGTTATTGTAAGAAACATTGCAACCGGAAGTCTTGTTCGCAAATATCCTATTGAGGACGGAACAAGATTGGAACCTCCAATCGTACAGATGGATTATAAGGATGATGAATATCACGACCCTATGCTTAATGATTCCTTAATTAAGGCATTGGGTATCGCAACCCAGGATGAAATCAAAATTTTAACCGAAAAGGCATTGAAAATCAATGAGGTTTTAACTAAATTCCTTAAGGATGCAGGAATCATATTGGTTGATTTTAAAGTCGAATTCGGTAAGGATAAGGATGGAAATATTCTTTTAGGGGATGAAATATCTCCTGACGGGTGCAGATTGTGGGACAGCGAAACATTGGACATGTTGGACAAGGAATTGTTTAGAAAAGGAAAAGACGATGAAGTTATGGAAGCTTACATAGAAGTTTATAATAGAATTATTCCTGATGATGAAAAGGTGATTTAGATGTTATTTGATATTGAAGTTAAAATTTCCCTTAAAAGCGGTATGTTAAACCCTGAAGCTACAACAATTGAAAGATCTCTTGAATTGCTTGGATATGATGTAAACAATGTAAAAACTGTTGAAATCATCAAATTCCAAATGGAAGGTGAAGACAGGGAAGTAATCAGGGAAAACGTAGTTGACATGTGTGAAAGATTACTCTGTAATCCTGTAATTCACGATTACAAAATCAATGTCATTCCACAGAATATGGCTTGTGGCAAATAGGAGCGATTCGCATGAAAATAGGTGTAATTAGATTTCCGGGAACCAACTGTGACAGGGATGTTGCACAGGCTGTTGAACTGGCAGGCCTCACTCCAGAATATATCTGGTGGAGTGAAGAAAACCTGACTGATTATGACGGCATTGTTATTCCTGGTGGATTTTCATATGGGGATTACCTCAGGGCTGGCGCAATGGCTTCCATTACTCCGGTAATTGATGGAATCAAAGCCCTTGTAAAGGAAGAAAAACCTGTTTTGGGAATATGTAACGGAGCACAGATTTTAGGTGAAATAGGTCTTGTTCCTGGAATTTTCATAACAAACGAATATCCAAAATTCAACTGTGAATGGGTTGACCTTAAAGTTGCAACCAACAGAACCCCATTTACAAAAGCATTCAAAACAAATCAGACCATTGCTCTTCCTATTGCACACGCTGAAGGAAGGTTTTATACAGAAGACATTGATTTATTGAAAGACCAGGACCAGATTGTCTTGCAGTTTGAAGGCAAAAATCCAAACGGTTCCATGGAATCAATCACAAGTGTTTGTGATGAATCAGGTCTTGTTTGTGCAATGATGCCTCACCCTGAAAGGGCTTGTGAAGAATTGTTTGGTTCAGATGATGGTTTAAACTTTTTTAAAGGATTTTTATAAGTGATTTAAATGGTAGTTTATTTAATTGGTGCAGGTCCTGGAGATGCTGATTTAATAACTCTTAAAGCAGTTAAAGCATTAAATAAAGCTGATGTTGTTTTATATGATTATTTGGCCAATGAAGAAATATTGGCACACGCTCCTGACGAGGCAGAAAAAATATATGTTGGTAAAAAAGCAGGTGAGCATTATAAAACACAGGATGAAATTAATGAGTTAATCATTAAACAGGCTCAAAGCCATGAAAACATTGTAAGGCTAAAAGGAGGAGATCCTTTCGTATTCGGTCGTGGTGGAGAAGAGATATTGGCTTTAATGGAACATGATATCAAATTTGAAGTAATTCCAGGTGTAACTTCAGCTATTGGAGCACCAACTTCCCTTGGACTACCGGTCACTCACAGGGCAGTAGCAACCTCAGTGACTATTGTCACTGGTCATGAAGACCCGACAAAGCCTGAAAGCCAGGTTCACTGGGACTATACTGCTGATACATTAATTATTTTGATGGGAATTGGAAATATTAAGGAAAATACTCAGGAAATCATGAAATATCGTTCACCCGACACTCCGGTTTGTGCAGTAGAAAGCGGAACACTGCCTAATGAAAATCTTGTATTTGGAACATTGGGTGACATTTCCGATAAGAAAATCAATACTCCTGCAATATTAATAATTGGGGATGTTGTAAATCTTTATAAGGATATCTACGAGTATCAAAGGTGATTAGATGTGTGGAATTGTAGGTTGTATATTAAAAAATGATGATGATGTAGCTCCAATCCTTTTTGATTGCATATCCAAATTGGAATACAGGGGATATGATTCAATAGGTTTGGCTACTTATTTTGATAATAAGATTCACATAAAAAAGGATAAGGGCAAAATTGAAGAGGTAGATAAGAAATTAGATCTCACAGACATGCCTGGATACTTCGGTATTGCTCATGTTCGTTGGGCAACACACGGAGACCCTTCCAAAATGAATTCACACCCTCATGTTGATGAAGAAAATAGTGTAGCTGTAGTTCACAATGGAATCATTGAAAACTATTTGGAAATCAAGGAACAGCTAACTCTTGAAGGTCATGTATTCAAATCAGATACCGATACAGAAGTAATTCCTCATCTGATTGAGAAGTTCATGGATGAAGGATTCGACCTTGAACATGCAGTCAGAAAGACTATTGGAATTATTGAAGGAGCTTATGCAATTGCGGCAATTTCAGTAAATGAACCTGATAAGATTGTTGCAACACGCAAAGACTCTCCTCTGATTGTGGGTATTGGCGAAAAAGGATATTATCTTGCTTCTGATTCTCCAGCTATTTTGAAATATGCAAAAGACATAATATATCCTGAAAAAGGCGAAATTGTAATTCTTGACAAGGAAGGTGTTGTGGTTCACGATGAATTTGACAATGCGGTCAACAAGGAAATCGAAACCATTAACTGGACACCTGAAATGGCCGAGAAGGAAGGTTATGATCATTTTATGATAAAGGAAATTAATGAGCAGGCAACAGCGGTTAGAAATACATTGTCTCAAAAGGACAATATTCAAAATATTCTTGATGATGTTGGTGACTTACAAAGAGTGTGCTTTGTTGCCTGTGGAACTTCCTATCACGCAGCCTTGTCTGGAAAATACCTGATTGAATCCCTTGCCGGAATTCCGACCGATGTGATTTTGGCATCTGAATTCAAATATTCGGCTAATACATTAAATGACAAGACATTGGTTGTTTTCATATCACAATCCGGTGAAACCGCAGATTCACTTAAGGCATTGGATGTGGCTAATAAGACATCAAAAACATTAGGTATAGTAAATGTTGCAGGTTCTGCAATTACTAGGAGGGCGGATTATGTTATCCAAACTCAGGCAGGTCCTGAAATAGGTGTTGCAGCAACCAAAACTTATGTTGCACAACTCACTTCAATTTATCTGTTTGCAGCTCTGCTTTCTCAAAATGAGGAACTGCTTGAAGAGATTGAGAAGGTTCCTGAATTCATTGATGAAGTCCTCCTGCAGGATGATTTTATTAAAGAGCTTTCAAAAAGATACAATTACGCTCGTGATTTCTTCTATTTGGGAAGAGGATATTCCTATCCGACAGCACTTGAAGGTGCATTGAAACTTAAGGAAATTTCCTATATTCATGGTGAAGGCTATGCTGCCGGAGAGCTGAAGCACGGTCCTTTGGCGTTGATTGATGAGGGAATCCCTGTTGTTGTAATAATTCCTCCTGGAGATACTTACAGAAAAACCATGAGTAATCTCGAAGAGGTAAAGTCCCGTGGAGCCAATGTATTGGCAATTGGTGCTGAGGGGGATGAGTCTTTGAGAGCTAAAGCCGATGCGGTCATTTTCATAAATTCTGATGTAAAGGAAATCATTGCACCATTGGTATATATTGTACCGTTGCAGCTGATTGCATATTATATTACTCTTGAAAAGGGTCATGACCCTGACAAGCCTAAGAATTTGGCAAAATGTGTGACTGTGGAATAATGGTATTTTTACCTTATTTCAACTTTTTTTCTTTTTTTAACTTTTAGGCTTTAAATTTCATTTAAAGAATTTAAAACTTATTTTTTAGAGTATTATCTTTTATATTTTCGATTTATTGTTCAATAGATAGTCATTGGCAATGATTTTTCACATCAATAATGCAGCTTTAATAAAAGTTTACTTAACTATTGTTGACTATAAAAATTTCATTTTCAATTATAATTTGTCTTTTGATAATAATTTCACTTATTTTAATCTTTTTAAAGTATTTATAACTATGTAATTGTTTATTTTTTTAAAATTAAACTTATTTATGCTTTTTTTGAAAATCAAAAGCTTTTTATACAAAAAGTTAAATAAGAATTAGTACGAACAAATGTTAAATGGAGTTAACGTATGTTTAATAAAAAAATTAAGTTATTTTTAATGACTCTGGTATTTATGTTATCAATTTCTGCAGTTGCTGCAGTCGATTCAAATTCAACTGATGACATGCTTGCTGGAGATGTTGATGTGGAACCTCCTTCGGGAGTTACAAGTTCATTGGCTGTAGAAAATGATACTTTAACTATCAGTTCAAGTTCAAATTATGTATTGACTGGCGAGGATCAAAGTTCATATTACAGCGGATCTAATTATAATGTTGTTCTCTCAAAAGACAACGTTCCTGTTGAAAACGCTTCCGTTACTTTAAAGGTTAATGGAGTCAGTTATACCCAAACCACCGATAGTGACGGTAAGGTTTCCATTCCTCTTAATTTGAATGAGGGAAATTATGTTGTTTATTCAACTTATGGAAGCACAACTACAAAGTCCAACGTTAAGGTTTTGGCTGTCGTTAAGGGCAGTGACGTGACAAAGACATATTCAAATTCCAAACAGTATTCTGCCACATTCTTAAATGAAAACGGCAGTCCGTTAAAGAATACAAATGTCAAATTCACTTTAAATGGAAAAACATACACAAGAAAAACCGATGCAAAAGGTGTAGCGACTTTGGATATTAATCTAAATGTTGGAAACTATACCATTTGGGCAATCCATCCGAATGGGTATAAGATATCAAATAAGATCACTATCAAATCTTCCATAAGTGCAAATAATGTTACAAAACATTATTTGAGTTCCAGGTCATTTACGGCTACCTTCTATGGAAAGAACGGCAAGGTGTTGGCAAACACATATGTTAAGTTCATCGCCCACGGACAGACTTTCAATGTAAAGACAAATTCAAAAGGTGTGGCTAAGCTTTCCATTGTCTCTAAACCAACCACTTTTTTAATATATTCCGTAAATCCTCAAACCGGTGAGAAAGTAACCAATAAGGTTAGGATTCTATACACCATGAGTGCAGGCAAGATGACAGTATTTTCAGACAGGACTTCCACATTCAAGGTTAAGATTTATAAAAACGAAAAATTGGCAAAGAATTCCAAGGTTTATGTTTATGTTAATGGCGTTAAAAAAGAGGCCTTAACCGATTCAGATGGTGTGGCCAGTGTAAACTTCAAATTAGCCAGCGGGACATACAAATTCAAATCTTATGACCCTTACACTAAAATAAGCATTTACACTACAATAACCGTAAAAAGCCCTACTATTAAGGCAAGCGACATGACTGATGCTGCAAATGTGACTTCAGTATTCACTGCAACCCTTTTAAACAGTGACGGTAGTGTTGCAAAAAACAAGGAAATGCAGATAACCCTTAATGGCGTTACAAAGACTGTTAAAACAAACTCTTATGGGGCGGCCAGCATTAACTTTAAGCTTGACGTTGGAACATATAAGGTTGTTTGCACAGATCCAAGTAATGGGTATACTTTGACAAAAACAATCAAAATCATTAAAACAAATGTAGGCGTATCTTATAATCAGTATGGTGTTTCAGAAGATGGATATTCCCTTTTAGCTATTGGTAGAGCTTCTGCTTCAGGTGAACTTAGTAAATATGGTTATACTTTTTATGTAACCGAATTTGACAGGACATGTCCGTATTGCGGTAGTCATGAACTGTATTGGAGTATTTTCTTTGCAGGTTCAGAAACCGCCAACTGGGGTAAATTCCCTGCAACAGGAACTGGTGAGGGAAGCAGTGCCGAAGGTATTATCGTCTGTGCGAAATGTGACAGTGACTGGTCCGTATTCGGACATAATCACGGTGGAAACGGTGGAGATTTAACTGTTATTACCGCAACTAAATCATGTACCAAAGAGGACGCTTACACATTGAAAAGCGGAAAATATGTATCTTCATAATTTTCCCATTTTAACTTTTTTTAATCTTTTTTTCATGTCAAGAATCCTATTTCTTGAGTTATTTTTTTCATCCTGCTTTTCTGTGTAGTTTTTTTCACATTCAACAATATAATATGCTTCGGGTGAGGTTGTTGAAGGTATGTTCATTTTTGTGAGGTTTCTCTCAACACGCCTTTTAAGCTTTTCATCATCCATTTTACTTGCTAAAAATATTGGTGTCTTTACGGCTGATGAAATTTTTGTGTTGTGTCTTGCTTCATGCCTTTCCTGGGTTCTTCGCTCTAAAATAACATCACTGTTGTCATTTAAATCAGGGTCTCTAAATGGTATTCCCACATCGGAAAGGGCAATTCTTATTTCATCATTTTTTGGAAGTGATTTGTCAAGCATCAATGGATTTGGACTGGCTAAGGTTCCTCCCTGCTTTCTTCCAAAAATTGGGCCCTGGCCAATATAAAATCCAGCTTCAATAAAAGCGGCCCTGATGGGTGCTGCAGAAGTATAAGTCGCTATGATTCCATCGTCTTTAATTACGCGTCTGAACTGTTTGAAAAATTCAAGCGAAAACAATTCGGGTGCCATGTTCTGGCTGAATGGATCTAAAAATATAGCATCATATGTGTTGTCCTTTAGCTTTTGGACGGTTTGTCTTGCATCTTCGATATAGACATTGATGTCAATATTTTCTGGAATTTCACCAGATTCCAAACTTAAAGCTGCATAATCTTGATTTATAAGTTCATCTTCAATTGCTTTTTTTGTTATATCGTGCTCTTTGATTGGTGAAGGCACTAAAAGGCCGCATGCAAGGGTGGCCTTTGATATTTCAACCATATCTACTGTTAAATTTGAATCGTGATTGTTTTTAATGAAATCAGCCAGTGCTGCGGAAGTGTTGTATCCTATTCCGGCACAGATGTCGAGAATGGCAATGTCTTCATCGTAGTTGAACTTCATTGGTTTGATAAATTTCTCAAAAGACTCACTAATTGCGCCGGTAGATGTATGTAATGTCTCAACTTTGTTATTTATTTCTTTAGAATTAATTGAATAGGATCCATCATCTGTTAAAACAAAATAATTGTTGTAAGTATCAAAAAAATTAACCCTTCCATCAATATTTTGACCACTTCTTTCCTGACTGAAACATTCGTTTACCAAATCAAAAATATCGTCATTGATTATTCTGGCATTATTTTCGTAACTCATTTTATCTAAGATTATTTTGGATTTTATCAATAATAAGTTTTTTAAATTGGAATGCAATTTTTCCGGTTTGAATTTTTAATATATTGAAGTGTCAATTTTTAATTTTAAAATGAGCAAAATTTATATAACTTCTAGCTTAATGTTTATTTAGGTATCTAATTGGTTTTAGAGATGACTTTTTTTGGAACTTAATTTTTATATGATTTTCCATTTTCAATTAAGTTCTATTAATAAAATGAGTAAGGTAAAACAAATGTTTGAAATTAAAGCTAAAGATAATATGGGACGTGTGGGAGTTTTAAAAACAAAACACGGTGATGTAAAAACTCCTGCATTGATGCCGGTTATTCATCCTCGTAAACAGGCCATAGATGTTGGAAAATACGGTGCCGACATTGTAATTACCAATGCATACCTGATTTACAAGGATGAAGACCTGAAAAAAGAAGCTGTTGAAAAGGGACTGCATGAACTGATTCATTTTGACGGTCCGATAATGACAGATTCAGGTTCATTTCAGCTGTCAGTCTATGGTGATGTTGAAATAACAAACAAGGAAGTAATCGAGTTTCAGGAAATGATTAAAACCGATATAGGAACAAGTCTGGACATTCCGACAGCTCCTTTTGTTGACCGTGAAAAAGCACAAAGCGATTTGGAAATCACTCTTGAAAGGGCAAGGGAAGCTGTAGCTTATAAAAAGGAACAGAATATGGAAATGATGCTGAACTCAGTTGTCCAAGGCTCAACATTTCTGGATTTAAGACGTGAGTGTGCAAAGGAGCTGTCAAAGCTTGATGCTGATTTGTATCCTATTGGTGCAGTCGTTCCATTGATGGAATCATATCACTACAAGGATTTGGTCGATGTTGTAATGAACTCAATGAAGGAACTCTCAGACACAGTTCCACGCCATTTGATGGGAGCGGGACACCCTATGATTTTTGCGCTTTGCGTTGCAATGGGATGTGATTTGTTTGACTCAGCAGCTTATATTCTCTATGCTGAAGATGACAGGCTTCTCTCAACAAGGGGAACATATAAGCTTGAAAACCTGCAGGAAATGCCGTGTTCCTGTGAAGTGTGTACCAAATACACTCCTGATGACTTGAGGGCAATGCCAAAAGAAAAAAGAAGGGATTTGATAGCTCAACATAATTTGCATGTTTCATTTGCAGAATTGAGATTGATCAGACAGGCAATTTATGATGGCAATCTGATGGAACTTGTAGAAGAGAGATGCAGGGCTCATCCTGCACTTCTTGAAGCTGTAAGGCATCTTGGAAATTACTCTCAGGATTTGGAAAAATACGACCCTAGAAGCAAGAAATCAGCATTTTTCTACACCGGTCCGGAATCACTCTGCAGAGCCGAAGTTTTAAGGCACATGCAAAAGCTTCGCCAAATGCCTAAAAAACGTGATTTGGTAATTTTGCCGCCTTCAAGAAAACCTTACTCCAAATTTGTCTCTGGAAAATTGGGTGAATTCTATATTTATGGTGCTGAAAGTGAAATTGACATTGAAAACACAGATTTCATGGTATTGGATGTTCCGTTCGGTTTGATACCATTGGAAATAGACGAAGTATATCCTCTAAGTCAAAATGATGCTCCAAAAACACGGGATGTAGATTCAATAGAATTTGTTGAGGATTTCATTTCAGAATTCATAGAATACTATGACCAGGTACTCATCCATTCAAGGGTTGTCAATGACTTGGAGATGGGTCTGTACGACAAATGCACTTTTTCTGATGAAATAAGATATCACAAGGATGATGTCAAAAAGGTAAAGGCAATTGCAGATTATCAGTTTGGCGTTGGGGCAGGAGATGCATTGTTTACCGGCAACATAAAAATTGAAAAAAGTAAAAAGACAGGAAAAATAAGACACATCTACGATGGAAAAGTGTTGATTGTAAATATGAGGGCATCAGATTCATATCTGATTTTATCAAAAGAGGGTGCAAAGAGACTTCACAACAAAATGCCTTATCCTCAAAATAGGGTTGTCGTAAACAAGGACTCAGAACCATTTGCACTTGATGGAAAAAGCGTTTTCTGCAAGTTTGTTGTAACTTGTGATGATAACATCAGATCAAAAGACGAAGTTTTAATTGTCAATGAGCAGGATCAATTGCTTGCTTACGGTAAAGCGCTTTTGGGGGCCTGTGAAATTGAACAGTTTGAAACCGGTCAAGCAATCAAAACACGTAAAGGAATGAAAAAGTGATAATATGAGTGATAATGATAAGGTAAATACTGGTCATCACATTGAAGACAAAGAACTTATTAAAAATGCAAGAAAGCCAGTTGGAGAGTTGGGACATCAGATTTTGAATAGGATGAACAAATCCCATGAAACCATGGCGCAATGGGGAGTAAGCCATTTTGAAGTGCAAAAGGACAGCAAGATTTTAGACATTGGCTGTGGCGGTGGAAGAAACATTGAAAGGTTCGCAGAACAGATTTCCGAAAACGGCCGTGTCGTTGGAATTGATTACTCCGATGTCAGTGTTGAAAAATCAATTAATCTCAACAGACAGGCTATTGATGAGGGAATTGTAAATGTGCTGCAGGCATCAGTTTCACAAATGCCATTCTATGATGAGACCTTTGATATTGCAACATGCTTTGAGACAATCTATTTCTGGCCGGATTTTATCAATGACCTGAAGGAAGTTAACAGGGTTCTTAAAAAGGACGGATTCATATTCATATGTAATGAGGCAGTTTATAGAGAAGGGGAAATGGAGAAATATGATGGTCTGGTGGAATTGCTGGACATGAAAATATATTCCGAGGATGTTTTAAAAGAATCTCTTGAAACTGCTGGATTTAAGGATTTTAAAGCATATTTGAATGAGGAGAATGATTGGATTTGTGTTATGGCATATAAAATTTAATTTCATCCTTTATTTTCTTTATTTTCTAAATAAATCCATTAAAACGAAACATTTATATATTATTAAAACATAAGTTTATTTGTTGTTAGTTTTTATGCGGTGTTAGTCCAGCCTGGTTAAGACTCTAGCCTGCCACGTTAGCGACCCGGGTTCAAATCCCGGACGCCGCACTTTTTATGCAGTTGTGGTATAGTCTGGTTATTACTTGGGCCTTCCAAGCCTACAACCCGGGTTCGAATCCCGGCAACTGCATCTTGAAAATATTTCTTTTTTAAAAATTCTTATTTTGTTTAAAAAATACTTTTTTTGAGTTAATTTTATATAATAATAAAAATAAAATATTAATAATTAAATTAATTTTTAATTGTCGTTCAAGATTATTATTTAAGGTGATTTAATGGTAGGAATCGTAGGATATGGTGCACATGTACCATCGTATAGAATTAAAGTAGAAGAAATTGCAAAAGTATGGGGTGATGACCCTGTAGCTTTATCAAACGGATTGGTTGTTAATGAAAAATCCGTGCCTTCTGCTGATGAAGATACTGCTACTATTGCAGTAACTGCTGCTAGATATGCTCTAGCAAGAGCTCAAATTGATCCAAGTAAAATTGGTGCGGTCTATGTTGGTTCTGAATCACATCCATATGCAGTAAAACCAACAGCTTCAATTGTTGCTGAAGCTGTTTGTGCAACTCCAAAGTTAACTGCAGCTGATTTGGAATTTGCCTGTAAGGCAGGTACCGCAGGTATTCAAATGACTATGGGTCTTGTTGAGTCTGGAATGATTGAATATGGATTAGCTATTGGTGCAGATACCTCTCAAGGTGCTCCTGGTGATGCTTTAGAATACACTGCATCTGCAGGTGGGGCAGCTTATATCATAGGTAGGGATAACACTATAGCGGATATTACTCACACATGCAGTTTCACAACAGACACTCCTGACTTTTACAGAAGGGAAGGTGAAGACTATCCTTCTCACGGAGGCCGTTTTACAGGTGAACCGGCTTACTTCAAGCATGTCTTAAGTGCAGCAAAAATGCTTTTTGAAGAAACTGGCTCCAAACCTGAAGATTATGATTATGCTTGTTTCCATCAGCCTAACGGTAAATTTTACTTAAGGGCAGGTAAAAAATTAGGTTTCACATCAGAACAAATCAAACAAGGGTTATTGACTCCTAACATAGGAAATACCTACTCAGGTGCAGTGCCTTTAGCTTTATCCAACATTTTGGATGTTGCTCAGCCGGGAGATAAAATCTTTGTTGTATCATATGGATCTGGTGCTGGAAGTGATGGATTCACAATAGAAGTAAAAGATGAGATTGTTGAAAGAAGAGAATTAGCTCCAAAAACACAAGAAATCATTGATGAGAAAACATACGTTGATTATGCTGTTTATGCTAAATTCAAAGGCAAAATTAAAATGTAAGGGGGCTTAAATATGAGAGATGTTGCGATTATCGGAGTTTCACAAACTAAATTTGGTGAATTATGGGATTCTTCCTTTAGGGATTTAATTGCTGAAGCCGGTGTAAAGGCTTTGGTTGATGCTGGCATTGACGGAGATGACATTGAAGCAATGTTTGTTGGAAACATGTCCTCAGGACTGTTTGTAGAACAGGAACACATTGCGGCTCTTATTTCTGACCATGTGGGTCTTAATCCAATTCCAACCACAAGAGTTGAAGCTGCTTGTGCATCTGGAGGATTGGCACTTAGACAAGGAATCATGGCAGTTGCATCAGGTTTTCATGATGTAGTAATCTCTGCAGGCGTAGAGAAAATGACTGACGTTGTTGATGCTACCCCGGCTATTGCTACTGCATCCGATCAGGAATGGGAAGCACAGCAAGGAGCTACTTTCCCGTCATTATATGCAATGATTGCAAAAAGACACATGTACGAATATGGTACTACCCGTGAACAATTGGCACAATTTTCTGTAGTCAACCATAAAAACGCATCCAAAAACCCAAATGCACAATTCCCATTCGAAGTGACAGTTGATAAAGTTATTAACTCCACAATGGTTGCAGACCCATTGACCCTGCTTGACTGTTCTCCAGTAAGTGACGGAGCAGCAGCAATTGTAATGGTTCCTGCAGAAGATGCTAAAAAATACACTGACACTCCAATTTATGTAAAAGCTTCTACACAGGCTTCTGGAACATTAACCTTACACGACAGAAAAGATATCACTACCATTGAATCTACAAAAGTGGCTTCCAGAAAAGCTTATGAGATGGCAGGAGTAACAGTTAAAGACATTGATTTAACTGAAGTGCATGACTGTTTCTCAATCAACGGACTTTTAGCGGTTGAGGACTTAGGATTTGCTGAGAAAGGTAAAGGTGGAATAGCTATTGAAGAAGGACAAACTGAAATCGATGGTGATTTCCCAATCAATACTTCAGGAGGTCTTAAGGCACGTGGACACCCATTGGGTGCTACAGGTATTGCTCAGGCTGCTGAAGTGGTATGGCAACTCAGAGGAGAAGCTGGCGGACGTCAAGTTGATGGTGCAGAAATCGGTATGACTCACAATATTGGTGGGACCGGTGGTACTGCAGCAGTACACATTTTCGGAAGAGATTTATAAATCTCTTTTACTTTTTCTTTTTTTTATGATAATCAATACTGGTTCAAGAACTGATATTCCTGCTTTTTTTAGTGAATGGTTTTTAAACCGTGTTGAAGAGGGTTTTGTCTGTACAAGAAACCCTTATAATGATGATATCTACAAATATCCATTGGATTCTAAAATCATTGACTGTTTGTGTTTTTGCACTAAAAATCCAAAGCCAATGCTTAAAAATTCAGATAAACTAAATGACTTTAATCAATTCTGGTTTGTGACAATAACTCCTTATGGCAGGGATATTGAACGCAATGTTCCTAGTTTTAAAAATGTAATTAAATCGTTTAAAGAGCTATCTGAAACCTTGGGTGTCAATAAGGTCTCCTGGAGATATGATCCGATATTTATCACAGAAAAATATTCTCTTGATTTTCACATTGATCTATTTGAAGACATGGCCTCAGAACTTCACACTTTCACCGATGATTGCACAATAAGCTTCATTGATTTGTATCAAAAGGTTTTAAGGAATTTTCCGGAGGCTCGTGAAGTCACTCGCCAGGAGCAGTTAATTATTGGCGAGAATTTTGCAAGAATCGCTAAAGATTATGACATTCAAATGAAAACCTGTGTTGAAGGAACTCTTTTGGACAGGTTCGGTTTTGACTCATCAGGGTGCATGACCAAAAATGTCATTGAGAAAGCCATTGGTAATAATTTGAAAATCCCCAAAGGAAAATATAGGATTCGTGAATGCGATTGCATATTTGGAAGGGATATTGGAGCATATAACACATGCATGCATGGATGCAAATATTGCTACGCCAATAGCAATATCAATTTAGTCAAAAGAAATCAGAAATTGCATGATCATGATTCACCACTTTTAATAGGTAATGTTAAAGATAGTGATGCTGTAAAAGAAGTTTCAGAGCCAAGTTTCATTGATGGGCAAACTAAATTAATTTAATTATTTTTTTTATTTTTGAATTTTAATTCGCCGTAATCTATATATGGGATGGTTTTCTCACTACAATTTTACTAAGTGGCTTCAACAAGCTTTAAATTCTATATTGAACAATATATGTCTAGTTAAAAAATCTCCAATATGAAATGTGTTGGGAGGTAGATAAATATGATTTTTAACTTATATTTATTTGCTAATCATTGCAGTTTTTCTCACAACTGTTATGGTAATCCCTCATCACACCTAAAGGGGGTGAATAATGGAGATTATTATCTTAATAATTGTAACATATAGTTTTAATATTCTTTCAATTATTAAAGTTATTAACAACTATAACGGCAATTTGAGGTAATAACTTATATTTTCACCTTCGTTTTAGGCAATTAAATATGATCAAAATTATCGATGATAGTCTTTTGAAAACGTTCCTACGTTTTCTGGAGGTTTTTCCCTTAGATGTCCACTATTTAATTGCCGTTTAATAAAAATAATTAAGTTTATATAGGATATTGCATAAATTATTTACACAAGAGAGTTAATTTTAAAGTTAACCTCTATTTAGGTGTGATGTATTTGATGTCTGTGGGAATATTGTGGAGATTTTCTCTGCAATAAGACATTAAATAGACTATTTTTAATACTTTTCTGATATTATTATGAATTTATTCAACCAAGCTAGTTAAAAGAAATTGTAAGTTGCACAATCTAGAGTCTCTACTTTTGATTGGTGATGTTA
Organism: Methanobrevibacter sp.; assembly: GCA_017407115.1. Classification (GTDB taxonomy): domain Archaea; phylum Methanobacteriota; class Methanobacteria; order Methanobacteriales; family Methanobacteriaceae; genus Methanocatella. The sequence goes on along the minus strand of JAFQXD010000056.1, from coordinate 5,974 downwards.
AAGATGGTGATGCTTTAAGAAATTTCAGAGCTGCGTTATATTGAAACCCGTGAAAAAGTTCTACCTCTTAGGCGTACTTTTCAGTCAACTTTGTTTTGAACTTCCAGTCTTCTACACGACAGCGAAGTTCAAAAATGGATAATCAAGAGAGCATTTGTTTCATACTTATGAAAACTATTGCTATAAATAGTGGATAATTTTGGATATATTATGCAAATTCGAATTTAAACCTAAGTTAAAGGAATTGGAAGTTGCACAATCTTGATTTTCCAGTATTAATCGGAGAAATTAAAGATAATGATGTTGTCAAGGAAGTTTCAGAACCTAATTTTATTTGAAACCATTAATGATTAATTAATGGAGGACAAATCCCTGTTTCTAGGAATGGTATAACAAAAAAGTAAAACTAAAATCATTGGGGGGGTCATTGGGTCGAAAATTCAAACGCCCTAATAATTTAAATAGTTTAGATTATATAAGCTATTAATAAAGGTATAATAATCAATCTAATATGTGGTTTAATATTTTATGATTCGAAGTAGAATCCAAAATTATTATTTTTAGTGTATTATGTATTTTATTATATTAATTGATTATATCATGACCTTGTTTGGAAAATTAATTGAAGTTAGGGTATTCAAATGAAAGTTGATAAAGAATATAGGAGATTGGAAAATGTTGTTGAAATTCGTATTCATGATATTAATGAAAAAGAATTGTATATCCCAACACCACTTGAATTCCATGTAGATGATGTTCCATTTCAACAGCTTATTTCTAACTTTCAAAGAGATGTGGATATTCTAATACCTCATAATGGAGGTAAAGATTTCATTATAAAATCGCTAGGGGATTTTATACTTAATAGGGCAAATCTTCAATTGGATGATGTAAGAGGAAGATTATTAAGTAAAATATCACCCATTTTTTATGAAATTTTCCATGAATGTTTTTATGATGTGTATACAACCCAAGAAACTAAAGAGATACGGATTTTCTACTATAGTGCAGAAAAATTATCTAAGATTACTATTCTTAAGGTTCTTTATGAAAGGAATAGGTTATTTGTTCTTGCAGACCATATTAACACTGATGCTGGTGATTCAGAGGAATTGGATAAAAGGTACCATGCTGAAGATAAAGTTAATATGATTGAGTATTTTTCACAGACTGGAAGTTATCGTAAGATTGGTGGAAAATATACTTGGACACAAGGAGTATATAACATTATAAATCGTCCTAGAGAAGAGCATGACGACTATTATAATATTGTATTCGATTTAGCTATCCCTGAAGATAAAAAATTGATTGAAAAAATCCTAAAAATCATGGACACTGATGTAGGACATCATGAGGATGTTATCCGAATACGAACTGATGATGGAACATTAAAGTATCTTGAAATAAATCTTTATTCGAATTTTGATGAAGAAGGTAATTTAATTAGTCGTTATGGGCTAATGAATGATATTACTCAATACTCTGAAACAGCTACAAGGCCTGTTGATTTCTTATTAAATGGTTTTAAAAACAGTAAGAAATTAGCATTGTTAATTGAACCATTAAATCCTAAACTTTATGAATTTTCAGAAGGTTTTTATTATTTCATAGATGAAGATCCAAAATCCTATGTTCATTCTTGTAAGGTTATAGAGTATATTGTTGAAGATGAAACAAAAAAACAGATTAAGGATTTAATCAATGGTAAATTGGATAAAATTGATGAAACATTCACTTACTATGTAGCTGGAGATGAGAATAATCAAAAAATTTGTGAACTTTACATCGAGCGTTTTGAATTTGGTCAAAGTAATCACAGTATTGGATTTTTAGCTGACATTACTGATGAACGGAATAAACAATTGGAATTACGTGAATCCAATGAACATCAAATTATTTTGATTAAAGAGGTTCACCATAGGGTTAAAAATAATCTGCAAGTCATAAACAGTTTTTTAAATCTGGAAAAAAGAGTATATCGTGATAATCCTGAGCTAATTCTTGACCATATGCAAGCGCGTTTAACTTCACTTGCACTGCTTCATGAAAAAACATATAATACTCAAGATTTTAAAAATATCAACTTAAATGATTTTATTGACGACCATGATTCTCAACTTAAAACTCTTGCGGGCATGAAAAATAATATAGAATTTGAATCTGATGTCGATGAAGATTTAAATTTAACAATTGAAGTTATTACTCCTTTATTATTAATCATTGATGAATTAAGTATGAATTCCATAAAACATGCATTCCCTGACAAAAACATGTCTAATAAAAAAATTATCAAAACCATAACTAAAATCGATGAAGATTATGCCGAACTGATATTTAAAGACAATGGAGTAGGTATTGAAGATCCTAAGAAAATTACTAAAAACTTGGGTTGTGAAATCATTAAGAATCTCACAAAACAGTTAAATGGGGAAATTAAATTGGTGGAACATAGAAATGGAACTGAATATAGTTTAATTTTTCCTATAAAAATGAAACATACAATACATGGATAGATGCATTAGACTATTCTATATCTAAATTTGGGGGGGGCATGCTCTTAACTTCAACTCTCATATAATGAAGCTAGTTGATTTTTGATAGTGAAAATTCAAAACCAACCACATCACCGTTAAAGGAAATAACTTTGTCGTTAATAGAATTAGGCATACTGGCTGATTCATCACAAATTTCTATGATATTTGACAAAAGGAAAAGACTGTAGCTGCTAAAGTTCACCATCCATACTTCTTGAAGGTGAACCAAGACTTATTGATGAATGGCAGATGGTGCCAATTCTGTGGGATGAAGTGAGAAATAGTGTTGATGAACTTCATGAAGACGGTTTGTATATTCTAAAAAGTTCAACTACTATCGATGAGGTGGAAGTGATGCATACGGGAACAGTTAGGATTCATAGAGTGTCATGGGAACAATGGACCTTTTTGAAAGCGTGAATTTAATGGTAAAATTTCAATTTTAGACCTGTGAAAACATAGATATGAATATTGATGGTATTACTTCTAGTTTAAGTGTTTAAGATTTGATATTTGCCGCTTGTAGGTGGTTGGTCTGAAAGTCTAAATAAAAAATCCGAAAAGTCACAACTGTTTGTTGTAAAAGCACATGTGAAAAATATTTGTGAGATTAATGTATCTTCTTTTGATGATGTCAAACGTGACCTTCAAAAAGTAAGGAACATATTGAACCTCTCCAGCTTGTAGAAGCTGGAGAATTCTTGCACAATAAAGTTAAAATCATATTCCTAAAATATTTCTACACCATCAAACTCAACATTTCTAGCCGATATTAATGCAGATTCTCAAAATATTAGTAAAAACACTTATTATATTAATAGTAATGCCCTAAAAAGATTATTCGTCATAGAAGATGTTCCAGCATGGTCACCAATTATCTGTTCCAAAAGTTCCATTAAATCAACTCCTAAAAAAGAATTCACTGATCCCTCAATTTCAGTTGCAGCATGGGTTTATGTGTTGTTTGTTTGTATTATGTCAAACAAGTTTTGAATTTGAGGTAGATAATTTCTATAGTATTATGCAACCGTAAATCCAAAACGGGCTCAGAAGAATTATAAGCTACATAACCCATGCTCTCCACTACTGATTGGCAATATTAAGGATAGTGATATTGTTAAAGAAGTTAGAGAGCCAAGTTATATTGATACACAACAAACTTTGATTTAATTTTTGTCATTAAAATATTGTTTTCATATTGTAATATTGTTTTTATTCTTTAATATTGTTTTAACTTTATTATAGTCTTTTATTATTAATATAACTAATTTTAAATAGTTTAAAATCTATAATATGTATGGAATGATGATTAACTTTTTTGTTAATTTTGACTCGATATGCTACTTAAATATAAATAATATAATTACTTAAAAATTAGTATAATTACTTAAATATAAATAGTATAATTACTTAAATAATATTAGTATAATCACTTAATTGGTGGTAATATGGAATATATTAAAAGGTATGTGGATGAAGAATTAAAGAATATACTTGAATGTATGGGGGCTGTTTTAATAGTTGGACCGAAATGGTGTGGTAAAACAACTACTGCTACTCAGTTTGCTAAAACATTAATTGAATTGCAACATCCTACATTGGGCAAATCATATATTGAACTGGCAGATGTAGATCCATTGTTATTATTGGAAGGGGAAAAACCATTATTGATTGATGAATGGCAAATGGCTCCCCAATTGTGGGATGCAGTGAGATATTCCGTTGATAAAACAGAGGGTTATGGTTTGTATATTTTAACTGGTTCTACAATTGTTGATAATTCCAAAATAAATCATAAAGGTGTTGGAAGAATTCACAGGCTGATGATGAGACCTATGAGCTTATATGAAAGCGGCGATTCCAATGGTAAGATTTCATTAATTGACTTATTTAATGATAAAGATGTTAAAATTAATGGAATTACTTCAGATTTGTCTTTAAGGGATTTAACTTTTTTAGCTTCTCGCGGGGGTTGGCCTGAAACATTGAATATTGAAGATAAACAAAAACAGTTAATCGTGGCTTCTTCATATTTTGATAACATATGCCGTGATGACACTTATAATATTGATGGTGTTAAACGTGATTCAAAAGTATTTGAAGCAATTCTTAGATCTTATTCACGTAACATTTCAACATTGGTCAATAATACTAAAATAATGGTGGATATTGAGGAGAATTACGGAAAAATTTCTGAACCTACATTTTATTCATATATTTCCGTTTTAAAAAATCTTTTTGTTATTGACAATGTTCCAGCATGGGCTCCCAATATTCGATCAAAGCAAAAAATGAGAAAATCAGAAAAAAAGGAATTTATAGACCCATCAATTGCAGTTGCAGGACTTAATGTAACTCCTGAAATGTTGATGTATGATTTAGAAACATTTGGATTCATTTTTGAAACATTGTGCATTAGAGATTTAAAAGTATATTCAGCACCACTGGGCGGAAAAGTATTATATTATAATGACGGTACCTTGGAGGTGGATTGTGTTTTGCAAATTGCTGATGGGCGTTATGGATTAATCGAGTTTAAATTAGGGAATAAAAGGATTGATGAGGGCGCACAATCTTTATTGAAAATAGATAAATTAATCAAGCAAAAAATTGCTGATGGGGATACACATATTCCAGAACCTAGCTTTTTAGCTGTTGTAACTGGTGGTCCAATTGCAAAAGTTCGAAAAGATGGAGTAATGGTAATTCCAATTGGTGCATTGAGATAATTCTTTCTAAATTCCAAAAAGTAATGGATAACTCTAATACTTTTGGATGTTGTTTGTTCGTATTATATCAAATAAGTTTTCAATTTAAAGTAGATAATTTCTATGCTATTATGCAAATTATAGTCAAAAACTAGTTAAAAGGAATCTAAAATTGCATAATCCTGATTCTTCGCTTCTAATTGGGGATGTTAAAGAGAGTGATGTTGTAAAAGAAGTTTTAGAGCATAGTTATATTGGCACACAAACTAGATTATTCTAATATACTATTTTTAATAAGATATAGCATTCAATTTAATCATGACTTCATTAATCTAAATATCTGATTGAAACATGCATTTCAAACAAGATTGGCCATAACTGATTACTCCACTTTCTGGACAATGCTTTATCATTGAACACTGTTTTTTCTTGGCATTCAGTTACTTCACTTATATTTTCTTTGGTGACTGTCAAAAAGTTAGCTCTTTGACAGATTTATTTTAAATTTTTTATTTTTCTTTATTTTTGCATAAAATTAGTCAAATTCTTTAAAAAGGTTTAAATATAAGTTATTGTTCGATTTTCAGTATATTTCGAATTTTCTAATTTTTCTATTTTTTATTCCTTTTTAAATCACTTGAATTTTTAATTAAATAATTATATGTTTTGTAAACTTAATTTTTAATAGTATTTTATATGAAATTTTAAAAATTAAGACATAATAATCTTTAT
>JAFQXD010000085.1 GCA_017407115.1 Methanobrevibacter sp. | reverse complement strand
GGCGTACCCTTGTCTGATTCATAAAATACATCATTATCCACATAACCTGCTTTAAGAATCTTTTCCACAACATCACAAAAAGGAAAAGTATTTATCTGATTTAAAATAAAATCATGACTTAGTGTATCAAAGCATGCTTGGAAATCTCCTTCAAATGCCCAACACCAATTTCCGTTTTTGGTGTTATAAAATATTCTTTCGACTGCATCATGAACTCTTCGTGCAGGCCTAAAACCATAACTGGTCGGTTCAAAGAGAACTTCCCACTGTGGCTCTAAGACTATACGAATCATTTCTTGAATAACCCTATCAATAATAGTCGGTATTCCAAGAGAACGGAATTTACCATTTTTCTTAGGAATATACACCCTTAATGTAGGTTGAGGAGTGTAAGATTTAAGGTTGATGTTTCTAATTTTGTAAAATAAATCTTCACGAGATTTATTACTTAAAGCTCTGTAACCATCAATTCCCGGAGTTCTTCTACCTTTATTGAGTTGAGTGACTCTTCTAATAGCAATCAATATTGTTGCTTTACTATGTATCAACATCCTTTGTAAATTTCTAACTTTTCGATAATCATTATTACATTCGGCATCATATATTCGTCTTTGTTGTTTAACTACATATTTATTGGTCTTATACCAATCAATATCAGACCAATTAATAACGTCTAGCGTTGTGGACTCACAAATCTTATGATTTTGAGCATTAATCATCACTAATCACCATCCTTTAATAAACACTTTAAACAATTATACAAATGTTGTCCACCATTCAAAATTCAGCAATGTCACCATCCTTCAAAATATTTAATTTGAAGTATCCGTTCACAGTTATTATATTCCCATCTTTCCTGCTGTCTTTCGACTACAAACGGCATTTGCTTCTTTTGAAATCCTATACCCTACACAGAATTCAGTTTCATTCACAATCCACCTACCTTCCAATTAATCGTCGAAAGGACTGTGAATAGGGCTTACCGAGTTGGGCTTCAGTCAGATACGAATAAGGAAGGTTCAATCTATACCCCGACAAACATACGGGTTGCAAAATACAAATACGGCTTCAATATTTGTTTCCTGTTTGTAACATAATAGTATCCAAAGTTTTTTTTTGGAACTGTATTCCCACCTATTATTTTTCCTAACGAGGCTTACAATTGTTCACATAACGTTAACCATCTTATTCTTTCTCTAGCCGGCAAATAATGGAATACTCTCATTTGCTTCGGCATTCAATCATGCAACCTCCTAATCAATTACTCAATTAGAAGTTTCATGGGAGAAAATCCCAATGCAACAGGGATTGAAACAAATTGTTTCACTGACACAGTATGGGGAATAAAGCCCCTAGCTCGTCGCACGAAACCTAAGAAATTGAATCCTTCGGAAATATGTTTAATGAATGTTTTATCCTCGGCTAAAACCAAACCTCTTTCGTCAAGATAAGGTTGTAAGATGCTCTCGACTTTCAGTATATCTTCTTTAGATTGTGCAAAAATCAAAAAATCATCGGCATACCTTACCATACGGTATTTACCCCTAGAAGCATATGTTATTCCTCTTTTATTTTCATATCTAGCGTATGATATACCTAATATTTCTTCCATACCATGTAGTGCAATATTTGCAAGTAATGGAGAAAGTAATCCTCCTTGAGGAGTTCCTTCAAGAGTATTATGAAATACACCATTATCAACATATCCAGCTTCCAAAAATCTTTTAACAAGATTATAATGAGGAAAGCCTTTGATTTGTTTAAGTATGAAATCATGATTAAGTGTATCAAAGCAAGAGCGAAAATCTCCTTCGTACACCCAACACCATTTATTCCATTTGATATTATAGTGTATTCTTCTCGCAGCATCGTGTGTACTTCTTTTGGGACGAAATCCATAACTTGTAGGTTCAAATTTCGCTTCCCATTCGGGTTCTAATGCCATACGAATTATCTCCTGATAAATACGGTCTTTAATAGTGGGAATACCCAAAGACCTTAATTTACCGTTCTTTTTAGGAATGTATTTTCGATACGCAGGTTTAGGTTTATGTAGTTTCATTTTCTCCTTTTTGAGCATGTCAAATAGTTTACCACGAGCACTGTCACTTGTAGCTTTAAAACCATCAATGCCCGGAGTTGATTTTCCTTTATTTTCTTTAGTAACTCTATTAATTGCTTTTAACAAAGCAGAGTTGCTTCTCATCAATTGTCTTTGTAAATCTCGGACTTTTTTCTTATCATTATTTTTACTAGCACGATATATTCGTTTTTGTAAACTATCTACATGCCGATTGACTTTGTACCATTTAATACTTTTCCAATCGGTTGCATCTGGTTTCGCGGGCTCACAAATGTTATCATTTGGAGTTAATCTCATTATTGGTCACCATCCTTTAATAGTTTTATACAAATACGCATTATATACGCGTTGCATACCATTCAAAAGTCAGCCAGGTTATCCCTGCCACTCACAATGGAGTGATATCCGTTCACAGTTACATATCTTCATTTCTTCCTGCTACCTTTCGGTTAATAACGGCATTTGCTTTCTTTGAAATCCTCTACCCCCTAAGGAATTAAACATCATTCACAATCCGTTTACCCGACCTTAATCGGGACCTCGTGGGGTTTACCAAGTTTATCTCCAATCAGATACGAATAAGGGACGATTCGGACTATACACCGACAGACATATGGGTTGTGCAATATAAATATGACTTCAATATTTATTTCCAGTCTGCAAGACAATAGTAGTCATCCTAACTAATAGGAAAACATCGTATTCCACCTATTGTTCGAAGTTACGACGCTTACATCCGTTCACCATAAAGATTAATCGTTCTTATCCTTCCCCTAGCCTTCAGAATTCGAATACTAAATTCTGATTAGACATACAATCATGCAACCTCCTAATCAATTACTCAATTAAGAGTTTCAAGGGGGGAAATCCCAACACAACAGGGATTGAAAATCCATTTTAATGAATTTTCACTGCTTAAAATGAAGAAAGAGATACTTCTTGTCGCACAAAATC
>JAFQXD010000055.1 GCA_017407115.1 Methanobrevibacter sp. | reverse complement strand
TTAATGAAAATAAAAATTTGAAAAAAGAGGTAATCTATAAATTTTTCGAAAAAATTTTCGCAAAAAGAAAAATATTAAAAATTTCCTCTGAAAAATTCAAAAAATCGAATTACCAACTAACAAATTTACAAAACCTGAAAACATGGATTTTTCTAAAAAAAGTTTGAAAAAAAATTAAATTAATCCGTGGTTAAGTGAATAGAGCCAAATTGAAACCGCCGCCAAAATCAGTATAGCGAAAATCCAGACAATTAGAAGAATCTTTTTTGTGTCCATTTCTCCCTTAATCCAGTATTTTTCACCAGGCCTGTCGGATGAGTGTTTTTTTGTGTTTTTGTAAAATTCGTCGTTTCGAAGGTAATTGTAAAACATCCTTGCGATAAAATAGAATATTACAACAAAGACAAGACCTATGAAATGTATTGATCCCCCATTGAAGAATGTAAGGGTCACGATTGATATTAGAAGCATCAGAAACATGAAAAGACATGCTGATATGGCTATTGACAAATATTTGTTAAAAATCATTAGGTGCACCTAAATTAAATTATATAATTCATTATTTAAATATGTTCACACAAATATAAACATATGAGAATAGCTATTGTAAGTGGAAAAGACGAAGGTCCAACAAAGCTCAACGCATTCGACAATGCCTTAAGCGACGCTGGAATTGGAGACGTGAACCTCATAAAAGTATCAAGCATGCTTGCAGGCAATGCGGAAATTGTTGAATTGCCTAAACTCAAGGTCGGAAGCATGGTGAACTGCGTTTTATCAGAAATTACCTCCGATACTTTCGGTGAAGAGATAACCGCAGTGGTTGCAGTGGCCATTGGAGAGGAACTCGGATGCGTTGTCGAGACAACCGGAAAGGATAAAAATCCCGATGAGCTTAAAAAAGAAGCAATAGAGATGGTGGAATACATGATGGACAGGCGAGGAGTAAAAATCAAGGACCTGATTGTAGAATCATCCACTACAACAGTAAGAGAAATAGCTTCGGTTGTTGCAAGCGTGGTTTATGTAACTGATGAGATTATTGACGAATAATTCTAAAAGAGGTGGGAAAATGGATGCTCAGGACAAGAAAATGGCAACAGACCTTGCATATGAAATAATTAAGGAGGTCAGCAGAGCAATAAGACCTTATATCGGAACCCCTGAAGGCGGTGAAAAGGTCAAGATGGGCGCTGACGGAACTCCGACATCCCTAATCGACGTAGTGTCTGAAGAGATTGTCGTGCATATCCTAAAGGAAGCGCCGGTATACTCATACATAGTCAGCGAGGAAATCGGTGAGCTGAGACTGGGCAAAGGGACAAAAAGAGCCATTTCACTAACACAGGAACTCAGGCGAGATGATTTGAGTGAAGAGGAAAAGCCAAGATTCATATTTCTGGTTGATCCTATTGACGGAACAAGCAATGCAATCAAGGAAATTCCTGCATTTGCAATCTCAATAGCAGTTGCCAGCGTTCCTGAAGGAAGGGTTGCAACATTAAACGATGTCGAACTTGCATTCATATCCAATCTGGCAAACGGTAACTTCTTTGAAGCCGAAAAGGGAAAAGGATGCTGGCTGAACAACAAGGAAGTCCACCCAAGTGACGTGGTGAATTTCAGCAACCTCACACTCGGAGGATTCACCAAAACCGAAACATCACAGGCATCAAAACTCGTCGACAACGCAAGAAGAATGAGGGTTCTTGGAAGTGTCGTTTTAGAGCTTTCATATGTTGCAAGCGGAAGATACGATGCATTCATTGACCTTAGGGGAAGCAGAATCATAGACATTGCTGCCGCAAAGCTGATTTTAGAAGAGGCCGGCGGAATAATTACAGACAAGTACGGTGAAAAACTCAACAACACATTGAGCATCTATGAAAAGACCATTGTCGTTGCCGCCAACACCAAAATTCTCCACAAGCAGATGATTGATATTTTAAATGACAACCAGACTGACGTCATCGGAAAAATCGGTATCGTGGGCCGAATTGATCAGGACAGAAGCATTCTCTTTTCTGCAAAAATCATAGAATACCTCTTGACAAACGGAATAGAGGTTATAGTCGAAACAAGGCTTGCCAAAAAACTCAGGGACCTGAAGGAAAATCCCGACCTTTCCGACATAATCGAAAAAACCATGAAGAATTATCCGAATATGGCTGAGCTTCTTGAAAACATTGACATGAACATTGATTACGCCCAGCTTTCAAGAAACATCTATGACTTTGACTGTGACATGGCAGTGGTTTTAGGAGGAGATGGAACACTTCTTAGAGCCGAATCAAAGATGAAACCTGAAATTCCTGTATTCGGAATCAACATGGGAACCGTAGGATTTTTAACAGATACCGAAGTTCAGGACACCTTTACAGCGCTTGATGAAATCCTGAGGGGCGAATACTACAGGGAAAAAAGGGCAAGACTTGTGGTATCCCACGAAAACAACCAGTACTCCGCAATCAACGAAGTTGTGATAATGACAAACAAGCCTGCAAAAATGCTGCATTTCCAAATCAAGGTGGACGGGGAAATCATCGATGAGGTGAGAGCCGACGGACTTATCGTTTCAACACCTAGCGGGTCCACCGCTTATGCGATGTCTGCGGGAGGACCTATTGTCGATCCGAAGGTCGGCGGATTCATCATCATTCCAATCTGTCCGTATAAGCTTGGAGCAAGGCCTTTTGTCGTATCCGACAGCAGTGAGATTACGGTCAAACTGCTTAAGAAGGGAAAAAGCGCAGTGTTTGTTATGGACGGTCAGCGAAACGAGGAAGCCGAATACGAAGAGGAAATCAAATTCAAAAAGTCCGACAGGGACGTTTACTTCATCAGAACATCCACAAAATACTTCTACAAAAAAGTTAAGGAAAAATTGGGCGAAGGTGGAGTGAACGACTCCAACAGGTGTATAGATGAATAACCTAGTAATTGACATGACCCATGGCGGCGTGAAGATTGCCGTAAGCCTTGCAAAAAAAGGCAGAAACGTTCTTGCATATGACATCTACAACACCCTGAATCCGATTGACAGAAAGATGCTTGAAATATATGATGTCTGGCTTTTAAATGACTTAAGCGAGCTTAAGGATTATAAGGGTGATGTCAGAGTAATCTATCCGATTCACCTTCCTCTGACATTTGACAGGATAACAAAAAACAATCCCGATTTGAACTATACATTTACAAGCCATCATGAAGTGATTCATGAACTTCTGGAAGATTGGGGCGATGAAATCATCAAAATCGAAGTTACCGGAGTCAAGGGAAAGACCAGCTGCGTTTTCATGCTGAAGGAAATCCTGATTGATAAAAATCCGCTGATACTTTCAAGCCTGGGAGCGCTTCTTTATGAAAACGAAAAGGAAATCGTTTTAAAAAAGGACATCTCTATTGCACCTGCAAACATAAAGGAAACCGTTGATCTGGCCTATAAGATTGCAAATCCGATATGCAAAATCGCCGACGGAATCGTTGTAAGCGAAAACTTAAGAAAATATGATTCGGCCATTTTTGAATCATCACTTGGGACAAGCGGTGTAGGAGACGTTGGGCTTTTGACAAACATATCTGAAAACTATCCGATTGCAAAGGGCCGAAGCTGTGCGGCCGAGGCGAAAAAGCAGGTGTTCAGATGCAAGACCGTCGTATGTGAAAAGGAAAGCTTCGATAAGTATTATTCTGATGTCGACGATTCCAACGTGAACACTTTCAGCCTTGATGATAACTCCGCCAACCTATATGCATGCAATATTGACTATTCCCTTGACAGGACTGAAATCACCGCCAGATACTGTAATGTAAAAACAACTGACGGAGATATCTTAAACGGTGAAATCACACTTAAAACATTTGCACCTGGAGCTCACCACGTGAAAAACGTTTTGGGAGTTGTGCTGACCTGCCTTACACTTAAAATAGACGAAGATAAAATCATTCAAGGATTGGGCAACTATTCAGGAATTACTGGAAGGACTACTAAAAGAAGTAAGGGAAATTCCACAATAATCGAAGAGATAAATCCCGGCATAAATACCGATGCCATAAGACAGTCCATAAACATGATCGAGGATTTGGACGGATGGTATGTTGCAGTCGGAGGAGACTATGGAATCACCTGTGAAGAAATTGATGAAGGCAAAGTTGCTAACTATTTAAACACACTTGAATGCGATATCATGCTTACTGGAGATGTTGGCCGTTCCATAGGTGAGAAAATGGATAAGAAAGTGGAGTTTTATGAAAATCCTTCAGACATTTATGATTTGACAACAAATAATGATAAAAACCTTCTTTTCATCTACAGGTCCGATTACCATAAGATTCAACAAAGATAAATCTGACTGTTTTTTTTAAAAAAAATTGAAACCTTTAATAATTAAAACCTATAAAAATTAATAATGTAGGACTGGTTATAAGTTAAAACTTATTTCTAGTAAAAATTAATTTTTCTAGAATGAAAAATTTTGGAGATATCAAATAATGATTGTTGGAACACGAGGAAGTCAATTAGCCCTTGCACAGACAAAACAGGTCTGCCGTGATTTGTCCAAAATTATCGGCGAAGACATTGATGTTGAAATTATTAAAACAAAAGGCGATAAGATTACAACCTCCCAGCTATACAATATGGATTCAAAAGGCCTTTTCACCAAGGAACTGGACATTGCCCTTTTGGATGAGGAAGTCGATTTTACCGTCCACAGCTTTAAGGATTTGCCGACAGAACTTGATGAAGACCTGGAAGTTGTCGCCGTTCCAAAACGTGAATCTCCACATGAAGTCCTCATATCAGACAATACTTGGGATGAACTTGGTCCTGGCTCCAGACTTGGAACCAGCAGCCTTAGAAGAGAAGCATTCTGCAATCACTACGAAAAGGAATTTGAACTCAAGCCTATTCGGGGAAATATCGAAACCAGAATTCAAAAGGCCTTAGGCGATGAGCTTGATGCTACTATAATGGCTGAAGCCGGACTTAAAAGACTGAATCTTACCGAATACATAAAAACCGTATTCCCACTGGATTACATTACCCCACCGGCAGGACAAGGGGCACTTGCCATCATTACCCGTAAGGATTATGACAAAAAGGACAAAATCGCAAAACTGAGCGATTACATTTCTATGCAGGAAGTATTTGCAGAAAAAAAAGTGCTTGAGGAACTTGGCGTAGGATGTCAATGGCCTATAGGTTCCATCGCACGAATGAACGATAAAGAATTTAATATTTATTCAATCTTATTGACTAAAGAAGGAGAAGTCCTTAAAAAACATACTGAAAAAGGTTCTATTAAAGATGCGCTTGAACTTGGCGGGCGCATTGGAAGACTCTTTGAAGATTATATATAAACGGAGGAATTTTAAGTGAAAACTGTAAACGTAGGAGTTATCGGAGTAGGAGCTATGGGTGAAAACCATGTTCGTGTATACCACAAAATGGAAGAAGCCAATTTAGTTGCAGTTTCTGATGTTAGTGAAAGGGCACTTAAAAAAATAGAGAAAAAATATGGTGCTAAAGGATACACAGACTATTGCGAACTACTCAAGAATCCAGAAATTGAAGCTGTAAGTGTATGCGTTCCAACTACTTTCCACCATGCTGTAGTTATGGAAGCAATCAAATGCGGAAAACATGTGCTTGTTGAAAAGCCAATTGCATTTACCCTAAATGAAGCGGAAGAAATGATTGCCGCCGCAAAAGAAAAAGGAGTAATGCTTGCAACAGGACATGTCGAGCGATTTAACCCTGCAGTTCAAAAGGCTAAGGAACTTATTGATGACGGAGTAATTGGAGATGTCGTGTCCGCCTTTGCAAAAAGAGTAGGTCCGCTCCCACCGCGTATCAAGGACGTTGGTGTATCAATTGACTTGGCTATTCACGATTTAGACATTATGAACTATCTGTTTGAAGAGGAAGTCACTCAGGTTTACGGTACTATGAATTCCAGTTTTGACGACTCCGAATTTGAAGATCACGCTGAAATAATGGTAAACTTCGACAACGAATCAACCGGTATCATTGAGGTTAACTGGCTGACCCCATACAAGCGCAGAGAGCTTGAGCTTACCGGTACTGCCGGAATCATTTCCGTGGACTACATCAAGCAGAGCATTGAAGTTTACGGTAAGTTTGCTCAAGACATTCAAATCAAGCATGAGGAACCTCTTAAAGGCGAATTGAAATCATTCCTGAATGCTGTTGTTAACGATTTGGAACCTGAAATTACCGGTGAGGATGGACTTAAAGCTCTTAAAATGGTTATTGCTGCTAACAGATCATCTAAAGAACATAAGCCAATTAGTTTTGATGAATTATAGAAAGGTGATAGTGTGAAACAAAAATTAATCCAAAAAGCTCAGGAACTTAGACAACACGGTTTTACAACCGGAGAAATTGCTGACGAACTTAATGTAAGTATGGACACAGCAAGATGGTTGGTTCTTCAGAAAACCGAAGAAATTAAAGCTGAAGCGCCAGTTGATTTTGCAATCAATTGGAAAAGCATTGGCGGAAACTCCACACGTTTAAGCTATGTTTCAGGCGCATTAAGCGATATGGCACTTGCTCATGGTGAAGCTGACGTTGTTTGTGGAATTGCAGTTAGCGGAGTACCTTTTGCTACTGTAATGGCAGAGTTTTTAGAAGACATGACCGGAATGGACACATCCCTTGCTATTTTCCACCCGAACAAACATAGAAAGGACACAGACGAAACCGATGACGAAGGTACAATCAGTACCAATTTCGGAAGCGTTGAAGGCAAGAAAGTGGTAATCGTCGATGACGTAATCACCAGCGGAAAAACCGCAAAAGAGGTTATCCACACCGTAAAGGATTTAGGTGGAGAACCTGTTTGTGTTGTAGTCCTAATTGACAAGGCAGGACTTTCTGAAATCGAAGGAATTCCAGTGGAATCCCTAATCAAAGTTAGCAGATTATAGTCTGCTACAATTTTTCTCTTTTTTTTGAACTTTTTTGAAAAACCGCATATTTTATATACCCAAATACACAATATATACACAAGGTGATAATACATGTATATAACAATAACCGCATTTCAAAAATTGCACGGCACCCAACCATTGAAAATAGACGGAATCGTCAAACTGATAAAGGAACCTGACAACAAATACGACACAGAAGCGATAGCCTGTGAAATGAGATACTACGGAAAAATAGGCTATGTGGCAAACAGCACCAACACCGTTGTTAAAGGAAGCATGAGCGCCGGAAGATTGTATGATAAAATAAACGACGAATACTTTGCAAAAATCAAATTCATAACCAACCAGATTGCAATTGCAAAGGTCATGACTTCAGATGAATACATCGAAGAGGTTGAAAACCCAGAAAGCGACGTACACTACCTCTGCGAAAATCCGTCAAAAATCGATATTGACTTTATCAAAAAAACCCTAGAAGGTGAATAGCGTGATTTCAATAATGGATGAGCTTGAATTCATGGACGCTCAAATCCACAAAAATATGGCGATAATCCCAATCAAAACACCTATCAACTACAGCTTTGACGTGATAACACTAAAAAAAGGTTTTGAGATGAATCTTGTAAAAGTCCAGGAATGTGAACACTCAACCGTAAACACACTTGTCGTTGAAAACCGTGCGGTGACCCCTCTGCTTTTGGTTGATGGAGAGGAAATCATTGGAGGAGACCAGAACCGTATCGTGAATGCAACAATACTGGTTGGTCCTCAAAGCAAGATGAAAGTGCCTGTAAACTGCACAGAACACGGACGCTGGGGATACAAGCATGAATTCAAACACTCCAATTACATGGCAAACTACAGGACACGAAGCGCAAAGGTACGTGCCTCAATAAGCAAAGCAGATGAACAGAGCGCAGTGTGGAATGCAATCGATAATCTTGAAGCCGAGAGAGGATTTTCATCACCGACACAGGCAATGTCTGAAAGCTATGACAATGCAAGAGCTGATTTGAATGATTTTCTAACTGCATTTGAGATTGTCAAAGGTCAAAGCGGAATTGTAGTGATGCTCGACGGTGAGATAAAAGGCTTTGAAATATTTCTAAACTCAGACGTTTACATGCAGTATCATGAAAAGATCTTGAAAAGCTATCTGATTGATGCTGAAATCAGCGATTCGACATTCACAATCGATATGGAGATGATTAAAGGCGAAATTGCCAAGGCGCTTGAAAGCAATGTCAAGCAATCCAAAAACAACGGCCTTGAAAGTCGTTTTGATTTTGAAAACGATGAAGGCCTTGGAACTCTCTACACCTACAAGGATGAGCTCATACACCTGTCATACTTCATGAGCCCCACAGATGAGTTTAAAGGCGTTGTCAACGCAAATGCCGATCATGATGACATTAAAGCCTGATGTTCAAATCATCCATCATCATTTCTATCTTTTTTGTTAAATCATTGAGTTTCAAGTCAATATCCTCTTTTTGATGTTTCAAATCCCTCAGACTTATGAATTCCCCTTCAAATGTGTCGACGTATCTTGAAATTGACAGGTTGAATTCGTTTTCGAAAAGATCAGACATTCTTACAACGTTTGAGAATTTCTCTGAAATTTCACGCCTCATGTAAACCTCAACGATTCTTTTAAGAGTATCCTCATCAAGCAAAAGATGTCTTCTAAATGATCCCTTCATTGCATACGGACTTCTTATCAATTTGAATTCCTTTGAAGGGTCGATGAACACTATATCATCGAAGTTCCTGTTTTTCCTAAATATCACGATGATTTCTGATCGTTTAGGTCTTGACAGTTCATCGGGAATGGCGATTATCGCATCGATGTAGTTTTTCTCAACTGTGAGATATTTCCTCAATGTTTCAAGTGAGTTTTTAAACAAAAACCCTTGAGGCATGCTTAAAACCATCACTCCGTCATCCTCAAGACAGTCTATCATGTTGATTAAAAACAGGTATTCGCTGTTTTTAAGGCTTTCATACTCTCCTGTGAACTCTATTTCACTGTCACGTTCCATATTCATTTTGCTTAGGAGGTTTTCAAGAGCGTCATTGAGCTCGACATCCTTCATGAATGACTCCTCGTCCATGTCGAACTTGGTGGATAGGACATTTTCAAGCTGCTTTCTTCTGTTTCTTTTAACCATTTCGATGCTTTGATTTTTGTTCAGTTTTTTGAGATTGTTTGGTGTTATTGGAGGAATTCTTGAAAGAATTACATCAAAAGATGCTGATTTCATGTCTACGGACTCAAAAGGAGAGCCGTATTCGACTGACACGCCGTTCAAATCAAAGTTGTTGATGTAAAGCTTGATTATGCTACAGCAACATGTAAGCTTGTCTGAGCTTTTTCCGAAGTTGCTTCGCATTCCAAATGTACAGTATCTGCTTAAATCCACTAGAGAAGACCCGTCTCTTAGGAAAGGATTGTATACCTTATCCACCTTGTCCTTTGTGGCGGCGACGATATATGCCAGGATATGCCTGATGTAGTCAGGGTCCTGTTCCACCCTCATGAGGTTTGACTGGCACAGCCTGTCAAATACCATCTCATATGGATATTCGTTTTCAAAAATGTCAAGCTTGGAGATGGAATAGATGATGTCCTTGACTATGAGATGGTTTTCGCCTTCAAATTCATATTTGTTCATGTTGATTTCACTTGATACGGCATCAAAAATGAATGTGAAGTATTTTTCATAGTTTGAGCCTTCGGGAAATTCAAGGTTTTTTGAAAATGCCGTGAAAAACTCGTGTATGAAGAATCTGTTTGAGTATGACCTGTTTATGACCTCATCTATGAAAAAGTCTGAGTCTTTGATGTAGTAGCCGAACATTTTAAATGCGTCATGGCGAAACATATCCTGGCAGGCCTGGTTTTTATATGCCTCATCCAGTGTCAGTTCCTTATCTTCAATTACGCTTATGAAATGCTCCTTCATCAAATCTGAGCAGTATTTGTAGAGAAATGCGTATGCTATGAGATAAGACATGTCATGTGTGGCTTCAATCTGGCGTGTTTTTGAGAGGATGGTTCTTAAAATTCTATAGTTGCCTGACTGCCTTTTTCGGTTCATTGCAATTCCTCCCACAGCTTATTGAGTATTCCTTCCTTAAGGTTTCTGTCATATTCGACGACTTTTAAATCCTCATCGATTTTCTCATTTATTGTATCGAGAAGCTCCCCGTAGCGCATTTGTGTTTCGCAATCCGGAACGTTGAGCTTTATTTCCTTAATCTGTTTTAGTGATGCGTGAGGAATTCTTTCGGTTGATGAGAGTTCATAGAGCTGTTTTTTGACATGTGCGTTGGTTAGAAGATGTGCTATAAATGAGGAATCATATCCCTTGGCGAGCCTTATTATGGCAATTCTGTCGCTTATTACAAGTCCCGGTTTGTCCACACGCACTACGTCGTATGGATACGGCATTTTCATGAGGACATCGCCGGGATGTGTGAAATGGTGTGGTTTCAGGTTTTCTGCGTTGAGCTTTACTATTTCGAAATCATCAAGGATTCCGTCCTTTTTGATTGACCTTTGTACGATTACTTCAAATTCTTCTCCTTCATCTTGAAGATATCGCCTGTATGAGAGGCCGGTGTACACCTCGGCGATATCCTTTAGTTTTACTTGGTTCATGCTTTTGCCTCGATTTGATGTGTTTTATGATGTGGTTGGCGGCCACATCATCAGTGGTGGTTAAAATGGGCATTGCGGTTTTTGGGTATGCTTAACTCTATCATGGTTTATGTGTTTTGATGTGATGGCTTATTGGTATAGGCCATCGACATCGTCTAAAAGAGGTGTTTCTGGAATTTCAGACGGATCTGCCTTTTCTGCAGAGATTCCTCCGATAACTCCAATGCTTTGGATGTTGTCCTTGAGGACGGTTGTTGATGTGATTCCGTTTCCCTGCGGTGAAAGCACAAACAAATCCAAGAATACTTCGTCCTCGCCGACTATGAATGCCGGTTCGATCGGTTCTGAGGATTTTGTCTGTACTTTAATCAGAATGTTTTTGGCCTCGCTTTCCCCTTCGATTCCTATTTCGTCACGGATGGTCTTGTCGAGACTCCTTACTTTGTCGCTCCAGTTGATTGAATGGTCATGGTTCATTGTATCACCTACTTTTGGTATTTTCCACTTTTGTGGTTGCTTTCGACTATCTTTTTTAGAAATAAACTTTCTAATCCCATTGTATTTTTTCAAAGAAAATACAATATTGCAATAATAGATTGGTTCAGGTTATATATACACTTATTGGTTTTGACAAAATTTTCTTAAAAAATTCAACCTATCACTGCCGTAACTACAAATATATTTTAAGTAGTATATAAATATTTGCATTTTTACTGCATATTTTAAAAAAAGACACAAAAGTGAAAATGTGCAGATATGAAAAAACTAAAAAAAATAAAAAATAAAAGCTGAAACTATTCTTCAGCTTCCTTCTTTTTCTTCTTGTCGACAATGACCATCTTCTGGTTTTCCTCGTCGACTTCCATGACAATCGGTTCGCCTTCAACGGCACCGGGATCCTTTTCAACGCATTCCTTGATTTTGGCATTGATTGTTCCGGTGTCTTCGGTATCGATTAAATCAATGATTTCCAACTGGTTTTGGAACCTTTCAATACCGTCGAGAGGAACGTTTTCAACGAAAGGAATAGCGCCGGTTGCACCAATTATTTTCTTTTTATCCGGGTCCGCACCGTTGTCGTATAATGCCTTGATGCTTTGACCTGTAATGTGTCCCTGCACTTCAGCACCGGTTACAATCAAAAAACGGATATTAGGATTTGAGATAATGTTTGCAACCACCTTTTCAATACCCAAGTTCTCTGTCTTGCACGGACCTGCAATTGCAGCACCGGACAGTTCACCTTCAATGTGAGAAGCAAGAGTGGTTACCGCAACAGGACTTTCAGGATCTCCCACAATATAGTCTCCACTGATTACCGGCCAGCCGTCTGCAGGAGCTTTTTTATCAGCCATGATATGAACCTCCTAATATTTGGTATTTAAAAATATATTTTATGCCTATTTATATATTTTGTCACTAGTCAATGGAGTTTGGGAAACTTATATTAATTTAAACGTTGAAAATAATACCAATGAGTGTAAACATCGACTTATTCTATCTGATAAACAATGATATGGCAAATCCGTTTTTTGATGTGATAATGCCGCCTTTAAGCAATTGCGGAGGATTTGTAACTCTTCTGGTATTGTGCATCCTGGCAATTCTAGTCCTTAAATATTTAAAAAAGGAAAAGTATCTCAAAATCGCCAAGATGTGTCTTTATGCTTTAGTATTGTCTGGCATAATTGCGGCATGCCTGAAGCTGACATTCCACAGCCCACGGCCATTTACGGTTCTTGATCACGTAAGGCAGCTAACGATTCCAAGCGAGCCGAATTCGTTTCCCTCAGGCCATACCTCATCATCGCTGAGTGTGGTGAGCGTTTTAGTGTGGATGCTTCGCGAGAATCTGGTAGTGGTTGTTCTTTTAATCTGTTTTGCAGTGATTATTGCCTTTTCAAGAATATATGTTGGCGTCCACTACCCATTTGACGTTTTGGTAGGTGCAGTTGTAGGTATAGTTAGTGGTGTGGTTGTTTTAAAGGTGAAAAACTAGAAATAGAGTTCTGAAGGTTTTCCGATATATTCAAAGTCATCCTTGTTTTCAAGATACTTAACGCCGATGACCTTTTCATCTGGAAATACTGTGACAACACTCATGCCGTCGTTTACGTCTATAACGATGACTTTTCTTTTATCTCCACTTTGAGCTTCGATTTTAATGATCTCATCGTTTTCAAGCAATGTCGGTTCTTCGAATTCTTTTCCGATATCTGTTGAATACCAGTGTTGAGGTAACTTGACTCTAATGTCCAAATCATCCAATAAATCTTTTACATGCATTTTAAAAACTCCTAAATTCTATTCTATTGAAGTTGATATTTAAAGATTTTGTCACTTCACACGGGTGTTAGAGGTTACATAAGAAAGTGAACCTTGCCCTTGTCGATGTCATCTAAAGTGTGTGGCTTTGGAGTGTTTTCAAAGTGGCCCAGAGCCATGATTCCCGCAATCCTGTAGTGGTTATCGATTTTTACGATGTCACGGACAACCTCCTCAGCGTATCGGCCATCCTTTTTTCTCATGTGGATTTGAACCCAGCAGCTGCCAACTCCCAAATCTGTTGCGGCCAGATGAAGATATGTCAGAGCAATGGATGAGTCCTCACACCAGGTATCTGTAATCATGGTGTCTGCAACAACTACAATCGCCTTGTCTGCCTCAGCCAGAAGTTCAGCCCCATGGTCTTTTGCTTTTGAAAGTTCAGCCAATGTTTCCCTTCTCTCGACAACCAGAAAATTGATCGGCTTTCTGTTTCTGCTTGAAGGCGCCAAAAGGCCCGCCTTAAGAATCTTGTCAAGTTCGTTTTTGGTAATCTTTTCGCCGTTGAACTTTCTTGTTGACCTTCTTTTGAGTAATACGTCTATGAATTCCATAGTTAAAATTAGTATTCAAACATTAATAATATTTGTCAAGCTTTTGGATTTCCTCATAAACACGCTTGGAGTTGTTCCTGTCTTTGAACTTGAAAAACTCATCCACTCTCTTTTTGTAGACATCGTCCATTTCGAGATTGTTTTCGATTAGTTTAAAAATTGTTTGCCTTAGCTCATCTGGAGTTCGACATACCGGACCGAAACCGTCCTTTTCATAGTCAAAATAGGATTTATCCAGACTGAAATGGTACGAATCGTCTGCCTGATAGTAAACAACAGGCTTTTTGAGATATGCAAAATCAAAAAATACCGAAGAATAATCCGTGACTAAAAGAGAGGATTCGTTGAAAGTTTTTGTGTAATTTGTCAAGTCCAAATCAAATTTAACATAAGGATTTTTTGTAAACGTGTCGATGAACTTATGTAGGTTTCTGTGAGGTTTGAAAATTAATGTATATCCTTCCTTTACCAGACCGTCAATAACCTCAATGTCGCTTAAGAGGTCATTTATCTTATGGTAAAAATCCGTTTTTACAAATTCTGCAGGAGAGACATGGTTATACTGATATCTCCAAGACGGCATTAAAACTAACTGCTTTTTCGAATTATCCTCTAATCTGTCAAAGCGAGGAAGGCCCAGCACTTTAATAACATCTTCATCATAGCCATAGTCATCATATGCCTTAAACGATTCGGCTTCCCTTGAAGCTGAAGTCAAAAACATTGTCAATGGCTTATCGTATTCATTAGCCCATCCGGAAATGTCATCCTTAATAACCCCATGCTGCAAAAACACGGTTTTGGAATGGGCAAAACCTGCCACAAACTTATAATTGCCCCAAAACGGATAGATGATTTGATTGTCGGGGTGGGATGTGATAATGAACTCCGCATATAAAACATACAGCCTATGTTTTAAAGAGCGGTATGATAAAACGTTGCCTATTTTTTTAATTTGCTTGAACTCCTCATCGGATTTAATTAATCCAAACATCTTTTTGAATTTATGCCCCATTGAACTTGTTAAAAATGTTATCTCTTCTTCACGGGACTTGTTTAAAACAAAATAATTTTTAGATTGGGTATTGATATTTGAAACATATCTGAATAACTCCAATCCATTGTCGCCTGCAGCATTCGGCAGATCCATAAAAATCCAAATATGCTTTCCTGCCATAAAAGGATGTGACAATATGTAAAATATCCTTAAAAAAACACCGGTACGCCAACCGTCCTGCCTTTGTCTAATCATTCCAAATAATGTTTTTAGCTCAAGTTTTAATATTTTAGAAACTGACTTGTCAACAATCCTTATTTGGTTTTCCTCATCGATTGCCAAGTGATGTTTTGATAGCTTATATTTTCCAGTTTTGGACAATCTTGAAGTTGAATTATAATCCAGATTCAAATCAATCGTATCGCTTTTAAATGAAATTACAGAATTGTTTTTAAACGGAATTATGACTTTAAAATTATGATTAAAACCATATTTATAGTTTAGAGAATAATTATCCCTTTGAGGATAGTTAATCACATCAGTCAACATATCTTGCCCGTCAACTACGGCATGAATTTTATTGTCTTTTGTAAAATCTGTGAAAATCCCTTCAATTTTGATTTCGTGGTCATTTAAAAATTGGAAATTATCCAAAAATACTGTATTCAGTTTGAAATTATCCAAAACATCAATTTCATCCATTAAATACTGCCAGCCATATCTTTTAATTAATATGATATGTGCTTTAAGACGGGCGGGAATTGATAATTGATTCAGGATAACCTCTTCATCAATATAGGACAGTATCTCCTGAAGCTTGTCATAGAGAATTCTAATCTCTTCTTTTGAAAGCAGATTATCAATTGACTCGATTTCAAAAATCCACTGCAGATCATACATCAGCACATATTGGGTAAATTCCGGAACCCTGCCAAGCTTATCTTTAGTGTAGTTTATTAAATTTAAAAAGTATTCATCGACTCTTGATGTGAAATATGACTTTGTAGAAGCGGATGAAGATATAAGGGAATTTTGAGACCCATCCTTTCTGTAATAATATCTGGGCTTTGAGAGAAAACCTAGAAGCGGATTTTCCAAAAGCATCTGATTGATTAAAAGAGAGTCTTCCGATACCCTCAACTTTTCGTTGAACCTGTATTTTTTAAGCTTTTCAAATCTGAAAAATGCGGAAGCCCCTGAAAGCTGAATGTATTTGGGATCGGTTATTACGTTTACAAGCTGGTCCTTTTCATACTTGTAGTTGAGATTATGTGGACCCCTTTTGACTCCAAAATAATAGATTGGAATGGAAACTATATTTACTTCCCAGTACTTTTCCATGAACTTGAATACTGTTTTAAACGCATCCTTTGACATGATGTCATCACTGTCAAGGAAATTTACATATTTTCCCCTGACATGTTCAAGGCCTCGGTTTCTTGAATAGGCAGAACCCATATTCTTTTCATTGGTGATTAGCGTGATGTTTTGTGGATATTCACTTTTGTACCTTTCAAGAATATCCAGGGTGTTGTCTGTACTTTTGTCGTTTACGAGGATCAGCTGGATGTTTTTTTTAAAGTTTAGCGTTTGGTTTATGACTGAATCGATGGCCTCGGCCACATATTTTTCCTTATTGTAAACAGCCATTACAACTGAAAATTTAAAATCCAAGATATAATCCTCCATATGAATATTATACTACTGCATATTATTTAATCAGAATTGGACGTTTTGAATTATCTGTCATTGAAATATCTTACAAATTCCACATCCAGGCCAGGGTCGATTTCCTTAATCATGTCTATAAGAGAAACCTTCATTTTCTCCAAATCTTCCTCTGATTTGCAAGCGATGTAAATAAGTTCCGGTTCAATCATTAAATTTTCGATTGAAATGCCTTCTATCGGGTGGAAATTCGCTTTTATTCCTTTGCAGAATCCGAATTCTGATTTATACAATTTCAATTCGTCGATTTTGTCAAATGTGCCTTTCTTTATCTTTTTAAGGTTGTCGAATCTGATTTCAAGGTGTCCTCCATGTCTGACATTTGCAGTAAACTCACCTGTTTTTCCATCCCTCAACAGATAATCTTCACCTAACTTGTCCAAATCCTTAAACATGTTTTTTATTTTTTTATCCAATGAGGATTCGGATTCATCTACTACCTGGAAGAAAATGACATCATTAGGAATGTTATCAAAACTTATAGGCTGTCTTGCAAAATAAACGTGAGCTGATGACACCTTAAAGCTTGATGCATATTTGGTCAATACCTTTTCAAACTTAGGTATGCATTCATCATCGACAATCCCTAAAACGTAATCCCTTTTAATAGTCATGATAATTACTATGGATTTTATAAGATAAATATTTTATATTTATCAGTCATAATCAAGGCCTTGAATAAATAAAGAAATGAGCAATAATTCAATAGATTACTGGTGCAACCATTAAAATGGTTCTAGCTAAAACCAATATAGTGAAATTAATATATTAACCAGCACTTTTTTACAACCCACATTAGCTTAATGAGAAAAGATTTTTACCGAAAATCAGGAACTGATATCATCTGATTTGAAAAACCGTTCAGACTGCCTTAAACCACATCACTTCCAGTAGTCAAGCTCCTCAAGATTAAGTCCGATGGCACTTGCCTTGAAAACTGGATCCTTACCTTGCCTTTTCTGGCTTTCATAGTCCCACAGACAGTTTATGGCAGTCTTTCCCATTAAAATACAGACAGGAAGGTTAATGAGCGTCATACCGCCCATCGTAATGTCTGCTGCAGCCCAGGCCGCATCCATAGGAATGATGGCTCCCACAAATATTATGACTGTAGCACAGATGTAGAATATCTTCATGAACCTTACTGAAGGCTTTTTCTTGTTGTTCATATATGCAAGGGCGTTGTCAACGTAATAGAGGTTTCCAAGAAGGGTTGTGAATGCAAAAAGAACCATTGCCACCGTGATGAAAATCGGCCCGGCAGTGCCGAAAACTGTTGAAATTGCATTCTGCACATAAGGAGCTCCTGAAACTGCAGCGTCCCTTGCAACACCTGTGGACAGACACATAAGTGCAGTGGCAGTACATAAAAGAAGTGTGTCTATGTAGACTGACAGTGTCTGGACAAGTCCCTGTTTTGCAGGGTGTGAAACCTTGGCTGAAGCTGAGGCGTTAGGTGCAGAACCCACACCCGCCTCATTTGAAAAGAGCCCTCTTTTAATTCCGTAAACAAGGCATGACCCCAAAACTCCTCCTGCAATTGACTTGAAATCAAATGCATCCTGAAATATCACAAGAAACATTGACGGAATGTTTGCGTAGTTAAAAAGTATCACAATCAAAGCCACAATGACATATGATACCCCCATCAGGGGAACGACGGTTGATGTGACCTTGACAATCCTTTTTCCCCCTCCCAAAAGACAGTATCCTGTAATGATAGCCAAAATCGCTCCGATAATGAGTGGAGTTGTTGATGGATTGTAAAATGAATAGTCCATGAATGTTGACTGGAGATTATATGAGCATAAAAGGTTGAATCCGACAGCATATGTGGCGATTAAAAAAATGCAGAAGAGAATTGCTATTTTAGGTCTTTTAAGTCCCTGTTCGATATAGTATGCAGGCCCTCGATAGAACTGGCCATTTGAGTCTTTTCGCTTATATATTTGAGCCAGAGTACTTTCAACAAATGCTGAGGAAGCGCCTATGATACACATGAGCCACATCCAAAAGCACGCTCCCGGCCCTCCAAGGCATATTGCAGTCGAAACGCCTATGATGTTTCCTGTTCCCACCCTTGAGGCGGTTGAGACAAGCATTGCCTGAAGGGAAGATACTGAATTATCGTCACCTGAAGGTTCCAACAAAAGCCTTACTGATTCTGGAAACAGTCTGATTTGAACACCTTTTGTTCTTATTGTAAAATACAATCCTGAAATTGCCATGACTACAATCAGAACCGGAAAATACATGAAATTGTCAATCTGGTCTAAAACAAATACTATATCAATCATAAAATCACCACACAGGCAATAATTCTAGGAGTTGAACCAATTGCCTTACATTATAATATTTAGTTATCATATATAATTAAATATTTTGGATTTGGTGAATATTGTTTAATGAAAAAGAATTTTTAGTAGATAATTGAACAAGTGTTTAGAAAAAAAGTAGAACTTTACAAAAATGTAAAGTTCCTATTGGATATATTTTGCCAAAGCGTCGGCCTTGTCGGTTGCCTCCCATGGAAGGCCTTCGATACCGAAGTGACCGTATTTGGCGGTCTGTTTGTATTTTGTGTTTCTAAGGTTTAAAGTTTCAATGATTCCGTCAGGAGTCAGCTTGAAGTTTTCACGAACGATTTCCTCGAAAGTCTTATCTCCGATGTCCGCACCGGTTCCAAAAGTGTCAACCATAACGGAAGTTGGTTCTGCAACACCGATAGCGTAGGACAATTGGATTTCACATTTCTCTGCAAGTCCGCTTGCAACAATGTTTTTGGCGATGTATCTTGCCATGTAGCATGCGCTTCTGTCCACTTTGGTGCAGTCTTTTCCTGAAAACGCTCCACCACCATGTCTTGCGTATCCTCCGTAGGTGTCGACGATAATTTTACGTCCGGTAAGTCCTGCATCACCGTGAGGACCGCCGATTTCGAACTTGCCTGTAGGATTGATGTGTTCCTTGGTGTTTTCAGTCATTAATTCCTGTGGAATGACTGCTTTGAAGAGCTTTTCTCTGATGTCTTCTTTTAATTTTTCCTGGTTTTCGGAAACTGTTTCGTCATGCTGGGTTGAGAGAACAACCGCATCCAAAGAGATTACGTTTCCGTCTTTGTCATAGTTAACGGAAACCTGTGCCTTACCGTCAGGTCTGAGATAAGGAATTTCACCGGATTCTCTTAATTCTGTAAGTTTGTTTGTAAGCTTTCTTGCAAGATCAATCGGGAACGGCATCAATGTGTCGGTTTCATTGGTAGCAAAACCGAACATCATACCCTGATCGCCCGCTCCGGTTTCATCTTCCCCTCTGTCAACCCCCTGGTTGATGTCCTGGGATTGTGCGTGGAGTCTGGATACGACTTCACAGGTGTTTCCGTCGAATTCCAAATCAGGTTTGTCGTAACCGATTTCAATGATTGTATCTCTTATGATTTGTTTAATGTCATCATCTGTAAGGTCCGCATCTGATGTAACCTCACCGAATACCATACAGAAGTCAGTGGTAACACAGGTTTCGCATGCAACGTGAGACATTGGGTCCTGTTCCATGTATGCGTCTAAAATTGCATCTGAAACGATGTCCGCAACCTTGTCAGGATGACCCTGAGTTACTGATTCAGATGTAAAAGTTCTATATACTTCACTCATTTATTTCACCGAATATATTTTAGTTTAACTAATAATAGATTTGGACAACACTACTTATAATCTTTTGTTATTATGGTCTGTGAAGGATTTGTCAATTTGTTAGTTGGGATTTTTCGTTTTTCATCCAGCCATTTTTTCTGTTGCATATCTGATTAAATACTCCTTTTTCTGTTCGGTATCGTTTTTTCTCTGCTTTTGGTAGTGTTGCATGGAAGTACATTTCAGAAC
>JAFQXD010000054.1 GCA_017407115.1 Methanobrevibacter sp. | reverse complement strand
GGAAACAGTAACAACACCAGTCACATCATCATAACCAATAACAGCCTCATCATGACCAACAACAGAAATATTAACCAAATCAATACGACAACCAACAATATTAATTAAAGTAGTAGAACCAGTACCAAGATAATCAAACACGACATTTCCACTAAATTCGAGAGATGAATCAATCTTATTAACAGTTACTGCAGCAGTAGCATCTACAGAGTTGTGATTGCCATCAGGAGTTGTAGTCACTTTTAAAGTGTAAGATCCAACATCCAAACCGGAAACAGTAACAACACCAGTCACATCATCATAACCAATAACCGCCTCATCATGACCCACAACAGAAATACTGACACTGTCAGCACCGACAAGAGTCAAAGTAGTAGTGCCAGATGCAAGATAATCAAACTCTACATCATTTGAAATCACAACTGATGAGTCAACTTTTCTAACTGTTACTGTAATGTTTTTCTCACATCCATTGTACCTGTTACTTCCTTCAAAGTAAAATGTGACATTTGCAGTTCCGGCATTTGCAAAATTGATTACAGTAGGATTTGGAGTAAAGACCGCAACATTTGTATCATTGGATTTGTATTCTAAATCAAATTCGCCATATTGTGGGTTAGGATCATCTGTTGCAAATGATATTGTAATGCTTTGAGGGTCTGCACCGTAATCAACACCAATATTATCAATAGGAGTTGTATCAATTCTGACATTGATTTGAGTGTTATATTTAATTACGGTTACAGGCACTTCAACGGTTGCAGGTGAATAATTCTCATTTCCATTATATTTAATGTAGAGAGTTGAAGTTCCTTCCTTAAGCCCTTCGACATAACCGTTATATGTTACACTAATGATTTCGTCTCCATCAATGCTTGAAAATGATAAGCTTGCATCCGATGGGATTAATTCAATAACATTAACCCCTATAGATTCCCCAACATGTACAACAATAGGTTCTTCTACAGTAATTGTAGGTTTATCTTTAGCATATAAGTCTTCAGTTAGTTCAATTCCATTATATTTTGCTGTTATGCTTGCAGGACCAAATTGTTTTGCATTGAATAATATGGTTTCATCCATTGCGGCAGAATTCTTGTCAAGATTGCCGTTTACGCTGGATAATGTTAAGTTTATTTTAGGTAATTTTGATGCATCATAAATTACAGAATCTCTACTTTGGAATACAAATTTGATTTGATTGTCTTCTCCTACTGCCATATACTCATCATGCACTGTAGCTAACTCTAGTATGTTATTTTTTGTTATGCCAGTACCTGATGGTGTTCCCATGTCTTCACCTGAATTCTTCACGGTGTTTCCAAACCAGCAGTCAGTGAAATTGAAAGTACCTACACTTCTATAAATAACTCTCCAGGTGTTGGAATCACCATAAGTATTGTTTAGGAAAATTGAATTAGTGATATTTACTTCTGCTGAGTCACCATACATTGCAGCTGAAACTGATGATTTACCATGATTATTCAAAAAGCTGGAATTGATTATGTTACCTTTAGCATTATTATACCAACAAATAACACTACCGTAACATGATCCTGAACCAAGATTTTCAATAGAATTCTTATTAAAGGTAGAATTGGTTATGCTGATTTCGCCATAGCTAGTATATATTGCACCTGCATAAGCAGCAGAGTTGCCTCCTGATTTAACGTAATTGCCTATAAAGTTAGAATTTTCAATGCTTAATTTATCACTGGACTGATCATATATTGCACCAGCATATGCTGTGGAAGATCCTTGCGCAGTATTGTTAATGAAGTCCGTCTTATTAATATCAATTACTCCAGCATAAGTGAAAATTGCCCCTCCTTTATTAGCTGAATTATCAATGAAAGTTGTATTATATATTGTTCCTCCAGCACCATTGGCATAATATATTGCACCACCATATGAGTTAGCCTTATTACCTTTAAATGTTGAATTTTTAATGTTGAACTTAACACTTGAATATATTGCACCTGCATAAGAAGTAGCCTTATTATCATTGAATGTTGAACCGACTATATCAATATTATTTCCAGATGACAAATAGACTGCACCACCGTAAGTGCTGGCCTCATTACTGGTAAAAGTTGAATTATTTATAATCACATTACTTTTTCCAACACCTATTGCACCACCATTACCTGCTGTGCTTTTGACAAATGTGGAGTTAATTACAGTCACATTTTCAGCATTTATATAAATTGATCCTCCATTGGATGCCTTATTTTCAATGAAAGTTGAATTGACTACATTTACGTTTTTAGATTGTACATAAATAGCCCCACCCTGATAATAACCAGTGACAACATTATTTTTAAAGGTACAATTTGTTATATTTCCATATTGAGCATACCAATAGACAGCACCACCATAATTATTATCAGCAGTGTTGTCTTCAAATGTACAGTTAATCAAGGTACCATTCCATCCATACCATCTGATTGCACCACCTTGACCAGATATTTTTCCGTTTACAAAAGTAGTGTTTTTTATAGTGACATTGGAAGCATAAAGATGATCTGCAACACCAACATTAAATATTCTAGTTTTTTCTTTAGCATCAATAGTGTAACCATTACCATTTATAGTCAAATTATTCTGAGTGATGTCAATTCCTGCAGTTATAGCAGCATCACTGCCAGTAGTTATGTCATCATAGCCGACGACATATTCATAATCATGTGTTAATGTAATGACATCATTGTCATTAGCTTGATCAATTAGCCTTTTCAAGGCCTTGAAACTGTAATCTGAATCTATATTGTAATTTATGTCTTTAGTAATGGACACTCCGTTGTAACTGGCAGTTAATGTACCTATACCTGATCCATCAGTTACAATATATCCTACAGTAGCATCTCCATTCTCATCTAGAGTTACCTCATCTTTTCTAGTGTTTGCATTGGTTGCTTGGATATTTAGTGTAATTGTAGGTAATGCATAATTTTCATATGTTGTACCATCATTGAGATTATTTAAAGAAATTGATGCAATGGACTGTGCATCATCAACCGTCATTTCCAGAACATACCATTTTTGAGCAAGGCCATTGGACAAATCGCCAGTATTATCGACAGTGTTTCCCCACCAATTATACTCGGCAGTCAAATCTCCTTTAGCTTTAACGACATTTGTTCCACCATTGTTAACTAAAATAGAATTAGCTATATTGAAAGTAGCATCATCTGATTCGGAATCAAGATATACTGTTGAAACAGTCCCGATATTGTTGATGAATATGGATTCTGTTATTTCACAGCCATTTGCAACCAGATATATGGCATCCCCATTGGCTGTTGCCTGGTCGTTTTCAAAAGTACAATTGATTATTTCCATATTGTTACAATTAGCATTAATGGCAGCACCATTGTCACCAACTGCATTTATAAATTTGATATTTTTTAATACGATGTTTTTAGTGTTATCATCAATATTGAAGATTCTTGCAGCGTTATTTGCATCTATAGTGTATCCTTGACCGTCAATTGTTAAATCCTTATCAATTACAATTCCATCTAGGAGGGTAGCATCTTTAGTGGAATCATAAGTGTAACCGTGAGTTAATACCAACTCGGAACCCTCAGAAGCCCTATTTATTTTGCCTTGCAAAGTTGTGAAACTGTCATCATAGGTTAATGATTTTGTAATTGAAACCACATCATAAGTAGCTGTTAGAGAACCAGTTTGGTCTGTTAAACTGTATTCGACTTCACCCTGACCGTTCTTATTCAAGGTAACGCTGGAATCCACAATAGCATTTACGGCTGAAAGATCAAAAGTAATTTGTGGCAGTTCTCCATAATATGTACTGGAAGTAGTAGTTGATTTGTCATAAAGATTGTTAAATGAAATGGTAGCAACTTCATTTTCGCAAGTCAAATCTAAATATAGCCATTTATTGACAGTAAGGCCCCCACCGGAATAACGAATATATCCATTTTGTTTATAATTATCGCTGGTATGCATCCACCAGTTATAATCTACATCACCAGCTCCCAGATTGTTAGCCACATAAACTTGAGTAGATGAATCTGTTGTAAAACCTTTACTGAATATTATGGAATTTTTAAGATAAAATTCAGCTGAAGTACCACCTTTTATATAAATTGAAGGATAATAATTTGCAGTATTAGTAACAAATACAGACTTATCAACATTTGTTATGGCTTTACCACTTGCAGTTGCAATGGCACCTCCATAATATGCGGAGTTGTTTATAAAAGTACATCCGATGAAATTATTACGGCCGGAATATTCATAAATATAAATCGCACCACCATATTGACCACTTTTTGTCATCTTATTTCCAATGAAAGTACAGTTGATAAAGTTATTGACCCCATTTGAATAAGTGTATATTGCGCCACCAGGATTATTGTATGCAACATTGTTTTCAAAGGTACAGTTAATCAATTCAAATCCTGATCCTCCATTATTATATATTGCACCACCATGAGATGCATAACCATTTACAAAGTTAATATTTTTTAATGTTACACCATTGGTGGTTATATATAATATTCTTGCTAGATTTGAACCATCAATTGTGAAACCTTTACCATCAATTGTAATATCCCTAGTGATTGAAATACCGTTAATTAAAGTATCTACTCCATCAATGAATGTGTAATTGCGTGTTAATTCTATTGTGTTTCCTGTGCTTGAATCAATTAAATTTTGAAGACAATCGAAGTCACCGACTTTACATTCTTTGGTTAAAGAAACATAATCATTGCCAACTGTTAATTTAGCGTCTTCTGAGATTTTAGTGTAAGGTACGATAGCTTGACCATTAGCATCAAGTGTTATTTTGTCGATGCCTCCTAAATCAAGTGAAGTAGAATTTATATTTAGTGTAATTTCAGGAAGATTATAATTTGAATAAATACTTGAAGAACCAGAAGACGCAACATATACCTCATTTAATGAAACTACAGCAAAATCTTCATAAAATTTAATATTTAGATACAGCCATGAAGAATAATAACTTGATAAATAATAAACATTTGGATTTGTATTGTAGTTGTCAAATGTATTTCCCACCCAACTATTTTGAATTGTTATTCCTGATGCATCATAAATATCATAATTTCCAGTGCTGTTTAGAATAATTGAGTCAGAAATTGTTATAGCTTTCTTTGAATAGATTGTTCCACCCAACATATTTTTAGCGGAATTATTGAAAAATGTGGATTTGCTTATACTAATCTTACCGTCATCATCGTAAATGGCTCCACCCCCATTTCCACCTTCATCAACAGTGTTGTTAATGAAATTACTGTTTTTAATGTAAGCCTGAGTATCATGATAATATCTTATAGCACCTGCTTTAGAAGCAGCAGTATTATAAATGAAATTACAATTGTCTATAGTACAGTAATCACCAATACAATCGATTGCACCTGCATAATTTGTAGCAGTATTGTTAGTGAAATTACAATTTTTTATATTTACATTATCTGCTCCATATTCAATTGTTATTACTGAACCGGATGTTGATTTGGCATTGACAAAGTTTATATCATTTATATTGACATTACTGACACCACGGTAAATATCAAATATTCTAGTTTTACCTTTAGCATCAATCTTATGGCCATTACCATTAATAGTTAATGTTCTTGGGATTAAAATGCCATCAGTTATGGTATCGCTGTCAGAGTATACATAATCATGAGTTAGTTCAATCACATCATTTGCACTGCTGAACCAAATTTTATCATTTAAAGCTTTAAAACTTCCATCATCAACAATTGTGTATTCCAATTCTTTATTTGTGACAATATCTTCATGAGTGACAGTAAGTGAAGCAGTAGTTTTATACATTCTAAACTGATAAGTTGCTTGACCATTGCCATCAATAGTAATGCTACTTACAGCAGTTCTAGCATTAGAACCAGAAAGAGCGAATGTGATAGGTTTCAATGAATATCCATCATAAGTGCTGACATCACTACCATCATAAAGATCATTCAAAGATAATATTGCCTCGCCAGTTATGGCTGCAGTAGCATCGATTTTTAGGAATAACCAATTGTTTAATGTCACTCCATCAACTTTAGCAACAGCATTATCATCATAATTTTCAATAGTGTTTCCCAACCAGTTATACTCAAGAATTACATTACTGGTTCCTTTAACATTATATGTCGCATCATTTTTAACGAAAATTGAATTATCTAAGTTTAACTTTGAATTTGATGGGATTAAATTGACATATACTATAGAATTTAAGCCCGTATTACCTGTGAATAATGATTCAGTTATTTTATTATCATTGCTGCTAGCATCTGCAATATATATCGCATCACCCTGAGAAGTTGCTGCATTGTTAATGAAAGTACAATTAATTATTTCTATTTTTTTACCTTTGAAATACACTGCAGCACCATCTGTTCCTGTGGCATTTGCAAATATAATATTTTTTAAAGTTAAACTGTATGAATCTGTATCATCATTAAAGTAGAAAATATTGCTTGATTGTTTAGCATCAATAATATGTCCCTGACCATCAATTGTCATGTCCTTTGCAAATTCAATACCTCTTGTAAGACTGGAATCTTTTGTGGAATCATATTCATAGTCTTGATCTAATGTAATCTGATTAGTTCCAGAATCAATTTTATCATTTAATGATTTGAATGTGGGCTTAATTTCCCTAGTTAATTCCACACCATTATAGTTAATAGTTAATGAATAAGCATCAGTTGGTTGATAACTAATAGTTGCTTCACCATTTTCCAAAGTGACACTATCCGGAACTGCAATATTTTTTCCAATAACATTAAATTTAATTGAGGGTAATGCATAATCCCCATTAGAACTAACTACACCATTTTCATATAAATTATTTAAAGAAACAGTTGCAATACCATTTTCATGATCCAACTCCAAATCTAAATAATACCAATTATTAACTGTTACTCCAGAGCCTATATTAGGAGATTCATCTTTATTATCCACAGTATTTCCAAACCAATTATTATTTGCATTAATAGTTCCCCCATCTCTTTCAATATCCATTTGAGTATTATTAATAAATATACAATTAGTTACACTAGTTGAATATAAATATACTGTAGAAGTAGAGTCAAAAGTATTTAAAAAAGTTGAATTTACGATATTGGAAAGACCATACCAGTTATATATTGCTCCACCATCACCACCAGAAGCAGTATTATTTATAAAAGTACAATTTATAACATTTCCATTTCCTCCATAGTAACAATACCAAACAAGAGCTCCACCCCATGTAGATTTACCATTAACAAAAGTAATATTTTTTAATGTTACATCAATTGAATCAGAAGTATACATATAAAATATTCTGGATTGACCTTTAGCATCAATAGTATGGCCTTGTCCATCAATAGTTATACTATTTGAAATCACAATACCATCTGAAAGACCTGTATCTGTAGCTATATTATAGACATAATCCCTTTCTAATTTATATTCAGATTTACCTGAAAGTTCGTCACTTAAATCAATAAAACTACCTTCACCTTCACCTAAAATTTCAACATTATTTTCCGTTGCCAAATTATTATCATTAGCTACACCATCACTTGCAGCTTCCACAGTCACATTAGTCGCACTGACAGCACCTGTTGAACTGTCAGCAGCACTAATAGCTGAAATTGTAAAAAGCATGCAAATAATAAGGATAATAGCTATTATCTCTCTTTTAAATTTCAAAACTAATTCTCTCCTTTTTACACTAAATATTATAGAATCATTTATACTTTTGTTTAATATCATATTTAAACTATTTTAAATTATTCCAATAATCTTATAAAAATCATTCATAAATTTAAAATAAATTTTAAATAGATTACAGAAAAAATTCTAAAAAATAATATATAATCAAAAATTATGAATATAATTAAAAAATTTTTAAATAAAATGAATGCAATTTACTAAAAATAAGTTAAACACCTTACCTACCTGCATTTAAAATCCAATTCATTAATGATTTTTTGCAGATATTTCTTTTTTAAAACAAACTCTCGCCTATTGGCTAACTTTTCACTGTTGGGCTGGGCAACCTTCTCATCCAATCTTGAAGCACCCAAATATTTGGTATCCCCTTCACGCAACATATGGGCCTCGCCATTATCGATAGCCTTTTTAATGTAGTAATAATCGCCAAACAACACGTCAAAATCATTGCTTAGATAATAAAGTTCCAAATCAGTAATCAATCCAGTTTCATCATACCATATTATCAAAACAGATTCAAATTTGAACAAATCACTAAAATCTATAAAGTTAAAATAATCAATATCAACCAATTTTAACTTGGATGCTGGATATCTCATACCGCAGTTTTTATAAAAATACTCCAGTGGAGCAACAAAAAAAGTGTCCGATTCATTCAAGACTACATCATTAATGTTTTTCCCAATCAGAGTCTCAAATGAATCCATAGTAATCTAGTCTTTATCGAGTGCTGGAATTCCAGTAATTCTTAATCCGCCATAGTGGGATTTGTATTTGATGTTCAATCCAATGAGAAGCGGAGTAATCTTTTCGATGATTCTTGCTTTTTCAAGAATGCCGCAGTCAATGGTCTTTACTCCAGGAATCTTGTCGATTATCTCAGCGGCGGTTTCTTTAGCTTCTGCATCATCTCCTGCAATCAGACAGTCACAGTCGATTTCTTCAGGAATATTTGCAAGGTGTGAGTTTGAAATGTTACAGAATGCACAGATTACCTTTGCACCGGTTCCTTCTAAAATGGAAGCGGTTCTCTCAGCGGCTGATCCTTCCATCAGGTCAATGAATCTGAATGGTTTTCCTCCGATTGCTGTTTCAAGAGGCACTGTTGCGTCCATGACAATCTTGTCTGTGCAGAATTCCTTGATTCCTTCGATTGTTGGTTTTTGAGCAGCCAGAGGCACTGTGATGATTAACACATCCCCTTCTTTTGCAGCATCTTCATTTGCCATTCCTTTCATATTGGATAGGTCGTAATCTGCCAAGTCATCCTTAGCTTTTGCGACTACATCTAAAGCCTTTTCTTCTTTACGAGATCCAACTATCACATCTACTCCTGCGATAGCTAATCTTTCTGCAATTCCAAGTCCTTGAGGACCTGTTCCTCCAATTACACTTACTATCATTCAATCACCTTCTTTTCGTATAGCAAACCACCTACGAATATCAAATATTCCGGCAGTTTTCCATCTTTTGCGTATTGTATTTTATAACCAAAAAGATCTTCAACAGCCTTATCCACATCTCCACCCAATGCTTCAATCGGATATCTCATTTTAAATGGCATTTTACAAGGCATATTAAATTCCCTTGTACATCTCATGCACAAATTGCATTTTCCTAAAAACAAACCCAGAGAATCTTCACTTTCAAGGGCATATATTTCATTCATCAATTTAACCTTCATTCGCTCAAAGCGTTTTAAGACGAATTCCAGTTCCCTTTGTTCAAAAGTGTGTGCAAGTTCTTCTTCGGAAAAATCAATCTTGAAAGCAATTATCTTAAGTTTATTATATGAATTCCAAACTTCATCCACATCAAATTCGAATGGAGGATAGTTCCAATTGTATCCCAACATTTCCTGCTCTTCGATGCATAATTTTGAAATTCGTTCAAA
This sequence comes from Methanobrevibacter sp., assembly GCA_017407115.1. Taxonomy (GTDB): domain Archaea; phylum Methanobacteriota; class Methanobacteria; order Methanobacteriales; family Methanobacteriaceae; genus Methanocatella. The sequence goes on along the minus strand of JAFQXD010000054.1, from coordinate 22,305 downwards.
ATCCACATAGCTTTCATAAAAATCTTGAACATCAACATCAAGTGTGAGTTTTTTAATCTCAGACATGATTATTAATATAAAAATAAAGTATTATAAAATTTTCTAAATAAATGAAAAATTAATTGAAAAAAATTCAATTAATAAAATAATCCCTATGTTTTTTCAAATAGTAGTTAATGAAAAAGTATCCAACCACAGAACCTACAGACATTCCACAAACCAAACCGCTGTAAACTCCAATTGCGCCCAAACCTAAAATAAATGCAAAAATTCCAGCGAAAATCACTTCAAGTATGAATGACCTCAGGATTGTAATTAGAAGTGACAATGTTCCTTTTCCCATCGCCTGGAAAATATTTCCGGCAATTACACCGAATGGCATAAAAAGCAAAAAGAAACATAAAATCCGTAATGCTTCAACTACCTTTGGAGCCAAAATTGAACTGTCGGCTGAATATGAAAATATGAATGAGAGGGGATCTGCAAAGATAAAGAGAAATGCGCAGACCAAAACTGATGAAATCATTCCCAATTTCAAACCGTAGTTGAGTGCAGTTTTAAGATTAGTTAAGTTGCGCGCCCCATAAGCCGCACCGGCAACGGTCAATGCGGCCACACCAATACCGATCATTGGAGAAATTCCGATTGCAACCAGTCTCCATGTAGATGTATATGCCGCAACGGCAATTGTTCCTGAAAGTATCGCAAGCCAGTAATTCATAAGGATTGATACGAATGAAATGATGAACTGCTCAAGACTTGCAGGAATACCTACAACCAGAATATCCTTATAGATTCCAAGATTGGTTTTGTATTCGCTCATCTTTACTTCCAAAAAGCTATCCCTTTTAACGAACATCCAATACATCATTAAAAGCATTGGAATTGTACCTGAAATGACTGTGGCAATTGCAGCTCCTGTTACTCCCCATCCTATTACATATATGAATATCGGGTCCAAAATCATGTTTATGATGGCTGTAATCATCAAAGGATATGAAGCCCTTCTGATTTCTCCCTGTGACCTGAAGATTGCTGACATCATTGCAGGAAGGAAAACAGAAAATATTCCACCAATGACTACTGTACCGTAGGCCATGGTTTCCTCGATGACTTCTCCGGCACCCATAATCAGAAGCAATGATTTCAAAACAATCAAAAGCAGAACTGTTGAAATGACAGTAACAATAATGCTTAACATTATTGAATGTATTGCACTGTTTCCAGCCCCTTCATAGTCTTCAGCTCCGATGCAACGTGCAATCAGACTGTTAGAACCTGCACCCAAACCGTTTGCAAATCCGACAAGTGCCAAAAATAAGGGTGTTACGAATCCCACAGCAGCAAGGGCGTTAGGCCCTAAACCTGCAACCCAAATACCATCAATGATATTGTTGAGCATCATAAATAAGTTTGAAATAATGATAGGCAAGGCTAACTTATTTATCGCTTTTTTGGGATGGTTAACTATTAAGTCTATTTCTTCTGTTTTGTTTGAACTCATTTCATCACCTTGAAATGTGCTGACCGGGATTTATGAAATCATCTAAAAATTCCAAAAAGTCATCATTTTCAATTTCATCAATGTCTATAAATTCATAAGTGTTAATAATTGTTTTTTTGAGGTTTTTGCCAACTTTGATAAGGTTTATATGTTCCTGTGTAAAAATGAATCTAACCAAGTCTATGGCATTTGGAAATTCCCTTTTTTGCGTGTGAACCAAAAAGTCGCCCTGGACATAGCAGTTTTCACGGCCGTATTTAGATGCGAAATTCTCACATGCCTGATTGAAGAATACCTTAGGACCAATATTTACCTTAACGTCATTTAACTTTGATGATGCCATTTCCAGTAAAATGACTCCGGTAAGTATTTCATCACTCCAGTAATCTGCCTTGAATACGTTGAATTGCTCATCATTCAGCTTGCGCTCAAGAGCTTCACATGTCTTTTTAAGCTGAGGATGAAGGGTATCGAGAGGCATGTCGGGAATATTGAATCTTATTGCTATCAAATCACTGTTTCTTTTTGAAAACTCATTCAAGACATCCTCTTTTTTAAGATTTCTTTCAATTGGATAGAAATAGTCCCTTTTATTGTCTGAAAAAATGTAGTTGCGTGCAGATTGTATAAATTCAGCCATCTTATTCAGCCTCAAAGCGGCCGCAACATTTCTGTTCATGTCAGTCGGGTCTATTACAATCAAAGAATCTCCTTCAAACAGGCTTGAAGTGTTGTAATTTTCCAGGTCAATGGAATGGCCATGTTTCCAATTGATGGCTTGCTTTAACGTATTTTCAAAATCGCCATAATGGATGATGAGCAGTTCGCAAAGATAACCTGCAAAACCTCCAACCTTGAATTCTGAACCGTAAGTTCCTGTCATTGCCATGAAACGCTTAAGGAGCAAAACCTCATCCTCCTGCTTTTTGGACAATTTCTCTTTTACGTAACGGGTATGGAGAATTGTTCTGTCAACAGCAGATTTGAGTTCGCTTCCCCTGTTGATTGCATAGCATGGCACTATATCAACCTCACATCCCTCAACGTCTGTTGTAACGTAAGGGTGTGATGCAAAGTGATGCTGAGGAGTAGTATCGAATTCAACGCAACATTCATGAGCCAACTCAAGACCTTTATCTTTTAGATATTTCTTATCTGTATCCAAAGGAAATGCAATGAATATATCTATATCTGATTTTCCTTTAAGAGCAGTGTTTTTTGCAACTGAACCTACCAATGTCACTTTTGCATCAATGCCCTTTTCATCACATGACTTTTGAAGAAATTCCATTAATCTATGTGAAACATCATCTACATGTTTCTTTTCTTCTGAAGTAGGTTTGATGTCTTTTAGTATTGACTCATAATCCATATTATCACAGTTCAAATATTTCCAAATCCTCATAAATTGGCCCTTGAGGAGTTAAGGTGGATTTTTTAAGTATAATCCTGTCTACATCCATCTCACCAATTTCAACTTCACTAAACTCTTCAATTGTTGATTTTACTTTATTTTTACCTTTGCCGGATTTCATGCGGCCAATGGTTAAGTGTGAAGAGAATTTCTTATCCTTATCAAAACCCAATGCCACAAACTCCTTGTCAAGCTCATCATGCAATTGCTTTATCAATTCATCTTCATCAATGCCTAACCAAATGACTTTGATTCTGTCAGTATTCGGAAATGCACCGCATCCCTTGATTTTGATTGTGAACTTATCGAAGTTTGAAACCACTTGGGATATTTTGGAGGACAACAAACCAATTCCTTCAGTGTCAATATCTCCGAAGAACTTAAGGGTTAAATGAAGGTTTTCCAAATCAACATACCTGATATTGGCATCGATTTTCTTGAATTCCTTAATGACTTTATACATCTTGGCTTTAAGCTCTTCATCAACGTCAATAGCCAGAAATGCCCTTAGCTGACTCATGTTTTCACCTACTGTTCGATGATTGTCTCATCAATAGCTATACCGAAATGGCGTGCATTGGATTCAATGTAAACTTTGACCTTATCTCCAGGTTTTACGTCAGCAACTGAAAGAGGTTCGCTGTTTTCATCAACTATTCTGATTGTTTCTGCATTTTGAAGCAATGTTCTGATTGTTTTTCCTTCATATTCAGCTTCAATCAGTATCAATGGCCTTCTTTCGATTTTGCTTCTTCCGACATATGCAGTTCTTGTTTCACCTTCTGTATTTACGATTAAAACTTCATCTCCGGCAACAAGTTCTGAGAGATATCTTGTCTTGTTTCCTGGAACCATTACATATGCCTGAACCGGACCCGCATTGACCCTGAAAGGACGTGATGCAACATATTCACTTTCCAAGGACTCTGAGTGAACCAGAAACATGGATTTTGAATATGAACCTATCAGCATTCCTTCGCCGGGTTTCATCATATCTGTTGTATCAACGCAAACCCTGTCACCTGATCCCAATGGCTTTACATTGGTTACGGTAGCTACTTTCAATTCATATTTTGATTGTGATGCTTCAATTACCTCTTGAGCTATCTTTTTGGTCTGATTGAAATCATTCGCTTCAAATATCACTCCATCTGTACCGTGTTCCAATGTTTCAAGTGCAACGCGAGCACCGTCGACGTCACGTACAGCAGCAATGATTTGGACATCTTCCTTTTGCAAATCCGCAATGATGTTTTCAAGAGGAATGATTGTCCAGTCTGTTCCAACCAATATTATGTAGTCTACAATAGGGCCTAACTTTACGGCCAATTGTTCATGAGCCTTATCAGTGATTTTTATATAAGCACAAACCTGTTTTCCTTCGTTTTTTGCATTTTTTGCATTTGCAATATCAACAGAATCTGTAAAGTCATCATTCAACTCTACAACTCCATCTCCTTCACCGTTGATTCCAACAAGATAAATGTCTGCATCATCATTATTTGCAATGATTTTCACATTACCTAATTTTCTGATGTTTTCTATGTCATCCAAGTCAAGGACATGGTCAATACCTGATTCCAAAGCTGTGGTGATCATTTCCTTTTTATCATCCCACACCTCATCAGGAGTGCTAATCCATGCAAATTTATTTTGCATCAAATCACCTATTCTAAGAATTTTAAAGCTTCGTCTACTTCTGCATCATGATGGACGATTTCTGAAATTGCACGGGTGATTTTTCCTGGGTTTTCTGCCTGGAACAAATTACGTCCGAATGCAACGCCTGCTCCGCCGACTTCAAGAGAATCTTTAACCATGTGCAACAATTCTTCATCAGTGTCTATTTTCGGACCGCCTGCGATTACTACAGGCACGATTGCACCTTCAACAACTTCTCTGAATGAATCAGGGTCACCTGTGTAGTTGGTTTTAACGATATCTACTCCAAGTTCTGATCCTACACGTGCAGCATGCTTTACAAATTCAACATCGTGTTCGTTTTCAACTTTCTGTCCTCTAGGATACATCATCGCTAAAAGCGGCATTCCCCAGTAGTCACAGGTCTCTGCGATTTCACCAAGTTCCTGCAACATTTGGCTTTCGGTTTCTGAACCTAAGTTCACATGAATTGAAACCGCATCAGCACCAAGCTGAATAGCTTTTTCCACACTTGTTACTGTTACCTTATCGTTTGGGTCAGGTGCAAGAGAAGTACTTGCAGACAAGTGTACGATAAGACCTATATCATTACCGTAACCCCTGTGTCCCTGTTTTACAATACCTTTATGCATTAAAATTGCATCTGCTCCTCCTTGGGAGATTTCTTCAACGGTTTCATCCATATCTATAATTCCAGGAATAGGACCGCTTGATACACCATGATCCATAGGTGCAATGACGGTTCTTCCAGTATTTCTGTTAATGATTCTTTCTAGACGAATCTTTTTACCTATCATTATATTAACCTCTTTACTTATGAATTATATTTTCTTTATTATGGTATATAAAGGTTCATTGTACAAAAATAGACAGTTGACTAAAAATGATTAATTAAAATTGAATAAATAATTAAAATATTATAATAAAGATTATTTAATACTTAATTTATAGAATAAATATTGTCTATTTTATAAAGATTATTGATAACTTTTAATTTGATTAATATTTTATCTAAAAAAAATATAAATTGAAATCAATATTTTACTCTTAAAATAAATTAACTCGCTTAAATCAATATTTAAAGATGATATGAGCAAAGAATATATTTTAAGAATTCTGTTGCTTCATCGCCTTCTAAAACTGGTGTATCTCCAATAGGTTTTGCAATTATAAAAACCCCCATATTTTCAATTAAATATTATTCTAACCCCAATCATTTAAATTTTTTACCATTAAAGAATTTAAAAATTGATTTGCTACTGTAAAATTGTTTTCATTTAACCATACTATTTAAACTTAACTATTTTTTGAGTTCTGGTGTCCACAAGTAAAATTCCTTAATTTGAGGAGGAATGCCCGAATCATGATAGCTTTCAAGATACCCTTCAAAAGATCTGTAATCTTCCCCGCTGCCGCTGGCAGAGTTGAAAAATTCCAGTATTCCCCGATTTCTGATTACAGTGTGTTTTGGCTTGAATGTTGATGACCATATATAAAAAACTTTAAATACAGTGTCCGGATGATATCCTCCACCCAAATCAATAGCAAGAACATCACATTTTTGAACATTATTAAAAACTTCCACTATTACATCATGAAGGCGAACATCACCTTTTATAAACTCAACATCAAGTTTTGCCATCTTCTCAATGGCTTCAGGAGAGTTATCAACAGCTATGACCCTGCATTTATCTGAAATCAGTTGAGTCGTACCTCCGACATGACAACCCAATTCGATTACAACATCACCTTCACTGACCAATTCCAAAAGGTCTTTTCTGTAATTTTTTATATCATAGTTAAGTTTAATCATAAATTATCCCAAAGTTATTGAGTTTATCTATATGAAAGTCTTCAATGTTTAAATTTTTTAATGCATCTTCATTATACGCAAAGGCAAATACCGTATTTCCCAACATTGCCATGGAACTTCCCAAAATATCACTCAAAGAATTAAAATAATCAATTAGATTTTTTACTTCATCTGACATTAGGTTTATCTCTTGAGAAAATTTCAATGAAAATGACAAAAAATTCTCCAGAGTAGGTTCATCTTCAAACAATTCCAGATATTTTGAACCTGAAGATGAAATGACCTCCTTAAAATGAGGATTCAGAATAATATCAGATGTTTCTATCTCACCAAATGTTTTCCATCCGATATATGCCTCTTCACTGAATGATTTTATCTCACCAATTCCAGGAGCCCCAGGCTTTGTCCTTAAAACCAAACCAGCACCTGTCTGAGCAATCACATCACCCAGCCCAGCTCCCAAATTAACCTCAGCCATATGGGCAATCTGACCGCACAGCTCATCGGAATATCCCAAATTCAAAAACTCATTTAAAGCTAGTGTCAGACTTAAGGCGGATGCCGCTGATGTTCCAAAGCCGGCACCGATTGGAAGCTGAATATCCTGTGTAATTTTAAAATTGGTCTTATCAAGTTCAAAGATCGATAATACTTCATCAATGACAGTTGAATCGCCCTGATTGACTTCAATGATTAACTTGTCAGATGAAGAAACAGCCGTCTTTACGCCCTTTGATAGTAAAAACCCCACACCGCATGAACCGTTCTTTAATTTGATTTCATGGTCTTCAATAGTGAAAAAACCGGTAATGTGGCCGGGTACAAATACTGAGTTAGTCATGTTAATTAATTTGTTTTTGATTTAATTAAAATTTTTGAAAAAAAGAAAAAGGGAAAATAGAGAAAATTAAATCCCTATTTAATATATTTTAATATTTTTAGTTACAGTGTCAGTTGAATATTTGACAGTGTACTTATAGGATTTTCCTACTTTAAGTTTTGCAAATTGACTTTTATTAATGGTAAATGTAGCCACACCTTTGCTGTTTGTTTTAGCTGTGTATGTCTTACCATTGAATTTTAAGGTTACTTTTTTGCCTGACAAATATTTTTTATTTACTTTTTTCAGAGTAATTTGGACCTTAAGATTCTTTTTCTTTGTAGTTTTCAAGTTTTTAGCAACGATAACATGCACCTTGATTTTATTGGAAACCTTTACATCACCATATTTTGCGGTAATTGTGTATGTTTTCATAGCAGGCAATTTAACTTTAACAGTTGCATAACCTAATCTGTCAGTGACTGCCTTATAGGTTTTGCCATTTACTCTAAAAGTAATGGTTTTGCCTTCGATAGCCTGAGTATCTTTAGTCAAATGAACAGTATATGTTGCATAACTGCCTAAGGTAACATCCACATCTTTGTTTTTGTCTATTTTGTATTTGCCAATGTGGAATGTAGTGGCATCATTGATACTCGCATATTTTTCATCACCAGTGTATCTTAAAGTAGCTTTATGGTCACCAGGTCCTAATTCATCAACTTCAACAATAGCTTTTCCATCTTCAATTGGTTCTGCATATACTTCACCATCTACAATTACCTGGAACATTCCTTCAGCATCTTCCGGTAATTCAGCTGTGAATGTTGCTATGCCTGCAGCATCATCAACTTCAAACGTGAAGTTATATTCATCTGGAGAGATAACTTTTTTAACAACAGTAACAACTACTGTTTTGCTTGAAGGGGCATAAACATCATCTCCTAAAAATTTAACATCTAACTCAGCAGTTCCCTCATGGAAAGTTATGATTACTCCATTGTCCACATCAAACACGTCTAAATCTCCACTGGTGAATTCATAATATCTGGCTTTGGTAGGTGCACCATCAGGCACTACTATATTTTTCAGTTTATATTCTTCGCTAGAATATAACTTAATGTCAGTCAAGTTAATTTCAGTTTTAATTTTGGAAACTGATACAATGACTTCTTTTTGTGATGGAAGATATTTATTATCACCTGTGAATTTGATAGTAATAACTGCACTTCCTGATTTTTGAGCTTTGACATTACCTGATTCATCAACACTAACAGTATCCTCATCACTGGATGAGTAAGATAAAATGCCATTGTTTGGATTGACATACGCTCCTAAATCTTTAGTTTCATAAACTTCAAGCTCAAATGAACTTTCAGATTTGATTTGAGTTTTATATCTTGAAACAGATATTGTGACATTAGTTTCTGAAGAGTGATATTCATCATTACCCTCATATCTCACTGTTACTATAGTTCTACCCTCACCCCTGGCAGTTATCTCGCCTGTTAACGGATTGACAATTGCAACATTAGGATTATTGCTAATATAGTTTAAAGTTGCTCCTTCTGGACCATTTACTAAATCAGCATCAATTTGATAAGTGTCCTCAACATATAAAGAAACTGATGATTCGTTAACTTTTATGCTAGTTGTTCTTGTGGTTACTTCAACATTTACAGTGGCATTTGAAGGATTATATATGTTATCTCCATCATAAGTGATTGTGATTGTTGCATTACCTATGTTATTTGCAGTAATGAAACCTACATTTTCGTCAACACTTACAATATCCGGATTGCTGCTCACATATTTTAATTTACAATCCATAGTTGAGCCGAAAAGCGGAACATAAATTTTAGCTCCAAGATCCATACTCTCACTATAACCAATGCTGATGCTACTGTTCACTTGTATTTCAGTTATCCTGGAATTAACAGTGACGTTTATGCTTGCATTGGAAGGAAGGTAATATTCATTTCCAGCGAAGCTAATGGTAATTACAGCTTTTCCTGACTTTACAGCAAAGAACAGACCTTTATCATCAACCTCAACGGTTTCACTATCACTAGTGATGTAAGTTAATGGAAGATTTAAAGGAGTGGAAACTGGTTTTAATGTATATCCGGCTCCAATTTCTGCGTTAATTGTATCATCAATTTCAATTGAACTTGGTGCACGTTTTACAGTTACATTTACCGTCTTATTTGAAGATTTATATTTTCCTTCACCCACATAAGTGATTATTACAGTAGTTTTACCAGGTTTTATAGCCTTAATATTGCCGTTTTCATCAATTGTAACTATGTTTACATCAGAACTGTTAAATGCTAGTTTGCCTGCTTCACCAGGAGTTAAAGTAGCATTAATATTTGCTTCATCACCATAGGTCAATTCAATATGTTCATCATCTACAGCGATGTCTGTTCCAACATCTCTAACAGTCACAGTTACAGTTTTGTTTGCAGATCGATATTTTCCATTTCCATCTAAAGTAATCAATATTGTAGCAGTACCAACTTTCAGACCTTTAATATTGCCTTTTTCATCAATGGAAATAATGTCAGTATCAGTAGTGTTGAAATGTAATTTTCCTGCTTGTTTAGGAGTTGCTTCGGCAACAATAGTTGTACTTTCACTAACGTTAACATCAATTGAATCCTCTGTATTTATAGTTGTTTCAACATCCTTAACAGTTACAGTTATAGTTTTATTTATTGAGCGATATTTACCATCACCATCAAAGATTACAGTGACAGTGCCGGTACCTAATTTTATTCCATAAACATTTCCTTTTCCATCAACGGAAATGATATCTTTATTATTTGAAATAAATCTTAATTTTCCTGCTTCTTTAGGGTTTAATGTAGCAACAATGGTTTCAGATTCAGTTACATTGACACTTAATGAATCTTCAACATCGATTGCGGTTTCAACATCAACTACATTAATTTCAACAGTAGCATTGGAAGCGGCATATTTTTCATTTCCATCGAATTTAATTGTTAAAGTAGTCTTACCTAATTCATCACCGATTATTTTATTGTTTTCAATGCTTGCTATGCTATAGTCTGAAAAAATGAATTTCAATGAACCTGCTTCTGGATGACTGAATACATAAACTAAATCGGCTGTTTCAGTTACATTAACATTAATTGAACTATTAGCTTCAATGCTTGTAGGAATCAATGAAACCTTAACAAGCACGGTAGTGCTATTGGCTAAATATCTTTCATTTCCTTTAAAGCTGACAGTGATATTTGCTTGACCAACTTTTTTAGCAGTGATTTTTCCGTTTTCATCGACGCTGACCACATTAGAATCGCTGCTGGTGTAACTTAATTTACCTGCATTTGATGGGTTTAAGATAGCGCCAATATCAATAATATCATCAACAAACAAGTTAAAAGTTTTATTAACTTCAATGGAAGTAGGAATATTAGTTGAAAATACTTTTACTTCAACTGTTTCATTAGAAGGCAAGTAATTTTCATTTCCTTCAAAGCTAATGAAGATTGTGGTTTCACCAACACCCACTGCAGTAACCTTTCCATTACCATCCACTTTAATAATGCTTTCATTATTGCTTGTGTAATTTAATTTACCTGCTTTTTTAGGATTTAATGTTGCATTTAAAGTGTCATTTTCATCAATGAACCATGCAAATGTTTTTTCAACATCGATTGTGGTTGGTATGTGCAACACTTTAACTGTCACATTTGTAGTGCATGGATCATATTTCTGTGAACCTTCATAAGTAATTGTTATGATTGCCTCGCCAATTTCTTTTGCGTAAATGTAGCCATAATTATCGACACCAACAACACTGGAATTGCTGCTGGAATAGTTTAACTTGCCCTCATGATTCAATGTTGCATTTAACCTAATTCTTTGATTTAGAATAACATCGACATCACTAGCAACGTCAATTATGCTTTTGCCGGTAGCAACAGTTACAATAACATTAGTTTTAGAAGGCAAATATTCGCCTCTTCCATTAAATTCTATAGTTATGTTGACAACACCCTCATTTAATCCAGTGAGAATGCCATATTCATCAATGCTTACCACATTGGTGTCATTTACAGTATAATTTACATCATAACCAACCAACTTTCCGTTACTGTCCCTGACTATTGCAGTAAGTGCAATTACTTCAGTTGGAACTATTGAGTATGTTTGGTTTATATCAATGTAGGTTCTATCAGCAGTGACGTTAACAATCAGATATGCAGTTGCAGGACGATACTTGGAATTTCCTCCAAACTGGACGGTAATATTTGCTATACCTTCACCAATACCGTGAACACCATCATCATCCATAATTGCCACATTAGTATCATTGCTTATGTAAGTAATATTTTCTAAAGTGCGAGAGTAAACACCAACATAATATGTATCAGAAACTTTAATGCTGATATTATTAGGTTCAACGCTTAACTGAGGATTCATTCTGCCTACATCTATATATACATCTGAACTGCAAGGCAAGTAATCATCATTACCCTCGAAATAAACAGTGATTTTTGCTATTCCTTCGCTGATTGCCCTAAATGAATAATTTCCCCTTAAAAATTCTGGATTATGATTGATGTAATTAACAGAAGCATATGAAACTGACCTATTATTGTAATCCTGTACACTTGCACTAAAGGTAGCATAATCGCCTATAGATAGCTGTTCAGGAGGATCAATATTGAATTTAATATGGGTTTCAGCCTTTGTTACATTGACTAATATTGTGACATTTGACGGAGTATACTTATCATTACCCATCACATCCTTACCATCGAATTTGATGGTAATTGTTGCAAGGCCTGCTTTAAGAGCAGTGATATATCCATTTTTCTTATCAAACTTAATGACAGTAGTATCATTAATTGTGTATGTGAGTCTACTTTTATTATTTAAGAAAGGCAAGTAATCTCCATCAAACGGATGAAGTGTGAATTTCAGATATTTTCTCTCACCTTTCATCAACTCAAATGTGGAATTTGCTTCAAACCAAGTTTTATGTTGGAATGAAAATGGAAGTACATATTTAACATTTTCATATTCTGCAGTAATAGTTCCCTTATAATCATATCTGTAAACTTCCCCTTCTTCACCAATAGAAATGTGGTAGGTTAGATTTCCTTCAATGAGTTCTTCCGGAGCATATGAATTCTTGTCAAGAGTTAAATTTTGAGTGGAAATTGTTAAATTAAATTCAGGTAAATTGTTAAAATCGTAACGAATAACTTGTTTTGTATTTTGATCATATGCAAAGAAATTGAATTGAGTGGTTAAAGACCTGCCATCATCACTGTATACCGGTTCTGTTGCATTTAAGAATAACCATTTGGACATTATTGCAAGATTTGAAACATCATAATTAGTATCATAATTTTTTGCAATATTACCAAACCAGTTATAATCAGCCTGTAGTTTGCCCCAAATGGTAGATATGATATATGAATTGTAAGCAACTTTATTATTTAAAAAGATGGAGTTACTTACTTTTCCGCCTTCAACAACACCAAATATAATTCCATTAGAACTAGTTGCAGTGTTATTTATAAATATGGAACTGTCTATATTAGCAGCGCTGGAAGCGATAACAACTGCGGCACCGGCAATAGCAGTATTATTCACAAACAATGAATTAGTGATTGTAGTATTTGTAGCATAAACCGCACCAGCACCATTATATTCTTGAATATTAGTAGATAAAGCAATGTTATTGATGAATTTACAACTATCGATAGTAGCACTACCATAATTATAGGTAGCACCCGCTTCAGTAGCAGTGTTATGTATGAAAGTTGAATTAATTATATTACCTCCATTATAAAGATAGACTGCACCAGCACGTATAAGTGCAGTATTGCCTTCAAATAGAGTATTAGTTATAGTGGCATCTTCACCTCTCCAATATATAGCACCACCAGAAGTATCCTTATGAGTGTTATTAATAAACTTGGAATCCTCTACACTGACAGAATGAGCATTAATATGTAAAGCACCACCGGTACCATATCCTATAGCCGTATTGTTAATAAAAGTACAATTAACAAATTTAGTGTTATATGCTAACACATAGGCACCTGCACCATCAACACCATCATCAGTAAAACCATTGACGATCCTCAAATTTTTAAGGACAATATTTTCTGAATCATAAATATAGAACAGTCTGGATTTGCCCATACCATTGATAACGTGTCCATTACCATCAATAACTATATTATTCTTGTCAGATATTTTAACTCCAACTATATTATCACTGCCTTCAGTATAAACGTAATCTTTATCAAGTTTTATTACACTATCATCATCAGCGTTAGCAATTAAAAGTTCCAATTCTTTTAAACCGCCAATTTTCATCTTTTTAGATATTGAATTTCCTTCACAATTTGCAGTTAAAATTGAATCTCCAAGTAAAACAAAATTAAGTTCATATTTTCCTGAATGGTCCAAATCCACATTATCTGCCTCAAGAGTAGCATTGACTGCAGTTACATTAACATTAATTGAAGGCAATTTAGAGGTTGAATATGAACTGGATTTACCTGTTTCACCATCATATAAATTATTTATGGAAATAGTTGCACTTGAAGTTTGAATATGAGGTTCAAAATCTAAATACAGCCATTTATTTATTTCAACATATTTAGATATATTAGGCCTAAAAGATTTATTTTCATATATATTTCCAAACCAGTTATAATTAGCATAAACAAAATAAACATCAGCATCAATAAGATTCTCTGCATTACCTAAAATAATACAATTTGTAATATTAATAGTTGCAGAGTGATAATCAGATATTGCATCACCATATTTTGCTTTATTACCAATGAATCTACTTCCAGTGATAATTGCAGTATCAGCATAAGGCCTATCTGTATATTCGGGTTTACCATCTACTAAAATTGCTCCCCCATAACTAGTAGCTAAGTTGTTTTCAAAAGTACAATTAATAATATAATGTTTAACACCGTGCTCTATTAAATAATAAGTTGAAATGGCTCCTCCATAATCTCCAGTATTATTTATGAATGTAGAATTTACAAAAACACCTAAACTATTAGGATATGAAAATATAGCTCCTCCCCAAGATGCATTGTTATTTATAAAAGTACAATTAAATATTCTGAGGTTATCCCCATATCCATAAATTGCACCACCATCATCCCCAATAACATTACCATTTATAAATTTAATATTTTTCAGAATTACTGTAGTAGCAGTAATGTAAAATATTCTTGTTTGACCCTTAGCGTCAATTATATGGCCTTGACCATCGATTACAGTATTATTTTTAGATATTAGAATTCCTGTTTTAATTGTATCAGTGCTGGTGTAAGTATAATCATTATCTAAAATAATATTTGTTGAAGAATCACCATTTATTGTATCATTTAAATCAGCAAAACTTCCCCCGTTTTCATCCGTTAAAACTTCACTATTTACATTGTTGATATTTAAAATTTCAGTATCATCACTATTTACAGTAATAACATTTGTATTTTCATCTGCTGCGGATACAGCAGAAATACTAATGAGTATGAATAATATTAAGCAAATAACTATCAACTCATTTTTCAATTTCAAAACAATTTCCTCCTATTTAATACAAAAATGTCGTTTATATTATAGTTATCTATATAAAAGCTATTATTTATACCTATGTGAAAATTGTCTTCAAAATAAAAATTTTTTAAAAAAAAAAATGTTATGAAAACATAACATTCTAAATTATTTCCTACGTCTAGAAGTGATTACTCCTAACGTTGTTATTACTAATGTTAATGCATACAATGGATTTCCTGTAGCATTCTTGTTAATTCTTTTTTTATGATGAGTTTTGTTAGTTTTGTTTGTATCATTATCTTTAAATGTTTCGTTAGGTTTTGTTACATTGGTATGATTAGTACTGTATTCAGTTTCGTTTGTCATATTATTACCAACAAATACTGTATTGTTCAATAAACCTACTTTGTTGGTTTTAACAAGGAAGAACAAGATAATTGTTGATTCTTCACCTACTTTTAAAACCTTATTGTAATCCCATCTGTTATTTCCTCGATAAATCCAGGAATCAGTAGGATCAACATAGTAGTCATATACTAAACCTTTACTGTATTCATTATCGACAATATAAACTCCAGTACAGTCATATTCTCCAACATTTCTAACGACAATGTCAAAACTGACTTCATCTCCAGGATGTACAGTTTCATTATTTGAAATCTTACGTACACTTAATTTTGGTTTTGCTAATGTTTTTGTTTTATTGGTTGAATTAGATAAGGTAATATTTTTGAAACCGGAAGTAACGTTGTTTGTTAAATCACCAAGAGCTGAAGTTGCAAATTTAACAATTATACTTGCTGAATCTTCAGGCACTAATGTGTATTTTAACACCCATTTTCCTTTTCCATCATATTTCCAATCACCAACAACAGTTTTCCATGATTTGAATGATAAACCGTTGCTATATTCTAAATCACTAATAAACACATCATCCAATGGCATATTTCCATTGTTTGTAACAGTAATTTTGAATTCTACATCTTCTCCAACATAAACAGTTTCATTTATAGTGTCTTTTTTAACTGTTTCATTGTATCTTGGCGCGAATGGCTGGCTTTTGAATAAAACCATATTCTGCCTGTCGGTAGGAGTCAAAAAGATTTGCATATCATATTCCCTTAATGTGGAATTGTCACCAATCAACTGGAATGTTGTATTGGTAAACTCAATGGTTGGATTTGCATATTCCGCCAGAACATCACGAATTAGCTTATCACGTGAGGCCATATAGTTTCCATCAGTGAACATCCAAATCACGTCTTGAATATCCGCAAGTGAATATGACTTATATTTTAAAGGATACAAGTCCTTTAAAGCAAATACGATTCTTACGTATTCACCAACCAAATCCCTATTAATTGAATTGGATATATAGGTTAAATCTTTAACCATTACTCCTTCTGTGTTATCCGGATAGAACAAATGCTGCTCAATACAAAATACATTATAACCGGCATAGGTACCAGTTGAAATGGACTTACTATTAGCCGGAGCACCATTCAATACATCTTTTGAATAGTCTTGGATTTTGTGCTGATCAAACAATTGAATTTCATTGTCTGAAATTTTTGTTTTGCTGTCTTTTGTTAATCTATCCACAACAACAATAGTCTCATTACCTAATGTTCCCACGTTGTCTTTAAATGTTGAATCACCAATTTCAAAGCTTAATGAGAAGATTGCTCCTCCGTGATTAGCTGTGTTATTGTCAAACAAACATTTTTCAACATGTGAGTGACTTGAAGATATAGCTCCCCCATAATTATATGCTGCATTATTTGTGAATTTTGAGTTTGTAAAGTTATTGTCATTACTTTTAAATCCAGTATTAATCGCTCCACCACCATATCCTGTAGCGGTGTTGTGATCGAATACAGAATTGTCAACAGTCATGTTAAAGTTTGAACAAACTGCTCCTCCACTTTGTGCAACATTGTCATGGAAGTTTGAATTTGTTATGTTAACATAATTATTTGAATTTAAATAACTGTCAAATGCCGCAATTCCGAATATTGCTCCCCCTTTAAGAGCCGTATTTTCAGTGAAATTTGAATTTTCAACAGTCAATGTTTTAAGTGATGTTATTGCTCCACCACCCTCTTCAATTTGCCAATATCCACTATTTAAAACGCTATTTTTTTTAAACAATGAATTTTTGATTTTGGAATCGACAGAACATATTGCACCACCCAGACCCTTCTGTCCGATAGTGGTAAATTCAGTTGACGATCTGGTTAAAATCCTATTTAACTCGAAATACGAATCATCTACTTCCAAATATGTACTATATATTGATCCACCATTAAATTGTGCCGAATTGTTCTTGAATGAAGAGTTATAAACCTTAAGGAAGTCTGTACCTTCATTAGACGAGACTCCTATAGCTCCTCCATGCCGTCCAGCAAAATTATTTTCAAATTGACAATTGTTAACTGTTAGATTACCTTCACTTAAAAGATATGCTCCCCCATTTCTTCCGGAAGAGACATGTCCATTTATTAAATTTAAATCATTTAATGTTACAGACCCACTAGATTGGGAAAATATTCTCGCTAAATTACTTCCATCAAGGGTATGACCATTTCCGTTAATGGTTATACCATCAATTTCAATACCATTTCTAAATTTATAGTCACTTGTTTGATATGTATAGTCTTTAGTCAGATTTACGGTTTTTTGATTATTTAATTTCGCATTTACAATTACATCATTTAATTCAGTGAAAGAACCAGGATCGCCGCTTTCACCTACAATGTCAACATCAGTTACTTGATTAGCTAAATGTTCATTACCATTATTTGCATCTGTGTCTGTTGAAACACTTCCAGCTGCTGAAACCATTCCAATAGACCATATTAGTATAACAAAGACCAATAAAATCTTCAGTTTACTTTTCATTATTTCCCTCAAACCGAGAAACAAATCCAATACATAAACTAATCATATTTCTATTCAATAATATAAACTAAAATTTATTTCAGTTAAATTAAAACCTATATAAATAATATTACCTAATCATCAATATGCTTTAAACAACAAAATATATCTAATCGGCAAGGTCATACTCCTATTTAAACTCATCATACTTCCCGACCAATTAACTATATTCATTAATTATAACACTAGACCAAAAAATACCAATCATATCAAGTTAAAATTCTATTTAACAGAAACTGATTTGTATTTCAATATAAGATTTGTTTTAACTCAATAAACATAATATTATATTATTTAAATTCTCAGGAATATTGCCCATATAACATGAATTCATATTCCGTAATATTATATTGTTGCTATATATAATATAAATATTTCTATATATTTTTCAATTTTATTCATGAAAAAAATTGAACATTTTAATAATATTTCAACAATATTTGTATTTAATAAAATATTGACTTGAATTTTAAATAAATAAGAATAAATTAAACATTTTTTAAAAAAATGGAAAAGATAATAAATATATCTATAATTTTATTTATAAATTATTAAATATAAATATAAAAAAATGGAAAAAATAATAAATATGCTGGTAATTTTCTTTAGGAATTATTAAATAAAATATAAAAAAAGTAAGAAATAATTAAAAATTATTTCTCAATCCATATTTTAACTGTGTCCTTTGCATCATAAACATTTGCACCCGGAATTGAAAGGCCGTCCATTATCTCAGCACCTGAACATAATTTTTTCAAGTCCCTTTGAGATGATCCGAAACCTGACCCTTCATGAGTCACAAATGGCATTACGACTTTTCCTGCAAAATCAAGTTGCTCCAATTGGGTAAACATTGGCATTGGAAGTGTTCCCCACCAATTTGGAAAACCAATATAAATTGTATCATAATCTGCAATGCTTTCTAAAGTTTTCTTAATTTCAGGCCTTGCATCTTGTTGCTGTTCCTTTTTAGCAACATCAATGCACTCCATATAATCAGCAGGATATTCCAAAGCAGGTTCGACTTTAAATAACTCGGCGCCTGTAAATTCCTGAATATATTCTGCAATCACTTCTGTATTTCCCTTTTCAATGTTTTTAAGTACCCCACCAAAGTAGTTTTCACCATCTCTTGAAAAGTAAATTACCAAATCTGACATTTTTATCACCTAAATGTTGTAATATTCAACAATCATAAATTTAAAAAAAATAAAGAATAATAAAAATTATTCTTTAATGGAACGGGCTAATTCTGCTCCTTTTTCAAATGCTTCAGCCAGAACATCCTCATCAGGAACAAATAAAACATCCAAAGTGTCGGTTACTGTAAATCCTGCAGTTTCCAAATCGTCCTGGAGTTTTTTAATAGCTCCTCCACCCCATCCTTTGGATGAGAATATCAAGGCATTTTTCTCGCTTCCGGTTCCCTTAAAGTTGACGCAATCAAGCCAGTACATCATGTTACCAATTCTTGGGAATGGCTTGTTCATCATTGTAGGAGCGCCCAATGCGATAGCTTTTGAGTCAAGAATATCAGTAATGACATCATCTGGACCGTCTTCCTGCATAAAGTACATTTCCACTTCCACACCTTCACTCATGATACCTTCAGCAATTTGGTATGCGAGCTTTTCGGTTGAATGGTGCATTGTGTCATAAATAACAGTGATTTTGTCCTTACATACGCCGGAACCCCATTCTGAATATTTCTCTACAATTGGTCCCGGGTTTGTCCAGATTTGACCGTGACATGGCGCAATCATTTTAATGTCATTTATAAGACCTGTTTCGGTTAATTCGTTCAATTTCATTCTAAGCATTGGAGAGCCTAAAGTAACTAAGTTAGCATAGTATTTTTGAGCTTCCCTAAGCAGATAATCCAATGAGTAGTCTTTGTCAAATCTTTTGGAGTGACATACATGCTGTCCGAATGCATCATTGGAGAATAATATTCCTTCTTCTGCCAATAATGTGAACATGCTGTCCGGCCAGTGAAGCATCGGTGCGGATATGAATTTCAAGGTTCTTCCACCGATATCCAATTCATCGCCTGTAGCAACAGCGTTAATCTCCAAATCAGAGAAGTTATGATATTGACCTTCTAGGAATTTAATACAGTTGGCAGATGCATAGATTTCAGCATCAGGGTTGAATTTGTCAATTGTTTCTCTCAAATAAGTTGAATGGTCCATTTCAGAGTGGTTCTGTACGAACACATCAATTTTGATTTCCTTACCTTCTTGAGCAAATGCATCTTCAATTCTAGCATAATACTGATCAGACAATCCTCCGTATACATTGTCTATTAATACAGTTTTTTCTTCACCAAATACCAGATATGCATTATATGTAGTACCTGGAATTCCATATCCATGGAAAGTTCTGCTATTCCAATGAATAACACCTACCCAATAAACACCATCGGTTATTTTAACAGCTTTTGCTTTCATTTTATTAACCTCTAAAATTTTTAAGTTATATAAATTTATATTGAATGTATTATATAAAATATTATATTTAACATTAAGAGGTTATATTTTGAATAAAAGAATCGATTTACATATGCACAGCTTATTTAGTGATGGGGAATTATTGCCTTCCGAACTTGCAAGAAGAGCTTTGAAATTAAATCATGAAGCAATTGCAATTACAGACCATGTCGATTGGTCAAATGTGGAAACAATTCCTGCAATTCAGGATGCAATAGATGATATCAACAATAATTGGGACATTACAGTTGTTTTAGGCGCTGAAGTAACACATGCTCCTTGCGAGTCAATTGACGGTATTGCAAAAAGGGCAAAGGAATTGGGAGCAGAGATTGTAGTGGTTCACGGTGAAACATTGAACGAACCAGTGACACCTGGAACAAACAGAGCTGCAGTCGAATCAGAACATGTTGACATTTTAGGCCATCCTGGTTTAATAACAGTTGAAGAGGCTGAAATTGCCCTTGAAAATAACATCTGTCTGGAAATTTCTGCCCGTAAGGGACACTGCCTTGGAAACGGCCACGTTGCAAATGTTGCACGTGAAGTTGGAAACAAACTATTGGTCAACACAGATACACACTCCCCAGACAACATAATCACTTTTGAAAAATCATACGAAATTGCACTGGGCGCAGGCCTCACACATGATGAAGCAATGAAAGCAATAGTTGACAATCCAAGAGAACTGTTGAAAAGTAAAGGCATTTTATGAAAGCATCCAAACTTTTAAAAATCATACAGAAAAATTTGAAGGACTACCCCATTGATTATTTGAGAAACAAGGTAACCGATGAAAGGTACAAAGACCCCCTTACCAAAAAACTTGCAAAATATAACACATCTGCATATGATGATATATATGAGACAGTCATTTTAGATGATTTTGAAATAAAAGACAATATTATAAAAAATATTCAATCAGATATTGGATTTTATTTTGACAGATATGCGCCAGGTGACAGTGAAACACGTGAATTCACAAAGTACATTTCACTATACCTTGCATTAATTGCCAAAAAACCACTTCACCCATACAGCGAAGATAAAAAAGATGAAGTATATTATTTCAATGGTGATTACTACTGCAAAGGTCGTGTAAAATACATTCACGATGAAAGATCCCTTTGCAGATATTGTGTCTGCAGAAATGTGAGTTTTAGTGCGATGTTTTAATTGGATATGAATTCCAACAGATCAATACATTCTTTAATGCACAAAAGGTCCATCAAAATTTTAATGGCTTTTAAAAAATTCTTATCTGCACTAATAAACTTAATATTCAATTTAGGATTTTTTCTACAGAATTCATTTGCATCAAAAAGGATGTCTATATCTGATTCATGTAACAATTCATCTTTAAGATTTTTATTTTCAATGCGCGATAGAATAATTTTATCCTTTTGTGTGTGATTCGACACAATTTCCAAAAAATCAAATGTTTTCTGCTTTTTTTATTCTGAATAGATTGAAAATCATTTTGAAATAAGGAAAACCTATTTTTCACATCAAATGCATCATGATATTCATCAAACCCCAGCCGATACCAAATTATACTTAATGCATAATGCATATCCTCAATATCAAATTTGTTCATAGGCTCAATCCTATTTAGAAACCTATACACATCAGAGAAAACAATGAAAATTGTTATCTGAAAAATTTTCAAAAAATCTGCATAAAATCAATAGAAAATTGTCATATTCTTGACATTTAATATTAAAAACATTATCAACTTCATTTTTAACATTATTTGAACAATAATACCTATTTGAAATAAGTAAATCATTTGATATTTCATTTAATGAATCCCATGAAAAAATATGACCCACAATAACATTTGAATCTAGAAAATAATTCATATTTTCACCAAAGGACATGAGCTACTTCATCAATCAAATCATCATATTTATGAGAACACACAAAAATTTCTGTATAAAACAACTCCTTTTTTTTCAATGCTGTCAAGCTAAGATTTTTTCTAATTTTTTTACATGATTTTTTTATTTTTTCAGTGATTATCGCTCCATTTATTCTAATTCTTCGATTAATTATTTTATTTCTTTTTAAAATATTTTTAATTTAATT
>JAFQXD010000084.1 GCA_017407115.1 Methanobrevibacter sp. | reverse complement strand
GTTAGCCATCTGTACTCATCTGAAGTGATTGATTTGAGACTGTAGTTCTTATTCAAGATAAGAAGTGCATCATTAACAGACTTTGAAGTTTTGTCAGTTAGTCATCTAATAATTTCTGTTCTGCATTTTATCTCTGTCAAATTTGGGCCTCTACTAAAAAAGTGGACAGATAAATGTATGCTATAATCTGTTTAATAAACTGGACTGCTATCAATAAAGCAGACACAAAATACAACAGGCTTTTACTTCAAGGAGACAACAGAGTGTAGCCTGTTGTCTTTAAAAATGAACTGAAAATGATAACATCTAAGAAAGAGCGAATATTATGTAATTTCTAGAATGTATGTTAAAATAAAAATGCACAGTTAAAAGTTGACAATAGGTTAAAAAGGAGAAATTATGAAAAAGAATACTTTAATATTATTCATGCTAAGTATCATTAGTGGCATGCTTATTTTTGGGAAAACTGTTTATGCTTGTGAAAGTAATTCAACAGTAACTACTCAATATGTGATGTACGATGAATTAACACCTGCAGAAAAAGGCAAGGTAACCCAGGGTCAGCCAAATATCGAGGTTTTACACGATCAAGAGAATATCAAATTAATCTACACCAAAATTATAGAGCATTCTAAATCATCCGATTCAAATAATATAAAAAATACTAGTATAAACGAGAATACTATATTCAAAAATACTGATATTTTGCCAAAAACTGGAGAAAATAATCATAATATTTATTGGATACTCGGTATTATTCTTATTTTTTTATTGATTATCCTGCTTATATGGAAAAGAAAAAAAGCAAAAACATTGCTCTTATTGTTTTTACTGGCAGCAGGGGTAATTTCTTCAGTAGCTGTAAATGCTGAAGTAATTAATTTACCTATTGAATCTGTACAAAATTTACCTAAGAATGGTAAAATATTTTCACCAAATACAGCAGTTGAAACGTACGAATATGTTGGTTATATTCATACCTATTCAGATAATGAATTGCCTATAAAAAAAGGTAATGTTACTGTAAAGTATCAAGATGAAGATGGTAATGCTTTGTCTGATGATGTAACTCTAACAGGTAATGTTTGCGAACAATATTCCACAGAAAAAAAAGATATTGAAGGCTACATATTTAGAGAATTACAAGGAAACACAACTGGTAGTTTTACTGGAGACGAACAGACTGTTATTTTTGTTTATGAACTAGAGGAAAAAGAAGGATTAGTAGAATTTGTATTAAATGATCAAACAAGAGAAAAGACTGGTGGAGAAATAATAGTTTGGGAAAGAGGAGAACCAAAATCTTATCCTACACTCTATTATATATGGGATAAGGATGATCTAAATTCTAAAATTACAGATTTATCATTGAACGGGAAAGTAGGTACACCAGTTAGTATACCCACCTCGTATGATAATCTTTTTCAATCAGAGGATGGCACTATAGATGAGGGTGTTCCTCTTTATAAAGGAACACCAGTTTATGCAGTTTATCAAGACGAATTAGGAGAGTTACACTTGGCTCCGGAATATTATAATTTCTACGCTAGTTTGGATAATTTCTACGCTAATTTGGATAATTATGATAATAAGCCATCTTTGTACACATCTGATACGCAAATCATTAATTTTTATATT
>JAFQXD010000053.1 GCA_017407115.1 Methanobrevibacter sp. | reverse complement strand
CTTAGTTTACACAAAAATAAAAGCACCTACAAACGAAGAAAGAGACAAAGACAAATATTATCACAAAAAATGCAAAACAAACTTCCAAGACAGCTTCTAAAAAAATCAAAAAATCTTAGCTTGACAGCATTGCTTTTTTTCCATTAAATTTATTAATGGTGTTGTAGATATTCTATATTAGTTAAAATAATAGAGTGATTAATAAATACTAAGGGTGAAAACATGGGAAATACAATAAAATTAGTTTCAGGTTTTATTTTATTTGTAATTGGTATTCTCATAGCATATGAGACAAGTGTGTATAACTTACTGGATGTTCTGTTAATAGTCGGTCTTATCATTTCTATTGTCGGAATAATCCTTATTATTAGCTATTTTGTAGATTATAATGCGGATAGGACTACAAATATGCTAAAAGACTTTTTAAATTCAAATGACATTAGCGCGCCTACTTTCAACAAGCCATCTTTCAACAAATCAGAAAAAAACTCTAATGACCGTCCTTTAAAGGTTAGAAGAGAGTTTAATGAGTATGATGATGCAGATTATGATGATCTTGTTTTGGATGATTATGAAGAGTATGACACCAGTCAATTCTTAAGGGAGGATTATTATGATAATCCTAAAGCAGTTTTAAACGTTGTTCCACAAAAAGAAGAAACTGTGGATTTCAATAAGGAACTGACCTTTACTCCTCATTATGAAAAACCATTGAAAGTAACCAGAGCTCCTAAAAGACGTCAAGACCAATATTTTGCTGAAGAAATTCCCGAATTTGTCACTGAAAATGACAAATCCGATGAAATTATTCGGGTATTGGCTCAAGAGCCTGTCGTGCCGGAACCTGTTGAGACTCAAACTCAAGTAGTTCCTGAAGTCAGCGAACCTAGGGACATTAAAATAGACATCAACAATCCTGAAAGCTTGCCGGTTCCAAAATTACTTAAAAGTTATGTAATTTCTGATAATGGTGTAGTTACCTCACAGGAGGCTTTTGATAATTTGGCAATCAATGTCAATAAGGAAATTATGTTGGAAATCCCTTCCCTTAATGATTTGTCTGACAGATTCTTATCCCATGTACCAACAATCTATTCTAGAGTTATCATTGATGAATTTGATGTTTCCGACATGTCTTACATGTTTTTAATTTCATCTCTCATAAAACAGGGAGTTCATATTAAAACTGTTCCTAAAGTACATACAGTTAATTTAATTACCGATGACTCTCATGCAATGATTATTTCAGAAGGACAGAATGATTTTGAGTATGGAGCTATATTTGAAGATAGAAATTCCATTTCAAATATTAGAGCTGACTTTGAAAAAACTTGGAATATTGCTTCTAGTTTAGATGAAAATGTTCTTATCAGTGCTATGGGAGGAGCAGCATAATGGAAATCAGATGGTTAGGTCATTCAGCTTTTGAAATTATTAGTGACGATAATGTTAAGATTTTAATTGATCCGTTTATAAGCAACAATCCCGTTTGCCAAGTTCCTGTTGAAGAATTAAATCCAGATATTATTTTACTTACCCATGGTCACTCTGACCATTTTGGAGATGCATTAGAGATATCCAACAGTACTAATGCACCTATAGCTTGTATACATGAAATTTCACTCTTTTTAGCTAAACAGGGAATTAGAAATATTGGCGTAAATATTGGCGGGTCATTTATATTCAGAAACATTAAATTTACAATGCTTGATGCAAAGCACTCTTCTGATATTGATATAGTGGAAGAAACTGTTCCTGGCGGTTCTGCAGCCAGTTTCCTTATAACTTTCGAAGATGGAACAAAAATTTTCCATGCTGGTGATACAGGATTATTTGGTGATATGAAAACTATTATTGGAGATATTTATAAGCCTGATGTGGTGTTGGTTCCTATTGGGGATAAATTCACAATGGGTCCATTCGAGGCGGCTCTTGCTTCCATGTGGTTAAATCCAAAAGTAGTTATTCCAATGCATTACAATACATTCCCTCCTATAGAGCAGGATCCAACCATTTTTGCTAATTTTGTAAGTCAGTTCAACCCTAACATTGATGTTGTGGTCATGAATCCTGATGAATATTTTGAATTTAATCCTGAAGATTATCAGGATTAATTATTTTCATATTTTTTTCTTTGATGATACTCTTCATCGATATCGCATTTTCCTGATGGTAGCACCCTTACGATATCATCAAGTGTGAGCAAATCATCTTCATTGATTTTATTAAGTATCTTTTTTGCAATAGCTTCTTTTTTTGTAAATCCAGGTTTTAAAACAACAAAATTTTCACTATGTGCTTCAAGTGCATCAATTGGGCCTGCCATTATTCTTTTTCCTTCATAATCAACAATTCCAACAGCTAATTTCACTCTTGCACCTCTTATATAATTTCGATGTCCTCTTATAACAAATGACCCTTTTGGTAAAAATTCCCCTGATTCGGGGGTTTTGGAAACTTGGTCCGGATGCACCCAATATACGTCTTGAGATGTGAAGCCCAACGACCAAGCAGATGAAAATGATGCTGCAAATTCTCCAGATTCTTTAAGGATATTGTCATTTAATTCATTGCCATTTAATTTTATTGCAGTTGATGAAGCACCATGTATATCAGCATGTAAGTAAATATCATTTGGGTCCAAATAGTTTTTCACAATGCCTTCATTGGTGTTGGCATCCCTTCCTCCAACCACAAGAATATTGTCTGAGCTTATGAACCATCTTAGCTTTTCATACCATTTGAGATTTTTCTTCACTCTCTTTTTAGGTGTGGATATGTTTTCCATAGCTATGTCTTTTTTGGCCTTGATATCTTCAAGTTGTTTTTTGGTATTTTCAATAGCTATCATTGCACCTTTTGTTTTTCTTTTTGCTTTTTTAGCTTTTTCATAATATACTTCAGCATTTTCAGGAATTGGAATTTTAGGATCAATGATCAGCTGTGTTTCATCTATATTCAGTGTTAAAACGCCTAGCTTGTCGATGGATTCAAAAATCTGTGCTTCGGCCATGCCTTCCTTTTTGGCATTCTTTAGAATTTTTCCAATTTCTTTAAAAGAGTAGTCCTTACTCCTTGCTGAGTTAACAACATTGATGATGTTTTCAATAGTGGGGTAATTAGAATAGATTACTTCTCCCTTATGCTGGCTGTCTTCAATTGTAGTATTAAAATTATCAAGTGTTTCTTGCTGTAAACGTAACCTTTTTTCAAACTTGTTTACTTTCTTGTTCCATGCTGCTTCCTTAATGTCCTTTATTCCGGTGTTTACCTTTTTTGAATAGAATTCATCACAGGCTTCATTGAAATTTGCATAATATGTTTTTTCAAACTCGCCATATTTGATTAAATCAAGAGGAACCACATCCTCCTTTGATTCACTTTTGACGATTTGAGGTTTAATTTCATCATTTTTCAAATTGTCAAACAGATTTTTAAGGCTTTTATATAATTCATTTATCTGAGATTCGTTTAATTCATTATTGGGAGTATTTTTATCAATTGGTATTGTTTCATTTGCCCGTTTTATAATTTCTTCCGCATACAGACTGCCCAAACCGTTTCTTGCTAGTGTTCTTACAAGGTCACTTTCCTCTTCAAACAAGGAATTGAATTCAGCTTCGCTGACGGTTATTGGATTTATTCCTCTTTCTTCTGGGAAAACATATTCTTTTTTGGAGCTTATGTCCCTGTCGCTCCAATGTTTTCTTTTCAAAGGAAGAATGATGTTGTTGTCTTCATCAAGAAGGATTATGTTTCCCTTGTCAAACAGTTCGACTATAAGTGTATAATACTGGTCCTTTTTTACCCGGATTTCAACTACACGATCAAAATTATGCTGCTTAACACTTTCCACATGAGCTCCCTTAATCTTCTTTCTCAAAAGCATAGGAAAAGTTGGAGGCATGGTTGGATTTTCAAGAGGATATTGGCTGGTATGTATTCTAGAGCCGCATTGCATTACCAAATCTACTCTGCCGGTTCCAGGTACATGAAATCTCATTACAACGATATCATTGGTTGGTTGGAATGATTTATCTACTCTTGCACCGCTTAATAAATTATTCAATTCATCACTTATTGTATAAATGTCTACGTTGGACATGGATTTCATCATAAACACCTTTCTTAATCAATACTTTAATATATTATAATCACTAAAATTATATTAATATATTTAATTATGGAGGATATCAATGGACACAACTATTAAAGTTACAAGTATTCATATTATTTTTGGCCTTATTGCTGCTTTACTTTCAACCGGTCTTACTGTAGGTTGGTTTGGATTTAAAAATGAAATTTTTGCAGGTTTACTGGCATTAATCATACTGTATTTCGTTGGTCAGCTCTGTCAAAAATTTGCTGGTGAAGAGATTTCCGGATTTAGCCAATGGTTATGGGATGGAATTTCACCGTTCTTCTTTACATGGGTTATTTCATATACATTATTTGTAATGTACTTATAATCCCCCAAAGAAAATCCACATAAATACTATTATTAATGCGGTAATTAACAAAACTGGAGCTATAATTTTACTGACGGCGACAACTGAACTTATTGTTGAAATCAATTCGGTTGAATTGTTTGGGCCGAACGTGTTAAGATTTTTAATCTTTTCAGTTCCAGTTCCAACTTCTACTTTTTCTAAATCTTTTATTGCTTCTACAATACTTATTCTAACATATTCAATTATTTCTGGTCTTTTAGCGATTCCAATCGGATTGTATCCACGGGATAGGGTATTTACCGTATGAGTATCAGTTGTCATTACTTCAATTTCATCAATATCCAAATCGCTTACAGCATCAATGATTTCCTGCCTAAATCCGATTTCCATATTGTTTGAGTCAAAAAGCACATAGGCGGTTCTTTGACCTTCAACTTCAATGACCATTGTTTTTATGCCGCTTTCACCAATTCCTTCCTGTTTGTCTAAATCTTCCATATTGTCATGCCAGCAACCGATTTTGATTGAATCTTTGCTTTGGTTTGGATCAATTTCGTCAATGACGTCAATTAAATCGAACACTTCGGAGTTTCCAGGAAGAACTTCCCCGCTTTCGGGTGCAAATGAATTGTGGCAATCAACGATTATGGAATCTTGGACATCGCATTTGTTTCTACTTTGGGCCATCATGGTTAACCCTACACCAAATTCAATATCATCCACGGCTTCTGGTGCAAAAGTAGAAAGTATAACCATTCCTTCATTGAAAAACTGCACTCCAATATTTGCCTTTTCACAATTATATCTGACAAATTTGCTTGCAGCAGGAGAGTAGGTAACGCGTTTTAAACCTTTTTTCACAGTATTTTCAATTTTATCGATTTCAGAAACTGCTATTGGATTGAAATCGTGTGTTGATGGTCCATGTGCAACCATAGTAAAGTGATCGAATCTGTTTGCAAGAATGGTGGGCATGTTTGAACCGCCTAAATCTCCAAGAGGTCCAGGATGGACGGAAGGTGAAATGAATAATGCTTTAATTCCATTTTCAGTTTTAAAACTAATGAATGTGACAACAGTATCAATGGCTTCACTCATGTTTTCGAATAATCCTTCCAGGGAGTTTGATCCTTCATTCATGTGGGCAATGAATAGGCTCAATAAATCCAAAACTCCAATTCCTAAATTTTTCTTAAATGGTGAAGCAATAACTGTAATGAATGCATAGATGGCAAGGACAAATATTATTCCTGCAATCATTGCTTTTAGAGTAATCTGTAAAATCACAGGTCCTATAAAACTTGTATCAGTGACTATAAATATTATGAGTGTGTACATTGACAGAATGAGTAATGGCTGAATTAAGCCTGTTCCGGCAGCAATGGTAAATCTTACTTTGGATGTTGCCCAGAATACCAATGTATTGAATCCGTATATTAACACACAGCCAAATAATAATGAATTTAAAAATAAATCCGCTCCTATGATTCTTGAAATTATTCCTCCAATGATAATTACTAAACATAGGAATGTCATTGAAAGAGCGGATAGGAACATTGAATGTTTAATTTTTAGGTTAATTCCATGAAGGCTGCTAATGGTTTGCTGGTTAAGGGCGCCGCTCATGATTGATGTAAAACCCAAAACCATTAATCCGAATATTCCTCCATAGAGGAAGTCTTGTATTATTCCATAGGGGATTAAGTCTATTAAATAGTAAATGCCTCCCATAAGGAAACTTATAACAATCATTCCAATTATTGAAAATTTTGTTTTTGGCAAGGTTGTAATATATTTTGATAATCCTGCAACACTACTCATACTTGACATATTTGTTTACCCGACACTTTTTGTTAAAATGCTCATATAAAAATTGGTCAAAACGAATATATTAAATTTGTCAAATGTGAGTAAGTTTCCACCAACCAAGTAGAGCACATGATAATTTAATATATAATATTTTGGTCATGAGAGTATATTAAAGTAAGTATTGATTGCAGATTGTCGGATGAATAAAGTTTAATATTTTTGAAATCTGATTTTCTTTTCTGTTACATCAATCTCGAATTTGTCACCAAGTTTAAAAATATTCTTTCCACTAGAAAATATGCTATTCAATTTATATTACTTGTTAATATAATAGTCACAAGTATATATAAAAAAATTCATATCATTATATATGAATGATGGAGATCACATCCAGGAATTAAAGGAGAAAGAAATAAAAAGATTAACAACTCCTTTAACCCATACCAAAAATAAAACTTTTGATTGTGAAGGAAATCTTATTGAAACAAGTTTTTGGAATGGTAAACCATTTTTAGAACCCAAAAAGGGAATATTAACAGATGATGAAATATTGATATATGCTGGAGAATCAAAAGAAGCTTCAAGAATCCGATTAAAAAGAGGCGAAGGAAATTTCAATGATAAATTAAAAATATATGATTCTTATTTGCTCATTGAATTACTTATTTTTTTACCAGGATTTACACTTATTGCATTTTCATTTTGGTTATGGATTGCATTGGTTGTCATTTCATTAAGCATATTAATATATTTATTATTCATCAAAGATTATACTGAAGTAACTACTGTTAAACCTAAAACTGAGGTTGAAGAACAAAAAGTAACAACTAATGATGACTTATTGTTATTATTCAAGGCTAAAGAAAAAATAGCTAGAGAAATGATTGAAAAGAGATTTCCAGCACCTCAAATGACTAACAATAAATTTAATTCTGTTTTAGATAATTGTAAAGAAGTTGCTGAATCTCAAATTGAAATATTAAATAATATAACTCTTACAGATAAAACAAAATATGAAATAGTTTCTAGAAAAAAATTAATCAAACAATTAATTGGTAAAGTAGATGATTTAACTAATGAATTAATGTTATCTGAAGAAAATAATATTGAAGAGGTTATTAACGATATGGATAACTTAATTAATTCTGTTAAGGATTATAAATAGTAGGTTGTAATAATGAAATGTCCAAAGTGTGATACCGAAGTTACAGAACATCAAATTAATTGCCATTATTGTGGATATCTTTTCGATAAATATTACGAAAAATTGTATAATGACTTACTAGGGAAAGTTATATACCCCATCATTATAGATGAAACTATAATAAAATATTCTACTATTCCTATAAATCATTATAAACATAAAAAGGATGCAAAAATAATTTTTAAGAATATTACAACAAAGGATATTTCTCAATCACTTTCAAATAAGTTATCTTATGAAGAATCTGCAATAGATTTTTATAAACAAAAAGGATATGATGCTTTTTTTGCTGAAAACAACTATTGGTTGATTTTATATTCTATGCTTTACGATTATGAACATTTTGTAAACTCCATATTTACTTATGAATTGCTTTCTGATAACATACCCTCAGCAAGAGAAGGAATTACTAAAATAAATTTTAATTCTCCAAAACCTATTTCAAATATTACTAATCAAATTATAAAAGCATATTTCAAAAATATATGCCCTAGAGTCCCACCACAGGAATTTTATAATAAAAATCATTACTGTGGCCTTAGAAATAACTTCAAAGTAAACCAATTTATAATTACTCCTTCCTATTTGACGGAAAAACAATTAATTTTAATCTTTGAAAGAATGTTTGATGATTTAAAATATTATTCATATGGACTTCCTGATTTAATTGTTTATAATGATAATGAATTTTTCTTTGTTGAAGTAAAATCTAAAACAGATAATCCTTCTTTTAAACAAATACAATGGCATAAATTTTTAGCAGAAGTCGTGGGTATTGATGTAGTATTATTTATGATAGATAAATCTGATGAACAGGTAATAAATATTGAAAAAAGTTATGATGTTGAATTAGAAGATTCTAAAAAAAGAAAACAAAAAGTAAATGAAAATAATAAAAAAATTTCTATTGATTGGAATATTGACGGTCTTAAACAGCACAGAGTTAAAGTAAGTAATGATGATTTTAATAAGTTAATTGATTTAAGACATTATTATTCACGTAGATATAAGAAACATGTTGTCAATGAGTACACTCGCATTACTTATAAAGATTTTTCAAAGGAAGAATGGAGTTATTATAGAAAATTACGATCTGCTAAAATAAATGATTTAGTATACGAAAAAGCGAAAGAATTATATTCATTTAATGTATTTGAAGATTTTACTCCTACTAAAAAACAATTTGAACGAAATAAAAAAGCAAAATCTCTTGAAAATAATGGAAACTATTATGATGCAGTAAATTTATATATGGAGAATGTCTTTGAAAAAACAGGCAGTCCAGTAACATATAAACGTTTAATTTATATATTTAATAAATTTGATAGGTTTAATGATATTGTAAATTTAATGAATATTGCAATACCTATATTCATAACATTGAATGATAAAACCAATGCCTTAAGATTTATTTACCAAAAATTTGCGGCCATGAATGGAAACAAATCAATGCCTGCAATAGAAACGCTATCAAACGGTGATTTGAAACTTAACCGCAAAAAAAATTCTGATAAACAAGCAGATTTATCTAGTTATTTTAATTAATATTATTCTTCCTTATTTTTTTTATAGTTTTCATGACAATATTTTTATTACTTATTTTATATAATTAATATAATAAATAATATAATAAAAAAATATGAAATGATTATTATGAGAATTACTGATTATATTAAAACTAGATTACTGAATAATCGTGTTGAGCAGTACAATACCAAGCGCAGCTATTGGGGTGAGGATGAAAGGCAGCCTAGAACTGATGGAATCAATACTGGCCTTGATTTGGTTGATGCCCTTCCGCCAGTTATTAATAAGACAATAGCTAATGCTTTATATATTGTTGATAATATGATTTTTCATTTTTCTTTTTTTTTTAGCAGTGTTATTTTTTCATTAAACACATCTTTTAAAAAGTTTTCCCATTCAGAACCATCAGTTATTTCGTTTACAGTATCTTTTAGAAGTTCCGTAGCTAATTTTCCTTTTTCTGTGATGTTGTAGACTTTGATGCGTTTTTCATTTTTTATTTCCCATTCTCCGGTGATGATTCCGTTTTCTTCAAATTTTTTTAGTATGGGATAAATTTTGCTGGAATTAGCTTTGTTGATTAAACCTTTTTCAATTTCTACTTTGAAAAATTCATCTACTGTTTTCATTAAGTCGTAACCGTATGTGGGGCCTTGGTTTATTTTCCAAAGTATGATGATTCTTGTAAGGCCTATTCTTAAGTGTTTTAATATGGTCTGGTTTTCTTTGAGTATTGTAGAAATCAGTTGTTCTTTTTGGTCATTCATTTTTATTCACTTGTATAAATTTTGTACTTGAATTTTAATAAATGTTATATAGTATAATATGCTATATATCTTATTAGGATATATATTTTTAGGTGAAATATATGGGTAATATTACTGAAATTATTAAAAATGATATTAGAACAATCTATAAAAATCCTATTGTGGTGCTGATTCTATTGGTAGTGATTATTCTCCCGTCCCTATATGCAGTATTGAATGTTGATGCATGCTGGGACATGTATGGAAATACTGGAGAATTAGGTTTCGCAATAGCAAATTTGGACAACGGGTCTTCATACGATGGTGAAAAAATAAATGTCGGCAATGATTTAGTGGATGAATTGGAAAACAACACTGACTTCAAATGGTCCTTTGTCAGTGAAGACAATCTGCATAAGGGCGTTGAAAATGGAACTTACTATGGAGGAATTGTCATTCCTAAAAACTTTTCCGAACAAATCATTTCCATCACAACCGATGACCCTCACCAGGCCCAATTGGAATTCTATGCCAATTCCAAAACCAATCCTATTGGAAGCAGATTGGCTGATTCCGGTGCAAAAGAAGTATACAGAACAATGAATGCAAAAATCGTTGAGTTTATTAATGTTGCGGCATACGGGAAATTGGGTGAACTACAGGACGGTCTTTCATCAGGTTCAATTCAGCTTTCTTCAGGTGCCGTTCAATTGTCATCCGGTGCAAGCCAAGTCTCTTCAGGCGCCAGTGAAGTGTCATCAGGTGCAAGCAAAGTAAATAACGGCGTTAGTGAAGTGTCTTCAGGTGCAAGCAAAGTAAATGATGCTGCATCCAAGGTCAGTGAAGGAGCAGGCAAGGTTACAAGCGGTGCCGATGAGGTTTCATCCGGTGCAAGCCAGGTATCTTCCGCATCTTCACAGGTTCAAAACTCCGCAAAGCAACTCGAAGAGGCATCATCCCAATTGCCCGATCCTGTAAAGCCTTATGCTGAAAGCTCAGTAAAACTCGCCAATGCATCCGGTCAGGTTGCAGGTGGTGCAGACAATGTTGCTCAAGGTTCAGTAAAGTTGGCCCAAAGTTCATCTGATTTGGCAAATGGTGCATCTGATGTTGCAGAAGGCGCTTCAGGTTTAGCTAACGGTTCAGTCAGTTTGGCCGAAGGTTCAGGTGATTTGGCAAATGGTGCTTTAAGTCTTGCGGCAGGTTCACAGTTGCTTGCAAATTCAGCATCAAGTGCGTTGTTTACTGCAGCATATTCCCTTTCAGCGGCAGCCGGTTCATTGGATGACATTACTGGAATTGATGAAGACAAATTAGGAGATTATTTTTATTCCCCTATAAAACTTGAAAAGCATGACTATTATTCTGCGGATACCTTCGGCAGCCAGATTGCTCCATTTTACATTGTTTTGTCAATGTGGATTGGAGGAGTAATTACTTCAGTGATGATTAAGCCGGGGACAAGTGCTGGAACAAAATACCGCCCAATTGAATTATATTTTGCCAGATTAGTTCTATTCATTCTGATTAGCATCCTGCAGACAATTGTTACTTTAACAGGAATATCTCTCTTGGGCATGAATATTGCCAATCCTGCACTGTTTGTATTTTCAACATTTTTTGTGGCGGCAATACTCATGATTTTAATGTATTCCTTTGTTTCGGCATTCGGTACTGTAGGTAAGGTTTTTGGAATAATACTTCTTGTGCTTCAAATTTCGTCCACTGGAGGAATTTATCCTGCCGAACTTACTGAATCATTTTTCAGGGCATTGAATCCCATCATGCCCATGACTCATGCGATAACCCTGATTCGAGAATCTATGCTGGGAACTTTTTGGCCAAATTATCATGGTGCCTTAATCTATTTGGTCTGTTTCGGATTTGCAACAATAGTCATATCTGTTGTTATTAAAAGGTTCTATGATGAAAAAGCACAATATCTTGAAGATAAAATGAAAAATATAGATTTATTATAGTTAAATTCTAATCTAACTTTTCTTTTTTTTTTTAAATGATTAATTATTCTCATCCGGCTTTACGAATTATTTTTTCCTATAACATTTATTACTTATTTTATATAAAAAATATAATAAATAATATAATATTTGGAAAAGGATTATCATGGGACTTACTGATTATATTAAGACAAGATTATTGAATAATCGTGTTGAGCAGTACAACACCAAGCGCAGCTATTGGGGTGAGGATGAAAGGCAGCCGAGAGCTGATGGGATAAACACTGGCCTTGATCTTGTAGATGCACTTCCACCTGTAATTAATAAGACAATAGCTAATGCACGTTATGCTGTTAAGCTTGACGGTTACACTTCAGGAATATTAAAGAATAGAATTGATAAGGCTAATGTTAATATTGTACTTGTGGATAAGGAAAACAAATTATCTGCTGAGCAAAAGCTAACTTTAATTTTGTGGGCAAGGAAAATTGACATCAGCCAAGTTGCCAAAAATATTCTGCAGGGAGGAATGGTTGATGGAGAAGGTCTTATTAAACCGGTTCAACGCTGGGATAAAAGTATAGGTAAATACATTAAACCAATATTTCTAGAAATCGGTGCTCACGGTTACGGATTAAAGAAGGAGTTCAATGATGATAATGAAGTGCAGCTATTTTTGCATGAGATGCCGAAAGATATTGTTAATGGATCTCCAGAAGAGTTCGATAACTATGTTAGTGTTGAGGAAGGAACATTAACGGTCAAATATGAAGCTGATGAGGTTATTAACTTCATGTATAATGAAATCTACTGCGAAGCTCAAAGTATAATTTTAAACTGCCTTGATGATATCTACCATAAATGTAATTTGGAGAGAAACCAGGTAGAGAGGATTAATAAGGATAATATTATTGAAGTAATGCCTCAATGGATGCAAACGGCCAGCCATACATCACCGAACTTTCAAGCACTGCTAAAGAAAACTTGTATGCTGATTATGGAACTACTGCCGGAAGCAATGTGGCTATTGTACCTCCCGGAATTAAAAGTAAAATACTTGGGGGTAACAACTACCAGTCTGACTATACAAGACAGACTGAAATCTTTAGGAATAATATCTTAAGGACTTTCGTGACACCTCAGTCTCAAGCGGGTAATGAAAAATCTAATCAGAATGTGGCCGAGTACATTAACGATTCGGCTATTACAGGGTTTATAGTTAATGTGGCCAATGACCAGAAGTGGGTTTTAAAATACTGTAACCAGCTATTAAACTTACAGTTGGAGTTAATGGGAATCAGCGATTCTTTAGATATTTACTTCAGTTATTCAAGAGATGATGTATTAAGATATATTATGGAACTTTCATCTGAAGGTGATGAAATCTATAAAAACTATCTCAGTAACTTTGAAGAGGAACAACCTGTTGGTGAAAGGATTGTAACTGAAAGTGGTGTTGAAGTATGATAAATATTTAAATAAAATTAAATAAAAATGAATTTTAGATGTCAGAAAAAGAATTCAAACGGTCAGATAATTTATTGTCGTTGTGTGGACTTAACTGCAGTTTATGCCCAATGTTTATTGAAAAAAGATGCGCAGGGTGTCGTGAAGGCAGTACCTGTTATCTGACCTGCACAATAGCACCATGCAGCATTGAACATGGAAATATAGACTACTGCTTCGAATGTGAGGAATATCCCTGTGACAAATATGATGGAATTGAATTATACGATTCACTAATCACTCACAGGAATCAGAAAAAGGATTTGCAAAAAGCAAAAACTATAGGAATCGAAAACTATCACAAAGAACAGCTTGAAAAAAAGGAAATCCTAAACCATCTTTTAAACAGGTATAATATTGCCAACAAGCATATCTTCTTCTGTCTGGCGGTAAATCTGCTTGAAGTCGATGACTTAAAACAGATATTAAAAGACTGCGATGAATCAACAAAAGATATGGATTTAAAGGAAAGATCCGATTATATAAAACATGAATTATATGAATTCGCCAAAAAAAGAAATATCATACTCAAATTAAATACTGGAAGATACTGACCTATTTAATTGAATATAATATTGACCTTACGATTGTAATCAAACAGACAATGCTGATTGCAATAGGATAGCCTAAAAAACCTATAATGAATCCTATAATTAGGAATATGAACGGAATGATTATTGCATTTTTCAAATCCAAAACTTCAGATAAATATTCGCTATCCTCATTTATTTTTATCAGATACCTGCTCATAATAAATAGAATAATATCCACCAAAATAAAATCCAAACCATATAAGGATTCGCTTAAAAGAGAATTCGGATTATTGGCAACAAAAATTGTCAAATACGGAATCAAGGATATTACAAACATTAAAAGAATGTTCAGCCAAATAATTTTAGAATCAATTTTTTTCACATGAGCATATATCAAGTGGTGATATTGCCAGAGATTGGCACAAACAAGAAAACTGACAAGATAAGTGAAATATGAAACTTTCAAAGCTAAAATTCCCGCAATGGTAGCAGTTTCAGGCTGTGGCAATTCCAAAACCAAAACTGTTACAA
Organism: Methanobrevibacter sp.; assembly: GCA_017407115.1. GTDB lineage: Archaea > Methanobacteriota > Methanobacteria > Methanobacteriales > Methanobacteriaceae > Methanocatella. The sequence continues at coordinate 4,965 of JAFQXD010000053.1, read as the reverse complement.
TAATAGCAATAATTGCGTCATAAAAGGCTTCCAGCCTATTGGTATCCATCAAGTTTTTCGTATCCATATTAAACTATTTTGATTTCATCATACTATTTTAAATATTATATAATAAGATTTAAGAAATAAATTACTAGATATATATTATTAATTATCTGGCGGATGTGAGTTGTATGGTTAGTTTAAACTTTGATGATGACCGGTTGAAAAGCACTTCATTTTTTTATTTTATTAATTACATTAATGTGATTCACGATAATTTTTTAAAGGAAAATTTCAAGGATATCACTCCAAGGGATTACACTTATCTGTCCAATATATTCTATCACGAAAACATTTCCCAAAAAGAATTGGCGCAGCTGCTTTATGTTTCAGAAGCGAATGTTGCTCAGATTATTAAAAGATTGGAAAAAAGTGGTTATGTTAAACGTGAAGTTTTAAAAGACTGCAACGGTAAAAAATCTCTTAGCTTAACAGATAAAGGAGAATTCATTTTCAATGCACTGTCAAACATGATTTATGAAGGGGAATCTGAAATTTTTAAAGATTATTCTGATGAAGACAAAATGAAATTCAAAGAAATGCTATATCTATTTTGTGAAGGTGCGGCCGAATATAATAAAACTTAAATAATTCATGAACATAAATTTAATCATGCTTAAGATACTTAAGTAGATTATATCATTAAAAGGTGAAAAATCATGTCTGATAAAGAAAAAACTATTGAAGCATTGCAACTTATTGTAACCGGCTTGTCTGCAAATTCATTTGGACACAGAATTCAAGCTAAAATATTTGCGGGCCTAGGTTTCCAGGCATTAGGAGACAAATACATAGCACATGCAACTGAAGAAATGGATTTCGTAGAACAGTTCATGGACCGCATTCTTGATTTAGGTGGCGAAATCAAACAGGAAGCACAGGAAGCAAAACCTATCTACACTGACATCATAGAGTTCATTGAATATGACTACAATGTATCTGTTGAAGGAATTGCATTCTTAAACGAAATGATGGATTCCGGAATCTTTGATGCAACAACCTATGATTTGATGAAAGTATATCTCAAGGATGAAGAGGAGGACATGTACTGGAGCGAACAGCAGCTCGATTTATGCAAAATGATTGGAAAAGAAAACTACTTGACTCAACTGTTAATCAACGGTCCGAGTGCAGAATAATCCTATTTAACTGAGGGGTTTTTCATGGAAATTAAAGCAATAATAGAATATGCAAACGGATTCATGACCCAGGCATTTGCATTCGGCGGAGAAGACGGAATGGAAAAATGCGATCCATCCGTCAAATACAGAGCAGGCATTCAAAATTATCTAATAGATACAGGTAATGAGGTAATTCTTGTAGACACTGGAATTCCTGCTGATTTTGAAGACCCGGAATATGATGAAAATGCCCCAATATATAATGGGCAAAGAATCTCTGAGTATATGGATGCATTCTATGAATTGGGCTATAAAAAGGAAGATGTGACTAAAATTCTTCTCACACACAAACATCTTGACCATTCCGGTGAAATAAATCAGTTCCCAAATGCTAAAATATATCTTTCAAAAACAGAAGCTCAGGAATTAGACCTGGAAGGGGAAAATGTTGTTCCTGTGGAATTTGATGACGGAGCTTACCACAACTTTGAAAAATCACAAAAAATATGTGAGGGATTATATTTAATCGAAGCTATTGGTCATACCAGCGGCAACAGTATAGTTATCGCAGAAAACGATGATTTATTTTACATGATTCAGGGTGATGTCACATATACTGATGAGGCACTCTATGCAAATAAGCTATCTGTTGTTTTTGAGGATATCGGAAAAGCCCGTGAAACCCTGGACAATGTACGTGAATTCATCACAAACAATCCAACTGTGTATCTCTCAACTCACACTCCATTAGGTCCTGAAAATCTCAAAAACAAATATGTTATTGATTTGGAAAACCCTCCGGAAAGTATTTATCCCGAATAAATACTTTTCCACAATTCTTTTTTTTTAAAATTAATCTAAATTAAATGATTTTATTACTTTTTATAATCTCTGAAAGTTTAATATTCGGATTTCTGTATCTTTCATTAGGGTTTTTCTCGTCATTTATTGTCAGATTATTTGTCTTGCAGTGGTGCACACAGCCTAAGCAGAAATCACAGGTATCTCCAAAACATGGTGTTTCGTCTATTATTTCAATATTTCCCCTTGGACATACCATGGTGCATATTTTACAGCTACTGCAGTCTTTGCCAACCTGAATGTGGAATTTTTCTGTCATTGTTGTTTCCAGTATGACTTCAATATTTTCAATATCTGTGAAATGTTTTTTATCAAGATATAATTCTCTCTTTTTTAGGATATCCTGTATGATGGCTTTGATGTCATCATTGATGTTTAAATCTTTTTTCAGTTCTTTCTCATTAGCCATGTCGAATGTCGGAAGGAAATTATCAACCATTAAAACAGAGTTTGTGTAGTTGACTTCAATTCCCCGGTTGTTTAATGTTTCTTTCATGATTCGCAGTGCATTTTGATCTCCGTCGCTTCCGTAGGATGTAATCAAAAACAGGTAGTCTGTTTTGATGTTTGCCTTTTCAACAAATTCCCTAAGCATTTTTGGGGATGTCGCATAAAAAACAGGAAAGATTATGCCCACAATGTCATCTTTGATTTCCAATTCATTGTTTTTCATCAATTGAGGTATGCTTATCAGTTCGCCGCCCAATTGCTTTGCAATGTATAGGTTGTTTCCAGTTGATGTGTAATATAATATTTTCATGTTAATCATTAACTAACTAATTTTTTTCCTTTTTCATAGACTGCTTTTCTTTCTTTAGGAAAAACTGTTTTGTGTCTTTCATATCTTTCTTCAGCGTTGAAATACCATTCCCAGTCGGTTTTACTGTAGTCTTTAAGTTGTTGTGTTTCACCTGAGACAAAAAATTCGGTTGGCCCTACAAAAGCGCTTAATACATTCTGATAATTTTTGAGCAATCCTTCATAGGCATTATCCGGTGCGTTGCTGGTCATTATAAGCAATGTTGGAATGGGATTTTCATTGCAGCATGGAACTTCATGATTGTATGTCAGATTCTGAAAGACCAGTCTTTCATAAAGTGCCCTGAATGATGCTGTCAAATCACCAAGATAATTTGGAGATCCAATTATCAGTCCATCGGCTTCGCGTATTGCATCCAATACTTCTGTTAGGCCGTCACGGCGAATGCAGTGTCCTTTATATTTTTCTTTTTTACATCCAAAACAGGAAATGCATCCTGTGTATTTTTCCAAACGGAACAAATTGAATTTTTCCACATCCGCTCCGGCAGATTCGGCGCCTTTTATTGATTCATCAATCAACGTATCAGTATTCCATCCTTTTCTTGGTCCTGCGTTAACGGCTATTATTTTTTTACTCATATTTTCTCTCCTTTGTGTTTATTGTTGCAATGTATTCCATATTTTCATCAGTTTCGATTTCAGGTTCATCAATAATCAGGTTTCCATTTTTGATGTACATGAAATGGCATATTGCTATTCCCAAATCCATCTTTTGAACGTCCCATTCTACACCTGCAGAATATCCTTTAGGATGTTTGAGATAGAAATGGTAATTTTCATTGTTTTTTACAACACGCCATGGCTGTCTGTTTGCTGCAGATGGTGCCCAACGGATGGCATCAAGACATTCTTCACTATAGTTTAGAGGTGTTGAAAAATCATTTTCATAAAAAAGCTTTGATTGGGCAAGCCTTTCATCATCGTGAACCATTTCACGTAGCTTTCTGTCGACTTCAGACTGTGTTTTTGAAGGATATCCTATTGGTGTTACTATCATCATGTATTCGTTGTCCTATGTGTCTACCGCTTTTTCAAAGATAGGTCTGTTAAGTGTTCCTCCGATCCATGTTGTTCCGATTCCGAGGCCCCATGCGTATAATACCATTTTTTCAAATGAGTATCCGTATGCTTCTTCGCAGTGGCCTACTTTGGCCACTTTTGCAGCAATATATGTATCCCCACCTTTTATTACGGGACTTGAAAGGTTATATTTTTCGCGGCCCAGTATATGAAATTCAACTGAGATACCATATGGATTTTCAATTGTTTTTATGTATTCTAGAAGTTTTTCTTTATCCTCTTTAGTGATTTTTCGCAGGTTAAATGTTCTGACGCTTTATCTAGTTTTAATAAGATTCATTTTATCCATGCAAGCATCACCTTTGTTTATCACACAATTTGCTATTTAAGATGCTTAAGATGTTTGATAGGATATATGAATTTGAGATTTAATAAATATTTTTATTGAATTGTTGATTGACTTATTTTGAAATGCGTGAAAAATTACACCTCAGAGTTAAAAACACCCCAGTATTCACAACCCCCTACATCAAATGTTAATGACAACCAATTAAATCAAAAATAAAAAAGTAACAATTTTTTATCAATGTTATCTTATTGGAAACATAGAATATGAAATAGTTGATGAATGGTTTTCCTAATAATTTTTCAGAGAATTTAAAGTCAATATACAAAAAAGTATACAAAATATAATACTCTTTAGAAAAAAAGACAAAATTAATTCCTTAAAAAAAGACTTATTTTTTAAAAATATAAACATAATGCACCTAATAAAATCATAAAATAAGGTATATTAAGTTAATGAAGAATAAACTTAATATTAAGGCACTGTCCAGAATTTTACTGACAAATAGTTTTATAAACAATCAATGTATAGTTTATTAACTGTTTTATAATATTTTAACAATATTTGGCTTAGTATGGTAAAAATAAGATATTATCCTACTTTTATTTTTATTTTAACCATATTTAAAGTTAATTATTTTGATTTTAATTTTGATTGCATCATTTTAATTTAAGATTATTTCAATCTAAAATAAGCAGTTATTCTATTTAAAAAATAATATATGGCTCATATATATCTAATTATTAAAATTAG
>JAFQXD010000052.1 GCA_017407115.1 Methanobrevibacter sp. | reverse complement strand
CACAAATCTAGAAGAATAGGATTCAATAAAGTAGATATAGACTTAAAACTCGAAGCAATAGTAATTAATATTAAAAAAATAAAAAAACATTTAAATGTAACTTTAATTTAACAAAAAATCAAATAGCGGACAGTCCCTATTAATGTTTTTAAGGAAAAAATGGCTCGACATAATGTGATGGTACATCATATCAAACCATAAATTTATATATATTTTTAACTATAATTATCATTAATGAAAATATAATTTTGGGTGATTTTTCATGAAAACAATTAAATTTGATGGGTCATTGAATATAAGTGAATTAATTGCATTAGATTGTTTAATGGAAGATCTCTCTGAAGAAGGTAGAGATAATTATATTCAGAGATATAAAAATAACCATCCTGATAAGTGGGCTGCGTATGAAAGTCATCGGGAGTTTATGGGTTATCCTAAATTATAAATTTTTTACAATATTTTTTAACACTGTATTTTTTGTTCGTTTTATTTATTACGAACTTTATTTTTCATTCAATAATTATTTATATTGGACTTTTCATATTTTATATCATTGAGAGAATGAAAACTATATTATAATATAATATATAAATGATTTATAGCTACCTTTTTTTCTTTTTTATTCATTTCATTTTTTAAAAACTATTTATATTAGAAGGTTTTAAAGTTAAAATGGAGGTGTTTTTGTGAGTAAAAAACACATTACTATAATGATTATAAGTACAATACCTGACATGTTCGCTGAACATTACTATTTTATCAAGCATGTATTTCCGGATTTAAAGGAGACATGTCTAAACCATGGCATTGAATTGGATTATCTTGATTTGTTTTATTCCATGAGTGAAGAGGAATTTGATACCTGCAGATCCATTCGCAGATATTTCACTTCAATCGATTCAGACAGAACTTTCTATATCTGTTTTAGAGGTCAGAAATTAGGTTGTGTTCCGACTTATCAAGACATTGACAAAGCAACCATACAAAAGTACCCTGAACTTGTAGATTATATAGGGGACATGTCATTTACTGAATTAACTATGGTGCATGCTATTAATCCATTTGAGAAATGTGAAGATGGTGAAACTACAAAATTATCTCCGGTAAAGCATTCTTTATTCTACTTTAGAGATGATAAATATGTTGATGAGTTAACAGATTCCCAAAAAGAGATTTATACCTGTAGGCCGGACTGTGATGATGAGTTTGTTCAGGATTTAAAGCTTGCAATGGCTAAGGATTTTGTTGTCAACAACAAAAGGGAATTTGATGAGCTTAAAGATAACATGGCCAACATCAATGTTAGAAAATATGTTGGCATATGGGATGAAAATGTGGATTTCCTTGATTTCATAAAAGGATATACTGAAGATTATGCTGATTTGAAAAACGTGTCCGTTGATGAGCTGGCAGATTTTTATACAAAATTATCCTTTAAAAATACTCAAGGAGGTTTTGTAGATTTTGAATGTGAAAACAAATCCCTTAAAGAAGTGATGATTGAAGATTTCATCAATGAATTGAAATTGGAGTTTCCGGAAAATTTCAATTAATGATAGATTATTTAAATCTATCATCTGATTTTTGTGATTTTGCTTTTTGGTGTTTGGTTTCAAACCATCCTATTTTCAGTTCGTCAATTGTATCCTCATATAATTGGGGAACATACGGTTTGATGTCTAAAAGTGGTGTTCCATCTAAAACATCAACGTTTTCAATATGGACTGTGTTTCCTTCAACTTTTTTAACTTTAACCACACTCATTCCGATTCTGTTTGGCCTTTTTGGTGATCTTGTTGCAAAAACGCCATGTGTGTTGTTGTCCATAAAAGGTTTCACTTCAAGCATGTATCCATCTACTTTGTGCAGTAAATAAAGAATGTGAATGTGAGAAAATCCGTCCAAATCTTTTAAACCATCAACATATTTGTCTTTAATTTCTATGGTTCCTTCAATTCCTTTTGCGCCTGTTGGTTGGATTGGCATTCCTTCAATTTCTTTAAATTCTGTATGGATTGTACCAATTGATTCTAATTCGATATTCATAATAATTAGTATAGGTTTGTTTTTTAATAAAATTTTCTAGAGGATATATAAAATCATCGTTAGTATTTTTTGAATTTCGATAAAATTTGATATAACTTTATATTATTCTATATTTTTTACTTTAACTTTTAATTTATAATTATTTTTATAAATTAATTTGTTTTAATGATTATTTTCTTGATTTATTTTAGTTTTAATCTTTTTATAATGATGTATATTAAAAAATTATATCGATATGAAGCATTTCAGGTAATCATTTTCAAAAGTCTTATTTACATCAAAAACCGAAACATTTATATACAATTCGATACAACAGTATATTGTGAAAAACATACTGATGTGAAATTATGAAATTAAGTGCAAGAAATCAATTAAATGGAAAAGTAACTGGTGTTGAACTTGGTGCTGTTATGGCTAACATTAAAATTGAAATCTCAGAACCTAATGTTATTACTGCTGTAATTACTAAGGAGTCTGCTGAAAAATTAGGTTTAGCTGAAGGCGATGACGTAACTGCTATCATCAAATCTACTGAAGTGATCATTGGTAAATAAGTGAGGTGTATAAAATGCAATTAAGTGGAAGAAATCAATTAGCTGGTAAAGTTACAAATGTTGAACTTGGTGCTGTTATGGCTAACATTAAAATCGAAATTTCAGAGCCTAATGTTATTACTGCGGTTATTACTAAGGAGTCTGCTGAAAAATTAGGTTTAGCTGAAGGCGATGATGTATGTGCTATCATCAAATCTACTGAAGTTATTGTAGGTAAATAAATAAGGAGATGAAAATATGCAATTAAGTGCTAGAAATCAATTAGCTGGTAAAGTTACAAATGTCGATCTTGGTGCTGTTATGGCTAACATTAAAATTGAAATCACCGAGCCTAATACTATCACTGCAGTTATTACTAAAGAATCTGCTGAAAAATTAGGTTTAGCTGAAGGCGACGATGTTACTGCTATCATCAAATCTACTGAAGTAATCATCGGAAAATAAGTTTTTAGGATTGGGATTATAATCCCCAAATTCCTAACAATACCAAAATAGCGAATATAACTACCGCTATCTTTAAAAGTGTTTTTAAATGCTTTAAAATTGAATATATAATTATAACCAGTAAAATAACTTTAAAAATAAAAAGAAGGTTTAACAAAATTTAACCTCCAGCGAGGATGGTTTTTGTTCCTTCTTTGGATATTTCTTCTTTTTTAAATTCAACGTCATATTTTACAGTTTCAATAACTTCTTTTAAAGCGTCAAGAGTTTCTCCTCTGTGATTGCCTAGAACTGCAACTAAAAACAACATGTCTCCTGTATAAAATTCTCCAATGTAGTGAATGACAGAGATTTCAAAGACGTTGTATTTGATTTTGACGTTTTCAACTATTTTTTCTATTTCCTTTTGTGTTTTTTCTTTGTCTGGAGTGGTCAATATTAACTTTTCCAGGTTCATGTTCTCTTCCTTTCCACGAACTATGCCTTCAAAAGTAAAAATAGCTCCTGAATAATCAATTTTGGTACTTTTCTTCAAATCAGCAATTAAATCAGCTGTTGTAACTTTGTCTTCTTTTGCTTCTATAACTCTTACAACCATATTAATATCTCCGATTAGTATTATGTTTTTAGTATTATATAACTATTGTTATATGTCACTAATTTCCTTAACGGATAAATTTTTAAGTCTTTCAATTCCATTTATTTCTTCAATAATGTCTGCAGTAGCTTTAGGCACCAGTTCCTGCCAGTCTTTATCTTCAAGAATTCTGCGCCTAACTTCTGTTCCGGACAAATGCAATCTGTCATAAAGTGGAGGTTGTCTTACTTCATATCCTTCCTCTGCAAATAACTGTTTGACTAATGGGTTTCCGGAATATACGATAGAAAACGGAGGTGTCATCATTTTGACATGTGATGCCCAAATTGCATTGAAATTAATGTCCTGCATTGGTATAATGTAGTATCTGCTGGCATCAATTTCTGCTTCGGCAAGTGCCTGGCTGATCATGACAATCCTTTCACCTGCAGTGAACGGATCTTTGAGTTCATGGCTTATTTGGGCACTTCCGATACCAATAATGATTTCATCAACCTCTTCCAGAATCTTATTGATTACTTGCATATGTCCATTGTGGACAGGCTGCATTCTTCCAATTAATATTCCTCGAACTTTTTGCATATGAATCACACTATGGACTTAAGTTATCTAAAGTTTTAATTAGTTTATAAGCGGTTTGCTGTTTTTCGGACAGGCTATCGGTAATTGAAGTTTCAACCAGAATGGTTGGAATTCCCTTTTCAGCTATAGGCATGGTAACCTTTTCGGGGCTTGTTCCTTCAGTAAAGTTAAAATCAACAATTCCAACGCCATTGGCTATTATATTAATATATTCATTGATTTTAGCCGTTCTGTTTGAAAGGCTAAACAGGAAATTGGAATACTCATAAACAGGGTCGATTTCATGAACATCCACAACTATGAATGGGTTGTCTTTGGCAATGTTTGGAACAATGAATTTTTCGGATAATTCCTCACCGGCAGCTCGTGTATCCTCCCTTGATGTTAAATTATCGTTAACTATTACATAATAAATCACATATCTTTTGGTTAAATTCTGGCTTCCGCCTTCAGAAGTGATATTATATATTGTTCTGTTAATTGCTTCATGAATTTCATGTTCTCTTGGATGGACCCCAAGAATGATTCCAACGGTTTCGTTGGAAGATTCATCACCTGCAATGATTTTATAAACAGTACCATTGGCATTTGAGCCAACGATTGTGGCATTATAAACATTATGTGAGTTGTTATTGGCCGTTAGTAAAACGGCAACATTAAATATTACAATTATTACCAATGCAATAAGCAATAATTGATATTTAGTTTTCTTATTCATATTTATACCTTAAGTAATGTTTATTTTTATTAATTAAAATACTTTTTTAATTAAATAAACATTTATTAAAGACTTTTAATAAAACATTTAATTAACAACTTATGGAGTTTTCATAAATGGAAAATAAAAATATTATAATAATTGCAGTAGCAATCGTTGCAATTGTTGCAATTGCAGGTGTAATTTTCGCTACTGGAATGTTAAATGGTAATAATAATAAAGAATCTACACAATTCAAAACAGACTTTATGGAAGGCAGTTTTGTCGGACAGGCCAGTCCTGTAAACAATTCAGAACAGTATATGCATTCATATGTTGACAAGGTGCATAATATCACTTACAATGTCACAACTGTAGACAATTCCTCTGAACTGATGGAGATTTACGGACTTCAAGGTATTACAAACCCTGATGAGAGAACATTCAACGGCAATGACTGGAACATTTACTTCACTCAAGCAATGGCCAACAATGAGACAAACTACACTGAAGAAAATATCATGAATATAGTAATCTGTGAGTCTCAAGGCAAAAACCAAGGATATCTGGTCTATGTAATCTTTGACGGAAAAAGTGATATTGATCATGTAAACAGCATATTCGGACAAGGATACATCGAATTTGTGGAACCTTTACTTAAAACAATCACTTTAAAAGAAAGTCAGGATGTTCCAAAGGTCAATGAAGAATTTGGTTTATCTGAAGAGGCATTTGCAGAACAGTTAAACTTGATTCGTCAGTATCAGGCCGGAAATGTTTCTGAGGAATAAGAAATGAAAATTACTGTTTTTCATGCAGATGAATGTGATAGAAAAAAGTGCACATCTATCAAAATGGAAAAGCAAGGCAAATGCAGGTTAGTTTACAATATCAATAAAATACCTTCAGGAGCCATTGTTTTAAACCCATATGCAGAAAAATCAGTATCATATGAAGACTATAGGTATGTTCAAAGACGAGGAATAGTGGGACTTGACTGCTCATGGAACGAGGTGTCAAGTTCTAAAAAATTCTTCTCTTTATCAAAATACCACAGGGCATTGCCTTTTTTAATTGCAACAAATCCAGTAAATTATGGCAAACCTTGCATATTATCCACAGTAGAGGCCATAAGTGCCACTCTGTATATTACTCGTTTTAAGGATGAAGCCCGTGAAATCCTGGATGGTTTCAAATGGGGGCATACTTTTTTGGAACTGAATCACGAATTGCTTGAAGCATATAGTGAAGCAAATACCAGTGCTGAAGTCGTGGAAGTTCAAAATGAGATACTTTCTGAAAAGGGAATTAATTCAGAAAGATAATCTTTGGGACTGTCCACTATTTAAATTTGATGCCAATGTGGGGAACTAGGGTTTTTATCAGTTGAAATTGCACATTGGCCTCATTTCAAAAAGAAATAAACTCATTAAAAATTCAACATTGTTTAATTAAAGAAAGACCATATT
>JAFQXD010000083.1 GCA_017407115.1 Methanobrevibacter sp. | reverse complement strand
TGAAAGTTTTACATGAGTATGAAAGTCAAGGTATCTATCCTGAAATTTGTGACTATATCAAACAGATTAATTTTGTGACAGTTGACGCTAGAAATTCTGAAAATCATGGTGTCCTTGACCCACTAGTTTTCTTGACAGGACAAGAAGCTAAAAACTTGATTATTTCTATGATAGGCGAGTTTTACGACTTGAAACAAAATGAACAATTTGAAAAAGAATTGTTACAAATGATTGAAAAATATCTAGTCTTGCGTGAAAATGGCGAAAAAGTCGGTACTAAAAATATCATGGAAGCCCTCACTAAGAGTGATACTGACAGAGTGAGAATTACTGCTGAGTTACTACTTGAAAAAATTAGCAATTCTACTCTATCTCTTTGTTTCTCTAATGGTCAAAATGAAGCAATCAGTATGTCAAAACGTATTTCAATTATTGAAGTAACTGGTCTTGAATTACCGACAAGTGAAACAAGTATTACTGAAAATCAAAGACAGTCTCTAGTCGCTCTTTATGCCCTAGGTCAATTCTGTTACAAATTTGGTTCTGAAAGCAAGAAAGAATCAATTACTTTCATTGATGAAGCATGGTTCTTTAATATTACTGATGTGGGTAGAGAAATTATTATGAAAATCAGACGAACTGGTCGGTCGTTTAATAATTTCTTGGTATTCGTTTCTCAATCTCACAAAGATTCTAATTCAGAATTAGATGATACTGGTTTTGGTACATTGTTTAGTTTTAACTCTCCGACTGAGACAGATTTAATCTTAGATACTCATGGTATTGTGAAATCAGAAGAAACACGTAAATGGGTGTCTAGCATGTCTATGGGGCAATGTCTCTTTACTGACCCGTTTGGGCGTACTGAACGTATTACAATTGACGGTATTGTTTCTGAAATCAATCCATTGTGTGACACAATCGAAACAGAATTAGTCGCTGTATAAAGACTTGAAAGGAAAATATCAATGAAAAACAAAAAATCACTTGTGGATATGGTATTAGGTGTTGTCATATTCCTTGTATTCTTTTTAATGATGTTGAAAATGACTGGTCTTTATGAACCGTTCATCAAGACAATTAGATACTTACCAGATTTTCTGAAAGATATTGGTAATTCTTGGAAAGCGGGGCTTAAATGAAAAAGATTTTAGTTGCGCTAACCTTTTTAAGTCTGTTGTTTTGTGGTAGTCAAGCCTACGCTTTAGACACAGGTAATGCAGTTGTCACTAATGATACTATCGGTTCTGATAGTGGTATTAAAGCACCTGATTTCGTTACAAATGCCCAAGGCGATATTGTTAATATTCCAGAGTATAAAGCAGTTCTAACAATTATTAATGAGATTAAAAATCTAAGTAATCAAACACAAGGTAATAATGCGATTCCGATTACAGAAGAAACTTATCAAAAATATAATCTACTCTATCAAGGGGCTATTTCAAAATTATCAAATGCGGGATATGATAAAACAAAAACTGCTTCTGCTATTACAACATTAAATAATGCTTATAATAGTGCTATTTTAACAAAGGCTGGTACAATTGATAGTTCAAATGATTATCAAGAAGCACTAGCTAAAGAAGCAGGTGCTATTAATGCAAAAGATATGTCAGCCTTATCAGCTTATACAAGTTATATGTATATTGAGGATAAAGGTTTTTTTGGTGCTAAAGAGGCTTTCCCTAAAATCATTAATTGGGTAGTACAGTTGATTTTTGCAGGTTCAAAATTGATGTTTCTATTAGATTCATTGATTTTATCGGCAGTATCTAATATTGATATTTTTCAGTATTTAGATGATTTTGTATCTAAAATGCAGGCTATTCTGCAAGCACTACTCTTACCTGTTATCTTTCCAATGGCTATGGTCTTTGTGGGTATT
>JAFQXD010000051.1 GCA_017407115.1 Methanobrevibacter sp. | reverse complement strand
TATAAATAAAAATTGTGTTGGGGACACTTCTAATTAATTTCTTTGTTGTTGTTTGATTTTTAATGTGTGAAAAATGAATTTTTGATTTTCATATATTTTTTTTTAGTTATTTCAGAAAGTTAGTTTTGAATAGTTTAATGCTGATGTCATGTTAAAAAATATATTATGTTTCCAAAAATAAACAAAATTATTTTGTTCAAATATTTGAAGAAGTCTTTATATATAATTGTTTAATAATTTGAATAATTATTTATATAAGATAATTTAAATATTTGAATAGAAAGTATTGAATCACGGAGTTGTGCGTAATGTTGGAAAAAGAAGAGTTAATCTCAAATTTTATTAAAAATGAATTGAATGATGTTCCTAATGTTTTAAGCAGAGACTTATCTAAAAATAATAAAAAATTCAATGCAAGGGAGGAACTAACTAAATTAAAAGGATATGCAGATGCCTTTTTAAATGAAGATACATCAAATAAGATTGTAGTTTTACCTGGCCTTAGGGGTGTTGGAAAAACAACCCTAATTCTGCAGCTTTATGAATATCTGATGAAAGAAAAGAATATTCCTCCCAGAAATATCCTATATATTTCATTTGATGATTTAAATGATTTCGTTGAATGTAGCATTCGCGAAATGGTTGAAATATATTTAAAGGATATGTTTAATGAGAACTTAAGAACTTTAAACGAAAAGGTTTTCATATTCATTGATGAATCACAAATCGATAAGAAATGGGCAAAGACTGGAAAAATCATCTATGACAAATCATATAATATATTCGTCATATTCACAGGTTCATCAGCACTCCATCTCGAACAAAACGATGACCTTGCAAGAAGAATGCGTAAAAAATCAATAACTCCCCTAAACTACACACAACATATCAAATTAAAATATGATTTAAATGTAGGTAATCTATCGGAGGATTTAAGAAATCTGATATTTACTGGAAATATTGATAATGCTGTCAAATCAGAATTTGGAACCAATAATATGCTGACTAATTGCATAGACTACAATTCTACTGACTGGGATGAATATTTTAAATTCGGCGCTTTCCCAATACTTTTTGATAAAAAGACACACAGGGAAATATGTGAAGATTTAGTTGAAATAACAGAAAGAGTCATTACCAAAGACTTGTCTCAGATAAAAGAGCTTTCATCTGCAAATCAATCAAATGCAAAAAGAATATTAAGATACTTTGCCCTCCAACAGCCGGGTGAGCTAACACATGCAAATCTTGCGAATTATTTGAAAACATCCACCGCAAACATCAATAAGATATTGGATTTGCTTGAAAAAACCCATCTGATCTTTCATTGTGAACCATATGGAGGTTCAGCTAAAAGAGTTAAAAAAGCCTGGAAGTATTACTTTGCAACACCCAGCATCAGACACGCATTGTCAAGGAAAGTTGGAAACCCATTACTTGGAAGTGATGATTATGAAGGACTATTATTAGAAAATCTAATAGCATCAAATCTCTTTAATCTATCCAACAGACAGTTCACCAATTTCACAATATACTATGATGCAAACAAAAAAACAAATGTTGATTTTTTAATCCAGGAAGAATCCGAAAACATCATTCCAATTGAAGTGGGTCGTGGAAAGAAAAAGAAATACCAAATTGAAGATGCAATTAATAGATATGACTGTGAATATGGGATAGTCGTTGCAAATAATACAAAAACAATTAAAAGAAAAGGAAATGTAATCTACATACCTCCAAAAACATTTTCATTTTTATAGGCATATTGGCTGGTGGCATTACTGAAATCAATTTAGTTGTATAGTGTGGTGATGGATGTTATGTTTCCAATTAATTTCAGATTATGGTTTACTTTTTGGCTTTTTTCAATGTTTTTCATGTAAATTTATCTCAAGTATTGCTATTAAGTTTTGTGAATATTTTGTCTTCAGTTTTACAATGGAATTTTTTTCATAAATATATTATTGGATATTTTATATACAATAGTTAATTATTTAAATGACTGATTGTATATTTAATATACAGAAGGTGTTTTATTTATGTTAGATGAAATCTTAGGTGATTATCCTCAAATAAAAGTAATTGATTACTTATTAATGAATCCATTTGCCGAATTATCCAAACTGCAAATTGCAGTTGGAGCAGAAATCTCAAGAATAACATTAAACAAATTTATTGACGATTTAACAGTAAAACAAGTAATAATCAGAAATTCCAATTCAAAATATCACCTAAATTTACAATCACCGATTGTAATAAGCTTAAACAGGCTTCTTGATGAATTAAATAAGATTGCAATTGAAGAAGCAATGAACTATGCAGATGAACCATACGATGAAGTAAGTGACGAGGAATTGGACGAGATTTTTGATGAAAACAGTCCAGATGTAGATTTAATGCAAATAGAAAATGAAATTCTAACACATGAAGGCTATGGAATCTACATCGAAGAGGTAAATGAAAACTATGTACTACTAGTATGATTATGGAGGGTTTTAGCATGAACGAAAATATTCAAGTAAATAAAAATATGATAATTGATCCTGATTCCGAACTGATTTATGCATCATCAGTAGGTGTCGGAGCAGACGATGAGGAAGTAAGACTAATCTTATTCAATAAACGCCTGACATCCGATGGAGATAATATTGAAATCCTTAATGAATCAGATACCCAAATAATATTAAATAGGAGTGCAGCATTCAAATTAAAAGAATTACTGGACCAACACTTAAAATAAAATTTAGGTGGTTTACATGGGTCTGGACGAAGAACAGGAAGCAGAAATTCGAGCAGATATCCTGTATTTTTTATACAGGAACAATTACTGGCAAAAAAGACACACTCCAAAAACCAATATCTGCAACAAACTATCACAACATCCCTGCAAAGAAATTAACAGAGGATTAAAAAAATTATATAAAGATGGATTGATTAGATACAAGAAAACAAATCACGGCGATGATGTTTTCCTAAACATTCATGAAAAATCAAAAATCGAAAAAGAAATCCAACATAAACTGGACGAATTATACAATTGGAAATAAAAAAAGTAAAATAGCAATAAGCTATTTTACCACAATTTTTGAACTTGTTGTCTTTGCAGTGTAGTATGAATCACCTGCAAACTTGGTTGTTGCCTTAAAGGTTCCTTTTTTAGTCAGTTTAACCTTAAAGGTTGCAACACCTTTAGAGTTTGTTTTTGCAGTATAGGTCTTACCATTAACCTTCATGGTCACTTTCTTACCGCTTAAAACTTTACCAGCATTATCCTTTAAAACTGCAGTAACCTTTTTAGTGGCTGACTTTTTAAAGGTCTTTTTAGCAACGGTCAGTTTAGTTGCCTGTTTTACAATATTGATTGTTGAAGTTGCGACACTTCCTTTGTAGGTAGAATCACCTGTAAATGCCATTGTAACGGCATATTTTCCTGCAGCGGCAGTTGGCAGGGCAAAGCTTACAATACCATTGCCGTCACTGGTTGCAGTATATATTTTACCGTTGAAGGAAATGCTTACGCTTTGGTCTTTTAAAGCGTTACCCGCATTATCTTTTAAAGTGAACTTGTATATTGTAGTTTTAGCATTAATCGCATTGACAGTTAATCCAGTTGCAGAAATGCTGGTTAATGTTTGTGTTGGGCTTAACTGCAAATCACTGCTTAATGTGGTTCTGTAATATAAACTTGAACCGGAATAGGTCACATCCAAATCCACATTTCCTGTAAGGTCATTAATGTAGATGTGGCCGTACTCATCAGTAACTGCACTTTGAGTATTGCCGCTGTTGATGCGGTATGTGATTTTTTCACCGACAAGTGTTTTGCCGCTGACTGTGGTAAGCTCAACAACAACACGGCCGTTTTTAGCATAAACTATAGCCAACATTGTAGATAATTGTGATTTTGGAATGGTAATGTCTCCGCTTGTATCATTAACTGTTATGCTTGCAAACTCCAGATTCAGCTTGTTGATGTTGGGGACATCTGTGAAGTTATTGTTTTTAAGTATGATGTCTCCTGTCGGATCTATGGATAAACTGGTAACAATCTTTAGATGGTAGAATGTCACAGAAGAGTCATCTACTGATGAATCGGCCTTTTTAACTGTGTTGTCGGTAATGTTAATGTCCCCGATTACAGACGGAAATCCGTGGGCAGTGTTTTCAGCTTCTGAATAGATTATTCTTGTGTTGTCTTTAACTGTAAATTCATTTCCTATGATTTCAATATAGCTTGATGCTTTCTGCAAGCCTATGACTGGCAGGTCTTCTATGCCAATGGTAGCATTTCCTGCGTAAGTTTTTCCTCCGACAGTGTAGCTGTATGAATAGGTTTCATTTATGATACCGCAGGTAATGAAACGGTTGTTTTTGATTTTGTTTCCTTCAGTTGACGCACCACCATAAAAAATTGCGAAGGTGTTGTTGATGAAGGTGTTGTTTTCGATTGTAACGTAACCTGAAGTGGAAGCTATGCTTAATGCATCATAAATCTGGCCTTCGAAAATGTTGTTGGCGATATTTATGTGTTCTGATCCCATAAGCTGAATTGCCTTGGTACCGGTACCTGCCATGCCGCTTACACTTGTGGTTGCACCGTTGAAATATGAGTTTGTAACTTCAGCATTTCTGGTGGTATACATTTCAACACCGTAGGCGTAGTTTATGAATTTGCAGTTGTTTATCTTGATGTTGTCTGATGCCTGAACATAAATTGCCTTGCCGTCCAATTTTCCTCCGTAACCTGGTAGGTCGACCGGGTTGACGAATGTGATTCCTTCAACTGTAACGTCACTTGCTGATCTGATGCTTAAGGCGCCTCTGCTAGCACTAGCAGTGATTGTGACGTTTTCTCCTTTAATTGTAACTTTCTTGTTGATGTTTACTGAATCAGCGCTTAGATTGTACGCTTTGTTTTCTCCTAGGTTAATTGTATCTCCATCACTTGCCCTGTCAACTGCATCCTGAATGAAAGTGGTATCACTAGTCTCTTTGAGAACTGTCTGGTTGTTTTCAGCTGAAACAGTGCTTATTGAAACAGTGATTAACAGGATTAGTAGTATGGAAATACTTAAAGTCTTTTTATTCATTTTAAATAATCTCCAAAAAAATTTGTTATTAAGAGATTATAATATCGATAAGCAAAATTTTCTAAGACAATTTCTCGTTAGTGTAAATCGAGGTGACCAAATTGTCCCATGATAATATTTAATGGAAAATGTTTAATATAAATATTATTATAATTGATTATAAAAAGAGATTGTTTTATTTTACTGAATTTTAAATTATTGGCATGATTTTTATTGTTTAATTGTTCATTTTTTATAGTGTTTTTAAAATGATATTCATTTATTCAATGATTTGAAAGGTCATTTAAGCACTTTGTAAACGCCCCCCCCCCAAAGTGTTCATTTACACTATGTCGAATTTTAAGGTCTCAAATTAAAAATTAAAGCGAATATTTTAAATATGCACATCGAGTATATATAATAATTGACATGTATTAAACGCATGTCGCAATATTAAGAATTTAATATCGATAAGTAAAAATAAGCATTTAGAGGTAAAATATAAAAAATTAATTTATAATGTTTCGCAGACATTTTTTAAATTTCTTCCTTCATAATCGTATACGAAATGAAAAATAATTCATATAACGGTAAGAAATAATTAAATTAAAAAATTATATTAAACCTCTACTTATTTTATTTGATATTGTTTCTTAATAAATCTATTCGACCGAGGTCATAATTATGAAAAAACAATATTTAATTTTTATGGCAATGTTGGTGTTAGTAATCTTCGCAGTGGGCTCAGTGTCCGCTGAAGATAATGTAACCACTGACATTGATGTTCCTACTGAGGACATCGCAATTGATGATGTCCCAGTAGGTGATGTGGATGAAGGTAATGATGCATCTTCCGATGCAAATAAAATAGTAAATACTCGTTATAATAGTTATATTACTACTGGTTCAAGTTCTAGTGTAATTGATGCTGCTATTACAACTGTTAATAGTAATGGTGGTGGAAACGTATATTTCACACAAGGGGATTATTATAATATATCAATCAACATGAAAAGCAATGTTAATTTAATTGGTAATGGTGCTAGATTAATCGGTACCGGTTCAAGCCATGTAATAAACTTACCAAACAATTTAAACAATTTCACTATTAGTGGATTTATAATTGATGTAAATAATGCAACTGGAAAATCTTCAGCAATTTACGGATCATTCATAACAAATGGGGTTATTGCTAACAATACTATGTTTAATGGTGCTAATGGTGTAAATATAAACAAATATTATGACAACATGACTGTAGATAATAATATTATTTATAATATGAATAATGATGGAATTTCATTTGCTAATCCAGTATCTAATAGTAATATTGCATCATTAGGAAAAACTAACATCACTAATAATAATATTTCATCCTGTACATATGGTATTTTCATTGGTGGAAACTTCAAAGGAAACATAGCAAATAATACAATCCATTGCTGTACTTATGGTATGGAATTTGCAGGTAAACCTAAACCTGGAGCTGGAAATGGAACATTAATTGCAACATTATTCAATAATACAATTTCATGTTGTGATTATGGTATAAACATGTTCCATCCGGGTGTTCAATACTTAAACATGTCTTATGTGAATTTTGTTTCAACAGGTTATGATGATATTATAACTAGTTCTAATTTTAATAAAACTGGATTTATTGGTGTTTATCATTGTGTTTTCACTGATTATTCCTCTTTTGAAAGTGAAGCTGATGATTGGATAGATAATTGGCCTGAACCATAGATGGAGCAATATTAATGTTTTCTTCAAAAAAAATATTGTCAGGAATTTTTTTCCTTTCAATATTATTTTTAATAATGGGATGTTCATTTGCGGCTGAGAATATTTCAGAAAGCATTGATATGGGAATCCCAGAAAATTATGATGACAGTTGTGCTCAAACTCTTCAACCAGACTCTGAAGAGATTTCCAACGCACCAAATAATGAGATTTTAGAAGAGAATAACAATATTGTGAATTTTACAAGTGATGTAACAAGTGGATTTGAATCTATTGAAGTTCAATTTAATGACACTTCTAGTGGAAATATAACTAGTTGGTACTGGGATTTCGGCGATGGATATAATGATATAGTCCAAAATGCAACTCATAAATATGAAAAATTCGGATCATACAATGTAAGTTTAACTACATTCTATAATGATGGAACAAATTATACATTAATTAAACCAAATTATATTAATGTTTTCACAGGTTCTGTCTTTGTTAATCCTGATTTTGAAGAAGGTTATATTGGTACTTCATCATGGGTAGTTTATGGGTGGCCTGAAAGTTATAATGCTCAAATAAGAAAAAGCCTTTCAGGGTATAATTCAGCATATTCTGGTACATATTTTCTAAAACTCAATTTTCCGGAGTATCATCAAGGTGGAGGTAAAGATCCGTGGTATACATATGGAACTTTTGGACAAATTGTTAATCTTGATGTAATAGACAACATTACATTTTATGCGAAAACTTATACAAAAAACCAAAAGGCATTTGATGACTTGGGAGGTAATCAAAGATTTAATGTTACCATTGGTGATGTAATTGTTGGAACCTATGAACTTGAAACATGGCAAACTTATAAAGAATACATCATTGACACTACACCATTCAATGGCACACAGATATTTAAAATTACTTTTTTAGGTTGTCTTCCAGAAAAGGCAGGTACTTATTCTTATTATGATGCATTCACAGCTTCTTATAATGGTTTAACTCATGCTGACTTCACATACACTCTAGATAATATTAGTGAAGATAATAATATTGCTCTTCAATTCAATAGTTTATCTGTTGGTTTAATAACTGACTTATTATGGGAATTTGATGATGGTACAACAAGTACTGAGCTTAACCCTGTACATTCTTTTAAATCTGGAAGTCATACAGTTAAGTTAACTGCTTCTAATGTTAATCATACTGATACTTACTCATATGATTTTGTTTTAGAGTTCCCGTCTATTAATGGTCAAATGTATAACACAATGCAAGAAGCTATTAATAACGCAAATGATGGTGATGTAATAGATGTTCCAGCAGATTTATCTGAAAATATTAACATTAATAAAAATTTAACATTAAATTTCAATGGTAATAAATTAATCAATAGTGGTTCTTCTCCAGTTATTCAAGTTACTGGTGGTGCACAAGCAACCATTAAAAACATTACTTTAGAAAATTCCAATGTTATTTCTACAGATGATGAATCTAGCTTAACTATCACAGAATCCAACATTGCAGATACCAACATCACTTTAAATGCAGGTAATATTGCACTTGATAGTAATGAGTTTAATAGCAGTTTCATAACTGTTGTGAGTGCTAATGCTATTATTGCTAACAATAATATTGCTAATGGTGGAATTAAAGTTAATGGAGGTAAATCCAAAATCAACAACAATGTTTTATCAGGAAACGATGTAGCAATCACACAAACTGAAGGTGAAACAAACATTACCAGTAACATAATCACCGACAACAATATAGGTGTAAACGTTACAAACGGTACAGCTAACATTAACTTCAATGTTATCTACAGTAACACTAATGTTTCCCTAGCTTATGTTGGCAGTGTTGATGCTTCTAATAACTGGTTTGGTGTAATACAACCTTCATTTAGTACAACTCCTTCTGATGAATATGTTGATGTTTATGCTCCAAATGCTGAACAACCAGCATGGTTAGTATTAACTTTCAACAGCAAAGAAACCCAATTCTATACAACACAAAACCACACAATCATTGCTAATTTAACAACCAACTGTAACGGCGATGATACAAGCAGTTTAGGAGTACTACCTAAATTCACTTTACCTGTTTCAACTGAAGTAGGTGAAGTTAGTGAGGTTAATGTTGAAGATAGTATGGGTGAGTTTATATTAACAACTGGTAAATTACCATCTGATGAAGTATCATTCACTATCCGTGGCGAAGAATACACATTAGATGATGTAGCTATTGTTGCAAAAATAATAAACACCAACTTAACCATTGAATCAGTTGAAAACGGTGTTGTAATCGTTACATTAAAAGATGTTGATGGAAACATTATCTCCGATGCAAATGTGACCTACACAGTTAACTTAGGAAATCAAATCACTGATAAAACTGTTGATGGTAAAATCACAATTTCTGGTTTGAAAGGAACTGTAACTATTGCTGCAGATTATGCAGGAATTAGTGAATATCCATACTATAACAGTACAACTGCTAGTGAGACTTTCCACTTTGTATATGATGGAAATATTAACATTACTATTCCAGAATCTGCAAAAACCACTGAAACACCAAGCATCACAATCCAATTACCAACCGATGCACAAGGAACAGTAAACATATTTGTAGACGCTAAAAAAATAAACACAACAACAATAACTGGCACCACAACAATTCCTTTAAATGATTTAGGTGCTGGCGAACACGTTGTAGAAGTAAAATACGGTGACGACGATATTTACCTTCCAGCCGAAAAAACAGGAAACCTAATTGTTTCTAAAGTAACTCCAACTATTACTGCAACCGGAAGCAGTGTCGGTGAAAACGAAACAGCAACAGTTAGTGTTAGCATTGATGGTGCAACAGGCATTGTCTTAGTTGAAGTAGCTGGAAACAAATATTTCGCAGAACTAGAAACAGGCAGCGCAACAGTTAATGTTGTCGGCCTAAAAGCTGGAAACTACACAGCAAACATCAAATACTCTGGTGATGACAAATACGCAGAAAACACAGCAACAGCAGACATAAAAGTATCTGAAGTTGAAGATAAATCAATCACTGAACTAAAAGCAGAATTGGCAGAAGCTAAAGAAAATGCTACTCAGTTATTAAACAACCTAATAGATGCTAATGAAAAAATTGAGAATTTAACCACTCAATTAAATGAAACTCAAGCTAACGCTACTAAATTAGCTGAGGATCTTGCTGATGCTAATGCTAAAGTTGAGAATTTAACTACTAAGTTGAATGAGACTCAATCTAATGCTACTAAGTTGGCTGAAGATCTTGCTGATGCTAATAGTAAAGTTGATGGTTTAACTGCTGAGTTGAATGAGACTCAATCTAATGCTACTAAGTTGGCTGAAGATCTTGCTGATGCTAATAGTAAAGTTGATGGTTTAACTAGTCAGTTGAATGAGACTCAAGTTAATGCTACTAAGTTAGCTGATGAACTTAAGGATGCTAATCAGAAAGCAGAAAACTTAACTACTCAATTAGGTGAAGCTCAAAAGCAAATCCAAACTTTATCTGCTGAATTGATTTCCACAACAGTTGTTGCAAACAATTTAAATATTAAAGCATTAACTAATGGAAACATCCAAGTAACTCTCAAAGCTAACGGTACAGCTTTAGCAAACAAAACAGTCAACGTTATCATCAATGGAGAAACATATAATGGTACAACTGGAGAAGATGGAATTGCTAAAATACCAGTTAAATTTGCAAGTGCAGGTACATACTATGCTACAGTAACATTTGCAGGTGATGACACATACAAATCATCAATCAGCACAAGTAAAGTTGTTGTAAGTAAAAAAGCTACTAAGATTACTGCTCCGAAAAAATCTTTCAAAGCTAAAGTAAAAACCAAAAAGGTTAAAATTACTCTAAAATCTGGTAGCACCGTACTTAAAAGTAAAAAAATTACCTTGAAAGTTAATGGTAAAACTTACACAGCTAAAACCAACAGCAAAGGTGTAGCAACAATAAAAGTAACCAAATTAACCAAAAAAGGTACTTTCACCTACACTGTAAAATTCGCAGGTGATAAAGCATACAAAGCAATAACTAAAAAAGGAAAAATGACTATTAAATAAAAAAAGAGAATAAATTACTTGAAACACAATTTTCATTCTCTTTTTTTTCTTTTTTATTTTTTTAATAGTCACATATGGAGTACACAAATAATAATTTTAGGTTTGATTCCTAAGTACTCCAAAAAAATCATGTTTTTCTTTTTTTATTGTTAATAAAAAGGGGAAATTGAGAATGATGAATGATAAAAGAAAGTATTTAATATTTATTTTAATATTGATTGCTTTTGTCTCTATAGGTGGGGTTTCAGCCAACACTCCGGATAATACAACAAGTATTACAAATGTTGATGTTTTAGATGAAACAGTGCTTATAGAGGAACCTTTGTATGTAACAGATAATCAAACAATAATTGAATCTGGTTTAGCAACTAATTTTAACAATTCTGAAGAATTTGATGATTCCGTTAATGTGATAAGTTCATCTAGTCATGATGTATCTGATAAATTATCATTTGAGAATGATTCTTTGTTAGGGGATTATGTTGTTAATAGTCCGATTGTTAATCCTGATTTTGAAGATGGATTAACAGGTTGGACTAGTTATGGTGCAAGTATAACAAATTTTGCTGTAAACTCTAAAAGCGGCACACGATTTGTTAGCCTATCAACTAATACTTATATTTCCCAGTGTTTTAATTTTGATACTATTGATTCAGTTTCTTTTTGGTACATGTCTAATACTAAAGGATCAACCATTGATATTTTTGTTGATGATGTGTTTTTAGGTAATTATACTATTCAAAAGACTGGACTTGGTAAAAAACGATGGGAAGAAGTAAAAGTTAATTTATCTAATTTCACGGGTTACCATACTCTCAATATTAGTCAATATTCTGGATTAGGCTATTTGGATTATTTCACTGTTGGTTATAATAATATTTTAGCCAATTTCACTATTGAATCCTATGAGATTTTTGATGGTAAAATCAGTGTTAATTTCACTGATTTGTCTTATGGTTTGATAAGTGATTATCTGTGGGATTTTGGTGATGGTAATTACAGTAATAATCAAAGCCCCACACATACTTTCAAATTGAATAATCACACGATAACATTAACTGTCAGTGATGGTAATAACACCAGCAATTATTCTTTTGATTTGATTGTTTCATTACCCTCTATTGAACGTAGTGGTGAGAGATTTTCAACTATTCAACAAGCAATTGATAATGCTTTAGGTGGTGATAGGATTATCATTAATTCCTGTGACTATTATGATAGTTATTTTGAGAATTTAATCATTGATAAATCATTGACTTTAGATTTTAATAATTGCACTCTTGTAGGCGATAATGTAAATCCTACCATTAACATCATAGGTGATAATACTGTTATTTTAAATAATCTTTCATTTAAGGATACTAGTTTAAAATTGGATAATTCATCTAATCTTATTCTTCAAAACTTAAATGATGGAAATGTAACTTTAGATAAAGGTAATTTTGAATTTATAAATTCTAAATTGGAAGGTGTTTATTTAACAGTTAATAATGCTAATGTAACTATTATAAATTCCGAGATTACTTCCGGTGGAGTTATTGTTAATAGTGGTAAAACAAGAATCTTTAACAGTACTTTTATTTGTTGTGATGTTGCAATCTCACAAACCGGTGGAGAACTAGAATTAACAAGTAATATTATTTATAATAATTATGTTGGTGTTAATGTTGTTGATGGAGTTTCTAATCTGACTTTTAACATGTTTTATGGCAATAATTTTAGTTTGGTTTATAATTCAAGTAGTATTATTTATGGTGATAATTGGTGGGGCAGTAATAATCCATCTTATAGTTATTCATCGGTGCTTGTTGATTGTGATGTTTTACAATTAGGGGGAGTTGGATCTCCTTTAGATTCTTGGATAATTTTAAACATTACCCAATCAAAGCACTTAGATTATGATTATTACATTGCAGGCATCACTTATTATAATCTTACAGTTGATTTTACTCATAATAATATGGGCAAATCAATTGAGGGTTATTTAAAAGGCAGTAATTTAACATTAACTAGTATTTATAATCATATTTATTATGAGCATCATTCAAAATATGGTAATATTGAGAAAGAGGATACTATTGTTACTTCAGATGTGTGTGATCTTTCTAAAGGTTATGGGTGGTGTGTTTTATCATTAGGTTATTTGACTAGCGATTTTACAACTTTAAATGTGAATGTTTTCGATAATAATTATACTGTCTTGCTTTCAAGTAATGCTGTCCAACCTAATATTACCTATGTCACTCCTTATAGTATATTTGATGATAATTTAACTGTTGAAATTAATTATGAAGGGTTGGATGCAGTTATTTTTTATACATTGGATGGTTCTAATCCAGCATATAGTCCCACACGCATAGTATATACTGAGCCTTTTGTGGTGAATGAATCAACAACAGTTCATTATACAGTTGTTGATAAATGGGGTAATTTTCAAAAATGTTTACTCGACAATATAATAAAAGATTCCCATTCAAGACATGTATTTTTTAGTAAACAAGATGTTTTTGTTGAGCTAAAAAGTAGTGGAGGGAATATTTATTACTCTGTTGATGGTTCTAAATTTGAAGACCATTGGAAAGATGATTATATTATAGAGAGTTTGGATGGTTTCATTCATTATAATCATCCTTTTGTTATTTATGAACCAACTGAAATATCATCTTTAGCTGAATATCATTATCAGTATACTGGTGGAACTGATATTAAGGGATATTATTTCACTTCTGATGTGGAGTTGTATTTTTATTCTCTAGATTTTAGTGTTGATTATATTCGAAATTCTTCTTTTTATTTTAATAGTTCTGATGCTATATGGAGTCAATATCAAGGAGATATTAATAATACTGGTGTAACAAACTATTCTGGTCCATTAACTAATCAATCTTCTTGGATTAATAATAATATTATTAGTTCTGGTTCTGCAGTAATTGATAATAATGGCCATGTTTATGTTGGTGGCAGTGAGGGGTATTTATATTGTTTAAATACTCAGGGGCTTGTTATTTGGCGTTTTGGCACTACAAGCAGGATTATTTGTACTCCTACAATTGGTGCTGATGGAAATATTTATTTCAGCAATTGGATGAATAGTACAGTTTACTGTATTTCGCCTGAAGGCAGATTAATCTGGAAATATAATTTGGGCGATTATAATACTGGAACTAGTCCAGTATTTGGCTTAGATAATAGATTATACATTATCACTTCTAATAATTTGTATAGTAATATGTATGTGTTTAAAGATGGTGTTTTATTAGAGAATCATACTATTCCATTTATTTCAGGTTCCACTCCTGTTGTTGGTAGTGAAGGTAGTTTGTTTATGGTTTCTGTAAATCATGAATTAGTTATTATTAATTGGGATGGTTCTTTAAGAAGTGCAACTTTTATTGATAGGGGTAATATTATCCAATTCAATAATCAGAATTCACAAATCTCAGTAAGTATTGGATCTGATGGAATCATTTATGTTTTAAATTATGTTAGATCATTTAAGTTAGTTCAAGATGGAGTTATTTACATTGAATCTGGAGATTATTATATTAACAATTGGATTTCTTATTATTATGCTTTAAATGCATATTATCCTAATGGTACTCTTATATGGACTAGAACAGGATTAGATGCTAATCTTTCTGGAGCTCCAACATATTATGATGGAGTATTATATGTTACTGGTAATGACAATTTATTTGCTTTTAATGCTTCAAATGGTAAAACTTTATGGAGCAAACCTATTTCACATTCTGGTAGTACTTCATCTTCTCCGTTAGTCAGTGGGGATGAAGTATTATATGTTACCAGCAATAATGTGGTTTATGCTTTTAATTTGACTGGTGAATTAATCTGGCAATATGAAATGACTGGCAAGTACGGTAATCCGATTTCTTATGCCAGTCCAACATTGGCTGCTGACGGCACATTAATCGTGACAACTAATCAGGGAATTTATGCTTTCCGTGATATTGCAGCGGATTTCACATATGAACATGTCAATGGGACTGAAACAACTATCCAATTCACCGACTTATCAACTAACGGTACCAATAGGTACTTCTGGCTCTTTGGAGATAATTTTACTTCTTTTGAGCAAAATCCAGTGCACATTTATAATCAAAGTGGTAAGTATCGTGTGACTTTGTTTGTGGAATACAACGGCAATATTACTCTTGCCCGCAACACTACAATTGAAGTGGTATTCCATGATATTACTCCACCAAGCAATGTGACATGCTATATCAACAATACCTTGACAACTGGTGGTGTTTTCAACCAAACACAATTCATTACATTGAATGCAAGTGATGATGCTAGCTCAGTTACTATTTATTTCACTGTTGATGGTTCCAATCCTATAACAAGCCCAACCCGCAGAATCTACAATAATCAAATAGAAATTGAAGTTAACACTGTCTTGAATATGGTTGCAAAAGATGCGGCAGGCAATTACGGAAACATCACTAATGTTTCATTTAACATTACTGATGTTATTGATGTTCATGAAGAAGTAAATTCCACTTTAATTGATGAGATTCAATCATTGTTGGATAATGCGGAACCCGGAAGTAAGATACTATTTGATTATGGTGTTTTGGAAAATGCAACTTTTACTGTAAACAAGCCATTAAATATCATTTCAAACAACAATACAATCTTGATAGGTAACGGCAAACCAACATTCATATTCAATGAAAATGCATCAGGTTCCATTCTAAACGGATTTATAATCAACAACACAGGCATTGTAATTAAAGATGCAAGTGATGTTTTAATCCAGAATTGTTTGGTTAACGTATCTGAAGGCATTGGAATTAATATCATTAACAGTACAGACATTACAGTCAAATCCGTCAGAGTTACTGGTGAGGAAGGAATCGTCGTTAATCAGTCTGATTCCACTTTATTGGATAGTGTTCATGTCAGTGATTGTTATAGTGATGGTATTTGGGTCTATAAATCAAATAAGACAAATGTCATCAATTCTCTTGTTGAGGATAATGGTAAAGACCCATACAAGCTTAACAATGGGGATAATGATATTGTGCCTGATGCGTCTGGTCGTTTGCAGTTTATTGCTAATGTCCCTGCATCCCAAAGCAGAGCCAACAATATCCTGATTGATGATTCATCAAACACTACTATACTCAACAATACAATCAATAGAGGATTTTTCGGAATTCACTTATATCACACTACAAATGGTGTTGTTATAGACAACAATACTATTTATGAGGGAGTGGGTGATGCTATTCTGCTTTCAAACAATTACACTAATGTTAATATCACTCATAACCTGATTGATGGTTGTTTCAATGGTATTGACTTTATGGGTTATTCCCAAAATATCCTAATCAAACAGAATACAATCGAAAACTTGCATTATCATGATAATGATTTGTATGCTTTCATTGATGAGACACTGATTGAGCAGGCTGCAAATTTTATTTATGATACATTTATTCCAGTTGGTGGTGATCAGTTCTTCAGACATCATTATAATGGTATTCAGGTTTCATATCCTGCAAGCAATTTCCATGAAGGTAATGTAACTATCATTGATAATGTGGTTATTAAATTATCTCATCGTGCTTGGGAAGCAAGAAAATACCAGCATACTATTGATGCTGGTTGCGATAGCTATGGATACAATCTGATGGATGGTTCGGCCAGTTATCAGGGCATTGGTGGTGCAACACAGTACCATGAAGGCAAGGTTGACCTAGTCGTTGACAGAATTGGTGATGCAACATTCAGATTAAGATTAATCAACCGTTTGGATGGCCATTACTTATCCGAGATTCCATCTTTTGATGTGACTTTCACTACAGGTGCTTTTACCCAAACTGTTCAGTTTATCAATGATTCTGCAATAGCTACTTTTGATGTTGCTATGGCATTGTCTGATGTTGAGGCAATTATTTCAACTGAAATCAGGAAATCTGCTCACTTTGACATGCCAATCACTGAGGGTTATAATTCCACCAACAGGGAATATGATCCTGGCTTTGAAGAGGGTGAAGCTATTAACAATCCCGACCCTGTTATTCCATCTTTCGATGAAGTTATCAAACGTTACACTAATCCGGTAATTCCAAATGAACCTAGTGAAGTTGAAGAGCCAAAAGGCACTGGCAACGGTACCGGTACCGGTAACGGCCAAGGTACAGGTTCCGGAACAGGTTCAGGCTCAGGAAACGGAAGTTCAGGAACCTTTGGTAACGGCAAAAGTAACATCTTCGGTAAAGTGGGCGAAGCATCTGGAATTTTAAGCAACATCACTGGAATCGGTGACATTTCAACTTCTGAAAGTCCAAGCACTGATAAAACTGACGGTATGGACCGCTCCAGTGAGGGCGGCTCCGATGCAGGTTCTAGTGAAACTGTTAATGCATACGAAGTAAGTAAAGTAATTGATATTGAAAAGAGCAATTTGAATTTTGTGGCAGCTGTCATTTTGTTTGCTGTTATCATAGTTTTAGGTTATGGTTATAGGCGGACTAAAAAGGATGGTGATGAATTTTAAGGTAAAGAGAAAGACAAAATGTCTTTCCTAGATTCTCATTAAAATGAGAATCTGACTGTTGAATTTTTTTCATGGTTTTTTCTCCTTTAAAAGGGATTTAAAGTAAAGCTGGTAGCTTACTGGTTTTACTTTAAAAAACACATTTTATTTAAAAGAGGTGTATATTTTTGGTTTCATTTCCGGGTGATGCATTCATATCCGCAGCAATGGATACTATTTCACAAAGCCTGACAATACCGGTTCTAATAATTCTTTTGATAATAGTTGTTGCTTCACTATTTCTTTTAGGTGAAATAATAGCTGAACATTTTAAAACCAAGAAAGTTAAGGTTTCAGAAATTTATGATTTGATTTTTAAAATCAGTAATGCAAATTCAATCGAACATCTGCAGGTCATTGTAAACCAGTCTGGAATACCTGACACTCAAAAAAAGATTTTAACAAGAATCTCAGACACACATTCAATGAAAAAGTCTTCAAGAGAGGCCGCAGCAAGGCGCTTGGTTGAAATGGAAGAGGAAAAAATCGACAAGAACCTGAATAAGACTGATATCATTACAAGAATCGGTCCGACATTGGGTTTGATGGGAACATTGATACCGATGGGTCCCGGTCTTGCCGCACTAGGTGCAGGGGATATCAACACCCTGGCAACTTCACTGACTCTAGCGTTCAACACTACAATTGTGGGTATCGGTTCAGGTGCACTGTGCTACGTTTTGGGAAAAATCAGAAAATCCAGATACGACAGATACCTGGCTGACCTGGACGCACTTACAGATGCAGTGCTTGACTATATGGACTGATGCGTTATGGTTCGAAGAAAAAGTGCAAGAAGACAAAGAGTAGAAGAAGACCCGATGGCCGGAACAAGTAATCTTGTTGATGCGATGCTTGTAATTGCAGTGGGATTTCTTGTCTTTGTAATTATATCATGGAACATGCAGGCGATGATTGACCCTGATACCACTGTTCAGCAGCAGAT
Source organism: Methanobrevibacter sp. (assembly GCA_017407115.1). Classification (GTDB taxonomy): domain Archaea; phylum Methanobacteriota; class Methanobacteria; order Methanobacteriales; family Methanobacteriaceae; genus Methanocatella. Next base: position 7,662 of record JAFQXD010000051.1, on the reverse strand, counting down.
GCAGAAAACCACAACAGAAATCGACCAGGGCCAACAGTTAGACCAGGCACCTGATACCAGTAACTCATCAGGTCAGGGTTATACTGAAATGGGTAAGGTGTATAAGGATCCGTCGACGGGAAAATTAATTATGGTTGAGGGAGGTTGAATGTTAACCTCTCGGATTTTTATTTTTTTGATTAATCATTTTCATAGCTTAATGAATAACTTATCTTTTAATCAATTATTTTTGCAATTATTTTGATGCTGTTTTTAAAGTGTAACTTTTTTTAGTAGTTGATGTACAAGTATTTTTATCAATTCACTTTTGTGTTTTTTTTCATGCGGTCGCAGTTTCAAAGATTTTTAAATTTATGGTTTTAATATTAAGAAACCGCAGACTAATCTAATAAAATATTTTGTTAAGTATTTATATATGTATTAACAAATATTTTATTAACTAATATATTCTGAAAGGAGTTATTTGATTATGGATGACAAAACACAATTAATTCTTAATTTCATAAATGAAAATATTTCTAATATGCCTCATGTCTTAAGGGATAAGTTGATTAGTGATGATAGAAAATTAAACTGCAGATTTGAATTTGATGAAATCAGGAAAAGCATTGATGATTTTATTGAGGGGGATGAGATAAACAGATTTATTGTACTGCCTGGAATTAGAGGTGTTGGAAAGACAACTTTGCTTTATCAGGCATATCAATATCTGTTAAACGACAAACAAATATTGCCGGAACAGATAATCTACCTATCATGTGATGATTTAAATAATCTTGTTGACTGCAATATAAGGGAAATCGTTGACATTTACCTAAACAATCAATTCAATACAAACTTAAGATTATTGGATAGGAACATTTTCCTTTTAATTGATGAATCACAATACGATAAAAACTGGTCAATGTCAGGTAAAATCATATATGACAGATCAGAAAAAATATTCATGATATTCACAGGTTCATCAGCCCTAAATCTGGAATACAATGCCGATGCAGCAAGAAGAATGTATAAACGAGTCATAACTCCCCTAAATTATAACGAACATGTGAAATTAAAATATAACTACTCCAACATAAATCTTGGAAATTCATTGGCTGGCTTGATTTTAAACGGCAATGCTGAAGAAGCGATAAAATATGAAAATGAAGTTAATAGAGCCTTAATCAATAATATTGAATATAGGTCTAATGATTGGGATGAGTATTTAAGGTATGGAGGATTTCCAATACTTGCACGTAAACTAGATTTCAGGAAACTCTCTGCCAATATTGTGGATATGGTTGAAAAAGTTGTAAATACAGACATGGTTGCCATTAAAAACTTCACTTTTGAAAACCAGACAAATTCAAACAGGATACTGAGATATCTGGCACTGCAAAATGCAGGAGACCTCTCACAAAACAATTTAGCAAAATACCTGAAAACTTCCCAGGCAAATGTAAAAAACATTTTAGACATACTTGAAAAAACACATCTCATATTTTCCCTTGAAGCTTATGGAACATCATCCAAACGCACTAAAAAAACAAAAAAATATTACTTCGCAACAAGCAGTATTAAAAATGCACTATCCACAAAATCAGGAAATACCATTAAGGATGTAAAGCAGTATGAAGGAATACTTTTAGAAAACCTGGTGGCATCAATATTATTCAATCTCACACAACGGGAGAATAATTATTTCACATTGTATTATGATGCCAACAAAAAGAAGAATGTTGATTTCATATTGCAGCAGGACTTTAAAAATCCAGTGCCCATTGAAGTAGGTCGTGGCAAAAAGGATAAAAAGCAGATTACTCATGCAATCAATAATTACGGCGCAGATTATGGAATTATTATCTCAGACACTACCAAAAATATTGAAAAGCATGACAATATCATATATATTCCTCCAAAGACATTTTCATTTTTATGAAAATTAAAAAAAGGAACTGGATTAAGTTCCAGTTCATTTTTTATTTCCCAATCATGCTTTTAAGACTGTCAATGTCAAACTTAAGCCTGTCCAGTTCAAGCATAAGTTCGTTTTTCTCGTTTTCTATTTTTACAAATTCCGGTGATTTGACGTGCAGCTTTTTGACTTCTGTGCTGATGGTTACAGCAGACAAATGTTCGATATACTGGTATTTCAAATCTTCAGGGTTTATCATGAAATATGCCTGATCAGTCTTGTTTTTGGCCTTGCCCTGCAAATCATTCACATCATCCAAACTCATGCCGTCATTGTATAGTGCTGATGCGTGGAATTTCCTGAGCATATGGCTTCTGAATCTGTTGTATGGTCCGATTTTTCCAAGACCCAAATCATCATTGATTTTTTGAAAACTGATTGTAAAGTAATTGACACCCATCTTAAACAGTTTGGATTCGTTGGTGATGTTGTCGCTACGGGATAATATGTGTGCGTTTATTGCTTTTACCGCTTCGGGACTGCAGTAGGTTGTATAGTATTTGTTGGTCTTTTTTCGGCGAACGTTGAAAGTGGGAATGATTGTCTCATCATCCTCAATCAGATCAATCACCTCAAAGATATTCATATCCCTTCGAGGCAAATACTCAGACAGTGCATCGATATAATCCTGTATTGTCAAACTCAGTGTTTCTGCTCTTGCACAGCCACTGGATGCAATAAAAAGTATTGCCGCTTTCATCACCGGACTTGCAATGCCCAAGGCCTTTCTGATGATTTCCTTATCCGGTAAATCACTGAAATAAATCGGCTGAGGTTTATTGACAGACTTCTCATTGATTTTCGGCAACTCATAGATTTCCACATCATAGAACTTGTAGAACTTGATGACATTAATCATCACAGATTTAACAGTATTCAGTGCATAGTTTTCAAGCAGGTACTGTCTGAATTCAAGTAGTCTGGTTTTGATTCTGCGGTGTTTCCATTTGACCCCTTTGTTTTCCTCGCTTTCCGCTTCACTTAAAAGTTCACTGAGTTCCATTTCATAATATGTGGAATATTTTTCAAGTGAATAGGCGTACAGTCTTCGTGTGCCTGGTGAATGGTTGTATGTAACAAATAATGCTTTTAAAAGTTCATTGTTTTTCATAGTTTTTTCAGCTCCATAGTCTTTGTAAAAACATTTTTGAAAAGAGCCAAAACTAACAATTTACGATAAGTATACCATAATACAAATTTATTGTTTCCAACAGAGTATTGTTGTTTAATTAATATTGATTAAAACATATTCACATTTGGCTTCATTCCTCATTGGCCATCCCCAACCTGTCAAGCCTGATGATACTATTAGTTCCATTTTTCCAAAATGAAATTTACCATAAACTAAATGGCCCATTAATCTTTCAAAAATTGAATATGGGAATAGCTGTCCGCCATGAGTATGGCCTGAAAGTTGTAAATCAGCACCTTGTTGTGAATTTTCTTCATACTCAATAGGCTGGTGGTCTAAAACAACAACATATTTGAATAAATCACTTTCGTTAAGTATTTTACATATGTCAATTCTATTATTTTCACCCTCCCACTGTGCATCGCTTCTACCTACCAGAACAATGTCATCATTGATTGATGTTTTTTCATCATTTAAAATTTTTATTCCATTATCAATTATTGATTTATTTAATTCTTCATCGCTGAATGTTCTATTTCCATTTTCATAGTCGATTGAATCTGGTTGTGTATCGTGATTTCCAAAGATATAATATGTGCCGTATGTTGAATTGATTTTTCCTAATTCTTCAAATATTTCATTCATGTCTTCTTTGGAGGTTCTTTCATCGACAATATCTCCACCCAAAACAACTATATCTGGGTTTAAATCATTTATTTTGGAAATGCTTTCTTTAACTAATTGTGGATTTTGAACAGTTCCATAATGAACATCACTAACCCAAACAATGGAATAAGATCCGTTTATCTTATCAGTAGTTAAATTATATTCTGTTAATTCAATATGGTTCATTCCGTAAACGCCACTAATTATTATAATTGCAAAAATAACCAACGCTAAAATGCTTTTTTATGGTACTGTGGGATGAAATTTAAATATTTGTCCTTAAGTAAATATTTCCATATTATTCTTATTACATCTGCAATTACGGATGATAAAAATAAGTATAAAGTTAATATGGCTGCATTTGACCATATATTTAAACAGCATATAAATGCTAAAATCGGAATAATAAAATTTATGATTAATTTTTTATTTTTCGATGTTTTACTATTGTTTAAAGCATATTTAACTCTAAAATATGTGTAAAATCCAATAATAATTCCCCAAATCACTCCAATAAATATTCTGGATAATATCCTAATGTGAAGAAATGTATGGGGTTCATAATCATATCTATGCTCTTATTGGATAAATATGTTATGCATTATTTAGTTTATATCTGCACTATATGTAGCTTTTTTTCAAAAAATAATGAAGTGTAGCTGAAGGAAGGTATTAAAACATCTAGCACCAAAACCAAATAATGTGAATAGATTATATGATTTTTTCTATATTGACTTCATATCTTGAGTAAATTCTTTGAATAATTTTAAAAAATAGAATTTTTAAAATTGAATAAGGATAAATTTGTTAAACAAATTTTGACACATCCTCATTCAACATGCATATTAATTGGTCGACATTGCGTCTGCCAAAACATCCTAAGATGTTATATGATATTATGAACATCAAAGTATATAAACGTTTCATCCATTACTTATTGCCAAATTAAAGCAATATTCTATTCTAAAAATAATTTTATATTCTAAAAACAATATTTATTTTTAAAAATAAGAACTTATAAATAGTTTTAAAATAAAATATTCAATTCTAAAACACTAATACAATAGTGCATATTAATGGTGTTTTTATGAAGTGGAAAGGGAATTCAATTAAAAACACTCCAATCAAATTTGGAGGAATGGGCATTCTTGCTGTTGAAAATATGGTGCTTGCTATCTCTTATTTATTCCTAGCAAGTTACTACATATTGTTGGCCATTAACTTGTTAATGTAAAATAATCTATGATGTCGAATTGGAAGCCTAGTTGGATTTTATCCGAAATTTTCTAATTTGATAAACTGACAATTTAAATGACAATTAGCTTTAATATGTGTTTTATAGCTTCCTTTTTTACACATAGTCCACTATTATTATTTCCACTTTTAAAACACCAAATATTATTGATAATCTTTATATGAAACTAAATTGAATATTAACTGTAAGAGTTAAAAGTAGTAAATATTTTGTATAGTATAACATGTATACTGAATGCTGATTTCTATTCAAATTACAGCCCAAAATAATAATTATGAGAAAATAACAATTTAAAAGTTAATAAAACAATAGTATACCCAACTTGCAATTCATCCACAACTTGCAGAAGTTGTGGTATTCTTGCATATTTATGATAAATTTGCCGTGTTTTTTTCAATATTATAAATTTTATTGAATATTCTTTTATATATTATCATTCAATATATTGAATAAGTATTTATATTATGTCATTCAATATATTATTAAAGAGGTGGATTATTATGAATCCTGAAAATGAAGATTCAATTCATGATTTTTTACAAAGTCAAATAACAGATGTTCCTTTATCTTTGAACAATGAGTTATCAAATAGGGGCGTTAAATTTAACCATAGGGATGATTTTGAAGAAATAAAAACATTTATAGATGAATTCATTGATGGAAATAATGTTAATCGTTATATTGTATTGCCTGGCCTTAGAGGTGTTGGAAAAACAACAATCCTATTTCAGGTATATGACTACCTGCTGAATCAGAAAAACATCAATCCTGAGCAGATTTTATATTTTTCATGTGAGGAAATAAATAAAATAGAAGACTGTGATATTTATGATACAATCAAATATTATCTAAAAACATTTCATAACTCATCACTGCAAACACTTGATGAAAAAATATTCTTATTAATTGATGAATCACACTTTGACAAGGATTGGTCAGTTTCAGGTAAATTGATTAATGACAAATCAAAAAACATTTTCATGATTTTCACAGGTTCATCAGCAATAAATCTTGAATATAATGCGGAAGCTGCAAGAAGGATGATAAGATATCCAATAATGCCCTTAAATTATTCACAACACTTAAAATTAAAATATAATTATCACACAGACATTTCCAATGATTTAATAGATTTGGTATTTAATGGTAATGTTGATGATGCAATAATAAAAGAAAAGCAGGTAAATCGGGATTTATTAAATCTAAAAAATTATCATTCAATGGATTGGGATAATTATTTTAAATTTGGCGGATTTCCATCAGTAATGCATGATACGAATCACAGAAATGCATTTAAAAAATTATACTACTCAGTTGAAACTGTTGTAACAAAAGATTTGGGGACAATGAATAATCTAACTGCAAATACACAAACAAATGCATTAAGATTAATGAAATTTTTAGCGGAAAAATATCCTGGAGATATTTCACAAAATGCACTTGCAAATAAAATCAAAACATCAGCAGGATCTATAAATACAATAATGGACTTACTTGAAAAGACTCATTTAATATTTCACATAGAACCTTATGCTGGTGCAAATGCAAGAGCAAAAAAATCTTGGCAGTATTATTTTGCAACACCAAGCATAATGCATGCAATAAATGTCAAATTCGGATTTTCATCCATAAAATTGAGTGAATATGAAGGAATTTTACTGGAAACATTAGTTGGATCAAACCTAGTCAATTTGAAAAATAGTGAACAGTTCTTTGAATTCAGCATATTCTATGACACTTATAAAGTGAAAAAGCAAAAGGTTGACTTTATACTAAAAAAAGATTTTGATGAAGTAATTCCAATAGAAGTCGGTCACGGTAATAAAGGCACTAATCAAATTAATGATGCAATAAGACGTTATAAATCTCCACATGGAATTGTTATATCAGATACAACAAAAACAATTGAAAAAGTTGATAATGTAATATTCGTGCCAATAAAAACTTTCTCATTGATGTGAAATATTTAAATTTGGGAAATATTATTTATTTTCCATTTTATTTCATATGTTGTGCTGTATTTAATATCACTACATTAAATATTATACTGTAGGAGCTAAAAGTAGTAAATATTTTGTATAATATATGGGTAAAATCCATTATGTATAATTTGGATGTTATTTGACTTATTAATCATTAATATTAATTTTATTCTTAATTAACTTAATCTTAATAATGCAAGAATACCACGACTTCTGTAAAAGTCGTGGATGAATTGCAAGATGGGTATACTTATATTAAATATAATCTTTAAAGGGTATTTTCTATTTTTATCAGTTTTAGTTTGTTATTTTTGTGTATTTTGTGTTGAGTGTACTTTAAATTTTTTTTCTTTTGTCGCACTATTACTTTTCAAATGCTCTCTGTAAATCTTTATATGTTTTTTTACATTAGAAATATTAGTATATCATTTGTAAAAAAAATAAGTGATAGGAAAAATGGATTTATGAGGGTTTTTTAAAGATGAAGATTGTTCGGAAGAATATTGAAATTAGAATTTATCCTACTAAGGTGGATTTTAATGATAATGGGGAGAAAATTGTTAGTATTAACAAAATTGAGTCCAACATTGGTATTTATCGATTTATCTACAACAAAGAATTAGAATTTATCAATTACTTCAAAGACCTATTAATCCAACACGGCTATGAT
>JAFQXD010000082.1 GCA_017407115.1 Methanobrevibacter sp. | reverse complement strand
TTCCAATAAACTCGAGTGTGAGAGAAAGATTAGTATGGTTAACGACAGTGAACTCCTGAAAAAAGCATCGTGAACCGTAAGCAGTAGGTAGGAAGTTTCGAAGAGCTACTGTATTGTTGGACAGGTCATACATGAGTTCCTAAGCATGTATATAGGTCACAACCCACAATGCCAACCGGTGTACTTGGAGAACCTAACCTAATCGTATCTAACAACTGATCAACTTGGTAAGTCCAGAATTGCCCACTTATAGGAAGTGGTAGGGTGACCGTGAGGAAATCTGATGTTCTTTTCTGGATAAAGGATGCTAAAGAAAGCAAATGCCCACATAATCGAAAGATAGCAGGAAACTGACAAATATAATAACTGTGTTGGGATATGCCCACTTTTAGCAGGTGTAAGTTTTGTTTCATTTAAAACGGCAGATATCGTTAAATGTGATATTAATTAATGAGAGTGTGATTTTGGCAATGAAAACTGGATATAGTGATATATTACAGTCTGTGGAATCAGACAAAGAAATACTTGATAAAGAATGGAATTCCATTAACTGGAATTCAATTGAGTATAGCATATTTAAGATACAAAAACGGATATTTGAAGCAGAGAAAGAAGGAAACTATAGAAAAGTCAATAGTCTATGTAGATTATTGGTTAATGATAAAAGGAGTTTATTATATAGCATTAATATTGTTACAAAGAGAAATAAAGGTAAAAAAACTGCTGGCATTGACGGTATGATTATCAATGAGGACTATGAACGAATGGCATTATTTTATAAACTATCAGATTATAAAATTAGTCTACATAATCCTAAACCTGTTCGTAGGATTTATATTCCCAAAAAGAACGGTAAAACTAGACCATTAGGAATTCCCAGCATTATTGATAGAGTTTATCAAGAAGTTTGTAAATTGGCACTAGAGCCTATGTTTGAAGCAAAGTTCGAATCTAGTACATATGGATTTAGACCTTGTAGAGGCACTAGTGATGCAATAGAAAAGATTCACACTTTTACACGTGGATTAAAGAGAACTTATATATTTGAAGGTGATTTTAAATCATGTTTTGATACTTTAAGTCATCAACATATATTGGATAAACTCGGTAATTTTCCATTGAAAGAAGTAATAAAGAAATGGTTAGAAGCAGGATATCTTGAAAATAATGTATTTCACAGAACTAGGGCAGGAACTCCACAAGGAGGTATTATTTCACCCCTTCTAGCAAATATTGCATTAGATGGTATGGAAGAAGCCTTAAACATCAAATATAAACAAAGAAAGTCTAGAAATGGACATACCTATGTAAATAAGTCTAAATATGCTGTTTCTAAGTATGCTGATGATTTTGTCGTCATATGTGAAACATTGAAGGATGCTAATGAAGTTTATGAACTTTTAGATGGTTATCTAAAGGATAGAGGTTTAACATTGGCTCCTGATAAAACTAAGATAACTCATATTGATGATGGAATAGATTTTCTAGGTTTTAATGTTCGATGTTATAAAGGTCATGACCGTGACAGAGTGCTTGTTAAAGCATCTAAAGACTCTGTTAAATCATTTAAGAGTAAGGCTAAGGAGATTGTCCGTAATTGTTATCCATGGAATCTTGAAGAAAGTATAACTCGCCTTAACTATCTAATAAACGGTACAGGTAATTACTGGAGAATAGGTTCCAACAGTGATTTATTCAAGAAAATGGACAATTATATCTATGAAATACTGCTTAGACAAGCCAAAAGATGGTATCCTAACAAACCGGTAAAGTGGATTGTTGACAAGCATTTTAAAGAATCCACACATCCCAAATATCATTGGAAATGGACTTTTACCAATCCTGAGACTGGAAGTCAGGTTGACAGGATGTCTTGGATTAAAATTAAGTATTCTCGATGTATAAAATATAAAGCAACACCTTATGATGTTGAATATGAAGAATACCTTAATAAACGATATTCTATGACTCCTTTTGAATATCTATATAAATAAAACTTTAGTTTTCTTATTTTCTTTATAAACTATGCTCGAGCCGCTTGTGGTAAAAGCCACACGGGCGGTTCCTCGGAGAGAAGGGAGGAGTAATCCTCCTGACTTATCCAACGAG
>JAFQXD010000050.1 GCA_017407115.1 Methanobrevibacter sp. | reverse complement strand
GACTTAGTTTACACAAAAATAAAAGCACCTACAAACGAAGAAAGAGACAAAGACAAATATTATCACAAAAAATGCAAAACAAACTTCCAAGACAGCTTCTAAAAAAATCAAAAAATCTTAGCTTGACAGCATTGAAAAAAATAAAAAAAGTTGATGATTAAATTTAATAATCATCATATTCATCATTATTTCTCAAATATCCAACTAAGAATATTGCAATTAATATGATTATTGCAATAATAACAAATATTGGCATGCTTGATTCAGCAGTACTAGCTGATTTTGAAGCTGATTTTTCTGAAATCTCATAAGCTTTTGAACTTCCTCCAGTGGATGATGCATCCTGAGAACTATCAGATTCTGAACTGGATTTTGCATCTCCTGGAGTTGATGGGTCACTACCTGCAGAGGTGTGACCTCCGGAATTAGAGCTTTCAGATTGTTGCTGAGAAGTATCATTGGTTAATGTGTTAGCATTGGTATTACCATTACCACTTTCGCCAGATTCTCCCTGATTTTCTCCAGAAGTATTCATTTGATATAATGGCTCTGTATTTGTTGCTTGGGCAAGAATTTCAGCGAATTTTTGCTTTTCAGCAGGAGTTAAGGAACTCATTTGGATAATTTTTAAATTAAACGCTAAATTCTTACAGGTGTGGTGACAACATGCAACACCATATTCTATCACACTTCTCATATAGGCATCTACCAATTTTTGAACTGTTGATGCATCGCCTTCCCAAATTCCTTGCTCAGCCATGTAAATTTGCCAAGCCACCATGGACTGTGCAGCTGGAGCCAATGTAGCGTCGGTAGCTCCATTAATCAGTTCTAAATTAACATCTGCCAGTTGATCACCTAGGGCCTTATCAAGTTTTCCACCGCCAAGTACAAGAGATCCATACATGTTCTGTTGCTCTGCAGCAAGAGTATTCATACCTGCAGCAGTTTTAGACAATGGTTCACGATACAATGGATTTAATATTTTGCTACGAAGCTCAAAATCGATTTCCTCTTCATAAGTCCTTGAAATATAATTGTTTTTGTTCCTGATATCTACAAATGCAGTATCCGGACCCTCTTTACCAGATTTTTCTTTTATGACCTTAGCAGCATTATAAAGACCACCGAACCAGTCATAGTAATCATCTGAATCAAATAATCTCCAGGAACTGTCAAAGTTTTGAGTAATCACGTCCACTTTTTCAAGCAAATATTTATAGTTCTCTTTTTCATTGTGAACAACAACATTATTGTGTTCATCAAGAGACCATGAAAATGATACTTTGCTCAAGTAGACGTCCATAGCAAATTCGCTTATGGTAGTTATATTCCAGTCTGCAGTATTCGGTATAAGATTAGACATACCGGTTCCTTCCAATACATTGCCTGGAAGACCGAACAATCTATCCAACATAGGATTTTCAGCATAATGCTTTTTAACATAGTTATTTGTTTCATCTTCGCCAACTGCATCTTTGGCTAAATAAACTGAAGTCAGCATCCATGTAATCCAATCCTTATTGTTAGTTACCATACTGGCAAATACGTCAATCCTAGGTCTATTGACTATAGAACCATCATTCAATTTGATTGTTAAGTTCTCAATAGGTATTTGCTCAACGCCAATTACCTTACCGTTGTCGGCCCATACTGGCATACAACCCAATAGATACATAAATTCGGCAACACCAATACCTTCAGTTCTAGATATCTCAGTACCCCATAAGATCAATGAGGTTAATTCCGGCCATTTACCATGTTTTTGATAGTAATTAGCCAAAAGAATATCTACAATTTTTACAGCGGATTCATAAGCCGCTTCGGAAGGCATTCTTGTAGGGTCAGATGCATAACCGTCATATCCTGTTGGTATTGAATCACCATAAGAAGGATCAGCGAATAAACCTGATTTTACATAACGCCCGCTTAATGCAAGCAAAATCGCATTCCACTCATTGTTGTTTCTGATATTTTCAATAATAACTTCACAATAAAGTGTGGAATTATACAATTTAGTTCCTTGTTTAATACCAAATTCATCATTTAAATCTTTTGCAGAACTACCGTTTACAAGGCGAGTCACATAATTCTTCAAAAATGATTTGATAGCATCCACTTCATTAGCATATTTGAAATCGTTTTGCATATCATTATAGAAGCTTAAACCTTTCAATTTAGGATATAACAATTCCACTAACTGGTCATAAATTTTTGTTTGGGAAGTTACAATCGTAACAACCTCTTCTGACAATTCATAACCCTCTAATATCTTACCTATGGTGTGAAGGCCATAAGTATTGAAATCATTTTCCATCATATCTAAATAATGGTGTAGCTCATCAAGCCAATTTTCAAATGTATCATTGCTTGAAAGTTTTCTAAAACCTAGGGAAGGTGCTAAATCCAATATTTTAGCCTTGTATGCTTCTGCATTTGAAGTTACATTCAAAGATAGTTGATCTTTATAGTAATTAATATAATTACGTAATGTAGTGTAATTACCATACAATGCAGATGAAACCATTGCAGGAGTCATGTGAGTAATTAACAAAGCAGAACTCCTATCTCTTGCAACCATTGCCTCACCAGGGTTGGATACAATATACGGATAAACTGTAGGAATCAATGACAATTCAAAAGTCCAGTCTCCAGGGAATGCACCGAGATTTATTCCAGGCAGCCATTCCAAGGTTCCGTGTGTTCCCATACTTACAATAGCATTGATTTTAGCTGTTTTTTCCATCCATTTATAAAATGCAACATACTGTTGGTGTGGAGGAATAATTAAACTGTGGTAATCCTGAACTTCCTCCCAACCTCTACTTGGCTGGAAAGTGATGAAGACATTACCAAACCAAACACCAGGAATGACAATGTATTTTTCTTTATACACCATTGCAGGACCTAAATTATCTCCCCAGTAACCTATGAGTTTATTATATAATTCATCTCTAATGTCGGAAGTCAAATATTCGAAATCCTCAAGGGAAATCAATTGATGATTTGCCATCAGATTATCCCAATTCTCTTCCACGTATTTTTCAAGCAGACCAGAAGCCCATGAACCCTTGTTGTTCATGTCAAATATTATTCTAGTCAAATTATATAATGAAATCAAGTTAGTCATGGTTCCATTAATATTATAACCTTGATTAGAGTTAATTAACCACTCATAAGTATTATTATAGTAGTTCAAATACTCTATATAACCGCCGATATCATATCCCTGAAGATATAAGTTTAAAAGCAATTCGAAAGTGCTGTTGAATACATCCAAATATGAAGCACCAATCTCTGCTTTACCTGGCGGATAATTATAAAGCATTACTGCAATTTTTTTATCGGAATTGTTTAAATCGTGCGAGTCTGCCCATTTACAATTCAATTGAACCATTTTATCGACACCATCTTGAATGATATGGGTTTTACCCTGATTATCAACCCAAGATAGAGCAACTTGACCAAATACTCCTTCAAAACTTGGATAAGTGACCATGAATGTCCATTCAGCTTGAGGACCCAATTCATTATAATAACTGTATTCGGAAATCTCTACAATTCCTTTCAATACATGTAAATCAATATCGGTTAAATCAGGTTCTGCAGTACCATTTGCATAATTCAAAGACCAACTACATAATGAATTAACAGCAGAAAATCCAACTTTTGAAATTGAGTTGATTTTATTTAAGATTGAAGACATTGAAGGTTGAGTCGCAGTTTTAAATACATTAAATGCAGGTCTGCCTTCAGCTTCATAACCTCTGATTAAAGCATCTGCCACTTCTTCACCACCATAGTAAGAAGCGATGACTATGAATGGCCTGTCAGGATTGAATTTTGAAATGTAATCACTTTCAAACTGTTTAAATAACGCTGTAGGATCCAACTCAGTAATCAACCATTCGACATAATTTTCAGTCATCCAATTTAAACTTCCATCAGAACTATGAGTATAACCCGGATTAGCGCGAATCCATTGATTGATTAACTTTCCTTCAGGAAGTACTGTATACATTCCCAAATCGGGATGATAAAATCCACATTCAGGAGACATTAACGGAGCATTGTTCTCATCAAGTGTAGGATCAGTATATTTAGATGGATTAATCAAGTAACGCACATAATCTAAATAATTTTTCATGTTATTTTGTAAAGTATTAGATTCCTCAATGTCACGAGCTTGGAAATAAGAACCAATATATGTATTTTCAATGGTATCAAAAGTATTATTAGTTTTAGAAGCTCCCACCACATGCAAACCAGTAGTATTCATTATTTCCTGTGAATAAACACCGAACGTATATGCTACATTATAATTTGCATTAGCTGGAGATTTTGCTAACAGTTCTTTTAGATATTGGCCTGTAAGAACAGTATACGCTGATTCTGAAAACATGTCAATGTGTATGAAATTGGCATATTTAACTAACCATGCATGGGATTTATCAAAATCAGTAGTACTGATATAAGCTACTCTTGAAGACAAGTTCATTAACAAATCAACTTTTTCACTGTGGGAATAATAATCCACTAACAGCAATATGTCCGGCACAAACTGTACTCCCTTGATATTGACAGTACCGCTGGTTTTAGTGAAATCCACAGCATCCAGCTTAATCGGTTCGTATGATGCATAACTGACTTCCAAATAATACTTTTTCGAACCCAAATTCTTTATAACAGCATTACCATTTGAATCAGTTATATGGGTTGAAATTAACCTATTATTTGAATCATAAACCTTAACTGTAGCCCCAGGCAGGTTAAAACCGTCTTCATCCCAAACTTTAACAGTGCCATTGTATGAATCCTTTACATTAATATTAATAACATTATTATTGGCAGCCAATGAATCATCAGAATCTTGAACTTGAAGAACATCACTGTCAATATTCGATGAATTATCCGCAATATGAGATAATGTATCATTATTAGCTGCGAATGCGCTACTTACGGAAAATATAAGCAATAATGAAATAATTAACATAAATGTAATTCGTTTATCAAACATTACCGTATTTTCACCTCCATAACCAAATAAATATAATAATAGTAATATAAAATTTACTATGGTTTAAGTTTGATTTGAGAACATATAAAATTAACTAAACTAAAAATATTTTTCAATAGAGTAAAGTTAACTAAACACAAAAAAGATATATTTAAATACTTAAATATCTAATTAAAATTTGCTATTATATTGAGGTGATAATATGCGCAAGAGTACAATAGGTATTATTTTATTATCTATAATCTTAGTCGGAATGGCTATCCCTGCAAGTTTTTCAACCAACGATAGCCAAGTAGTAATCACATATGGTGAAACAACACACCATAATGCAAATTATAAAAATACTGTTGATGACTTTTTTGAACAACAGGCACATGTTGACATGTACAGAGTGCAATCAAAAATTATCTACGCTGAAGATGTGAATAAAATTTCAGCTACCGTAACCGGAAAAACATATAATTCCAATCAAATATTTTCATCAGCACTTGTTGACTTAAGTGATAATGACAATCTTGAAGTTACTGTAGATAAATCAAAAATCACAACCGTTACTGGAGACATGTACATTTCTGCATTGAAATCCGTAGGAATTACAAAAGGACATGTTTATGTAACCAGTCCGGTAACAGCAACTGGTGAATCCGCACTTGCGGGAATTATGAATTGTTATGAAGAGATAACTGACGTTGAAATACCTGATAGTGTAAAAGAAGCAGCTAACAATGAAATTTTTGTAGAGGCTCAAATTGTTGAAAACTCAAATGTTACTGCAGACGAATTAACCGATTTAGTTGATGATGTAAAAGAGGAAGTTGAAGAAGAAAACGTTACAGATCACCAAACCATTGTAAACATAATCAACAACTACACTGTTATAAACAACATCAACATTACAGATAGTGACATAGAAAATCTTGCAACAAGCATTGAACAACTGCAAAATGTTCAAAGCGATATAGAAAACTACACATCTGAAGTATCAGACGTACTTAACAGTACCTCATCTGATGGAGATTCCTTAAAAGGATTATTTGATGGACTATTTAACCGATAGTCCACATATTCATTTTTTTACATCTAACTCATCACCCATTATTAGAATTAACGAAGTGTATAAATGAAATGGAAAATTGGCAATGTAAAAATTGATAACCAAACTGTTTTAGCACCTATGGCAGGAATATGCGATTCAGCATTTAGAAGAATTGTTAAATCCATGGGCTGCGGGTTGATTGAAACTGAAATGGTTTCCGATAAAGCAGTAATGTATGGAAACTATAAAACCAAAGACATGCTTTATATGACAGAAGAAGAGCGCCCAATTTCCCAACAGATTTTTGGAGCGGAGCCCGAATCATTTAAAATTGCCTGCGAATTTATCCATGAAAATATGAAACCTGACATTATAGACATCAATATGGGCTGTCCGGTTAGAAAGGTGGCTATCAAAAGCAAAGCGGGTAGCGCTCTTTTAAAAAATCCCACAAAAGCAGAAGAGATTGTTAGAACAGTTGTCGATAGCGTTCCGATTCCAGTTACTGTGAAAATCAGAAGCGGATGGAATAAAAATAATGTTAATGCCGTTGAAATGGCTAAAATTGTCGAAAATGCAGGAGCTTCAGCAATTACGGTTCATCCGCGTACCAAGGAAGACAGATACGACATTCCAGCAGACTGGTCAATCATAAAACAAGTCAAAGAGGAAGTTTCAATACCTGTTATAGGCAATGGGGATATTTGGACATGTTATGATGCTGAAAGAATGCTTGATGAAACCGGATGTGATGCAATCATGATCGGTCGGGCAATCAGAGGCAATCCTTGGCTTGTAAAGCAATGCATTGACTATCTCGATTATGGAATCGAACCTGAAGACGTATCGGCTGAAGAAAAAATAAATATGGCAAAAAAACATGCGGAACTGCTTGTTGAGCTCAAAGGTGAAGAAATAGCAATCCCAGAGATGAGAAGTCACGCCGCATACTACCTGAAAAGTCTTCCGGGAAGCTTTGAAGTAAAACCTAAAATATTTAAAACAACTACAAAAGAAGAACTGTTTAATTTATTGGATGAATATTTAAATTCATACAAAGAGCATAGGAACATGATTTGATGAATGACTAAACCATTTTTCTCAATTCAGCAATATTTATCTCAATAAATTCACGGTTGGATGTATCTGATAAAATCTTATAATGCTTTTTGTTTGTTTTTCTATAAGCCTCACCCAATACCTCTTGTAAATCAGAAACATCACTATTTAATACAATATGCAATTTTTTTCTCTGATTCTCACTTAAATTAGCTAAATATGAACGAACCTTTGATTCAAACTTACTTACCAAATTTGAATTCTTTTTAGCCATCCTTCCTAATAAAAAGGGCGGCACCAACTTTAAAAAATGCTGATATTCCAAAACATCATCACATGTAATCCTCTCTTCCATAATCATGTACCTCCTTTGAAACTAATATGAACTATGAATAATGAATATTACATTAATATTTGTATTACTTAAAATTAAACCTTTTGAAAGTTTAAAAAAAAATAACAGAAATAATGTCGGAAGATAGATTTCGATAATATTCTGTAAAAATATTAAAACGGGAGAATTAAAGCATGAAAATAATCATGCTTTAAAAATCATGGATAAAAAAAGGAAAAATGGAGGAAAATAAGGGTTTATTTTCTTCTGATTACAGCATAACCACCAACAATAGCGCCAACACCCAGTAATAATATAATTGGATTACCTGTTGCAGGCATAGTGTGGGTTGCAGTTGCATTTGTTGAGTTGCCGTTAGCGGTTACATTAGCACCGGCAGCGTTGCCTGTAACGTTTGCACCAGTAACATTGTCTGTAGGAGTTATAGTTGGATCGGTTCCGTCGTCGTGGTAAGGAACGCCGTCATCGTACATGTCTCCACCAGCAGCTTGAGCGGCTTCATTGTGGTTGAAATCAGGAGGAATAATTGTGCCGTTGTGTCCGTCTTCACTATCATCTAAGTATAAACCGTTACCATCATCTGAACCATTGTCCGCTGCGCTGACTGCGCAGACAGAACAGATTACGCAAAATATTGCGAGTATTGCGAATAATTTAGTTTTGAATTCCATAAACATCACCTATCAAATTTTGAATTTTTTTATGTATGAGTTAATTAATTTAAACTGTGCCGAGTTAATTTCACAAATTAAGACTCCTTTGCACAAGTAAATATATGAATAAGCCCATATATAAAGTTATTCGAATGTAAGTGCTCACTTGCATCTTAAAACAATCAAAAAAAGAATAATAAAACTAATTTTAAAAAAATAATTAATATAAAAAAGAAATGACAAATTTAAAGGGTTTTATGAGATATACAAAAACAAAACAATGGAAATTTCTCCAATATATAGTTATTTTGTGAAAGTTTGTACCATATAATTCAACCAATTTTCATAAAGTGATTTTAGCCCTACAAATTCATTAAATCCTTCTTTAAATATTGTAATAAGTTCATCCAATGTATTATAATATGTTTTATATATTC
>JAFQXD010000049.1 GCA_017407115.1 Methanobrevibacter sp. | reverse complement strand
TGAGTTAAATTAAAAAAATAATAAGGATTTAAGTAAAAAAATCAATGATAAATTTGAAATGAACAAAATTTAATAAAAATAGAAAAAATTAGTTAAAATATGAACAGTTATTAAAACACAATAATTTCTGCCAACACTCTAATTTTGCAAAAAAAAATGAATTTTAAAAGGCTGAGCCGTTCAGTTTTCCTTTTTTATAATGTTTTTACTAAATAACCTCAAACCCAAGGAGCTTTATGTTATTTGAAATAAGTTTAGGGTTGTCGTCAATTTCTTCGGAGAGTTTGGTAGTGATGTATTTTTTGTTGTCATCGGCAAAGACGGTTGCAATTTTCAAATCGTCATCATTCATTATGACGCTGGCAAGGAAGTTTGCTCCGCTTGAAATGCCTATGCCCAAACCGAATTCCATAGCAATCCTTTTGGACATGTTGATGGCGTCACAGTCATGAATTAATACGATGTCATCAATCAAATCCTGATCAACAATTCCAGGTATGAAGTCATCACCGATTCCTTCAATCATGTGGGAACCTTCTTCCATTCCCATTTTAAGGATGGACAATGTTGACGGTTCAAGAGCGAAAATTTTTGAGTCAGGATTGTTGTCTTTTAATCTTTTTCCTATTCCCATTAGGGTTCCGCCGGTTCCTATTCCTGATACAAATGCGTTTATGTTAGGAACGGCATCTAGAATTTCCTGGCCTGTTGTTTTATATTGGGCTTCTACGTTTAATGGATTATCAAATTGGAGTGGTCTGAATGCATTGTTTTCAAGAGCAAATTCTTCTGCAAGTTTTAATGCTCCTTTAAATCCGCCTTCTTCTTTAGATATTAGATGAACATGTGCGCCATACATTTCTAGGATTTTTCTTCTCTCGAGAGATACCCAATCTGGCATGAAGATGTGGACGTCATGGCCCATAAGGGTACCTATTGCGCTAAATGCTATACCTGTATTTCCGCTGGTAACCTCTACTATGGTTTGTCCTTCAGCCAAATTTCCACTTTCTCTTTCTTTTTGAATAATGTATAGGGCAATTCTGTCTTTAATGCTTCCTGAATAATTATAAAATTCAAGTTTGGCATATATGCTGTCCCTCTTTCCTTCATATTCGTAATTGATTTTAATCATTGGCGTATTGCCTATTAATTTTTCCATGTTCATAATAATTCAATCCAATTTAATAATAGAAAATCTAACATTGTTATTTATGTTTTAAGCATTTAAAATACTTTTTTAATATCAGTTAGTTTTATATATCATTAAAGAAATAATATACCTAACGAACGGTAGGTAGGAATATGAGTACTAAAGAAAAGATATTTGATGTGGCACTGGATTTATTTTCCAAAAAGGGATATGATTCAGTTTCACTAAATGAAATAGCTTCAGGTGTGGGAATCAAAAAAAGTTCAATATATAGTCATTACCCATCAAAAGAAGCGATACTGATGGATATTTTTGATTATTTCACTGGGCTTTTTGAATTTGACGAGCTTCTAAACAGTAAGGAATATATGCTGGCTGAAGACAATGAGTTGTTGCTAAGCAATCCCGAACTGTTCTATCATATGGGATCCGAAGCAATAAAAAGCATGCTGTCCGAAGAGCGCAACCTCAAAATATGGAAACTGATATTTATCCAAATGCATCATAACGAAGATATAAGATTGTTTTTCCAAAATGAGATACTTGTCAAGCCATTGCTGTTTTGGAATGGTTTTTTTACAATTCTTAAGGAAAAGGGAATTATACGTAAAGATTGCAATCCAAAACTCCTTGCCAAGGAATACTACAGCTTTCCTATATATCTGCTTCTTGAGATGTGTGCAAAGTATGACGACATTCCACAAAGCTGTCTTGAAAATTTCTTTTATGAAGCTGAAGAACATGCAAAATTTCTGCTTGAATGCGTAAAGGTGAAGTAAATGGATTTTGATGTTCAAAAATATCTCACAGATGGTGTGGAAAATATATTAAAAGATGCAATGAAATCCTGCATAAGAAATCCTAAAGAAAGTTTATATTTAGTGAAATTTGCAAAAAGCGCTAGAAAAGCAAATAGAATTCGAGAAAAATATGCGGAAAATGGTCAAAATATGCCTGCTTTTTTAATAGCAAGCATTACAAGCAGCTGCAACCTGCATTGCATGGGATGCTATTCAAGGGAAAACAATTCATGCAGTGATGAAGAGCCATCAAATCAGCTTTCAGCAGATGAATGGGAAGACATATTTAAGCAGGCGAAAGATATAGGAATCAGCTTTATCGTTCTGGCTGGTGGGGAACCGATGTTGAGGCAAGATGTATTAATTAAGGCCACAAAATATCCGGAAATATTATTCCCGATATTTACAAACGGAACACTTCTAAATAATGATAATCTGAATTTATTTGATGATAACAGAAATCTCGTACCCATCATATCAATTGAGGGAGATGAAAGGCTAACAGATTTAAGAAGAGGAACTGGTGTATACGGCCAGTTGGTTAGCTCAATGGAATTGATGAAAAAGAACAATATCATATTTGGAGCTTCACTTACATTTACAAAGGAAAATCTCTCCCAATTGCTTTCAGAGGAATATATATCTAAACTCCATGACTCCGGATGTAAGGTAGTGTTTTTCATTGAATACGTTCCGGTTAATAAGGAAACAATTGAACTGGCACCTGATGAGAGCCAAAGGCAATTGCTTTTAAATGAACTTAATCGTTTACGCCAGGAATATGATGACATGCTTTTCCTTTCATTTCCTGGAGATGAAAAGCAATCAGGAGGTTGTCTTGCTGCCGGCAGGGGATTTTTCCACATCAACTCTCATGGGGCAGCCGAACCATGTCCTGCATCACCATATTCAGACATAAACGTAAAAGACACTTCCATTCTAGAAGCATTGAATTCAAACCTGTTCAGGTCACTTAGGGACGGAAGCATCCTGATGGATGACCATGACGGAGGATGCGTTCTATTTGAACATAAGGAAGATGTAGAAAGATTATTGGAGAGTAATTATGAGTGATCCAATATTTCCATATAAGCTTGACAATGATTATTATGGGGATGTGGCTAGTTTTTGCGATGAATTTCTGGAATATTCAAATGGATTCAATTTCAAAAATGATGAGGAAACCCTTGAGGCATTGTGCATTGGAGTATATTGGTACCTGTATGGCACAACTGCTCTTGATTTGAACAGCAATATACATCAGGTTCTTGCTAACTTGGCAGAATACAGAAGGGCGTTTCCTGAAGACAAGCCGTTCATTGATAGTTTAAGGGGAAAGCTTTTGACTAAATATCTATTTAAGCCATATGAGAAAAATGAGGAAAAATTGACTCATGAAAATTTAAATCTGCTTGTCAATTTTCTTGAAGCAACTGGGGATTATATGGACCAGGTTCCGCATTTCAGAAATTTCACCCATAACTTGGACGATTGCATTACCATCACAAAATGGTTCTGTAAAAACAGTGCAAATTATCTTGGCAGGTATACATGTGATTTAAATAATTATCTTGAAAACAATCATACTAATCATTGGATGGAGGAAGATGTGATATTTTACCATGGTCATGAACTTGAGTATCATTTAAACATGCTTGGAGCCGAGATAATGAATAGGATGTTCAAGGCAGAATATGATGAAAGGCCAAGAAAAGCGATAGTCTTGCCGGGGTGCATGAATGCAAAAAACAAAAAATGCAAAGCCAAACAAGACAGGTTGGGTCTTGTCTGCACATTCTGCAATCCGAAATGCAGTGCCTATAAGATTACCAGACAATATCCTGACCATGAAGTATATATCGTATCTCACGAATCAACAGCATTCAAGGGTGCAAACAAAAGTGATGTTGAAGAGTTGGGAATAATAGGCATTACATGTGTCCTGAATCTAATCTCCGGCGGATGGAAATCATCAAATCTCAATATTCCGCCCCAATGTGTCTTGCTGGAAAATGTCGCATGCAAAAGCCACTGGCTAAGCGAAGACATTTATGGCGAAATTGACGATGATGAGTTGAAATTGAAAATTTGATTATCGTTACATTCTCTCATTTAATTAATTTACCTTTTTAACTTTCTAGATATCGGCAAAGCAAGACCTGCCAAAAGCAATCCAAGAGGATTTCCTGTTGAATCAGTATCGCATGTTATGTGGAAAACCTTTTCCCGCCCATTGCTTCGGTTGGAGTTAATGTCAATATCATCATAATTAGAAGGACTGTAGACATCATTGCCTTTCCAGGCGCTGTTATTCTTGAAAGTACAGTTTTCAACCTCTCCCTCTTCATTGAATATTGCACCACCATAGTATTTGGCAGAATTGTTTTCAAAATAACAGTCCTTGGCTTTTGCAATAACCAAATTCAATGCACCTCCTGTGAGTCCAGCACTATTATTGATGAATGAGGATCTTTCTACATTGCCTAAATATGAATATACTGCTCCTCCATCCAAATCTGCATGGTTGTTTATGAATCTGCAGTTAAAAATCATGCCTTCAGTACTTAGTACTGCTCCGCCATTGGTTGCATGATTGTTGTCGAAAAGAGAATTAGTAATTGTTGAATCACTTAATACCAATGCCCCTCCATCGTAGTCAGCAGAGTTATTGATAAATGTGCAGTGGTCGATTTTGCCTTTAGACGAATAGATGGCTCCTCCATTGTCTCCATGATTGTTTGTGAAAATGCAGTTGGTTACTGTCGCATTATTAGCTTCAAGTGCACCGCTGCCATCAGAGGCATATCCATTTGTGAACGTTATATTGTTGAGAATAACATTATCTGAATAAACGATCATTATTACGGTTTTGGATTTGCCGTTCAGGATATGATTGTTGCCGTTTATGGTCAGCGGATGTGAAATGGTGATTTGACTGTCTCCATCTGAATAAGTGTAGTCGGAAGTCAGGTTAACAACACCATTTTCCGGTGTTTGGTCAATAATGTCCTGCAGATTAGTGAAAGTCTGGTTGTCAGCGGCGCTCACCGCAGACACTGCAAGAAAAAATACCAAAACAATAATCATCCATTTCATTTTCTCACCTAAATCATATTTCTTAAAAACAGTCCTATTTCTGAGCATTATCTACAATATCGTCGATATTGATTTTAGATGCCTTTTCATTTCTTTGGAAGTGGCCCAAATATTCTATATTTCCATTTTTCCCAGGCATTTTGGATACATCCAAATCGATTATATTGTATCCGTATCTTTTAAAATAATCAATGATCTCAGAAATCACATCTTTGTGGACCTGCTTGTCTTTAATTATTCCTTTATATCTATCAGCTATTTCCTTTCCGCATTCAAACTGTGGTTTTATCAGAAATACCAATTCATAGTCATGATCTTCAGCAGATATTCTATCGATGATGTGTTTTAGCGAAATAAAAGACACGTCAGATACTATAATGTCAATATCATCAAATAGAAAAGACGGAGCTTGCTTAAAGTTCAATTGCTCATGCAAATCAACACGTTCATCATTCCTTAAGCTTTGAGCCATCAAATCTGTTCCCACGTCTATTGCAACAACTCTTTTTGCACCATGCTTAAGACAGCAGTCGGTAAATCCTCCTGTTGATGAACCTATGTCCATCACGTTTTTATCCTTGAAATCAATGTTGAATGAATCAATAGCTCCTTCAAGCTTCAATCCTGCTCTGGATACATATTTCAGTGTAGAGTCATCAACAATTTCAACAATGTCATTGCGTTTGACCGTGTAGCTGCATTTGGTAACGATTCTGTCATTTACTTTTACGTTTCCCGATTTAATCAATTCCTTTGATTTTGTTCTGGAGCCGATAATATTATTGTTAACCAAATATTTATCCAATCTATCGTTCATAACAACACCAATTACTGCAAAATATCCTATTTTTCAAAAATGAATTCAATTATTAGTATATTGTAGATGAAATTATTTAAACATATTTTTAAACTGTTGAAAACATAATATTAATTATAATATTTTTAAGGGTTTTGAAATTATGAACATATTAATTTCTAATGATGATGGAGTTTTTGCTCCGGGAATATTGGCTGCAAAACAGTCTGTTGAGGATTTGGGCAACGTTTATGTTGTAGCTCCTGACAAAAACAACAGCAGCGTAGGTCGTAGATTAACATTATTTAAACATTTAGAAATTAAGTCCTGCGAGCTTGATGATGGAAGTTCCGCTTTTTCCGTTTCAGGAAGTCCTGCCGACAGTGTTGTTGTCGGTGCAAATTATGTGATGGATGAAAAGCCTGATTTGGTCATTTGCGGAATAAATCAGGGTGTAAACATAAGCTGTGACATTACTTCTTCAGGAACTGTCTGTGCTGCTTTAGAAGCTGTCAGTTTGGGCATTCCTGCAATTGCAGTCTCATTATTTGTTGATCCTAAAACAGCATATAAGCAGGATGAGAAAGGGGAATGGCATATTGAATATGATTTTGAACTGACAAAGAAAGTGCTCCATGATTTGGTATTGAAAATAAAAAATAAAGGATTTCCTGAGGAAGTGGATTTGTTCAATCTGAATGTGCCTTCTAATTATTACTCAGAAGACATTAAAATAACCTGCCTGTCACATAAAATGCTTGATAAAAAAGTGATTGACAATAGTGATGAAGAAAAAGCAGATATATTCAACTATCCTTTGGATGAAAACGAAGACAGTGAGGACTTAATCATGATTGTCTCAGACCTTGTCAAGGAATATCCTGAAGACAGTGACGGATATGCATTAATAGTTGAAAAAAGACCTTCTTTAACTCCACTTAATGCCAATATGACCTATCAAAATTTGAAAGACTGGTAAATTTAACTTATCTTATTTTTATTAATAAATCGGCAAGCTGTCAATGGATCTGACCAAATCAATTGCAGTCAATGTTTTGTTATTCTGAGTGTCGGCTTGAGCGGTTTCAAATAGAATAACATTATATCCCTTTTCGTGAAGAGGTATTGTTACCCATTTAGGTGAAGTGCCTGAATTTACCTTATACACAGGATAGCCTACATAATTGCCTATACTATTCGCATAATCCAGAGTTGTACTTGTTTTATTTTCAATAACGCCAACATATCTCTGCAAATCATAATAAACTTCCATTTCATGAACGTCAACTATGACATAAGGGTCGTAGTTCTCGATATCGGGAAGGATATATCTGTTGGCCAGCAGTTCTCCCATATGCCTGTTGGTATCATAATCGCTGGTGTTCATTCCGCTATCTTCAAAATTAAGCTTGATGAAGTATACAATATATTTTCTGTTAAGGCTATTGCTCGCTGTAAGATTCTTAATTACTTCATATGTAGCATTATGAATGCCGCTTTCAAGGCTGTGAACACCCAAAATTATTATTGCAGTATCAGTGGAGGAATTATTACCATATTCCATTTTATAAACAGTACCGTTTGAATTACTTCCAATAACTGTTGCGTTATCATCTAAAAAAACATTGTTTTGTTGTGTTTTTTGATGTGTAAAGGTCAATACGCCTGCAAAAATAATGAGTAAAATGAGTATTGCAAGTAAAATTTTTATAACTTTTTTCATTTTATCTATATTAAATTTATCATCGAAAGTATATAAGTTTTAAAACCAAGTTTATATAATTTTGTAACACTTGTATATGCTTGGAGTAATTTTTTTTAATATTATATTTTACCAATCTAAATAAATTTAAGGTTAAAAAATGTCAAGGATGTCTTCAAAAGAATTTATGAAATTCTGTATTGATCAAGGTTTTGAATTTGTATTGGTGGATGAGAACGATAAATTCAGCTAATAATTATATTAATCTAAAGTATTATTATTTATAAATAACTATGTTGATTAAAATTAGTAGTATTTATAAATAACTATGTTACTTAAAAATAGTAGTATTTATAAATAACTACATTTATATATAATACTGGTGTAAATAAAATGAATGAACTACAGGATAGATATATAAAAAATCAGATGTTAACAATGCCTATGAAATTAAATAGGGAGTTATCAAGCAATGGCATGACGTTCAATAAACGTGATGATTTTGAGGATATTATAAAATATATAAATAATTTTCTAGAAGGAAATACGATAAATAGATTTCTTGTTTTACCAGGATTACGTGACGTTGGAAAAACAACTTTGTTATTTCAAATATATGAATATCTTCTAAAAGAAAAAGGCATATCATCTCAAAATATTCTGTATTTTTCTTGTGATCAAATAAAAAAAATGGGAAAAGTCGATATTTTTAATGTTATTAATCATTATATTGAAACATATCATAATTCAATCATAGATACATTGCCTTATCCGATATTCCTTTTAATTGATGAAGCGCAATATGATAAAGAGTGGGCTTTAAATGGAAAATTAATATATGATTCTTCAAAAAATATTTTCATGATTTTCAGTGGTTCTTCTGCATTAAAACTTTCACAAAATCCAGATGCAGCAATAAGATTATTAAATATTCCTATTCATCCATTAACATACTCCCAACACTTAAAATTAAAATATCAAAATTTTAATAATGATATGTCTAACATGATAACTCATTTGATTTTTGACGGAAATATTGAAAATATTTCAGAGTTAAATAGAAAAATTATTGATATTTATTCAAATTTCAAAAACTTTGATGTGACTGAATGGGATAATTTCTTACAATATGGAGGATTTCCGTCATCTTTTTATCAAAATAAGAATGACATAACTAAAAAAATTGTTAGTATGGTTGATAAAGTTGTAAGAACAGACATGCACACTATTGAGGGTATAAATGGTGATACTCCCTATTTGGCTTTTCAAGTTTTGAATTATTTTGCTTTTCAAAATCCAGGTCAAGTCTCAAAAGGTTCCCTCTCAAATCTTTTTGATGCGAAAATTCCTTTGGTTTCTAAAGTATTAGATATTCTTGAAAAATCACAATTAATATTTCATATTGAGGCTTTTACTTCAACAGTTAAACGAACAACAAAACCTCATAAGTATTTTTTTGCAACATCAAGTTTAAAACATAATCTTGCTTTAGACGTAGGTAGTGCTATCCTTGAAGAAAAAACTACATACATGGGGAAACTTTTTGAAACTTATGTGGCCTCAAGTTTTCTCAATTTGGACAATAGAAGTGTTAATTCGTATAAAATCTATTATGATGACAGCAATAAAGATAATGAAAAAAATGTTGATTTCATCGTTCAAAGAGGATTAGAAAAACCAATTCCAATTGAAGTAAGTTGTGGTGAAAAAGAGGATAGTCAAATTAAAAGAGCTATTAGTAAATATCACTCACCTCATGGTGTTATTATTTCAAAAACTACATCAAATATTGTCAAAAAGAATAATATAATTTATTTACCCGGTGAATTGTTTGGTTTCATGTAATGAACTGGCTACATTTTGTAGTCAGTTAAAAAAAAATATGAAGTTCTGAATTAAAGTTTTTAACATGATTCATATCTTATTTTTTTTTAATGATTTTTTTTGTAATGCGAATTGCGCCTTCACAGTGAATGCGAACTACTGGATGTTTGTCATTGTCTGCAATATATTCTAATTTCTCAAGGTATGGTTTAACATGCTCAGGTTTTCTTTTTCCAATTACGCGAAACATTTCAGGAGCTTCAATTCGAACCTTTTCTGCGCAATCAGATATCATTTCAAAAAAGATTTCTAACTTGTCTAAAAATAGTTCCGGAGCGTTTGTTGCTATATTTTCACACGCCCATACAAATGAAAGCCTTACATTTTCGCTTTTATCATCACGTGTTTTCATCAATTTGTCTAAATGAGGAATAATCAAGTTCTTATCACCTCTACCTATTCTTCCCAATGCATTAACTGATCTTTCACGAAGTTTCGAATGGTCATTTTCTAGATATGCAGAGATTTCATCCACATATTCCTCTACTTCAGCAGGATAAATCAATCCCATTTCTCCTATTGTCCATAATGCTTTTGCATTTACTTTAACTGAATAGTTTTCATTAAGATAATTTGCCACATTATCAATATTATTTTTCCAGTTTTTCTTGTTTTTCTGAATTTTTCTTAATTCAACAAGTATTTGCTTATCTTCATCTTTCATTTTTTTACCATTATATTATAACCAAGCTATTTAAAGGGAATTGGAAGTTGTAAAATAATAATTTTACACTTTTAATTGGTGATGCTAGAGATGGTGATGTTGTAAAGGAGATTTATGAGTCTAGTTATATTGATGCACAGACTAGATTATTCTAATATTATAAAAATATTGCATTCAATTTAAACAAGATTAGCTATAACTAATTACTCCACTTTCTGGACAAGTCTTTATCATTGAAAACTGTTTTTTCTTGGCATTCAGTTACTTCACTTATATTTTCCTTGAAAAATTTCAAGCAATAATCTTTTTTTGGACTGAAGTTATCACAGTTCAGGTGAATGTTTTCTTTGCAGTTATCGCAGTTTATGTCGTCACCTGTTTTATTTTTACAGTATAATTCATTGTTTTCAGTGAAACGATATTCACAATCTTTAAACACTATATTGTTCATTATTTTACCTCTTAAAATCTGTTTGAATAATTCTCCTTTAAAAGACCTATTATTATTATGTATTTACTAAAATATGTAGTTTAGCAATTTGTAGTACTCCATTTAGATATGGTTAAAAAAATCACTTCAAAAAAATAAAGTACTATAATAAGATGAAGTGATAATTACAACTTCATGAGTGAAGTGATAATCAGGAAAAAATTTCACATGAAAAAATTATTACTTTTACATTGATTTTTTATTACAAATCCAAAAATTAACGAAATTACTATATTTCAACCACTTGATGCATATGTCCTACTGCACTTTTCACACTTCACAAGAAAACTCCAAATTATCCAAATTTAATATATAAAGAGAACGTATATTTTATGTAATAATATACGTTAACAATGAAAAGATACGAAGTCTTTATATACTAAAAAAATCAATAGTAAAACAAGGGTTAGGTATTAAAAATTTAGGAGGCAAAAAGCTTATGATTGAGGTCGATGAGCTAACGGACTACCTAGATGAATACTTAGAGGAAAAGCAAGAGGTAAAAAACTTAACTGAAGAAACCATCAAAAAACAGACATTTAATATATCAAAATTCATAGAATATTTGGAATCAGAAGGTATAGATGAGTTAAACAGTGGCAATGTTAAAAAGCAATTAAGACATTATCGTAGGCACTGTTTAAAACAGCGTGGAAATAAAAGGACCACTGTTAAAACATATATGATGAATATTCTTGAATTCATAAATTCAGAGGATGTTCAGGAAGAAATCCAGCACGATACAATTAAAATGAAGGATATCATTGAAGTTAAGGCTGAAGATCCTGAAACTGCCAAAAAAAGAATTGAGAAAATCTCTCTAACCTGGCAACAAAGCGATTTCTTTTTAGATACAATCCATCAAAGCGGAAATGCAAGGGATTATGCAATTTGCAGAACATTTATTGATTCAGGCATGAGGCTAAAGGAACTAGTTTTACTAAATAAATCTGATATTCAAATTCCGCTAGATGAAAACGGTTTTTTTGTTCTTCCAAATGACACATCTGAGTTTATAGATGTAAACCTAAGAGCAGAAACAACAAAAGGGGAATTGAAGGACAGAACTACATTCATTACTTTTGATACATTGGTGAGCTTGAATGATATGATGATGGATCGCATCACAAAACTCAGGAAAAACACATATGATGTTTATAGACCTGTAATTCAGAGAAATAAAGCTGCTGAAGAAAGGACACGCGAAGAGCTATTCACAAACATCAAAGGTAAAAGAATAGGAAAGCGTGGAGTACAGGACATTGTAAAGAAATATGCACATGAATGCGACAGGAGAATAGCAGATGAAGGAATCGAATGTCCTGTAAACTACAGCAAAAATGTCAGTGTTCACATTCTAAGACACACTGCACTGTCCCATTATGCCGAAATACTTACAGTTGCAGAGGTACAGTCCATTGCAGGCCATTCCAACTCACAAACAACAGACAAATATATCCACATTGACCGTGAGCAAATGAAACAAAAATTAAAGCTCAATTCCAACAGATTCAACAATTAAGGTTAAATCTTGAATTAGTTTTAAATATAATATAAATCTAATATATTTATGTTAAAAGAATTTTATGGGTTTATATGAATTTTAAGAAAAAAATTTTTGTCTTCATTGTTTTTTTATGTGTTGTTTCAGCATTTGGGGCTTCACTGTTAGCAGATTATCAAAATAATGATAATTTGCCAACTCCAACTTCTCAAAATAATGAAAGCGACATGATTGGCTGCTGTTCTATAGTGCTTCAATTGGATGAAAATAACACTATAATGTCTTATAGACGTGATTCTGATTTGAATGCTGATGTATACATTGAAAACGTAGAATGGCACGGATATAACGTCATAAAGCAATATAAGACTGACAACAACTATTTCTGTCATGTAATCATCACAAGCAACGGATGGGTTATAGGACTCGGCGGAACAGATGACGGCATTGACAATCAAATAGCTGAAAATATCACAGCAGGAATGATTAACGACAACAATACCATTTCCGTTGATGATTTGCAAAGAATTCAAAAGCTGAAAGAACCATATGGAAAAGGACATGTTGTCATCAAGGCACCTAACGGAAATTACGGATTTGCAACAGTTGATAAATTAAAAGTGGGAACTTTAATGCCTGGACAGTTCATTTCCATTCCGAACGATTACCAATACTCCAGAGGAGACAACGTCACTATTGATATTGAAGATAATATTGGCACTATCACCAATTTGTCCAGATCTGATTTGTATGGTGTTGACAGGCGTGAAATCATTGTGTATGATGTTCAAATTGGCAAAAACAATAACACTACAGATGTCTATATCTCCAATGAGGACGGCAAACTTGTTGGCGTTGACAATTCAGTCTATATTGATGATATCTACATTAACGGTACCGTAATTAAAGGAGAAGATATTCCGTTGGCTCCTGATTATATGAAGATTGGTTCCTTTACATTTGAAGATTCAAACAATGCATTTGATAAGCTGTTTACTTTAATAATATTTGTTTTGATTGCAGTTTTTGTAGCAATATTATTCTTTGTAGTTTACAAGTTTGTAAGATTTATTAAAAATAAATTCATGCGCTGAAATTTAATAAATTTCATAAAATTTAATAAAAAATAGCAAAATTTGAAGAAAATAGTGTATTTAACTAGCTTGATATATATGGAGTTAGTGATTTATTACATTTTCTTAATATTACTTGAGTATTAGTGGTAAAATATATATAATATGGTTTTCTGTATTTACAGAAATATTATAGAATACTATTATCCATACTTACAGAAATAAGGAATAGTATATAATACCTATTAATATATATTTATCTATTATCTGTAAATATCTATTAATAGTATTAATAGTGATAGTAGTTATTTACCCATAATATCTATTTTTATATCAATATCTATTAATACATATTGTAGCATAATATACGGAAATACTTTTCCGACTAATGTAATATTACACTAACGGAATTTACACTAAAAATTATGATTGTACGTGCGTAAAATCCGATATAACTGATTGCTATATGTTTTTATAACCATAAAAACATTAATAAAAGTGTTTCTAATGATTATTCACAATAAATGATTCTTATATGATAAATTGCATCTGGAGAATCCTTAAATTTTATAAAATTTATTAATTTTTATAAAAATTATTAATTATAAAATTTTAAAATTTTGACAAAATTTTCAAAACCACCATATTTCAACCGTGCCATCTATATGCAATGATTTATATCTGGCATTATTAAATTTTTTTGATTTTCTAAAAAAAATATATGGTTAATTTACCCAATTATTTTATCTTAAATGTGCAAGAATACCATGACTTCTTTAAGTCGTGGATGAATTGCACAAAAGGGCATTTATTACTTTTCAAATGCTCTTACTAATTTTTAATATATGTATTAATGAGTTATATAATAGTGTATGATTTAATGAATGGTGGGGTTGTGTGTTTTGAGGAT
>JAFQXD010000048.1 GCA_017407115.1 Methanobrevibacter sp. | reverse complement strand
TGAAAATAGATTGCTTAGGACGCGAGTAGAAGACTTGTTTGATGGGGTAGGGATGTAAGCTTCGAGGTTTTTTTTCCGAGTTGTTGAGTCCGCTGCTTCCAATTGTTCGCTTGCATTATTTTAATTGTTAGTAGACTAATATTGATCTTTGTTCAAGTGATGTATGGTCTAATAATAATCTAGTTAGGTGTTAACAGTTTGGGTGAACGTTGCACATTATTATAATTTATTTTTCATACTCATTTGTAATAGTATAAGTATTGCGGTCATAGCATGGGGGTTATACCTGGTCTCGTTTCGATCCCAGTAGTGAAGTCCTTTTGTGTTTTGTTTGTGTACTATGGTTTTCTATGGGAATTTCATTTCGCTGCAAGCTTTTTCTATTACAATTATTATTTACTTTTAACTGTTTTTTTATATTATTTTTCTTTACATAATACCGTTATTGCAACATTTTTAGGTGATTTTTTGAATATCAAAATATTGGATACTACTTTACGTGATGGAGAGCAAACTCCAGGTGTTTCTTTAACTACAAAAGAAAAATATAGAATTGCCAGCAAATTAGATGAAATAGGTATTGATTATATTGAAGCTGGTTCTGCTATTACTTCTGAAGGTGAAAGAGAATCTATTAAAGAAATTACTAATCAAAACTTCAGTGCTGAAATTTTAAGTTTTTCCAGACCATTATATAAAGACATTGATTTTTGCATTGATTGTGATGTTGACGGGGTTAATCTTGTTGTTCCAACATCTGATTTACATATTAATGAAAAATTGCAAACCACTCGTGAAGATTTAATTGACTTATCCAATAATGCCATAGATTATTGTAAAGATCATGGTTTAATTGTAGAGTTATCTGCCGAAGATGCGTCAAGAAGTGATTTTGATTTTTTAAAATCAGTTTATGAAAATGGAATTGAACATGGTGCTGATAGGATATGTGTTTGTGATACTGTCGGTATTCTGACTCCTGATACTTCTTTAGAATTATTCAATAAGTTAACGGATATTGATGTGCCTGTTGCATGTCATTGCCATAACGATTTTGGTCTTGCAGTTGCAAATACATTATCTGCTATTAAGGGTGGAGCATCAGAAATTCATACTACAATCAATGGTATTGGTGAGAGGGCAGGAAATACATCTTTTGAGGAATGTGTTGTGAGTATTGATAGGTTACTTCCTCAATTCTCAACTAATGTAAAAATCAATGAAATTTATGATATTTCAAAACTGGTTGCAAGATTGACAGGTGTATATATCCAGCCGAATAAGGCAATCGTTGGTGAAAATGCATTTGCACATGAGTCAGGCATTCATTCTGATGGAATTATTAAAAATTCCGCTACTTATGAGCCAATTACTCCTGAACTTGTTGGAAGAACACGTAAATTTGTAATTGGAAAACATATGGGAACTCATGGTCTTAATTCCAGGTTAATGGAATTGGGTTTGGAGGTTGATGATAATCAGCTTCAGCAAATTTGCGATAATGTTAAGGTATTGGCGGATAAAGGAAAAACAGTCACTGATGTGGATTTACAGGTTATTGCAGACAATATTTTGGAAATAGATCATGAAGATAGAATTAAGCTTGATGAGGTCACTATCGTATCAGGTAATAAGGTAATGCCTACTGCTTCTGTTAAAATCACTATTGATGGTGAGCAAATTCTCAATGCAGGTGTTGGTTTAGGTCCTGTTGATGCTGCCATCAATGCAATTAAATCTTTAGATGTTTTCAAAGACATTGATTTGATAGAATATCACGTAGATGCAATTACTGGTGGTACTGATGCTTTTATTGATGTAATTATTAAACTCCAAAAAGGAGAAAAGGTTGTATCTGCCAGAGGTACCGAAGCGGATATTATTAATGCTAGTGTAAAGGCATATATCGCTGGTGTAAACAGGTTGCTTAGGGATTAGTGGTTACATGCATATGGATAATTTAAAAATTTTAGGTTTTAGGGCTTCAATTGATTCTGTTGGAGATACTCTTAATCAAATTGATTCCATTAGGAGAGATGGTGAAATTATTCAACTTCTAAATGCGAATGCAATAGCTTCAAAAGATCATATAATTCATGGCGTTAATCAGGCGCTTCTTGCTTTTAGTCGTGGTGAAAATCTGGCAAAAGATTTAAGTGTTGAAATTGTTTTGAGATGTTCTGCACAGCGTCAAATATCAAAAGCCTTTAAAATAGTGGGTTTGAGTGAGGGTGAAATGGAATTGTGTGCGGTTCTTGTAAACTGTAATGATTATACTGATGAACTGGAGTCTATTTTCACCCGTGATGACAGTGTTTTAGTTGGCGATGAGTCAAATTTGAAAGAAATTTATAAAATTGATGATGTGGAGTTGAAAAACATGTCTGTAGAAGACATTATTATAGATAGGATAACTCGACTTACAGTTGATTATTGATTTCTTCAATGATTTTATCTAGGTATTCATTTTTAAGGCAGTCATATGATAAATTTTTTATCTCGACTGCAATTGCTTTTTGTTTTATGCGATTATAATTTGGACAAGTGGTAATGAACCCGCTTTTATCGGTGGTTAATATTTTTTTTAGATTCCAACTTATTTCCTTTGCATTATCATGGGGTATAATGACATTAACGCCCCTTTTATTTGCATGTAATGTATTTTCTATATTGTTTTTTACATGCTTTGTTGCATTTAATGAAACTTCTAGTTTTTCACTAACATTTTCGAGTTCACTAGATATACCGCTACATATAATTTGTGATGTTTTACTTAATTTTTGTGGTAGTGATGTTTTTTGAAAAATTTCTTCATTGTTGGTTGAGATGAATCCTCCACTTCCAACATTGATTATTTTCGGAGAACCTGTCGATGCAATGATAATGTCTGAAATATTTCCATTTCCCAATTTTTTCTCTTTATCTCCAATACCTGCGGAGGCATCCTCTATTGTTGTGATTCCATTGCTCCTGCAATATTTTGAAATGGATTTGATGTCATGTTCTGCGGTATATCCTGCAAAACTTGTAAAAATTAATGCTGAATTTTCTTCAATTTCTAATTCGTCCATATATTTTGGATTGATTAGTCCTGAATCTGTTTTTAATGTAATTATATTTTTATTTAAATATTTGGCAATCTGTTTAAACCCATGCCATCCTCCCTGGTCTGGAACAATAATGTCTCCATCAACGGCTGAAAGTGCAATGAAAATGCTGTTGTTTCCGCTTGAAGTGATTCTAGCCTCATCATGAAATGTCAACTGCTTAATTGCATCAATACATTTTGATTCATAATCTTCATTGATGTTGCCTTTGGCAACTTCAGACATAATTTCCAATGTTTTTTGTGAAGGGGTTTTAAATTTAAACATATTATCCACTTTTAAAGTACATGTCAAGGGTAGTTTGTTTTGTGTGAAGCATTTCATTTAGAAGAGTGCCCTGTTTTACATATCTATTAATTGGAATTCTAAGTTTGTTTCCGGAGTATTTCAAACAATCTTCCAATGTCTCAAATTCAAGATATGGTCTAAGCATGGCCTCTTTGATATTTTCTCTAACATTGAAAACACCTAACGGCACATATCCGTCATATGCTTCTCTTAAAATTATAAGTCCTGATTGTCTTTTAATTTTTAAAAGATAATCAAGAACAACCATTTTTGCAGTATAGTAACATCCTCCAACGCGAGAATATTCCTTTTTACCTCCATTGGTCTCATAGTCTGAAAATATCAATTCTTCATTTTTCATTAATTTGATAAATGCTTCATACCATTCATATTGCCATTCTGTTGGGGTTAGTATGATTATATAATAATTGTTCAGTGCTCCAAATTCAAACAGCCTATATGTGTCCAGTCTTTCAAATTTTCTGACTTCCTTTAAAAATTCATCTGCGAGTGTTGTATCGCATGCTGTAATTGACCAGCGTGTTGGAACGAGTTTTCTTTTATTTTTAGTACCTATTGCTCCAACTGAAAACGCCTTTTGCATTGCTGTGAATGGAACCTCTTTGTTGTGAAGATTCAATACGGCTTCTGTTGCCTTCAGGTCAGTATCGTAAAATGTTTTTTCAAGCTGCTTGTCCCATCTGACTGCATCAATGTCAAATTTTTCAATCACTGCGCTTGGACCGTGAGGCATGCTGTCTTCTGTAAGCATCGATCCGGTTGGTCTTCTGCCGAATGTAGCTTCACTATCAATTGATTTTGATGCAAGGGAAATGTCTTGAAGTTTTTCGACAAACGGATTTTCCAAATCATCAATTTTTATCAACTGTTTTCCTCTCACAAGATTCATCCTGTAATTGATAATTTCATCCTGAGTTTTATTTTGCCCAATCCAGTCTTCCGGAGAGTCCATAATGTGAGTATCTCCCATTTGTGAACTCATCATCGGTCCGGCATATACTTTAGGATAGGACCATCTTCCAATAAAAACTGATGGTGGGGTTGTTCCTTCCAGGTTTTTCCCAACTTCGACAGACTTCATTTGAATTTGTTCTGTTAACTTTGCAAGGTAAGCGTTTTTAGTTGTTTTCATGATTTTAAAAAAAGTAAAAAAGTAAAAATACTAAAAATAGTATTTTTAACAGAATTCGATGGTTGCTGGTGGTTTGTCACTTATGGAAAGTGCTACATGGGTAACTTCACTAACTTCGGAGGTAATTCTTTTTGAAATAGTTTGAATCAATTCCCATGGGAGTTCTGCTACAGATGCGGTCATTGCATCAATAGAGTTCACGATTCTTACTACTACCAAGTATCCGAAGTCTCTTTGGTCTCCTTTAACACCAGTAACTTTGGTATCGGTCAATACTGCAAAGTATTGCCATACTTGTTCATTAAGACCTCTGGCTTCAACTTCATCACAGACAATTTTATTTGCTTTTCTGCAAATTTCAACATTTTCTCTTGTAAGTGCTCCAACAACACGTACTCCAAGACCTGGGCCTGGGAAAGGTTGTCTGTAAACGGTTGTTTTAGGAAGGTCTAATTCATCACCGATTTCTCTAACTTCATCTTTGTACAAATCTCTGATTGGTTCACAAAGTTCCAGTTCCATTCCGCTTGGAAGCGCTAAATTGTGGTGGGATTTAATTTCTCCTTCGGTTTCAATCCAATCAGGCGCAATTGTACCTTGAACTAAATATTTAGCTCCAGATTCGATGGCTTCTCTTTCAAACACTTCAATAAATACTCTTCCGATGATTTTTCTTTTTTCTTCAGGATCTTCTACTCCTGCAAGTTGGTCCATGAACTCATCGGATGCATCTACGAACTTGAAATTCAATCTATCTTTGAAAGTGTTGGTTACTTGTTCCACTTCACCTTCTCTTAAAAGACCATGGTCTACAAAGATTGCAGTTAAATTATCACCAATAGCTTTTTGAGCAAGTACTGAGCAAACTGAACTGTCGACTCCACCGGATAATGCAATAATTGCTTTTTCATCACCAATTTGGTCTTTAATTTTTTGGACAGCTTCGTCAATAAATTCTTTTGGACTTAACATATTATTCCTCATCTTCTTCGTAATCTTCAATAATCTGTTTAATCATAGCTTCGAGACCATTGTCATTTCCTGCTTCAATAGCTTCAAAGATATCATCATATTTAATAAATTTTTCAAGTTTTACGGATTTAGCTCCAATTCCAGATATTCTAAATCCATATTCTTCATCACCGATTGGGATATTAACATATTTTCTTTTTAAACCAGCTTTATTGTCTTGTGCTTTAGTTGCTAAATCTTCAGCATTATCAATCATTATTACACCTTTTGACAGATTTTATAGAAATTTTTAAAAATTATTTCTCCTTTAGGGGTATGATGTACTTCAGGGTGGAACTGAATTCCATATACATCTTTATTCTTATGTTTAAAGGATTCAACGTCACATAACTTAGAACTAGCTAAGATATCAAAATCTTGAGGGATTATTGTCACTTCATCTTTGTGGGAAGACCAAACATCCATTTCAGGAGATAATCCTTCAAATAAGTTTTCGTCATTATTAATATCTATTTTCACTTGAGCATAACTTTCAGTATCTGAAGTCTGAACCTTTCCACCATATGCTTTTGCAATCAGTTGGTGTCCGAGGCATATTCCTAAAATAGGTATATCAAAGTGTTTGATATATTCTTCACTATTTCCTGCACCCTCTAGTGAAGGTCCTCCACCCAATATTAATCCGATTGGATTTTCAGCTTCAATCTCTTCGATTGTTAAAGTATTTGAAACTAATTTGGAAGGAATTTTAAGATATTGCAAACTTCTCTGAATTCTATGATTATATTGTCCTTTATTATTTATCACTAATATTGTCATTTTATACTCCATGAAAATATAATGATATTATTTTTGGTTTTTTTATTTATTATAGTTTATCTAAAATAGAAAATTTCTTCGAATTCACTTAAAGTTTATATATTACATTTAATAAATCAATGTTACATGGAATTCGAAGATTTGATATTTATTATAGTTGCTATTTTAATAGCAGTGGTACTATTGAAAGTATTCATGTGGTTATTGCCAGTTATTGTAGTGTTATTAATAGCATTTTTCATTTATATGTACTTAAAAGAACGCAGTTATTAATTGCTTTCTTTTAAATCATGATATGCTGAAGTTGCAGCCACTGCACCTTCACCACATGCTACAACCCACTGTTTTAAACCTATACAAACGTCACCAATTGCATAAACATAGTCAATATTGGTTTTTTGTTCCTTATCTATGATGATATGGCTTGATTCATCAAGATCAACACCTAGTTGGCCAGCTAATTCTGTATGAGGAATGTATCCTACACTTATGAAAACGCCATTTGTAGGAATCTCTTTTAATTCGTTGGTTTTTGTGTCTTTTAAAACTACTGATTCGACCAGCATGTCTCCTTTGATTTCCTCTACTGTTGCATTCAATATTGTGCTGATGCCTTCTTTTTCAATCATGTCCTGCAGGTGCTTTTGAGCTCGAAACTCATCTCTTCTGTGAACTAAAGTGACATTTGCACCTAAGTTTTTGAGGTATATTGCCTCTTGAAGGGCACTATTTCCCCCACCTACCATAATAATGTCACGTCCTGCAAAGAAAAATCCGTCACATGTGGCACAATAACTTACGCCTTTTCCTTTAAATTCTTCTTCTCCTTTGGCATTTAAGTGTCTGTGTGAGCTTCCTGTTGCCAGTATGATTGTTTTTGATTGATATTGGTCCTTATTGGTTGTAACGGTGAATCTGTATTCATCGTCAGTTTGGGTGATTTGTGTGACCTCTTCCATTTCATGCAGTTCTGTGTTTTTAATGGCCTGTGATTTCATCTTTTCAACCAGTTCCAAACCTGAAATGTTGTCAAACCCAGGATAGTTTTCCATTTCCGGAACTTCACGGCCCAATCCTCCAGCCAAATCACGGTCTATGATGAGATTTCGGGTTCCTTGACGACCTGCATAAATTCCTGCAGTCAAACCGCCAGGTCCAGCACCTATTATAATAATATCATATTGCTCCATAGTAGTACCTCAAATATCTATTTGGCAGTCATAATTTAAAAAGGATAGGATTCAAGTAATCAAATGAAATGTTAATATAATTTGTCAGACAATATGATAAATATGGAAAAAATTAATGATGCGGTTCAATTGTTTGAAGATGGTTATATGTGTTCTCAGGCAGTATTTGCAGTATTTGCTCCTGATTTCGGAATTTCAAAAGAGGATGCTCTAAAAATAGGAGCATGCTTTGGAAGTGGAATGAGAAAAGCTGAAGTATGCGGTGCCTGTACAGGTGCTTTAATGGCATTGGGCTTGAAGTACGGCGACAGCAAGGCTGAAAGCAACGAAGCATGTGAAAAATTTTTGGATGAGTTTGAAGAGGAAAACGGGTCATATATCTGTCGTGATTTGCTTGGTTGCGATATTTCAACTGAAGAAGGGGTTAAATATGCTTTAGATAATAATTTATTTAATGAATTTTGTCCGAAAATGGTTGAATCAGCCACCAAACTTGCTGAAAAATTATTGTAAAAAAATAGAAAAAAATTTGGATGAATAAATTGATTATTGTCATCCATTTTAGCCGTTGATTGCTTTAACTTCAGTATATGTTGCATAGAGAGAATAAATCCACACTATGAAGACTAATAATCCGAAGATTTGATTTACTGTAAAGTACAGTATATCGAATATTAATGCAACTACTGCTAAAATAATTCCTTTTTTAATATCGCCGGCATAGATTAATCCTAATCCTGACCAGATGATTGAAAGTACAAGTGCGATTATCATATTTTTTTTAGCCATATTTAACACCTCTTGTTAAGTATAATAACTTTGTTGAACAAATTATTTAATAATTACTATATAAATAATAACTTGGAGATTTTTAATGTTTGAAAATTTGACTAAAGCTCGGATGTATTCATTTTTAGTAGGAATGTTTTGTGCTTTGATAATTATATCTAATATTTTGGCTACAAAAACATTGGAAATATGGTATGTAATATTGCCATGTTCCATTTTGACATTTCCAGCGTTATTTATCATAAATGATGTTCTGTCGGAAATATATGGTTATAAAATGGCAAGGGATGTTATTTATCTAGGGTTCATGATTAATATTATAGCAATTATTCTCTATTATGTTGCAATATGTTTACCTTCAAATAGTCCGAATGCACAGGCATTTTCAACAGTTTTGTCAACTACTCCTAGACTGTTCATTGCTGGGCTTTGTTCTTACGTTATTGGTAATCTTTTAAATTCTAAAGTTCTGGTTAAATTAAAAGAAAAATACTATGATTTGTTGTTTGTACGGTGTATAGGAAGCACTGCAATCGGTGAAACTGTTGATTCAATTATTTTCATTTCACTTTCATTTGTTGGTGTTTTCTCATTTGATGTAATTTTGACCATGATTTGTTGTCAATCCATATTTAAAATTCTATATGAAGTCATTTGTTATCCTCTGACACGAAAAGTAATTTTTAAGGTAAGGAATTTAGAGGATGGGGAATTGAAAAATCAAATCTAAAAAAAGAGTTTTGGGAAACTCCGATGAGTTTCCTTAAATTAATTTTTGAATTTCTTCACGAACGATTTTATTAACCATACCGCCATCGGCTTTTCCTTTAAGTTGTTTCATACACATTCCCATTAAAGGACCCATGGCTCTCATTTGACGTTCTTTAACCATTGACTCGTTGTTTGAAACAATATCAGCAATGATTTTACTAACATCATCTTCACTAAGCATGGTTAAATTGTTTTTCTCAGCAATTTCTGCTATTTCAACATCAGGAGTTTTAATAGTTTCAACTGCAAGCTTTCTTACACTATCCTTAGCAATTTTGCCATCTGCTAAAAGAGTGAATATTCCTTTGAAGTGATCAAGAGTCAATACGTTAATATCATAGCCTTCCCTTTTGATTTCACGCAAATCATATGCTAAAAGTGAGGCGACAGGTGTTGCATCAACATCCACGTCAGCTAAAATGGCCTCAAACATGTCTGCTTCTTGCCTTTTAACTAATTGGGTTGCCAAATCTTCACTTAAATTATATTCTTCAATGATTCTTGCCTGTTTTACATCAGGAAGTTCAGGTAAATTGTTTGCAATAGGTTCAACTCTATCAGAAGTAATTTTGAATAGTGGAATATCAGTTTCAAGATACATCCTGTTTGCAGTAGGGAGAGGTCTCATGTATTCTGTGTTTCCGTCATCAAGAGCTTTTCTTGTTTCTTCTACAACACCATCCAGACCTAAAGTGGCTCTTCTTTTTACTTCCTCTAAAGCTGAAATTGCTATGTCTTCATCGTGAGCTACGATAATGAATGCATCATCATCGCCTATGTTTAAGAAGTCAGTTACTTTATCAACTTCATCCTGGGTTATTCCGTAAGCAGGTAACTCGTCAGAGTGGAAAATTCCAGAAACTCCACGTTTTTTAGCGTAACTTGCAATTTCAGTACCGAATCTCCTGCCAGGTTGGACTTCACGTCCGATTTGTCCGTCAAACCCTTTAAGTACTACTGCTTTAATGGTTTCGGCAGATTTTAAAATTTTAGATTCGGTATCTTCAAACAATTCATCCAAGTCGTGAATTTCTTCCAGGACTTCCGCATTTCTTTTTTCGAGTTCTTCTTTAATGTCAATCAATACAAGCTGTCTTTGGACTTCCCTTTCAACAATTTCACTCATCAAATCCAAATCCTGCACACCTTTGATTTCAACACGAGCGCCTTTTGCTATGGAAATGTTTAAATCCTGTCTGATTGTTCCAAGGCCTCTTTTAACATTTGTACTTCTTAAAATTTGACCGAGCATATAAGCAACTTCACGAACCTGTTTTGGATCGTGCATGGAAGGGTCGGTTGTAATTTCAGCTAAAGGAATTCCTAAACGGTCCAGTCTAAATTCGGTAAATCCGTCTTTTGTTTCAATCCTTCTGGCGGCATCCTCTTCAAGTCCTAAACTTTCAATGACAACTCTTCCGTAGGGGGTGTCAAGATATCCGTCAGTTGCAACCATACCAGTTCTTTGAAATCCTCCGGTGTTACTTCCGTCGATAACCTGTTTTCTCATGGTATGGAATTCGTCTACAATGTGCATGTTCATCAAACAGGCAATTGTAATACAAATGTCTAAAGCTTCCTCATTCAAGCTGTGAGGTGGTTCATCATCGTTTTCAACAAGACAGGTGTGCTTTTCAAAGTTTTCATATTTGAAATTCAATCCCCTTAAGGATTCTTGCAATGCTGCTCTGTCGATTTCACCAAGCTCAGATTGTGTTGGCCTTAATTTTCTTTGAACCAATTCAGTATAATTATCATCAACAAGTTCTGTTTTACATGGGCAGAATAATTTATGCTCACTGTTTAATTGTTGGTGAATTTCAAGCCCCATTTTTAATCCTAATTCATTGTAATCCATATTAACACCCTAATTTAAGAAATCTTTAATTGATGATTTTTCTTCAAATTCACCTGCAATATTTGTTTGCATAATTTCATTCACTTCTTCACGTTTATCACTTTGACCTAATGCCCAACATAACTTAACGTAAGTGGTTTCAGGAGTCATGTCCCTTCCTGAAATTACTCCAGCATCAATGATGTTACGTCCTGTTGAGTAAACATTCATATTGACTCTTCCGTAAAGGCACTGTGAGGTCATCACTACAGGGATGTTTTCCTCTTTTGCTCTTTTAAATGAGTCAATCAGGTCATTTGGAACATGGCCAAGACCGGTTCCTTCAATAACAAGGCCTTTATAACCTTTGTCAATGTGATATTCAATGTAATCTGAGGATATTCCCGGAAAGCTTTTGATAAATCCTACTTTTTCTTCAATAGCAGTATTCAATTCCAATTCGTTGGCCCCACGTTTTGTGTAGCTGTAATCCGGATTGACGCTGACTTTTTTGTTTTGGATTTTAGCTATTGGTTGTGCGTTAATGCTTCTGAAAGTATCTCTGCGGCTTGTGTGCATTTTTCTAACTTTTGTTCCTTTGTGCAAGTAGGTATACTCAT
This sequence comes from Methanobrevibacter sp., assembly GCA_017407115.1. GTDB lineage: Archaea > Methanobacteriota > Methanobacteria > Methanobacteriales > Methanobacteriaceae > Methanocatella. The sequence continues at coordinate 35,916 of JAFQXD010000048.1, read as the reverse complement.
CATTTAAACTTCCATGCATGCAGACGCAAACTTCAGCAATGTCTGATTTGGCAGCAACAACAGAATCGATCAGGTTAATGTTGGCATCACTTGAAGGTCTGTCTGAACTTCTTTGAGCTCCGGTTATTATGATTGGAACTGGTGTTTTTAGCATGAAACTCAATGCTGCTGAGGTATAATGCATGGTATCTGTACCGTGAGCTATTACAACACCGTAGGCCCCATCGTTAATGTCTGAAGCTATCTCTTCTGCGGCCTTAACCCAGTATTCAGGTTTCATGTCTTCACTTAAAATATTGTATAATGCCTTAACATTGTAGTTTGCATAATCCAATAATTCAGGGTTTGCTTTAACCAAATCTGATGCGGTAAATTTAGGATGTACTGCTCCTGTTCTATAATCAATAACAGAAGATACTGTTCCACCGGTTGAAACAATTGAGATATTTTGTTTTGATGGGTCATGAGGAATTTCGGTTTCATCATAACCTATTTTTGGCTTGTCTCCTTTTTCAATCAGCTCGGCAGTAGTATTTTCAATAGCCACTCCAATATTGTATCCGCTTGACAACTTAATGACCAAATAGCCGTCATCCGCATCTTCTGGCCTATCAAGTAAAATACCAGTATAAGAGATGTCTTCCTTATTGACTTTAATTGTGTCTCCTATACCTAAATTGTAATTTTCTATATATTTTTTAGCATTTTCTTTATATGTCATTAAATCACACTATGAATTGTTTTTTAACCATTCTGCTCCAGCTTTTAGAACTTCAATGTTCACATCAATGACTTTTGGTTTGGATGCAAACATTTCACGAATAGCGTTTTCATAAGATTCACGTTTTAAAACATCACCTAATTCGGTTAATGCACCTAAAAGGGCGGTGTTTGCAGTTCTTGCATTTCCATGTTCTTCTGCAATATCCACACATGGCATTGAAATGACCTTAACGTCTCTATCGATTTCAAATTCACCAATTTTTGAATCGTAAAGTATTGCTCCACCTTCTTTTACATCCTGTGAGAACTGTTCAAGTGAAGGTTTGTTTAAAGCGATGAGAATGTCAATGTCATCAACTACTGGAGTTCCGATTGTTTCATTTGAAATTACAACAGAACAATTTGATTTTCCTCCTCTCTGTTCCGGCCCGTAACTTGGATACCATGAAACATGTTTTCCTTCAGCACATGCTGCCTGAGCTATTGTGAGTCCTGCACTTAAAACTCCCTGACCTCCGAATCCTGAAACCTTAATGCTTACAGGTTCGATGTCATCATCAACATAACCTGAATCTTCGCTTCTGGTAACATTAAATATTTTATCTAAGGATTCTGTTGAAAAATCACTTGCAGGTCTTACGACAGGTTCTTTAGTGTATAGGTTATTTCTGAAGTTTTTGACAGGGAACTCTTTTTCCATTTGTTCTTCAATGAATTTCTGAGCACTTACAACATCCTGCTTTAAGTTTGTAGGACAAGGTGATAAGACTTCAACAAATGAGTATCCTTTTCCTTCTTTTTGAACTGTCAATGCCTGTTTGATTGCATATTTTGCAAGCCTGATTTTTAAAGGATTTGCAAGGGAAACCCTTTCAATGAATACAGGTGCTTTTAATGTATTGATTAACTCACACATGTGGGTAGGGTGTCCTGCGTAATCAGGATCTCTTCCGGTTTGGCATGTCACTGTTTTTTCACCAATCAATGTGGTTGGAGCCATTTGTCCACCAGTCATTCCGTATACAGTGTTGTTCACGAAAAATACTGCAATTTTTTCTCCTCTGTTTGCAGCCTGTAATGTTTCATTCAATCCAATAGAAGCTAAATCCCCATCTCCTTGATAGCTCATTACAATTGCATTGTCTTCAGCTCTTGAAATACCGGTAGCTACTGCAGGTGCCCTTCCGTGTGCAGTTTGGAAATTTCCGCAGTTGAAATAGAAATACGCATATACAGAACATCCTACAGGAGAAATCATAACACATCTTTCCTGTATTCCAAGTTCATCCATACACTCTGCTATTAATTTATGTAAAATTCCATGTCCACAACCAGCGCAATAGTGGGTTGATTGAATGTTGGTTCCTTTTCTAGGATATTCTTCTAAAAGGGATTGTGGATTTCTACGTACTTGTAATTCATAATCTTTATTTTCTTTATCACTCATTTTTCCACATCCTTTAATCAATTATATTCGGGCTGGCTTTTTCCTCACTTCTTTTGGATAAATCTATTTCTTCATCATCAATGCCAGCTATTTCATAGATTTGAGCAAGAATCTGTTTCAGCTCAATTAAGTTTCCACCCATTCTATTCACTAAATAGGTGTTTTCTTTTCTCAATGCAGCAAATTGCACATCTGCTAATAGTTGACCATTGCTCATTTCAACTGATATGAAACTTACTCCTTTATCTGATAACTCTTTAATCCTGTCAACTGGGAAAGGAGATAAAGTAATTGGTCTTAAAAGTCCAACTTTTATGCCTTTTTCACGGCTTTTATCAACAGCAGACCTTGCAATTCTTGAACTGATTCCGAATGATACCAAAACGATGTCTGCATCTTCAACTTGATATTCTTCATAAATCACTTCTTCAGCTTCAATTTGAGCATATTTTTCTTGAAGTTTGTAGTTGAAGTCTTCTAATTCGTTAAAATCATTATAAATTGAAGTAATGAGGTTGTCCATGGTTTCTCCGGTTCCTTTAACTGCCCATGGTTTGTCATTTTTTGGTTCAATTGCTTTTTCAGGGAACACCAATGGTTCTGCCATCTGTCCTAAAGTACCGTCAGCAAGAACTACTACAGGATTTCTCCATTTGTCTGCAAGTTCAAATGCTTTCATGGTCAAATCACACATTTCCTGAACGCTGTTAGGTGCCAAAACTATGTTTTTATAGTTTCCATGACCTCCGCCTTTAACAACCTGATTGTAATCTCCTTGTTCCGGGCCGATGTTTCCAAGTCCAGGTCCTGCCCTCATGATGTCAACAATAACTGCAGGCAACTCAGCACCAGCAAGGAATGTAAATCCTTCCTGCATTAAGCTTATTCCAGGTCCGGATGATGAAGTCATGACTCTGTGTCCGGTACCTGATGCACCGTAAACCATGTTGATTGATGCCTCTTCACTTTCAGCTTGAACAAAGTTTCTTCCAACCATCGGGAAGTATTTTGATGCTTCGTGCAAAATTTCACTTGCAGGAGTAATTGGGTATCCAAAGAAACAATCACAACCAGCATACATTGCGCCAATGACAACTGCAGTATTTCCTTTTACCATTTGATTACTCATTTAATTTCCCCCTTGATTAGTTGCTTTTGATTTAATCATTTTTGCAACTGAATCGTTAACAATCTTTTTATATTGATGTACTTCTAGTGCTAATGGTTCTGGGCATGTAAAATAACAGTCTTTACATCCTGTACATCCATTTCCACTATAATATGCAAATTGATATCCTGCATTGTTCATGTCATCACTGAGTAAAATGGCATTTTGAGGACATCCTGTAATGCATCTTTTGCATCCTTTGCATAATTCTTTATTAATAACTGGATAAGATATCTCTTCTGTCATTTATATCATCTAATTAACTTTTTTTTGATCTTTTTCTCTTATTTCAACTCTCCTTGTTTTTCCACTGATGGTTTCAGGAAGTTCATCTACATATTCAACCATTCTAGGGTATTTATAAGGAGCTGTAACTCTTTTAACATGATTTTGAATGTCTTTTGTCAATGAATCTGATGGTTCAACATCAGGTTGCAATACAATGCTTGCTTTAACAATCTGACCTCTCACTTCATCAGGATAAGCGGTAATTGCACAGTGACGTACTGCTTCGTGAGAAAGCACTGCACTTTCTACTTCATAAGGTCCAATACGGTAACCTGAGGATTTGATAATATCATCATTTCTTCCAACAAAATGAACATATCCATCTTCATCTACCCATGCAGTATCTCCACAATGATAATATCCATCATGGACTTGTTGTGCTTGTTTAACTGGGTCTTTAAAGTATTCTTTGAATAATCCTGGTGGGATTCCTTCACTTATGTCAAAACAAAGTTCTCCTTCATCACCAATTTCTACAGGATTATCTTCTTCATCTAATAATTTTAATTTGTAAAGTGGGGAAGGTTTACCGATAGATCCAACTTTAGCATCTACCCAAATGAAAGTTCCAATGGATAATGTTGTTTCGGTTTGTCCAAATCCTTCTTTAATTCTCAGACCTGCAATATCATAGAATCTTTCGGAGACTTCAGGAGGGAGAGGTTCACCTGCTGTTGCAACATATTTCAGATTTGAAAAGTCATATCCGTCAATTTTTTCTTTAATCAAGAATCGATAAACTGTTGGAGGAGCACAGAATGTATCTACTTTGTGCTCTATGATTTTTTCAAGTAATTTGATTCCATTAAACCTTACATAATCATAAATGAATATTGCAGTTCCAGCAATCCATTGACCATAGATATTTCCCCAAACTGCCTTACCCCATCCAGTATCGGATGCGGTATGGTGAACTCCGTCTTCTACAACATTCTGCCAGTATTTTGCAGTAGGGATATGGCCTAATGCATAAGTGTGCTTGTGAGCAACCATTTTAGGAAGTCCACTGGTTCCTGATGTAAAGTATATTAAGAATACTTCATCCGCCATTGGGTTTTCATCTCCAGTTGGCCTTTCATAAATTGGACTTTCTTCTTCGATGGCTTTGTTGAAGTTAATCCATCCATCCCTATCGGTTTCAATTACAAGTTTTCTCAAATCCCAATCAAGTTCTTTTTCAGCTTCTTCATAATCAGGCAGTAAGGAATCTTCTTCAACAGTTATGATTGCTTTTACTTCTGCTTTTTTTAATCTAAAATCAATATCATGAAGTTTTAACATGTGTGTTGCAGGAATTGCAATTGCACCAAGTTTGTGTAATGCCACCATACAAATCCACCATTCATATCTGTTTTTTAAGGTAAGCATTACTTTATCGCCTTTTTTAATACCTAATCTTTTAAGCAGATTAACAGTTTTATTGGAATACTCCTTCATATCTTTGAAAGTGAATGTGTGTTCCTCTTCATCGTTTGTCCATATTAAAGCGATTTTTTCAGGGTCTATTTCCGCATATTTGTCCACTACATCAAATCCAAAGTTAAAATCTTCTTCGAATTTAAGTTTAAAATTCTCGAAAAAGTCCTCATATGATTCAAAATCAACTCTTTCTACAAAATCTCCTATAAGTGATGTCATCTAATTACCTCTATAAATATTACATTATCATCGCTAAAAATTTAGCGGGTTTATCGTTAAGTGCTACCATTGCGTGTCTATGTGTCGAATCGAAGAAGATACAGTCTCCTTCGTTTAATATGATTTCATTATTGTGTATGTAAATTTTAAGTGATCCTTCAAGAACATAGTTGAATTCTTGGCCAGGGTGTGAATTTAGTGAAGGTGACGGATTTTTTTCAGGATCCACTGTAACGAGAAATGTTTCAGCTTTTTTATGAATGAAATTAGAACATAGGTTTTCATGGGTATATTCTTTACTTCTATCTACTGAAACGCCCTTATTTGCACGGGTAACGTCAAATATTGTCATTTTACTTTCTTCACCAGTTAATAATAATCCTAAATCAACTTTAAAAATATTAGCGAGTTCATAAATGAAACTAGCAGGGATATCAATATCTCCGTTTTCATATTGGATATAAATTTCTTCTTCAATATTTAATTCTTCAGCAATTTCTTTAATTGTAAAATCTGAAAGTTCTCTTAATTCTCTAATTCTATTTCCAATATCTTTGTTGTATTCGTTCATAAATAAACACCTATTTTTCTAATTGATTTTTTCTATTATAATATAATATTATAACATATTCTAATTTTTGAATTTATAATTATATAAACCTTATTAAAAATCGTGATAATTCATTATAAATTTTGTGAAAAATATTTTTTTTAAATTGTAATTTTTTGTACAATATAAGAAAGTTTTAAATATTACAAACTATAATTTTAATTTAAATATTCGAAGGAGATTATAAAATGCCATCTAATGAAATTGGTACTAACATTATTTTCAAAAAACAATTAGGTTTGAATTATGAAATAGACCAAAAATATGTTGGTTTAAAAATGAAGGAAAATAATATTTTATCTTTTAATTTTAGAGTACCTGGTTCTTTAATAAATGATATTGAAGCATATTTCAAAAGATTCAAGTTAGGCGAACCAATCATGGTTGATATTGGTGGAACTGGAGATATCAAATGTGATTTTAAAGGACTTTCTCCAGTCTTAAAAAATAAAGATGAATTTGACCAATATTTCATTTCAGCTACTTTACAGGAAGATAAACAATATGATCCTTTAGAAGAAGAAAAATGTGAAACTTGTAGTGGATGCGGATTCCACTAATTTTTTCTTATTTTCAACTATACACTTTTTTTAATGCGCTTGTTTCTTGAACGATATACTTGATTAGCAAGATTGTTGCAATCAATGTTATTATTGTGGCAGGGATTATCCAGGGAATCTGTCCAACAATATAATCTATTTGTGTGAGTTCCAATAGGGTTGCAACCACATTGTTTATGAAATGCACGCTCATAGGAACAAGTATATTGTCTGTTTTTAGATATAGGATGCACATGCATATTCCAAATAGAAATGCACTTGTAATTCCGCCAAAATCATGTCCAATTCCAAAAATGAACGATGAAATTAACATTGCAGGGATTATTCCAATTCTTATTTTTAATCTATTAAATAAAACTCCTCTAAAAACCAATTCTTCTAAAAGTGGTGCAAAAATTATGGATGCTATTGCACTTAATAAGAATGCTCCTGCGGATACGTCTACGGAGTCGATATCAAAACCGGTAACCCAACTAGGGTCATAAAATCCAATTAGTATATCAAGTCCTGAAATGAGGATGGTAAATAAAAATGCAAATAATATATTGATTAGAAATACATACAATATTTCATTTTTTGTTTTTTTAACGAATAGATTTTTAAAATTATTGGTAATGCCGGTTGTACCTCTCAATTCCCAAATGAAGAATAGTAAAATCCATGTTAATAAAACAATAAAATATAGGTCGTCATTATCATAAACTACAGGGAATATCTCCATCATTATAAACGTAAGAATGAAACTTATTATGGCGCCAACGAAGAGTTCCCTCAGTTTTATAGTTCTTAGACGTGTATTGAAATTTGTAACGCTTTTGTCCATATTATTGCCTTAAAATTGAATTAAACCATTCGATGGTTTCTTTGATTTGTTCTTCAAAATTATCCGATTTAACTTTAAAATTAATTTTTTCCATATTGCTGATGTCTGCAAGGGAGTGTTTAATGTCTCCAGGTCTTTCAGGCAGAAATTCTGGAGTTAAATCGCTATTGAGTGTGGTTTTAATGATTTCATATAACTGGTTAATGCTTAATTTTTTTCCTGATGCGATATTTATTATTCCATTGAAATCTGATTCTGCAGCATTGATATTTGCCCTGACGACATCCTTTACAAAGATGAAGTCTCTGGTTTGTTTTCCATCGCCATAAATTTCAGGTTGTCTTTTTTCCAGTATTGCACTAATGAAATTAGGTATTACTGCGGCATATTGTGAATTTTTATCCTGGCCAGGTCCGAATACATTGAAATATCTTAATGAAGTGAAATTCAATCCATAGCTTTCATAAAAAGATTTTAAATATAACTCACAACTCGCTTTTGATGAGGCATATGGGGACATTGGCATAGGATTTTCTGTTTCTTTTAAAGGCATATTTTTATTTTGCCCATAAACGGAAGATGATGATGAGAAAATAATTTTTTTAACATTATTGTCTGCAGCTGCTTTTAAAAGTTTGACGGTGGCATTAAGGTTTATGTCATTGCATTCAACTGGTTTTTCAATACTTAATGGAACACTTGCCATTGCTGCAAGATGAAAAATGTAATCTATATTTGATGTTAAATTATTCAAATCGGTATTACGAATGTCCTCTTTTATTATTTTCAAATTTTCATGGTTGGGGGTTTTTAAGTTTTTAATGTTTCCAGTGGATAGATTATCAATTATAATGACTTTATTGGTGTCCATAAGTTCATTTGCTATATGAGAACCTATAAATCCAAGTCCACCAGTTATTAAAATATTTTTATTTTCCATTAAGCCACCAATTATTAATTCTAATTATGTTTAAGCTATTAATATTAATTTTTAAGTAACAACATTTATATATTTTTATATAATATATTTATTATTTAAGAGGAGTCTTAATAATATGTTTGATTTGATGTATAATACCATATTTTTCGCTTCTTATGGTAATAATTTATATGGGCTTGCAAACATAACAATAAGTCCATTCGATGCTTTATTCGCTTATATTGTTGCTATAGTAGTCTCAATTATAGTTGCATTAATTTTAAAAATTCCATTATTACCTGAAAAGCCATATAGGTATTCTTTTGATGTTAGTGCAATATATCCGACTCCGATAATAGCTATTGGTATTTTTTCTATATTTTTGGTTTTAAATTATACTTTCATGTATAATGGAATTGTATTGGCTGTTATTATAGGCATTTTATCTGCATTATTTGTGAAATATCTATTTGATTTTGTATTTCCAAAGCCTTTAGATGGAGATGAGGGGGAGGATATATAATGAATGAAGTAATTGGAATTATAATTGCTGCAATTCTATGTTGGTTGAATTTTGTAATTGTTGATACATATTTCGGACTTCCCGAGCAACCTGGTGTTAAAGGTGCTAGGATAATTGGTGAAAATGTCGAAAAAAGAGGGGGAGATATTGCTGGTGGATTCTTCCAAGGAAACATTGTTTGTTCTCCGGATGCGTCTGCTGGTACATTAATAGCTTCTATTGGATACATGCTTTTAGGAATTCCTGGTGGAATTATAGCAGCATTATTTGTATTTATTGGAAATAGATTATGTGCTGATCCGGGGTATGCCGGAACTGTTGGAAGCCTGACAACTACTTTAATCATTTTTATTTGTTCTTTCATTGGTTTTACTCCAGAAATGTTTATAGTAGGTATGGTCATTGCCATATTGACTGTCCAAGGTCTTGACCATAAAAGAGCTTCAATTGTTTTAGGCAAAATTGCAGAAAAATTCAATAGGCATGCTTGAGAGTGGTAAATATGTATGTTGAAATTATTGGAGTTATAGTCATATTTGTTGCATTAAGAGCATTAATAACTAAAAATAGGGCTGAAAGATTATTATATTTGAATGTAATCGGTTTTGGAGTTTCAGCCATAATTGCTTTAGTAATTAATACTCCATTTGCTCTTATCGTTGCAGCAGCATTCTTTATTTGTTCTACAATTAGTGCTAATGCAATTGCGTACACATTGAATAGACTGGATGATGAAATACTATTGGAGTGATTAGAAATGGAATTTTTCGTGTCAATAATTGCAATTGCTTTAATGGTAATCGGTGCATTCGGTATTATATTTCTCAAAAAACCATTGGATAAGGTTATAATGTTTTCAATACTTGATGCAGGATTTGTTTTAGTCGTTGTTTTATTCAAATATCTGGACGTGGCCATGTTTGCCGCATTGGCGGATCCATTGTCCACATTAGTATTTATCTTATCTATCGTGAAAATTAATGATATCAGAAAAAAGAAGCTGGAAAGTGGTGAGATCAATGATTAGTGTTCAGTTATTCTTTTACTTTGGAATATTTCTAGCTATTGTGGGCAGTATAGCCACTGCTTGGGGTCCTGGAGTCAATGACCCTATTGTCAGGACATTTAATACTGAAGTGGCATCAATTGGTGTTTGTCTGGTGTTATTATGTTATAACCATGTTTTGGCTTTATTGACTTTACTTGCTACAACTGTTATCATTACTTTAATTTTATTTAGAGCTATTATTCGTTTAGAAGAAATGGGGGCAGACGTATGAGGATTGGAGCTTTATGGAATAAGCTGGCGGAACCAAAAAATATTCCTCGTTTGTTCGCATTTTCTTTAGGAATAATTTTAATTATTGGCTTGATTGTCCCAATGGCATTAAATCCGGACCAGTTATATGTTAGGCCGGCTCCTCAAGAACAAATTGATCAAGGTCTGGCAATAGCCCCTTACGATAGGGGAGGAGAAGTTTTATCTCAGGCAGGCATTATCAATCCGCAATATCCTGAAAATGCGGCCAGTTTGGGAATGATTACTGGATATATGTCTCCATTGGCACAATGGGTGTCTTCTGTTTCACCTTACTTTGGCACATCCATTTACTCATCTCCTGGAGGACTGATAGATGAGATTCTGTACTATACAAGAGGTTTCGATACCATATTGGAATCAAGCATATTGATGATGTCGTTCATCATTGCATCATGGTTATCTATAAATTATACTATGAATCGTAAAAACGATGAAAATGAAATTAAAAAAGATGTTAAAAAAGCGATTTCTGATTCAGCAAATGTGGCTAGAGAAGTTAAGGCGAATGATGAAAAAGCAAGAGCAAAACAATTAAGGAGGGATAATTAATGGTATTAATACCTCCGTATGTTCCTGAAGCATTCCTATCAATGTATTTGCCTGCCATTTATGCAGGGTTGATTGTCGGTTTTATTGCAACAATGGCAATCGCTCTAAAAAGAGAAGAAATCCATATTCTTATCTTAACTGATTTGGTTGGTCTTGCAATGATTTTTGTTGTATCTGCTGTCGGAACTGACCTTGCAGAAGCATTGATTTTGCCGGGTTTGGTAGTGGAACTTGCAGAAACTTTGGCAATTTCCGAAATTTTGCTTACAAGAGAAATGCGTAAAATTGAGCAGAATCCAAGAAGAAATCTTTCAGTTTCATCTTCAATGTTTCCACAGTCATTTGCATTAAATATGGAAATATTGAATACTGCTCCAAACTTTTTAGCATTGGTTTTAATTGGATACGGAATATTCCTGACTGGTTTTACTGGTGGAGCAGTAGCTGGTGGAGGAATCGTATTATATGCTTTATCTAAAAAAGCAAGAGGTCTTCCGGTATTGATGTTGGATGGAATTGCAGGAATTTCTGGAATTGCATGGTGTTTATGGATTTTAGGTTTCTTGTTGTTCTTTGTAGCTCCTCAATATTGGTTATTAAGTTTATTCTTGGCAGCATGCGGATTGCTGTTAAAAGTAGCTTCAAAGGTAGGTTTAATTGGACTGCTTATGAGAGAGGATTTTGATAAGGAGTAGGTGATTAGTATGGATTTTGGTACGCTTGGAGGAAATTTACTTGGAACAATCTCTCTTGGGGACATTGTATTGTATCTCACACCATTCAACTTGTTCCTTTTTGCTGTTTTACTTGGTTTTACAGTGTTGATTGCATTAAGTAAGCCTGAAACTCAAATCGAAGCTACTATGCATTATTTAAACAATACTGAAGTTACTGTTGGACCAAAAGAGTTTAAGCAAAGAAGATTCTTATCAATTATTTGCGGTATTGCATCAGCTGGAGCAATGATAACTGGAGATTTATTTAACTTCACATTGTTTATGGCTTTGGTGGGTATTTTAAACATAGGTATTGTTTCAGCAGTAAAACAAACCAGTGTTTTAAATTCTGCATTTAATTATGGTTTAATAGCTATGATGTGCAGTTTGCCTCTGTTTGGTGGTGCAGCTATAATTCTTGCATCTGCAGGCACTTTAAGTTTAGCAGTTTTATCTCAAATGCCTGCAAGTCCGATGGTGGTCTTTGGTGCAGTATTGATGTTGATAGGTATTTTGGGCGAAAGTGGTGTTGCACCGTTTTTCGCAAGTAAGGCAGAGATGTTTAGGACTGCAGGATCTCCGTTTATAGTTATTATTCACTTAAGTTCATTGTTTATTATTGTAAGAGCTGTTGAAATTTTATTATTGGTATTGTGGTAGATGGTAGTATGGTTAGTCAAAAAATTACATGTATTATATTATTGGCATTATCAACAATAGCTATTCTTGCTTGTCTTGTTATAAACTTTGAAGCATGGATTGTTTACGCAGTGGCTATATTTGGTATTCCGGTATGGATTTTGTCTTTAGGTTTATTAACAATGGCTAAACCAAAACCTGAAGATGCGGAAGAAAGGGTGAAAGAACCATTTACTGGGTATTAGAGTGGTATTATGAATTTGATGGCAGATATTTTAATTCAAGTTATTATTGCATTTCTGGCAGGAAGCCTGCTTTTAGGTTTGCATAGAAAAGTTATGGCACGTGTTCAAAAGCGTCCAGGACCACCTATAGTTCAACATTTGATTCACTCTTTAAAATTTTTCTTTAAAGAAACTGCAATTCCAAAAACAGTTTCAAAAGTATTCTATATTGGCATTGTATTTATATTGGCTTTGATTTGGATTGTAGGAGTTATTGTAGGGCCTGTAGCTCATGATTCATTACTCATATTATTCGGTGTTTATGCAGTTTATAAGATTGTGGAGCATAACTCAGGGTCCAGTTCAGGTTCACCATACGGTAAGTTAAGTTGTGTAAGGGCTGTTCTTTCAGCAGCAACAGAACTCCCATTATTTGCGGCTATCGTATTCGTTTATCTGATAACCGGTACAATGAATATTGGAGAAATTATCACTTATCAATCCGCACATGGTCCGTTGGTATTTACAATTCCTCTTGCGGCTTTAATGTTTTTCATGCTGATTATTACCAAATCTCCTTATTCTCCATTTGCAATAACCAAGGATAAGGTTCTAATTTCAGGATTTGAAACTGAGCACTTCGGATTTTTAAGGGGGTTCATGAATTTTTCAGAAGCGATTGCATGGTATGTAATGCTTTGGGTATTCCTGACAATATTCTTCGGCCCATTGAATGCAGTAGGATATTTGATTGGAATGATTGTAATTACATTTATAACAGGATTTATTAATGCGGCAACTCCGCTTTTAAGTCCGAATCATTCAGTAATGACCCAAATCACTATTGGTGCCATTTGCTTCTTTGGAACAATATTGATGATATTTACAGGAGTGGTAGCATGAATAGCGAAGATGTGATTGTATATTTTACTGCATTAGTAGCTATTGGCATAATAGTTGTCGGTCTTTTAGCGACAGTTTTACATTCAACTATTCTTGCTCCGATAGTTATAATTGGAGTAATCTTGGCCATATTCACATTATTGGCAAAAGGAAGTTTCGCACATAAGATTGAAAGTATTGAGAAATTATGTTTTATAATAACATTAATAGCAATAATCTGTTCATTTATATTGCTTTATAAACCTATGTAGGAGATATTATGTTAGATTATATGATTTACATACTTGCATTTGCAGTTGGATCAATTCTTGGTCTTGTATACAGTTACAAACAGCATGGAGAACCGTTTGTTGCAGTCACTGAGTTTAACATGGTCATGGCTGTAGTTTCCATATTTGGATGGTGTTTGGCATTTTGTTCAGGTAATGTTATTTTATCTGCCATAGGTTTTCTTTTAGGCGGTTTTGTAATGGGTGAAAGGCCAGGTTATGGTAGAAAAGAGACTGCAGTTGGTTTAATTTTTGCAATAGGATTATTTGTTTTATTAAAATTGACAGTATGATGTGATTGGAATGGATGATAAAGAAAAATTAAGATTGATGCAAACAAGAATTGTAAAGAGTTATGCATGGCAGAGAGATGTAATAGTTCCACTTTCCAAAGATTTCGATTGTACTGTTGAAGAACTTGAGGAAGTATTCTTTGATTTGTTTGATATGGATACTCTTGAAGCAATGCATGGAACATTTGAATCTGCAGAGGATATCTGCATGTATCAAAAATTCAATGCAGATTTGAGATTATGTTGGTTTGCCGGCACTTTGGAGGTAATAACTCCCGAAGATGCAAAGCAACTAAAAATGAAGTTGGTAAATGAAGTCAAAAATGGTAAATCCTATGAAGATGCCTTGAAAGAAGGTCATTTGGAATTATTTGAATTATTAAAAAAAGAAGCTAAATATTAATCATGTTTATATTTAATCATAAAATTAAAGAGGGAGTACAATGTTAGATGCTATAAGGGATGTTGTGAGAAAAAGCTCAATACATGTCTGTATCGTAAATTGTGGTGGATGTAACGGATGTGATGTTGAATGCGTTGCACTGTTATCTCCAAGATATGACTTAGAGCAATATGGTATTTATGTTCACAATAATCCTCGTGAAGCTGATGTTCTATTGCTAACCGGTGCCGTTACCGAGCAATGGAAAACTAATTTAAAGAGAATATATGATAAAGCTCCTGAACCAAAAATAGCCGTAGCTGTAGGAAATTGCCCAATATCCGGTGATGTATTTAATCAAGAGGGAGGCCATGTAAATGCGCCTGCATCTAATTTCATCCCAGTTGCAGCAGAAATTCCGGGATGCCCTCCAAGACCTAATGAAATATTGGAGGCTATCTTGGCTGTAGGGCCACAAGCTATTGCTGATCGTGGGAGGGAGCAACAATGATAGTGCCTATTGGTCCAATTCACCCTGCTTTGAAAGAACCTGTAAGATTAAAACTTCACACTGAAGGTGAAAGGGTTGTAAAAGCCGAAATAGAATACGGTTATGTTCACAGGGGAATTGAAAAGATAATTGAAGGAAAAACTTGGCAGAAAGGAATTTATCTCTCAGAAAGGGTTTGTGGTATTTGTTCATATGAACACACTCAAACATTCGCTGAGACCATTGAAAAAATTTCTGATGTCGATGTGCCTTTAAGAGCTCAATTTTTAAGGGTTATTGCAAACGAGTTGGATAGGATTCAAAGCCATCTTCTTGCAAATTCAACATTTTTCAAATCAATGGATCATGAAACTCTATTCATGCATGTTTTGGAGTTAAGGGAATATGCTATGGATTCCATTGAATTGTTAACCGGAAATAGGGTTAATATGGGTTGGAATGTTGTTGGAGGAGTTAGAATGGATGCTGATGAGCGCCATTTCGAACCAATACTTGAAAACTTAAAAAAGATTGAGGAAGGATTTGAAATAACCCGTAATTTATTTGCTGAAGGCCCTGCGCTTGCTTTAAGATGTAAAGGCATTGGATACATGTCAAAAAAAGAAGCAATTAAAGGAAGAGCAGTCGGTCCTATTGGAAGGGCTTCAGGCATTACAGAGGATTATCGTGTAGGTCACTATACTTATGACGATTACTTTGATTTTAATGTAATTATAAGAAACGAAGGAGACAATTATGCAAGGACAATGACCAGATTTGATGAAATACCTGAATCAATCAGTCTTGTAAGACAGGCTATTGAAAATATTCCTAAAGGTGAAGTTCGTACTCCTGCAAATATAAAATCTGGTTATGCAATGAGAAGAAATGAGGCTCCTCGTGGTGAAGTTACTTACATGATAGAAACCAATGGTAATTTAATCAAGAATATTTCAATCAGAACTCCAAGTATTGCAAATATGGATTCCTGTGCAAAGTACATGATTCGTGATGTTCCGACAGTTGCAGATGCGGTATCTACTTATGCATCATGTGACCCTTGTGTGGCATGTGCCGAAAGGGTTGCTATCACCAATGAAGCTGGAAAGACAGTAATTAAAGACTTTTATGGGGTGAAATAAATGTCATCTCTGATGTGGTATGTTTATGAGTTTGCAAGAAAAGCATGGGCAGATGCATTTACCAATGCACATTCAAAACCTGAAATTTCACAAAAACCTGACCGTTTTAGAGATTTCCCGGAAGTTCACAAAGAGTACTGCATAGGTTGTGGAGCATGTACAGTTTCATGCCCTTCACCAAATGCAATTAAATTGGTGAGAGATGAGGATACAGAAGAGGGAGAAGGATTAACCTATCCTGTAATTAAACTTGGAGCATGTATTCGTTGTGGATTTTGTGCGGAGGTCTGTCCGACAGATCCTAAAACATTAAGATGCGGCGAAAGCCATTTAATTTTACCTGAATTTAATATTATTCCATCTAAAAGGCAATACATAGTTGATGATTATTTGTGCATTAAGTGTAAAAAATGTATGAAACAATGTCCTGTGGATGCAATAAGTCTTGAAGATGGAAAACTCGTGGTTGACCAATTGAAATGTATCTCTTGTGGAGATTGCCTTGAAGTCTGTCCCGTTAACGGTGCAATGAAAGGAGTATTTGTTGAAAATCTGCAAGACCAAAAGGACTTAATTCTTTTGTGTGTCAACTATCTTGAAGAATATATTAATGATAAAGAAGAAGATTTAAGAGCGCTTGAAACTGATGAACTGTTGCAATATGATGTTCCGATTTCTGAAATATGGGATGATGCGTTAAAGATTATTCCTGATAATGAAATAGCTTTGGAGATAATATCCAATGCCGTAAACAGGCTTAAAATAAGGATAATTGATTGGGATAAATCCAAATGTGAAAAGTGTCAGTTATGCATTCCTGATTGTCCTACTAACTGCATTTCCTTTGATGAAGTCGAAGATACAATCGTGAGAGATAAGAATAGATGTTTACGTTGCAGTATCTGTTATCAAACCTGTCCATTCTCAGTGATTAAATATTTCATTGCAAAATTCTCAATGGATGATGATGAGATAATTCACGCTACCGTAAAGGCATCTAATTTGAATGAGGATATTTTCATGGAGTGAGTGTTATGATAGATAGTTATACTAAAACACCAAGGCCATTAAGACATGTTGATGTTGATTATCTGGTTGATCAAACAAAATGTGCAAAGTGCGCTGACAAACCATGTCTACAATCTTGTCCTATTGATGCTATTTATATGGATGAGGATGATGGTCTTATCAAATTAAAGAATACATGTTTTGGATGCGTATTATGTCGTAATGCTTGTCCTTTTGATGCCATTTCTCTTGATGTCCATATGGATCCACCTATAAAAGAAAATGTGCCGAACATCAATGTCAAATTATGTAAGGCATGCGGTGCTTGTGTACAGGCATGTAAAAATGGATCAATCCACATTGTTTCTGACGGCAGTGAAATTCCTCACAGTGAAATCGATAAGGACACTTGTGTACGTTGCGGTTACTGCTTTAGAGTATGCCCTACTGATGCAATTAAATATGGTCAACTGCTTCCTAAAACTGTTAAAGGAGGTAAGGCCATTGTCGTTAATCAAGATAAATGTATAGGATGTATGACCTGTACCAGAGTATGTCCGTCAACAGGTGCGATAAATGTTGCAAGAACAAATAAGCTCCCTTACATCAATCCGGGTTATTGTGCAAGATGTGAAGAGTGTATGCATTCTTGTCCTTCAACCGCTATTAAGTATTCCTCACGTAAGAAAGCTTACAAGATGTATAGTGAAATCAAATCATTTGATATTGTTTCAGGCATTGTCGACCACGACATGAAAAAACTGTCTCTTGATTTGATTAGTTTGAATAAGGTTCTTGAAAAGGTAGCCAAGTCAATCGCTTTGGAATTCGATGACCAGAACTTTGAAAATTTCATTGAATGCAAGGTAAATGACATGATGGAACAGGAACTAAAAATCAGTCTTGATTCTCATATTGAAATATCCAAGTTTACAAAACTGTTCGGGTCTTATTTGATGGATAGAAACATTGAGGTTTATGATAAAAAATGTGTTGCATGCGGAGAATGTTTAAACGTTTGTCCAACAGGTGCAATTAAGCTCAATGGACCAAATCCAATTGAGATTAATGAAAATAAATGCGTATATTGTGGAAAATGTGTTGAAAAATGTCAATTTGATGCTATCGGTGCATATGATGACTATTTCTATAGCAGGGACACTGATTTGTACTATGCAAGGTCATATCTGCATAACCAGAGGTTAGGTGACTTTTCACTTTCCAATCAAAAATGTCAGGCATGTGCAATATGCGTTAAAAATTGTCCGGTCGAGGCATTGACTTTAAATGATGACGAAATAGAATTTGACGGTGAAAAATGTATTTATTGCAGACATTGTGAAGCGATTTGTCCTCTGGACGTTATTAGGATAGTTAACTTTAGGTGAATATATGTTTGAAAAATCATTCATTACGGATTGTGAAGGGCCATTGACTTTAAATGATAATGCTTTTGAGTTATCAGATAAAGTCATTGAAAATGGGGCCGAATTATTTAAGATTCTTAGTTTGTATGATGATTATCTAGCAGATATTGTCAAAAAGGACAATTATAAGGCAGGAAATACTTTGAAATTAATATTACCTTTCTTTGTGTGTGAAAATCTTAAAAATCAGGACATGGTTGATTTTTCACAAAATAATATCTATTCGGTTAGGGATTCAAAATTCCTATTAAGTTACTTGAAGAGAGCTATGAATACTTACATAGTCAGCACCAGTTATGGTCAATATATCGAAGCAGTTTCTAATTATATGGATGTTCCATTTGAAAATACATTTTACACAAATGTTGATATGGATGGCTTAAGTTTAAATGATGATGAAATCAAAAAAATCAATGAATTCAAGGAATTGATTTTAGATAATCCGGAGGATTATGAGCTATTTGATGATATTTTCTTTACACAAATAACTCAAATGGGAATTTATGATAAAATCAAGGATATTGATGTTGTTGGTGGTGAAGGAAAAAAATTAGCCATTGATGATATCATTGCAAGAGATGACATTGATATTAACAATATTTTATACATCGGTGACAGCATTACTGATGTTGAACCTTTGCAGTTTGCAAGAAGCAATAATGGAATCAGCATATCTTTCAACGGCAATGAATATCCTCTAAAAGTTGCTGAAATTGCAATTGTTTCACCAAGTGCAATTTCAACTGCGGTAATTGCAAATATTTATGCTAATTTCGATAAGAGTAAAGTTTTAAGATTTATCGATGATTATAATGATGCCGATGATTTGAAAGAATTATTTGCAATGTATGAAATTGACATTGAAATTAAAGAAAGGTTCTTCGAGGTTTTCAGTGATGAAAAATATCCTATTATTGAGATAATAGCTGAAGATAATTTTGAAGATATACTAAAGTCCAGTAAATTTATGAGAAATAATATAAGGGGCCAAGACATTGGCGGATTAGGTTAATTAAGAAGGTAATAGAATGAATTATGATAAGGTAGACGATACATTTTTTGAAGCTTTTGAAGGAAAATATGTACGAGCTTTAATTACAGGACCTAACGAAAAAATTGTAAAAAGGGCAGCCTATGATTCAACTTCAACTCCAAGTGCAGTAATCGGAAGAGTTGAGGGGGGTGTGGAAGGATTTTTAGATGAATCCCAAACTCCTGACGGAAGATTCGGTGCTGTTGTACAATTTTGGTTAGGTGGAGATGATGTGGATAAATTTGCTTTCGAATTGTCTTACAGACTCCGTCAAGACGTTTTGGTTAAACCGTTTACACGTATCTTCGATTATGCAGACAGTGGCAGCGATGAATATATTGAAATGATGGGTATTGTAGGGCACTGTGGAGATGGATATGAATGGATAGTCGAAGAATATGGAAGAAAAATGATTAATGTTCCAATTGCAGTTCCTGATTTCCAAATAGAAGAAAAATTCAAAATCAATGATGGAATTATGGGTGGAAATTTCTGGTATTTATGTGAAACTCCAGAAGCAGTGTTGGATGCAGGTGAAGCAATCATCGATGCAATTATGGATGTTGAAGGAGCTACTGCTCCATTTGATGTTTGTTCTGCCGCTTCAAAACCAGAAACAAACTTCCCTGAAATTGGACCGACCACAAATCACGTTTACTGTCCTTCTTTAAAGGAATCTTTAGGCGATGAATCTAAAGTTCCGCAAGGGGTTAACTATATTCCTGAAATTGTCGTAAATGCAATCAATGAAAAGTCAATGAATCAGGCCATTAAAGCAGGTATTGATGCTGCTTTGGAATTTGAAGGCGTAATTAAAATATCTGCAGGTAATTTTGATGGCAAACTAGGAGACAAGAATATAAATTTATTGGATATCTTAAAGTAGGTTTTTAATATGGAAATTTTGGATAACGATCTTAATGCTGAAGTAATTGGGTTTGGAGCCTTAAACGTAGATAAATTATTTTCTGTTGAAAGTATTGTAGGAAAGGATGAAGAAAGTTTTATAAAAGATGAAACTTCCACTCCTGGAGGTTCAGCTGCCAACACAATTGTAGGTTTGGCCAGACTTGGCTGTGACGTGTCCATAATAGGAAAGATTGCTGAAGATGATGATGGTGATTTGATAGAATATAATTTGGCAGTCAATGGAGTTTATACCAATAATTTAATTTATTCAGAAACTGGTTCAACCGGAAAATGCCTGGGATTCGTTGACAAAGAAGGTGAAAGATGCCTTTATATCGACCCTGGTGTAAATGATGAAATCCAGATTGGTGAAATAAATCCACTGAATATTATGAGATGTAAAATAATGCATTATACTTCATTTGTTGGTGATTCATTCAATACTCAAATAGAATTATTGGAAAAACTCAGTAAAGACACGGTTTTAAGTTTTGATCCGGGCATGTTATATGTTCAAAAGGGATTCGATGAGTTAAAGCCTATTCTTGAAAGAACTGATATTCTGCTGATAAATGAATCTGAATTAAGATTATTGTGCAACAATAATGAGGCCCCAATCAAAGATTTGTTAATAGGTTTTCTAGATTTGGGAATTGGCACAATTGTTGTAAAGCAAGGTTCAAAAGGAGTGTATGCAATTAACAATGGTGAAGAATGTCAAGTTGATGCATATGAATGCAATGTTGTTGACACGACCGGTGCAGGAGACAGTTTCAATAGTGGATTTTTATATTCTTATTTGAAAGGATTTAATTTGGAAAAATCCTGTAAAATTGCAAATTGGGTGGCCAGTAAGGCTATTGAAGGATTTGGAATGGAAAAATTCCCATCTTTAAAGGAATTGGAGGATTTCTTTTAAAGAGTCATGTTTATTGATTTAATTAAAGGGTTAGTTGGTAATAATATGAATGTAACGTTTCAAAAACAGATGAAAAACTTAGAACGTGAAGTTTTATTAAAATCTGTTGATTTAGATGATGATGGTGATGATTTCCAATTTGAATTGGATGATTTTAGTTCAAACGAAGAAATCATAGCTATTGCACCTAGGTGCGTAAGATGCAATACGTGCGTTAGTGAATGTCCAGTTGGTGCAATCGAACCAGCTAATATATTTAGAATAGCTAAAATAACTGATAAATGCGTTAAATGTGAAATATGTGTTCAAACATGTCCGGTTTCCGCAATAAAATTAATAGATAATACAGTTATTTACAATCATGAAGATGAAAATGATTTTATGGAATATAAGTTGTCCAATGTTAGCTGTTCTCACAGGGTAGTTAGGATGAATGATATTTCGATTAATTATTCTGTTGATAATAATTGGGATGATTGTGCGAATTTGTGTCCAACTAATGCATTCACTCTTGAATTTAAAGAGTTCTTTGAAGAGTTAGGTATTGATTTAGGCATTGATTTAAAAGATGATGTTTTATATCCTCATATAAATGAAAAAATGTGTATTGGATGCAGTGCATGCGTTGAAATTTCACAAAATAAGGAAGCTATTGATTTGGATAGATATATCGGACCTATTGTTCATAGCAGAAATCTTGATATAAATCATGAAGCTTGTGTGAATTGTTATTTATGTGAAGAAAATTGTCCAACCGGGGCAATAGAGTTAGTGGATGGTGAAGTTGTTCTTGACGATGATAAATGTATTAGATGTATTGAATGCACATATCATTGTCCTGTAGGAGCACTTAAAAGAGTTGATATTGAATAAAAAGAGGGTTGTTTATGAGAGCAAAAGAATTAATGGATAAAGATTTCGCGTACTTGAATTGCGAAGATACAGTTGTAGAAGTTTCAAAAGTAATGGAAGAAATCAGACGTTTTACCTGTCCTGTTGTAAATGATAATAAACAGTTGGTTGGATGGGTAACTTCTTTTGATATAACTAAAGGTTTGAGAGAAGGCAATGAAAAGATTTCAGAAATCATGAGTGGTTATGAGGAAATTGCAACTGTTCATGAAAATGATCCTGCAAGAAAAGCGGTTATTTTAACTGCTAACAATAAGTTTGTCACTGTACCTGTTGTAAATGATGAAAACCAGGTTATAGGTATGGTTCGTGCTTGTGATATTGTAGAGCTATTGTCTGATTTGTATGATATTAAAGTAGAAAAATTATACAAAGCTATGCAAAACCAGCTCAAAGGAGTTACTTGGGAAGAGCTAATGGCTGCGTCTGCCTTAGTGTCCAAAAAGACTACTGGTGTTAAAATCACTCCAGAGGAATATGAAGCAAATATTATGGATGCTACCTTTGGTGAGGCTATTTGGTCAACTGGAGGTTTGGAAAAGTTCTTTGCAGGTTTGATTTCTGTTGGGGAAATGGTTATTGCTCGTCGGGTAGGAAGAGCAAGAAAATAACATTGTTCAATAGCTTTTAAACAACTCTGCTAGCATAAAATCATGATGGAATATTGTTAATATTTCATCTAAACTTCTTTTTTTTATGAAAAAATTTTAATTAGTTTTTTTAATATACTATTATTTAAAATAAGGTGAACATATGAAACATTTAAAATTTTTCATAATTTTATTGATATTTATTGCATTTAACTTGGCCGTTGTTTCTGCTGGTGATGTTAATGATGCGCAATTGAATTGTTCTAATTCAGATACTCTAAATACTGATGGGCCTTTACAAGCTGATGTGAACAATAGTGTTGTAAAGACAACTCCGGTCATTACTATTAAATCAAATAAGCTTAATAGTGACTCCACTGTTGAAATTCATTTAAAAAATTCCACAGGAAGCCCTTTAAAATCTACAAATATGACTGCAATAATTAATAATAAAAAATATTCACTTTGTACAAATTCAAATGGAGTCGCTTCATTTAAGGTTCATCTTCCGGCTAAAAACTATAAGTTATCTGTTTCTTTTGCAGGAGATGCCAATTATAAATCTGTTTCAAAAAAGTTTAATATTGTAGTTTCAAAATTAAATACCAGAATAATGCCTTCAGCTAACTTTTTAATTAAGGGAAACTATCTATATGCAGATTTGAGCGATGTAAATGGCAATTACCTAAATTCTAAAAAAATAATTTTTAAGGTCAATGGGAAAACTTACAGTAAGACTACTGATAAAAATGGTCGGGCAGGCATAAAGATTAGTTTAAGTCCTTCGACATATTCTGTATTAATTAAATTTAACGGCAATGGTTATTATAATTCAATTTCAAAGAAATTTAATTTGAATGTTGTTCGACACACTTCAATAACAATTTGGAATACTAAATTGCTTTCAGATGGCTATTTAAGGATTTATTTAAAAGGTGCTTCCGTTTCAGACATGTCTAATAAAAATCTTGAAATTAAAATTGGCAATAAAATATTTAAAGAAAAAACCAATTCTGAAGGCATTGTAGTTATTAAACCACAAGTCAATGTCAAAAAGTACAATATTAAAGTTAGTTATGGTAAATATTGGACTTCAAAATGGGTCAATTGTGTTAATGGAACTGTAAAAGATCCTTTAAAGGTAAGTATCCCCTTAAAAAATGGTGTTCCTGACATTGATTTGATGCCTGGAAATTATGTTATGGGTGATGAAAGTGCAACATATACATTAACTAAAGCCCAATATAAGGAAGTTATACAACGGGATAGTTATTGTCTATATTTAAATAAAAAATTAAGTAAATATACATTCTTTAAAACTAAATCTCACCCAAAGTTAAATCATATTATTAAAAGAACAAAATGGAATGTAATTGAAAGGGCCATTAATGCGAAAGTCGTTAATGCTAATAAATACAACTATTGGCCAAGTCAAATAACTGTGTCGCTGAAAGGAAAATCATATGTATATAGTGAAGTTCGGGATGTTCAAAATACAGGTTATACATGCGGCCCGGCTTCTGCAAGTGTATGTAGTCAGGTTTTACGAAATTATATGTCTGAAAAATATCTTGCAAGTGTTGGGAAATCTAAGCCGGGTGAAGGAACTCCATGTGCGAGAATAATTGATGCTCTTGGAAAAGATTATAATTGCACATATTTTTATGAAGATACCTTTGATTGGGCATTAAATGAACTTAGTCAGGGCGGATGTGCAATAATATTCCATACTAAATTTCATTATGTTGCTATTTTAGATATTAGTAAAGATGGTAAGTATGTTTTGGTAAGTAATTCTTATCATAGTTATTACAATATTCCAAGTAAATGGTTATCTGTAAAATATATGAAAACTAGATTTATTGAAGGAAAAGATGATTGTTTACTTGTTAAACTTAATTATTCCTTGTCTGATTCGACAATAAATAGTATAAATAATTTTTATAGCAGTATGGGTAAAAATTGGGTTAGGAAAAATACTAATCAATTAATGGGATAAGTATAATTAATTAACCTGCTGTCTTTAAAAATGAATATAGGGAAAATCTCATATCAGTTTGTTGGGATTTTTCTACTTTTTTTATAGGTATTTTTTCAAATGAGAAAGTATTTTATAACTTTATTCAAATATATATTATTAATCAAAATTTGTTTGAACAATATTCAAGATAATATTAACAAATTTTAGATTTTTTCAAATTAATTATTAAATCATTCATTTGATTTTTTAAAATAATTAATCAAATCCTTAAAAATTTAGACTAAATTTTGGAAAATATGTGATAATATGGTAGAGGAAAATAGTAATATGCTACTTGGTACTGGTGAAAAACCAGATGCAATTAGGTGGATTTTACTTGCTATTCAGCATGTTTGTGCAATGTTCGGTGCTACAATTTTGGTTCCTATTGTTGTAAACACAACAGCTGGTGCAGATATCCTATCAATACCAGTAGCATTAGTTTCATCTGGTTTAGGTACATTAATTTATCTTATTTGTACCCGTAATAGAAGTCCAGTTTATCTGGGAAGTTCGTTTGCATTTATTGCTCCTATGATTGCAGGTTATGCAATTGGGGGTACAGGAAGTGTATTCACTGCTTTAATGATTGTAGGTATTGTTTATGTAATTATTTCCTTGATAATTCGTGTTTCAGGTCCTGGTTGGATTAATAAATTACTTCCACCAGTCGTTGTTGGTCCAATGATTATGGTAATTGGTTTATCTCTTGCTCCAACAGCTATCAGTGAAATAGGTTTAGATTTGGAAATTATTCCATGGCAAAATATAGTTGTTGCGCTTGTTTCATTTTTAGCAACTGCATTGGTTGCAGTTCGTGGAAAAGGAATCTTGCAGGTAATTCCATTTTTAGTGGGTATTATTGTGGGTTATATTGTGGCTGCAGCTCTGGGTATGGTTGATTTTACACAGGCATTAACTGCCAATGTAATTGAAATTCCTAAATTTTATTTACCATTCATGAATTATAATTTAAATTTTGCAGCTATTCTGACAATTGTCCCAATTGCCCTGGTAACAATGGTTGAACACGTTGGAGACCACAAAGTATTAAGTGAAATCATTGGCCGTGACTTAATTGAAGATCCAGGTCTTCAAAGAACCTTGCTTGGTGACGGTCTTGCTACATTTTTAGCAGCATTCTTGGGAGGTCCTGCAAACACAACTTATGGTGAAAACACATCTGTTGTAGGTATGACTCGTGTAGCATCCACATATGTAATAGGTCTTGCTGCAGTCATTGCGATTATCTTTGCATTTTCTGGACATTTAACCGCACTTTTAACTGCAATCCCTCAACCTGTTTTAGGTGGTATTTCAGTATTATTATACGGTTTTATTTGTGTAAATGGTCTTAAAATCTTAATCCATAATCAAGTTGACTTTAACAACACCAAAAATGTTGTTGTAGCTGCAACCATGCTTGTTTTAGGTTTAGGGGGTGCTGCATTGGCATTTGTATATGGTGACTTATCCATTTCCATTTCTGGAATGTCTCTTGCAGCGATTGTCGGTGTATTATTAAACCTTTTAGTTCCGGAGGAAAAACATGAATGAATTTGTACTTAATCACCCTTTGATAACCCATAAACTTGCAATATTGAGAGATATTAATACTGGAACTAAGGAATTCAGAGAATTGGTTACAGAAATCTCAACAATCCTGATGTATGAAGCTATGAGGGATGCAAAACTTGAAGAGACAACCATTGAAACTCCACTTGAAAAAATGGACACTGGAATGTTAAATGAAGATAATTATGCCATTGTCCCAATTTTAAGAGCTGGAATGGGGATGGTTGATGGGATTCTAAATGTTATTCCAAATGCAAAAATAGGTCATATTGGGCTTTACAGAAACGAGGAAACATTTGAACCGGTTGAATATTACTATAAAATGCCTGATGGAATCGATAAAAGAGAAGTCCTTGTAATTGATCCCATGCTTGCAACTGGTGGAAGTGCATCTGCAACAATTTCACGCCTTAAACAAGATGGAGTAACTAAAATTAAGTTGTTATGTATCGTAGCGGCTCCTAAAGGTATTAAAACCATTGAAGACGATCATCCTGATGTTGAAATCTTTTGTGCAACAGTTGACCGTGAATTGAATGAAAATGCTTATATTCTTCCTGGTTTGGGAGATGCAGGTGACAGAGTATACGGAACAAAATAGTGAAGTTTAACTTCACTAAATTTTTCTTTTTTTTGGTGATTTATTTTGAATTGGAATTTGATTTGGCCAATTTTAGTAGTTATTTTATCAAATACTTTTTATAATATTTGTATGAAATCGATGCCATCGGATGTAAATCCTTTCGGGGCGTTAATGGTTACTTATTTTGTTGCAGCAATAATTTCAGCAATTGTTTTTATGTATATGGTTGGCCCATCAAATGTGCTTTTTGAAATCTCTAAGATAAATTGGACATCAATTATTCTGGCAATAGCTGTTGTTGGCCTTGAGATAGGATATGTATTTGTTTATCGTGCGGGGTGGAGTGTCAGTACGGCTTCTGTTGTAGCCAATATTGGCCTTGCATGTGTTTTGATTGGTGTGGGGTACCTGCTTTACAAGGAAAACGTTTCTCTCAATCAGATAGTTGGAATAATTGTTTGCATGGTTGGATGGGTTTTGATAAATATTTGAGGTTTTTCGATGATTTGTCCAGTTTGCGGCTCATGGGTTGATGAAGGAGAAGAATATTGTCCTAGCTGTGGATATGATGTTCATTGCATCGATGAAGATGATGATTACTGATTTTCATATCCTTTTGTTATAATTTTTAAAATTTTCCTTATTTTGTTTAGATATTCCATTTTAATTTCTATTTTTTTAAAATTCTATTTTTCATCCAAAAATGGTCAATAATATATATTATTAAATTACATAATTATATATTAAGGTTAATTATCAATAATTAATTCTTACCAATCGGTTTAAAGGAGGTGAAAAATGAATAAAAAAGCTTTCGTTGTTGTATTGCTTGTATTGGTTCTATTCAGCTTAAATTTCAGTGTGGCTCATGAAATAGATAACACAACAAGTGAAGATTCAAGTTATTCTAATGCCAATAATGCTTTAACTGTTAATAATGTCAATAAAACAGTTTTAAAGGATGATTCTCAGCTTTCAACAAAAATTGATGTTAGGAGTAACACTACTTTTGATGTGATTGGGGATTATTTTAAAATTAAACTGTCTGATGAAAACGGAAAACCTGTTTCAGGTGTTTCAGTAGCATTTACTCTAGCAGGCACTACATATTATAGGAATACTAGTTCTAGCGGATTTGCTTCTCTTCAACTTATATTAAATGATGGTACTTACAAAATTACAACAAAATTTTTAGGAAATTCTAATTATAAGGCCTCCTCAATAACAACTACAATCACAATGAATAACACTCGTGTTGTGGAAGAGGGTTTATCTAACGCAGAAATTCAAAAAATTATTGATAATGCAAAAGCAAAGAACGTCATTTTATTTGAGGGAAGCAGCTATTCAGATATTAATTTGGTAATCAATAAGAGACTTACATTAATCAGCAATGTAAATACTGCATTAACATCAAGTTCCCAAAGTCCTGTAATTCAGATTAGAGGTAGCAATGCTTCTCAAACTGTTGTGAAAGGTTTCAACATTCGTGGCGAAGGAAATGGAATCAGAATTTTAGATTCTGACTATGTAAAAGTTTTAAATAATGACATTTCTGCAAACAATGGGATTGTTGCTACCGGAACTAAATATCTCAACATTACTAATAATAATCTTGTTAAAAACGCCAAAGCAGGTATTGTGATAGGAAATACCACTTCCACCTATATTTTCAACAATAAGATTGTAAGTAATGGTGGCAATGGAATTGAAATTGCCAAATCCAATAAAGTTTATATTCATGGAAACACAATTTCAAACAATGGCAAAAATGGTATCTACACTGCTAAGGAAGTAAATGGAGTTAATTATGGTGGTGGTCCTGAGAATATTCACATCAGTAAAAATGACATTAATAAAAACACTCAGAGTGGTATTTACATTAAGGATTCAGGAGACAATGTAAATATTAAAGGTAATGTCATAGAATATAACTCTGCATATGGCATTTCCATAACAAATATTGGAAATAATGTAATTCAGTCAAATGTGATTTCACATAGTATTGTGGGAGTTAAATTCAACGATGATTATTTAAAACCAAAAAGCCAGGACATCAGTTCCAATGTAATTCACCACACCAGCCATGTTGCGGTTGAAGCTAGAGACACTTATTATTATGACTTTGGCGAACCACTCCAGATTGGGGATAATTGGTATACTGATGATGTTTTGATGTGTCCAAAAGTAAGGTCAAATAACATGCAATTTAAAGTTACACAAATCGGACCAAACCAGTTCCAGGCAACATTTTATGATTCTAAAGGAAATATTGCCAGTTTGCTTCCAGACAGGATATTGGAATATCAAACAAATAATGGGGAAATAATCTCCATGCCTATTAGCGGCGGAACCGGAACATTTACTGTTGACGCTTCAAATGGAGATATAATCAAAGCCACTGTTGATAGTTCCCATAGGGACAATACTTATAATGGGGATGTTGAGACTTCAAAACCGACAAATGGAGTAACTCCTACCTATGAGTATCCGAGTATTGACTATGCCGATTCCTTTGACAGTTATGGTGGAAACGGTAATGGTAACGGAGATGGCTCCGGCGGAAATTCAAACGGGGGCAGTGGATCTTCAAATCAGGGAAGCAGCGACAATACTGGAAATTCAACTCACAGTCAGAATACTGATCCTGGAAGTAATTCAAATAATCCTATAAATGACGCACAAAACTATGAAACTGATGTTAGTGCGGCTGAAGGAGCTTCAACCAGTTCCGGAAATACAGGCAGTGACGGATCACAGTCTGTTGTAAAACAAATTATCATTGAAGAAGATGATATCTACAGAGTCACTGGAATTTCATTTATTGTGTTGTTGATAATATTGACTATTGGTTTATATTATCGTGATGACATTAAGGAAATGAATTCCAAAAGATGAATTATCTTCTTATTTTTTCTATTTTTTTCTATTTTTTGCCGATTTTATAAAAAATTAT
The DNA here is from genome assembly GCA_017407115.1 of Methanobrevibacter sp. Classification (GTDB taxonomy): domain Archaea; phylum Methanobacteriota; class Methanobacteria; order Methanobacteriales; family Methanobacteriaceae; genus Methanocatella. The sequence continues at coordinate 6,357 of JAFQXD010000048.1, read as the reverse complement.
TTAATATATCTTTTACAAATTTTATATTATCTTACCTTTGGAGGATTAATATATGAATAAAAGTGACTTAGAGAGAAACTATTATATGCTTAAAGGACCGCTTGCCAAAAAGGGTTATGACTGGTGGTGGCATTCTTTTACAGGATATAATAAAAAAACAGGTGAAGCAAGACCTTTTTTCATTGAATATTTCACATGTAACCCGGCATTGGCTGAAGAAGAGCCAGTTTTAGGTCAAGACCCTGAAAACCAACGTTTAGGTAAAAAACCATCCTACTGTATGATTAAGGCGGGATCTTGGGGTAAAAACCCTAAACAGATTCATAATTTTTACTCAATGAAATATTTTGACTGCCCTGATAATGAACTGAATATTCGTGTTGGGGATTGTAGTTTAACAGAAACTCATATGAGTGGTTTTTCAAGAGTAAGTGAAGAAGAGGCCCGTGATCATCCGGAATATATGAGTGATGCCGGAGATATGATGTGGGATTTGGAAATCGATAAACAAATCACTTTTAATGTAGGTTATGGTGCAAGCAAATTGTTTAGAAAATTAAATTCCTTTGAGATGTTTTGGCATGCTGAAGGAATAAAAACCCAATATAGCGGAACCGTATGGCTTGATGGGGAAGAATATGAAGTAATTCCTGAAAAATCATATGGGTATGCTGATAAAAATTGGGGAGGAGACTTCACTTCACCATGGCTTTGGATTTCATCATGTAATCTGACTAGTCTAAAGACAGGTAAAAAATTAGAGAATTCTGCTTTTGAAGCAGGTGGGGGAAAACCAAAGGCATTTGGAATATCTATTCCCCGTAAATTATTGATTGGATTTTACTATGAAGGAACCATGTATGAATACAACTTTGCAAGATTCTGGAACCTTGTAAAAATCGATTTTGATTTTGAAGAAGGCGATGAAGTTCATACCTGGAGAATAAACGCAAGCAATAAAAACTCCAGAATGGAATTGGTGCTTTATTGTAAACGTGATGAAATGATGTTATTCAATTATGAAGCTCCAAATGGTAAAAAATTACACAACCGTTTATGGAATGGTGGAAACGGTTGGGGTGAAATAAAATTATACAAAAAAGACGGAACCCTAATTGACCATGTGAAAATGGAAAATGCCGGTTGTGAATATGGGGAGTATGATAAAGAATGAATTTCACTGATGTCATTGCACTGATTGTTGTATATGTTTATGTTGTTGCAATTTTTATCATAGCTGAAAAGGTTTTAAAATCAAGACCTGAATTTTCACGTAAATTCCTTCATATTATGGTAGGTAACATGATTTTTGCCATGCCATTTTTCTCAAGCCCAGGGGTCATGATTATCTTTTTGACATTGCCTGCTTCGATTGGAACATTTTTATTAACTGAATACTCTCCAATCAAAATAGAAAACAGTATGACTGAATCCGGACACGCTCTTGGATTATTTTTCTATTCAATTATTTGGACAATATTATTAGTCGTATTTGGCAGCCAATTATGGATTGTTGCATTGGCCATTGTTCCTTTGGTTTATGGTGATGGATTTGCAGCATTGATTGGTATTAAATTCGGTAAAGTCAAATTTTCAATTTTCGGAAGCACAAAATCTCTTGAAGGATCACTGTCCATGTTTGTTGTAACAACCGTTATGAGTGTTTTTGTATGGATGGTTTTCACATCAATTGGTTATACAATGCCTGAATTTAATTTAGTAAATATTTTACTTATTTCAGCTGTTGCAACAGTCTGTGAAGCTTTAAGTTATGGTGGAATTGATAACTTAACAGTTCCTGCATTAACTTCTATTTTATATTATTTGGTAGCTGTATTATAGCTACTAATTTCATTTCTTATTTTTTGCATTTCAGTAACTAATTTTTGCATCTTACAAACATCGCCAAATAGCCATTTATATGGACTTTTACTAAGTTATATTATCGAATAGTTGTTTGGTGATACAAATGAATTTGAGAGAAGAAGCTGAAAAAAGAGTTGATGCAAAAATAAAATTTAAAGAAAATCTATATAAATACTTGATTGTAAATACAATAATAGCTATAATTTGCATTGTATTTTTACACGGTTTTAGTTTATTGTTGGCAGTCATGTTTTTCTGGGGAATTGCTGTTTTGAATGACTTTTTTGATGTGTATTCTTTTGATGATTTATTTGGTTACAATTATCGAGAAAGAAAAATTCAAGAAGAATTGTCAAAAATGGGTGATTAAATGAGTGATGTAAGATCCAGAGCGGAAAAACGTGTTGATAATAAAATTAAATTCTATAAAGATTTCACAGTATATGTTGTTGTAAATGCATTTTTAGCGGTTATCAATTGGATGTATACTCCTGAATTCTGGTGGGTTTTATTCCCAATATTTTTCTGGGGAATTGGCATTTTTGTAAAATTTTTAAACGCATTTGCATTTTCCAATAGGTTTGATAGTGAGGAATATAGGGAGTGTAAAATACAAGAGGAAATGAAGAGATTAGGAAAATAAAATATGAAAGTAAATTTATTTGTTTCAAGAGATATTGATGAGCCTCATGCAGATATTCACACCAATGAATTGACTGAAAATATCACAAAAGCCATTTCAATTCTAGAAACTGATGATTCTAAAGAGATGCTGGCTGTTAAAAGGGAATCAGATATTGCTCTTTTGGAATTTGATGATGTGTATATGTTCAGGGTAGAAGATAGGCAAGTTAAAGTTTACACTGATGATAATGAGTTTCTCATTAAAAAACCATTATATCAGGTTGAAGAGACTTTAAATAATGATTTTGTAAGAATATCCAAGACCACTATAGTCAATTTAAAAAAGGTCAAGCGTGTTGCTCCTTCCTTGAAAGGAATGATGTTTATAGAGCTTAAGAATGGTTTAAAAGATAATATTTCTAGGAAATATTTGCCTGATTTTAAAAAGGCATTGGATTTATAGGTGGAAACATGAAAGTTGATTTAATTAAAAGATTGGCAATGGGCGCTTTTGTAGGATGTTTTGTTGTAATGCTCGTCATGGTTTTTATTTCTCTTGACGTGGGTCCTTCAAATATCAGTTTCCCCGGAGTGGATGTGATTAATGCGTTTTTAGGATCCATAGTTATCGGATGGGCGTTTTCATTAAGTGGAATGATTTATGAAAGGGAAGATATTGCTTTTCCGCTTCAAGTAATTTTCCAAATGGGCATAGGAATGGGTGTGTTATTTGCAGTGGCAGTTTACCTGAAATGGATGCCAACTGATTTGGGTATCGGTCCAATAATTACATGGATGGCAATTGCGTGCGTCTTTGCAGTTGTTTTCTGGTTTGGTTTTTACATTTATTATTATTTGGTTGCACGTGATTTGAATAATAAATTAAATAGTTAAAAAAAGTAGGGTAAATAGTAAAAATACTATTTACTATTGATTTTTGTTTTGTTTTCTGTATCCTATTGCAAAAGCAATTATTGCAATTAGTGCAAATAGGATTATTCCGATATTTGTTGAATTGACTTGTTTTGATGAAGTCTTTTTAAATATTTCACTGGCTTTTGATGAATCGCTTCCAACATCACTACCATTAGCTTGAACGTTATTTTCATTACTATTTTGGCTAGTGGAATTTACAACAGCATTGCTATTTGTGTTATTTGAATTTACATTGTCATTAATGGAATTGCTGGAATTGGATTTAATGTTGTTGTTATTTGATGGGGAAGTTTGTTGATTGTTGTTTTCGTTATTGTTAGGATTTGTTTCTTGGTTGGATGAATCATCACCAAAATAATTGTCAGGGAAATAATCTCTCAATGTATTTGAATATCTGTTTAATAAATCCAGGTTCAATTCATCTAACAGATTGGATTTTTTAGTGCTGGTTACTTTGCTTCTGGAGGTCACTTTGTCGGGGTCAATAATGTCTGAATCGGTTGGATCTTCATCTCCCCAATCATTGCCGTTGAATTTTGTAAATAAAAGGTTTGTTTGCCTCCATTTTATGTAAATTTCCTTGCCTAATGGTGAAGTGTTATTTGTTATCAGGTTGTCGTGAACATCAATAACAGTCAGCGCTTCAAACATTGGCTGCTGGATATAGAATGACCCTCCGGTTTCATCAGCAGTATTGTTTACAAGAATTGAATTGGTTAAAGTGATGTTTCCGGATACCATTACTGCACCGCCGTTGGTGCCTCCCGTGTTGTTGAGGAAAATACATCTGTTTATTATGGAGTTGCTGGCCCAGCTGTAGTATGCTCCACCCCATTCATCTGCATGATTAAACATGAAAATGCAGTCTTCGACAGTTGCATAACCGAATACGCTTACACGCACTGCTCCACCATCTCTGTGCGCAGAATTGGCTATAAAAACACTGTTGTATATGTGAGAAGTAGCATAACAGGTTGTTACGGCTCCGCCGTCATGTTCTGCATGGTTATTTACGAATAGGGAGTTGTTGACAAGCAGATATCCAGGTTGTTCTTCTGTACCATAATTTGAAATTCCTCCTGCATTAACACCCGCTGTGTTGTTTATGAAATTACAGTTGTCAACATAAACGTGCCCGGTTTCCATAGATATTGCTCCACCGAATCCATCTGTTAATGCATTGATGAATGTAATGTTTTTAAGTGTAACGTGGACTGCATCACTTCTAATTAAAAGGATGCTTGAAATTTGTTCACCGTCGATAATGATGTCCTCCGGATTTCCATTTCCCTGAATTGTCATGTTTTTTGAAATGGTTACATTGTGCAGCCTGTAGGTTCCAGGGTTTATGATGATTTCATCTCCATCGTTTGCATTAATGATTTGATTTTCCAAATCCGAAGATGCATCCTGCAGTTTTTGATTATCATTAATCTGCAAATCTGTTGTGGAATTGTCATGGGCACTGACGCAACTTAACGTCATCAAACAAACTAACAGAAGTATTGAAAATGATAAATGCCTTTTGATTATTTCACCTCCTTTAATATTAATTAAATGAAAATTTCTTTATTATCTTATTTTTGTAATTAGATAATATATAATTATATTCATGTCGTTTTGAATTTTCATTGAAAATTGTGAGATTATTAAAGTTATATTGTCAATTATTTAAATTGAAATTTAGTTTATTTGTTAATCGTTGTGAAAAATAAGTCATATTTAAAATTACTGTATAAATTTATTTATTTCTTATATTATCAATTTTTATTGTTTTTTTCCAATAAATTTTGTGGATTTAATGAATTTTTAATAATTTAATTAATAATATTTCTCAAAATTTAATTTAAGACAAGTATAATTATTTTATTTTTTTTCGATAAATAATAATATTTATATTAGTTGTTGGCTATAAATAGATAATACTAGTATAAAGAGAAAGTCGACTTTAACTAAACGACCTATTGATTTTAATTTTATATTAGTAAAATTTTTTTAATTAATTAATTAATGGAGAAAAAAATCATGAATAACAAAAAGATATTAGTATCTTTCCTCTTAGTTATTTTAATTGCATTATCTGCTAGTGCAGTTTCTGCAGCAGACGTCGTTGATGATGTTGTAGCAGCTGATGATTCTGATGATGTTGTAGCAGCTAACAATATTGTACCAAATGGTCAAACTGCAGATGCAGTACAAAGTGCAGTTAATAATGCTTCAGCAGGAGATACTGTTTTATTAAATGGTTCTTATGACTTCCAAGGTAGTTCTATTACCGTACAAGGTAAAGATAACCTCATTATCAATGGTCAAGGTACCACTACTATTACAGGTTACGGAGATGGAAATGGTTTCTTCTACATAACCAAAAGTGCATCTGTCACTATTACAGGCATTACTTTTATTGACAACAATCCTAAAAACAACTTAACTTATGGTGGTAATGTTGCTGGTTGGGGTGTTCAGTTCAATGGTAATGATGCTAAAGGAGGTGTAGTTGACAACTGTAAATTCCAAGATTTCAACCAAGCTGTTGTTATTAAATCATGTAACAATGTAACTGTTAAAAACAGTGAATTCCTTGGTGGTCTTGCTACTAAACTCGTAAACGACCCTACTGTAAACAAAGAACAAGGTTCAAAAGTTATTTCCGTAGGAGGATCTTTCTTCACCACTATCGAAAACAATGTATTTGATGGTGTAGTTCTTGATGCTATTTCAATCGCACAAGCAAGTGGAGATGCAAAAATCATTGGTAACACTTTCAAAAACAATGTATATGCTATCTTCTTCGGAGGAGCATCCACTGACGGTACTTTCATCGTAAACAATACTTTTGAAAACTGTGGTAGTTACAACGGTCCTTTCAATGGTTCTACTGTATTATGGGAAGGATACCCTGTTATCAGTATCCAAAAAGCATCTAGTGGA
>JAFQXD010000047.1 GCA_017407115.1 Methanobrevibacter sp. | reverse complement strand
ATCCTCAAAACACACAACCCCACCATTCATTAAATCATACACTATTATATAACTCATTAATACATATATTAAAAATTAGTAAGAGCATTTGAAAAGTAATAAATGCCCTTTTGTGCAATTCATCCACGACTTAAAGAAGTCGAGGTATTCTTGCACACTTAAGATAAACCTTAACTATTATTTTTAAAATTACATCATATATATCATGAATATCCCTATCCACATTCAATCACCAACTATTTTTTATCTGCTAGCTAAATCGAAAAATCAAACATATTTGTAGATAATAATTTAATTCAAGAAATATATAAACTTTATCTATTAAATAAAAGAAATATAATACGATTAAAGCAATTTTACAGACAAAAAGCAATTTTTAAAATTATTATATCAAATTCATGAAAATAATCCCAATCATTCTTTTTAGACATTAACCCTGAGTGAGAGGTGCATTTCAAGTGTAAATGCTTAAAGGAGTAATATTGGCTAAATTAAGTCTAAACAAGTCTGTTTTTAATTATCATTCTTTAATTTTAAAAAACTATACGGAAATTTTTCAATAGATGAAACATGTGAAAAAACCTGACTTACTAGTAAAACTTTCCCATACAGTAACGGACCCCATACTCTTAAAAATAAAAATCGAACTTGAATATTTGTGTTTTTTAAAAACATGACCGTTTTGAATTTGAAATTTATTCCATTGCCCTAAATTAAAGGCCAGTAAGCCCAAAAACGATTTTTTAAAAATGGTGAAATTCAGCCAAAATTGGGCATTATTTGAAAAAAAATTAATTCGAGAATGTACATTTTAGTGCATTTTGATGTGAAAATGTGATCTTCACCAGGTCTTATGTGAATCATCATTTATGAAAAAAATTTTTTGAAAATTTCAGATTATGAAAAATTTCAGACAAATTTAGAAAAAAATCACTGCTTTAGAGAACTTCATTTAAATTCTGTTAAATCAAGAATGAGCCCCTGAAATATATTGAAAATCCTAAAAATAAATAATATTTTCATCACATCCAACCAATCCAAAATATCCGAAATGATATTGAAAATAATAATCACTAAAATAAATAGAAAAACAACAAAGTGAATTTAGCTTTTTAAAAAGGATTTATACAATTTTCAGCCATTTCCTATAATAAAAATTTTTTACAGTAACTTGAAAAATGAGATTATTTTAGAAAAAATAGGGCGAATATTGACTAACCATGTTATGCAAATCAAGACCAATATTGCCATGAAATATTACTGGTGTCTGTTTGAAATTTTCAACTGAAAAATTATTCGTCAAGCTCATCTTTAAGATGGGCAATAAGTCCATCAACTTTTTCGATTTGAAGTCTGAATTCATCTTCTCTTGGACTGCCCTTAACTTTTTCAAATTTGGCCTCAAGAGACTCTTTTAATTCCAGTGCTTTTTCAAGCCTTGCATTGATATTTGCTTTATCTGCCATTTAAATCACCTTACAATATTATATAATGTCAAATTAAGTTAAAAAACTTATGATTGCAGTCAGCGAGAACACACTCAGGATAACATTCGTAAATATTATGGATCCCATCAAATCGGCATCAAGGCCATATTCAATTGCCAGCACCAATGCATTTCCTGCGGTCGACATTCCTGCTTCAATAAGTGCCACATTAAATGCCATACCTTTTATGTTGAATAAAGTTAACAGGGTGAAAATGATAGCTGGTGCCATCACCAGTTTGATTGCAGATACCGCAAGTGAATCTTTAAGATTATTTCCGACATTTCTAAAGTCAAGAGAAAGTCCTATGGAGAGCATAATCAATGGAATTGTTGCCTGAGAGAGATAATCCAGGATACTTTCGGCAACATAAAACAGAGGAATATTGAATACATTGAATATCAAACCGAAAATCACACCCCATACAGGCATGAAAAGTACTGCCTTTTTCAATACTTCCCTTGAGTTTCCACCGAATTCCTTAGCAAGCAGAATCCCATATATTATAACCAATATGGAAGTTGACAAATCATAAAATATTGCATGAGACAATCCTGAATTTCCAAAAACACCTAATGATACCGGAAAACCAATAAATCCCGTATTCATTATTGATGCCCCAATCATTATTGTCCAAGTGGCCTTTTTGGAATAATTATTGGCCCTGCAATAAATATATGCAATAATAAGAAGTATAAAACTTGTAATAACGCCCAAAACCGGCAGATAAATCATGTCTGAAGAAATGGTCGAATCCTTTAAGTTCATGAATAACATTGAAGGCAATGCAATGTATAGAACAATCTTCGATAATAAGTCACGATCTTCATGGCTTAAAAAGCCAATGTATCTTAGAAAAACCCCCAATAGAATCATTATTGTTGGGACTAGAATAACTTCAATTGGACTTGGCATCTGAATCTCCTTAATAGTATTACTTATTATAATTTATCATAGATTATTTATAAGCATTTACCCAACATAAGATTAATTTAAAATAGAATCGAATGAAAATAGTTGATTAAGAAAATTATCTTTAATAATATATATAAAAAAAGAAAAAGAAAATTAAGTGAAATAAATCCACTTAATTTACAGTAATTTTAACAGATTTGCTTACAGCTTTATATTTGGCATCACCAGCAAATTTAATGGTCGCAGTATACTTGCCCTTCTTATTTAAATTGGAAGGCTGAATTGTAAATTGACCTTTTGAGTTGGTTTTACCAGAATATGTTACGCCATTGAGTTTAATAGAAACTTTTGCAGATTTTAATAAGGCATTCTTATCTGTTTTTAAGGTTATGGTGTATTTCTTAGTGCCACTGCGTTTAAATGATTTTGCACTTGCTATTATTTTTGGAGTTGCCTTGTTTACTACCACCTTAGTAGTTGATGAAGATTTTATGTAATTCTTATCTCCAGCAAATGAAATTGACGCAGTGTATGCATTTTTAACAGCTAAAGTTTTTGGAATAGTAACTGAGACTTGTCCATTTGCTTTAGTGGTTCTAGTATATACAACATTGTTTAATTTAACAGTTACAGTCTTATTGGCTAAAGGATTACCGTCAGCATCTTTTAAAGTGACAACAATGTTTTTGCTGGTTCCGTAAGTAGTTGTTATTTTAGTAGCAGATGGTTTTACAGCAGTTGATAATTTATTAACAGTAATGTTAACACGAACACTTACTGCCTCATGATTATCATCAGTGCGTGTAGTAACCTCTAAAATGTAAGCACCGGCATCCAAACCAGAAACTGTTATTACACTACCATTTATAACTACATTAGCTTCACTATGGTCAATTACTTTTGCAGCAACCCCATCAGCTCCTGTAAATGAAACCTCGCTAGAACCTGAAGATCCATAATCAAATACTATGTCATCTGTTAAACTAATTGTTGATTTAAGTTTTCTAACTGTTATAGTTGCAGTTTTACTTGCTGCAGAGTGATTAGCATCAACGATTGTAGTTACAGTTAAAGTGTGACTGCCTGCGGATAAACCGGAAATTGCAATTACATTGTCAACAACATCAACATTCTTGCCATCGATTTTAGCATTAATGCCAATAGCTCCCTCACTTGAAACTGCAACAGTAGTAGAAGCACCATAATCTAGGCTAACATCACTGACATTTACAGATGAAGCGGCCTTATTAACTGTTATTGTGATTGTTTTACTTGCTGCAGTGTGATTAGCATCAACAACAGTAGTCAAATTAACACCATAAGCACCAGCAGCTAAACTAATACCTGAAATACTACCACCAACAACAGCGCCCTCTTTTACAATGCCACCATCATTAAAGATAACATAATTAACACCACTTGCATTAATGCTTGAAACCGGAACTGAAATCGCATCGCCAAACGCAACAGTCAAATCACTAGCATCAACACTAGATGAAGCAGGATTAACAGTGACAGTGACAGTTTTACTTGCTTCATTGTGATTACCGTCAGCAATTGTTGTTACAGTTAAATCGTAACTACCAACACCTAAACCAGAAATGGCAATTACATTGCCTTCAACGGTTACATCCTTATTGTTGATTTTAGCCCTAATACCTATAGCTCCTTCAGTTGTAACGACAGCTGTAGTAGACGCACCATATGTTAAGGCAACACCACTAACATCCAAAGTGGAATTAACTTTATTTACTGTAAATGTTGTATTTGCTTCATCCGCATTAAAGGATTCGTTTCCTTCAAATGTTGCGGTTGCAGTGTATGTATCTGCATTTAAATTAGAAACAGGAGTGCTTCCAGTACCATTGATTAAGCTTACAGAATATTTTGCGTTTCCAATTTGAACTGAAATATCGCCTGTGAATGTTTCATTGGCTGTAACAGTTACTAAAGCATCAGTTCCATAGTCAACATCGTCCACATTGATTGTTAATCTCAAATCAACAGGTAAAATAGCTTCTTCCAATTTTACAACAATGTTTTTATTGATTATCTCAGTTTCTCTAATTGCTAAATATTCACAACCTTCATTTTCATCACCCCACATGTTTTCATGGTCATCCAAACCGCCAGGGACACTTGGATAGTGGGTGATTCTAATGTTATATGTGCCTGATTTTGTAATGTTCAAGTCAGCCAATGTTATATTGAGTTCAGGAGCCCCTTGGTTCCATGAAGTCAAGCGGAAGAGTTCAAGCTCACTTCCCCAACCTTGTCTAACAGCAGCTATGAATGCATCCTTATAAGGAGTGTATTCTTCGAGATACTCATAGTCATTTTCTTCCCAGTTGGAATAATTCAACCATGTATTGAAGCTGACATTACCTAAATTCTCAACTTTCACATCATTTACATATACAGTGAAATAACCTCCACCGAAATCTATGTATATACTTTGTCTGTTTGAATCGGACCCCATGCTTATTACAGTATCTGTTTCGTTTGATATGACGTCGTCTGTAACTTCAAACTTGAATTGATCACGAATTTCATCATCAAGGACAACTTTATACATGTAATCCCCAACCAGGATACGTTCGGCTTCAAATGTGCCTCCATCAAAATTGAACGCAACAGTTAACTCTTTTCCTGTTGGAATTTGAGCAATAATGTTGGTTAAGTTATATGAATATGTATATCCTAAACTACCATAATCGTATTCCTTATTACAGTCAGACAACGGCACTGTAACTATTGTTGATGAACCGTCACTGAGGGCGATTGTTCCTTCAGTTATACCATATGAATCAGATATTGTCAATATAAAGAAGGCACCATCGAAACGAGGACCCATCAATTCAGGATTATTTAAGCGTCCTGTAGTGACGTTACCATAAAATACGTCAAATTCAAAGCGTTCAGAATCATAATCATCATGGAAATAGATTGTACTTCCCCTGTCCTCAACAACAACTGTTCTATTATTATCATCTTCCTTATCCGGCAAATAGAATGATATAACATCTTTATCGCTGAATTGAGTTAAATCCAACCAGACTTCAAATCCACGTGCTTGGGCCTCATGCTTAAAGAATCCATGGGTAACATTATCATTTGATGCGAAAGTTTTGAAAAGTTCTCCATTTCTGTAAACATATAATGTTGTATCTGCATCACCAGCTGCTGCCGGAATGTAGAAGAAACCGACAAGAATGTTGGATGATTTTACATACTCCAATTCATAATCCTCATCGTCATCAAATTCGTCGTTTGGATTTACAAAAGCGAATTCATAATCTTCCAGCGGTTCAGTGTGTGCAACATTGTGTACTACAATGAATGAGTATACTTCATCACCAGTGCTGTTTATAACATTAATGTAAAATACATTATTGACTCCGTTGTGTTCAAATCCTAAATCTTCTAAATTCCATTCCATCCATTTTCCATAATCATCAGAAGATATTTCATGGGTTTTGCTGTCCACATCTTCCCAGATATCCTCCTCATCATCGATTAATCTGGAGTTTGTGATGGTTACATTACCTTCACTGCCTTCTGGAATGAATAGTTTAATGATTTCATTTTCATAATCCAGTATGGCTCTGAATGCATCATATTTGAATTCGGATACTGTTATATTTTCACTTCTGAGGAGTTCATCATTAAGTTTAACCACAACAGTGTAGTTGCCTGCTTCGGTCATTCCTAAATCTTCTAATCCCCAATCATTACCCCTCCACATTGAATATTCATCAAAGATTGGAGTCCAACTGTCTACTTCTTCGCCATTCACTAAAACAATGATTGCTCCACCATAACATCTTGGAACATCAACGCCCAATACCCTATCTTCGCTATCATTGTAGAGTATTTCATCATCACTATCCCATATGTTTATATTAATATCAAGTGGAATAACTGAAAATTCGCCTTCACCAAGAGTTATGTTCTTATCGCCGTCAATCAAGCAGACAACACCATAATAATGGCCAACTTTTAGACATCCGAAATCATCTGTAAAGTTTTCATTGAAATTGAAGTAAACATCACCTGAATACATTGGTGAGAATCCTTCCTCATCTGTGTAGAACAGCATGCTTTCACCGGCTAATGTGCCGTTGACATATATTTCAACTCTTGCATCTTTTGATACTGGAGAAGCTATATATAAGTCTGCAATCCAATCGTCACCATAGTCTTTTGACTGGAGTTCTACTGTACTGTCTTCCACGTTGACCTGTTTGGTTACCTGTGAAATGTTTCTTAAAAGATTGCCTTCACCATCAAAGATTTCCATTCTGATTTTGTATTCGCCGGATTCAGTAATGTTCAAATCATTCAAGCAAATGAAGAATCCGTTTTGCCATGCATGGGTAATGTAGCGAAGGTCACTTAAGTCAGATGCAAAACGTGGATTGTCATTAAGATAAACAACTACGCTTCCTTCTGCATCCTTATCCAATTCTATTTCGTAAATATAATTGAAAATATCTGTTAATTCATACCTATCATTGATATTTACAACAAAAGGCACAACATTGAAACTTCCAGAGTAAGTGTCTCCAATCTCTTCACCGTCTTTGGTGAATTTGAGTAAAATGTCATATTCCCCATACTCTGAAATTTCCAATTCGTCTATTGTGAGCCAATATTCGCCGTCCTTATCATCATAGATGTCAAATGTCTTGTTGGTGATGACAGTGCCGTTTCTTGATACAATTACAGTGAATTCATCATCAATGTCTTCAGGGAAGTCTTCAATATAAATTACCATATCTTCACGATTATCCAATTTAACTTCATCAGAGAGGTAATAACGATCATCACCTTCATCATCGTCATCACTAACGGCATATCCTTTATAAAAGCTGAATATTTCATCACCCGTAGTGTTTTTAACAATGAATACGAATTCTGTCCATACAAAATCACGTTTTAATCCCAAATCGCTTAATTTCCATTCACTCCATCCAGGATAGTCCGCTATATCATATGATTCATCAAACTCCATCTCTTCACCCTCATCATAGTGCCTAAAGGTAGCTATTCTCAGGGTTCCTTCAATGCCTTCCGGACAGTACAGTCTGATTAGTTCATCATCATAGTTGAGCATGGCTCTGAATGTATCATTATTAAACTCACACACAGTTACATTTTCACTTCTGAGGATTTCCTCATCAAGTTTAACTGTTATGGTATAGTTACCTGCATCAGAGATTTCCAGATCCGCTAATCTCCAACCATAATAACTGTCATAGTCCTCATCGTAAAATTCAATCTCCCAGCTGGCTTTTTCTTCACCATCCACTTCAACATGAATAGTTCCTTCAACGCCATGTGGAACAGATATGCTTACAACGTCCACTATTGAATCTGTGTATAATTTTTCCTCACTGTACCATACATCAACATATTTGCATTCTTCAAATCGAATGATATTATCTTCGAAATAAATTTTATACTCTTTAGATTTATCAAATTCGCCATTAATAAATGCGAAAGTTACAATGTCTCCGTTTTGAAGCTTATCCATGTTGGTTAAACTGTCAGGACCAAATGAACAAACGTAATGCCCATCGATTTCTGTCCACCAGTGAGTGCCGTTGTCAAAGTTGACGGATTCTTCAAATAAGGTGTAATCCCCACTGGTGACAATGACTTTACCTTCAGTAACATTGCTTGGAAGGTTTATAAAGACAAAATGATTGTCATCATCCATATCAATTTCATCGCCGGATACGTCAATGCTTACTTCATCACCAGGATTGTGAGCGTTAATTTCAAATCTGATTGTGTCTTCTCCAATGAACACAAAGTATTCCTGACCTGCCAGTTCAGTTCCATTTTCCAAAAATGCGAACCTGATTAAATCTCCGTCGTTAAGGTTTTCAAGGAAAAATGTATCATTAAGAGCTATGTTAAATGTGGTGCCTTCAAACACATGATCAACATATATGCTTAAATCAACTTTATATAATAAATTCTCATCCTTTGAAAATATAATCTGGCCTAAAATGCCTTCAGGAATGGCTACTGTTGCAAATATTGCACCTAAATCCTCAGGATTGGTTGAAAACTCATCTTCAGTATTGACCCATAACTCTATACCGTCATAATCCTTAACAATATGCCATACTTCAATGTCAACAGAACCTATTTCCACATCATCCTGCATGAATCTAACCTCGTAATTACCGTTTTCATTGATGTTCAAATCGGATAATGTAAAAGAAAACAGGTCATCGGATGCAATAGGGAATTCCCTATCAACTAACTTGTCATTGACATAAACAGTGACATTGCCTGTGCTGTTTACCGGACAATAAAGATATACTACAGGATGACTTCCGTCAAAATCATGTATGCCCTCATAATTGGTAAACATGTAAAATTGGCTGTTGTTGAAATCCATAACATTTAAAGTTGTTTCAAATGTTTCGACAAGGTTATAACCATGGTCCAAAGCTTTAATGAAAATATTATATTTGCCTGGAGAAGTTATGCCCAATTCATCCAGATTCCATACTATCGGATACCAATCAATATCACTTTCCCTGTAACCTGGTTTTGAAGCTGTTTCACTGCCGTTGACATAAACTTCAATAATGCCCGGCTGCTCATATATTCTCAGTACATCAAAAGGATAGTTAATGAAAACATCATCCACACCCTCACGTTTGTACTCTTCAATATTGGAATACATTAATCTAAATTCCAAATCCTCAAATACTGTGAATTCATCGTTATATGTTAAATAAAGATTATAATAGCCCAGATTCTCTAAACCTAAATCATCCAATCTCAACAAATAGTTCCAAGTATAGAGCTCATTATAATTTTCGATTGTGATGTTTAAAGCTTTTATATTTCCATCCTCTGAAATGGAATACAATGTTAATGCCCCTTCATTAACCTCAGAAAAAATCTGAAGTATTATACTGTAACCTTTAGACCGGGTTTCATAACTTTCATGCCAATATTCAAAATCTGATGTATATAGTGGAGGCAGTATGATAAATGATTTATATTCTGTTGCTGAATAATTTTCATCACGGACATATTCTATAGTAAGATCATATAATCCAATCTCCAAACCACTGAATTCAAAACTGCAAGTTCCGTTGTCAACAGTTGAGTTGTAAGTTACACCATTCAGGGTTGCAAATGCCATCCCTGTTGCATTTTCCCCAAGAGACACATTAACCTTAACCGTGTCACCTAAATGGAAAGCATATTTCATATCTATTTCCATGTCAATTTCCACATCCAGACTTTCGACCACTCTAAAGTCTGAAAAACACTCAGCAGCCGCATGATAAGAATCTCCAGGATAACTTACTAAAACTCTATAACTGCCCAAATCCAAATCATTTAAAGATAATGAAGCATGATGTGACATGAAGTTGAGAGTATAATCCTCTCCACCCACATTAACATGAACAATTCCGCTTTCAACACCGATAACATTTATTTCTATATTGACAGGATCACCATAAACAGCATCATCAACATTTACTTCTAGTCCAGTCCCCATTAGAGTTGAATTTCCAACAGGAATAACATCCTCATCCGAAGCAGCAACAATCTCGCCACCATCTTCAGAACCTAAATTGTCAACTGAAGCATCAACCGACACTTCATCTACGTCGGCAGTTAGCGTTTCAGTTGCATTAATATCATCTGATGCGCTAACAGCACCTATTGTTAAAATTGCAAGCAACACAAACGTTACAAGCATTATCCTTTTAAATTTCATAATCTTAACCTACATCATTAAATACATTTAATATTTCTATAAAACATCTTTATATATAGATTTCGAATAAAATGAATAAATTATATTAATTTTAATAATTTATGTTTAAATTTTTAATTTAATATTGAACATTTAGAATAAAAAATTAAATTTGTCTAAAAAATATGTAAAATAAATTTTTATATTGAAATTTCTTCAAAAATAGTTGATTTAAGTAAAATATTGTTTACATCTAAAAAAAGAATTTAAACATGATGAAACATTTTGAGTAATGTATGAAAATTATGTTTAACAATTTTACATCAAAAAAAAGAAAAAGAAATAAGTAGAAATCAATCCACTTATTTAACTGTTAATTTTACTGATTTGCTTACAGCCTTGTATTTTGCATCACCGGCAAATTTGATGGTCGCAGTATACTTACCGTTTTTGCTTAAATTGGTTATTTTGAAAGTAACCTGACCTTTTGAATTGGTTTTGCCTGAGAATGTCTTCTTGTTGACTGTTAAGCTAACCTTTGCGTTTTTGTAAATGGCGTTTTTATCTGTCTTCAAGGTTACAGTGTACTGTTTGGTTTTGAGTGTGCGTTTAAATGAAGCAGCCTTGTAGACAAGTTTAGGAGTTGCCTTGTTTACAACAACACTGACCTTTCCGGTTGATTTTGCATAGTTAACATCTCCTGCAAATGTAATAGTTGCAGAGTATGCGTTTTTAACAGCCAAGTTATTTGGAATTGCAATTGTTGCCTGTCCTTTTCCATTTGTGGTTTTAGGATATTGTTTGCCGTTCAAAGTGAGAATTATTGTTTTTCCTTCAATTGGATTGCCATTAATATCATTTAAGGTTACAACAATATTTTTGCTGGTTCCATAGGTAGTTGTTACCTTGGTGGATGATGGAGTAACCTTGGTAGCAATCTGGTTGACTGTAATGTTTGCAGTTGCCATTGCGGTTTCATAATTTTCATCATCAGTTGTTACTTCAAGGACGTAACTGCCCGCATCCAAACCGGAAACAGTGATTTTATTTCCGTCAATTTCAACTTTAGCCTTGCTTTGACCAACAACCTTAGCAGCGAATTTGACATCGGATGTCACATATGTAAAGTTGGAAGATCCATAGTCAAATACGATATTGCTGTCCCTAATTGAAACACTGGTCTTGATTTTGTTTACAGTGATGTTTGCGGTTGCTGTTGCAGGTTCATAATTGTCATCGACGATTGTGGTAACCATCAATGTATATTTGCCTGCATTAAGGCCTGACACTGTAATTATCTTGTTATCCACAACAACACTAGCTTCACTATGGCCGACAACTTCAGCTTTAACTCCAGTAGCGTTTGCATATGCAACTTCACAGCTTGCAGATGAGCCATAGTCAAATGCCAAATCGCCATTTATGGAAACGGCTGAAGGAAGCTTTTTGACTGTAAGAGCAATATCCTTGGTTGCAACGGTGTGGTTTTCATCTGGAATTGTTGTGATTGTCACTGTGTGAGTTCCAACATCAAGAGAATCAGGAATTTCAACTACATTGCCGCTGACAGCAGCTGCTATGCCATCAATTTTAGCTGTAAATCCTGTAGCTCCTTCAGTGGATACTGTAATGTTGGTGAAGCTGCCTTTAATCATTGCAAATTCATCATCAACAATAATCTTGGATTGGGCTTTTGAAACGCGAATGGTCACCAATAGCTCTTCAGATTTATAATTGGCATCTGTGATTGAAGTGATGAACAGTTCATGGGTCCCCATGCTTAAGTTGGAAATTAAAATCACATTACCGGCAACAGTAGCGTTTTCACCATCCAATTTAGCTATAAAGCCTGTGATACCTTCACTGGTTGTCACATTTAAATTTAAAGTGTCTCCATAGCCCAAGTCATATTCATAATCATCAACGCGGAAGTTTTTAGGATAAATCTTTTCAACAGTGAAATATCTGGAAGCGTAACCTGATTTGAATGCACTGGTGTCATTGGCTGTGAATGTTGCACTGGCCATATAGTCTCCTGCATCCAAATTGGAAATTTTGCCTGATCCTGCACCATTTTTCACAGCTACGTTAATACTTTTATCACCAACAACAACAACGACATTGCCTGAAAATGCGCTGTCAGCAGTGATGCTGACTGTTGCATCATTTCCAAATTTGATGTCGTCAACTGTGATTAACAAATCAGGTGAAGGTCTTGTGTCCTGCTTTTCATTTACATTTATATCTACATATTTCTCAACACTGTAGGTTCCAAGTGTAATGTTCAAACAGAAACCATGGTAACCTACACTCATTGTGTTTAAAGGAATGCTTGCAGTTCCATTGCCGTTTAAAGCAATAGTCATGAAAACATCAGACTTTTTCCATCCTGTTGATACTGTACTGTCTTTTACTGTATTATATACCACTAAAGTACCTGTTGATCCTTTGTAATAATTGACAGTGATGAACCTATTATCACCTACAGTCATTCCATAACCGTTGTTGATGATTGTCGGATCTGCATAGAATGTGATGTTTCCCTCTTTGACGTATTCTTTATTTTTTGAATAAACGATTTTTACTGTGTGATTACCTAATGAAAAGCCATCATAGTATGTGAAATCATCTATATTAACACTATATTTATCATCGCTTACAGTATATTGTTTGGTGAAAACCTGATTGTTATCAATGTAAGCTGTGATTGTTCCTCGAATACCGTTTTTGTCATAAACAGAACCAATTGATTTTAAATAGTCATCTGCCACATCTATAGGGAGATCTGCTAAAAATATTGATACCGGCATGCAAAGTACTTCAGTATTAAAATCATCAAGAGCGATTATCTGATCTGAACCCTCTACAACATATTCAGTGCGAATATTATAGATTCCGTTTTCTGTGATGTCTAAGTCAGATACAAAAAGCTGCATATATGGATTTTTACTATCGATATATTCATTGTAGCATTCTTTTCCATTAACATAGACCACTAAATTTCCAAGAGCCGGAACTTTACTGAAAGAGTAGAGACGGTACGTTTCACTCCTTACATCATCATATGTGGTGGTGTCGAATTCATCTTTAGAATAATTTTTAACAACAGTAAATGTTCCTGTTGCAATTTCATACGGATCGCCGGAGGTCGGACAATATTTAAGTGAAACCGGCTGCACGCCGTATTGTGAAATATACAAATTTTCTAAAGTCACATTTATTGTGCTTCCTTGAGTGCTTGAATCAAGCATAAAATAAGTCTTATATCTACCATCTATAAAAACATCAATCTCCCCATCTACACCATCAGGAGATAAGAAACTGATTACAACTTCATTTTTATCATCATCTGCATCAAGAGTTTCATTAGATATCCATACATTAAAATCATTTGCAACCACCCCAATTGGCTCTTCCGGAGCTTCTGCAATTACTTCATCGACCGGAGCCTCCCCAATAGGATTATCCTCAGTGTCACTTGCTGTCAAGCCATCTTCAACAGTAAGGTTATCAGATGCACTTACAGCACCAATTGTTAAAATCGCTAGTAAAACAAGCGTTACCAGCATCATTCCCTTAAATTTCATAATTTTACCTTCTTTTTAATAATCGATTATCAAAATACATTTAATATTTCTTTAAGGCATGATTATATATACATTTTGATTTATTTTCGAATGAAATAACATGATTATTTTCAATTGAATATCTTATGTATAGAATACATTACAAATAATAAACAAAAACATGAAAATTTATAATTTATATAAATGAATATTATTGAACAAGAGTTATTAAAACAAATAATAACTGATACAAATAACTAACTGTTTAGCATGATATTAAATACTAGGCTAACATAATACTTTCTTTAAATGAAATAAAATCCTACAAAGTTATATATCAACAGTAACATATCCATTTACATGAGCATTCTTGACAAAATATTCAAAAAATCCGCCAAAAGCAATGATAAGAAATATGATGTATTCATCTCCTATTCAAGCAAGGACCACACCGAAGCGGACAAAGTACGTTACATTCTAGAAGAAAACGGCGTCAAATGTTGGATTGCACCAAGAGACCTTCTGGCGGGTGAAAGCTTCACCACTCAAATCGCCGGTGCACTTAAAAATTCAAAAGCTGACGTTTTAATATACTCCATGAATGCATGCAAATCCAAATATGTAGCTCAGGAAATCAGAATGGCATTTAAAGAAAAAATGCCAATCATTGCATTCAACATCGACGGATCATTTCCAGACGATGAAATGGAACGCTACCTCACAAGTCTTAATTGGATAGTTGCGTGCCCTCCGTCTGAGGAAGCATATGAAATTTTGGTTGATGCAGTACTTCGGGCAATATCACACTAAAAACATATTTAAGCAAAAATCAAATAATATTAACTCTAGGTGAGACAATTGGCAAAATTCTGTAAAAACTGTGCGGCATACATCCAGGACGGCGAGGATATCTGTCCCGATTGCGGAAGGAAAATCGATGGGGCCAAATCCCAAGCCAAATTCTGCCACAACTGCGGTGAGGAAATTCAAAAAGATGAGTATTTCTGCAAAAATTGTGGAATAAGACTTATAGAACCCAAAAAAGAAAAGGAGAGTTTTGCTGACAAGCACAAAACTGCAATTATTGTATTTGCAGTCATTGCAGCAATATCTCTAGTTACCGCAGGAGCGATGATGATGCTTTCTCCGACAGGAAGTCAGGAATATCAGGTGGATGAGTTCACTTTCAGCATACCTGAGGATTTTGCAGAAGATGAAATTGCAAGGGTTAATGAAAACGATAACGGACTCATTTATGTCTCAAAATATTGGGAAAACTATGAGGATGCAATTTCAATTGATGTTACATACGCTGAATCAGGCACTTCCGATGCCGAAGGGCTTGCAGAGGAAATGGGCGGAGAACAAAAAACAATGATGGGCTATGACGGTTATTACAATGTGGATGACAACACATATTCATTCACCTTTGTAAATAACAATAAAATAATCACAGTCTATACCACAAATCCAGACCTTTTTGATGAAATTGAAGTGCTTTAAAAAAATAAGTAAATATTTATATAATAGCTAAAAAATAATATTATCTGTAACACGTTCTCGTGTTATCTAAAAAAATTTTTAGTTTAAGTTTATCTTGGGGAACCTTGACCCCAGGATAACAACTAAAACTCGTTTTTACATATTTCATATGCCTTTCGTGCATACTCCCTATCTTTTTCCTTCATTTCTTCAGACAGCTTTTCATAATCAACCATGAGTTCAGGCCATCTTTCAACACGGCTGGTAGCTTTTTCAATCACTTCAAGGTGATTTAAATCCAAATCTTCCACAGATACGTGTTCGGCTATGATTTCAAGAAGCACTTCTAAATCCCCACATACTGACCCCGCCCAGTTCTGCCATTGGACGTGTTCAAGATTTGCAAGCTTTTCAATTGTTTCATTTCCCATGATTATCCCCCTAATCAACAAATATTTCTTATGTAACTATTTCAAAAAGGAAGTATATACAAATTGTCTTATTTTTTCAAAAAAATAATATTTAAATAATAATCCCAATATAAAATTAATTAGGAAGTTTGTCCTTAAAAGTTGAATGGAGGAGAGAGTATGGCTGAGAAAAGCAAAATTACCGCATTGGTTATATCATTCATATTCACAGGCCTTGGTATTGCATATTTGGGCAATGTCAAAAAGGGAGTGACACTATTTGCCGCAAGGATACTTTTAAGTTGCATGGGCTTTTGGGTGCACTGGATCTTTTCACGCTTCGCAATCATCGTGTGGATTGTGGCACTTTACCTGACCTGGAGAGAGGCCGAAGCGGTCTGCCGATAGAATAATTTTTAACCAAATTATTCTTTTTTAATGTGATATGTAGATTAACCGAAAACTTTTTTTAAAAATTAAACCATCAACTAAAATAACAACAAAACCATCAAATAATTCGAGTATTTTTAAAATCAAAATCAATTTAAATAATCTTGAAAATAATTATTCGATAGGTAATTTTCATGGCAAAAATAAGAAAAGATGAAGATAGAAATTAGCTATCTTCAGCAGGTTTGAGTTTTGTAAGTATTACGGAAAATACCAACACTGCAATGATGATTATCAAATCAACCATTATCTCGAATGACTTTGCAGTTGAAAACAGCTGTATGATACCTACTACCCACATGATGATTAAGACCAAAGGAAGTAAGTATTTGATTACAAAAGACCATGATTTACCTACTTTAAAAGTTGAAGACTCATTTAAAGCAGGAAGGAAGTGTTCAACTCCATAGAACCATGCGAAAACTATGCACTGAATACCAATAAGGAGCAATATTCCGAATTCGTTTACGAATGAATCTATGATTCCAACAAGATAGCTGCTTATACCTGTTGTCAGAAGCAGTGAAAACGCACATCCGATAATTGACAGTACTGTTGCTGTTCTCTTACGTGACCATCCGAGCTTTGCTGATGTTGAATTCAGCATCGGTTCGAAAAATCCAAGAGCTGATGTGACCCCAGCAAACAGTATTGCCAGGAAAAGCAATGGCGCCAAGATGCGTCCGATAGGACCCATGATGTTGAAAATCATCGGAAATACTATAAATACCAGACCTGTACCTTCGGTTACAAGCTGAACCATAGGAGTTCCGGCAGTAACGGACATATAACCCAATATTGAAAATACACCAAATGCTGTACAGATTTCAAAAGCGGAGTTTGATGCAACCACAATCAGTACATTATCAATCAGCTTGGAGTTTTCAGGCAGATAGCTTGCATAGGTAAGCGCAATTGCCTGACCCATACTCAATGAAAAGATGATTTGTGCAAATGCTGCAAGCCATATGTTGATGTCCCACAATTTTGACCAGTCAGGAGTGAGAAGAGTACTAATACCAACACCCGCTCCAGGCAATGTAAGGGCATAAACGATGATTACTCCCATTATGACAAACAATGCAGGGATAAGGACTTTTGAAACCTTACCAATACCCTTGTCAACATTTCTGTGGGAAATGAACCATAACACAACCCACAATATGACTACACCTACAGTTGTTGGAATAAGTAGGAAACTTGCATTTGAAAGGTTGGAACTTCCACCTACGCTCTGTACAAAATAAGCCGCCGTATCAGTTCCCCAATTGAATGTAAAGCTGCTTAAAAGGTAAACCAAATCCCAGCTCAGGATTACCATATAATAAATAGTTACTATAAAAACAAAAAGGACCAATATCCAAGCAATTATCTCGAATTTAGGATTAATCTTGCGCATAATCTTCGAAAAAGATTCCTTGAAGCTAAATCCCACACCATATTCTAATATCAAAAACGGAATCCCCATAATAGCGATTGCTATAAAATATGGGATGAAAAACGATCCCCCACCATTAGAATATAGCACATAGCTGAAACGCCAAATGTTACCTAACCCAACGGCAGCTCCAATCATAGCAAAAATAAATGATAATGATGAATCCCATTGTGCTTGTTCACTCATACTATTACATCTATAAAACAATATATAATAAAGTTTACATAATAATAGTGATGAACGTATTTGACAAATTCATAATGGGAGATACAACCACCATAAACTGGTGTTTTGAAAACAGGCATTTCATTGAAAGGCTGGATGAAAACGGCATTTCAAGAGAGTATGTCGTGGACTGCCTTTTAAACGAGGAGCCTATTAGCTGGGAGCATATTGAAAGGGAAAAATATGCTGCTGTATTCAAGGCACCGCCTTCCAAGGACTATAAGGAAATCAGAGTGGTAATGGCATGTAGCGACAACTCGATTGACCTTGTAACAGTGATGAGAAACAATGAAACAACAACCAATCGCCAAAACAGACAGTATCAGTCAGAAAAAAAGAAAAATATAGAAAAAAAGCGCCTGAAAGCGCTTTCAAAAAGAAAATGGTAAGGAATTATACCTTATTGAAATTTAAAAGATTTGTAATTCCTATTCTGAAAAGCACAACACCTTTAGCTCCACCATTCATTGCAGCTTTTGAATCCTTAAGGAGTGCTGTTGAAGACAACTTGACAACTTTGCTGTCTGACTGGTAGGCCTGAAGACCTGTCCATACCTGAGCTGCGTTTGAATCAAGGACAAATGAATTAGTTACATACTGAATCCACGATGTGGATTTCCCATAGTTGCCCTTGTAGGCCATCGGAACGATTACATCAAGATATTTACTTATTGTAGGAATGTCCTGGCCATAATAGTATTCCATCATACCCGGTTCGGGCATTATCGCCGCTGAAATTATGCAGTTTGGCCTTACTTTTCTCACATCTGTGCAGACCTTTTTAACAAAGTAGTTGACGGCCTTGACGGAATTATCGTATTTGTAGGCTGTTCCTCCAAATCTCACATAATCAAGATGAACTCCGGCAACACCCTTTATTTTGGCATAATTTACAACTGTTGAAGCTTTCCTTTTCATGTATCCGTAATCTATAGAACCATCGCTTTTGATAGGCTTTACCCAATTTCCATCATAGAATACCTGTACCCATATGTGGACTTTCATTCCGTAACTGTTTGCCCTTGCAATCCAGGAAGTTACAGTGCTTTTGCCGTAAAGCTGGAAAGCGTAGGAGTGAAGAAAAATCTGTTTGGTTCCCCTTGCTTTCAGGGTTTTCAGATTGACGCTTTTGATTCCGGATGCCCACATCCAGTATCCGTTTCCTTTACCCATGGACTCCTTGACTGTTATATAGTCATGTCCGCTTGATGAAAGGTATGGGGCGTTGGATTTGAATGAATATGAAACTCTGTATTTTCCCTTTTTAAGGCTTAAAAATATTTGCGCATACCCTCTGGAATCTGTAACGGCAGTGTAGGTTTTACCGTTTGCCTTAAAAGTTACATTCTGGTTTTTTACAGGCGCTCCTGTGCTTGTCTGAAGGCGAACGATGAATACTGACCTCAGGCCCTGACGGTAGTTAATGTCCTTGTCTGCGTTCTTCAGAGTTGTCTTGATTGAATCTGCAACGGTTATCCTGCTTGTTCCATTTGAAGGGCGTGTCTGGTTATCGCCCAAAAAGTAATAGTTAACATCATATGTGCCCTTTTCAAGCTTGATGTTTAATACTGCTTCACCCAAATCATCCGTCAGTCTTGAATAGTTGTTGCCGTTGAGATTGATGATGACCCTTTTGGAGCTTAAATTGGCCCCTTCAGAGGTTAGTTTCACAACAAAATTTGTTGAAAAGCCTTCATATCCTTTTGTTGAATTTGCAGAAATTGTGGAATCCGCCTTGACCTCGTCGTCAATGGAAATGACATCGTCGTTTGCCTCATCAACTTCCAAATCTGTTGCGTTTTCATTTGCCGAAACCGCAGAAAGTGATATGAGTACCAATGCCAATATCAAAAATATTATCGTCTTTTTCATCTAATCACCTCAGATATTGTTAAAATTGAATAAGTTGAATAAAGTGTATCTGAATACAATTACACCATGAGCTCCACCGATTGAAGCATAATCTGCATCGTTTTTTATGTTAGAAGTCGGAAGCTTTTTGACATTGCTGTCGGAATAGTATCCCTGAAGACCTGTCCAGATTTTAGCTCCGTTTGACATTTCAACGAAGGTTTTAGTGGTTGACTTGATCCATGAAGTGTCCCTTCCGTAGTTTCCCTTATAAACCATGGGGACAATTACGTCGAGATATTTGCTTATTGTAGGAATGTCCTGACCGTAGGAATACTTCATTCCGGATGGTTCAGGCATTACAGCCGCTGAAACTATGCATTTTGAATTTTGCTTGTGAAGGGCTTCACATGCTGTTTTTGTAAAGTAATTGATTGCACTTACACCGTTTTTGTATTTATATGCAGTTCCCGGAAATCTCAAATAGTCAAAGTGAATACCATCAACCCCCTCAATGGCAGCATATTCCTTTGCTTCCTTAATTAATGAATTAAACAAAGAATACTTGTATGTTCCATTACTGTATACCGGAGAAACCCATTTTTTGTTGTTATAGAAAGTCTGCATCCATATGTGGACATTGATGCCGTACAAATCAGCTTCCTTTGCAAACTTGGATACTGCAGATTTGCCGTATAATGTGATTGCATGGGCGTTCAAAAATATCTCATTTACGCCGTTTTTGGATAGAACCTTAAAATCAACCTTATACATGTCGGCTCCAAACAGCCAGAACCCGTTGTGAGTAGTGTAGGTCGGCTTTACCTTAAGCATGAATGTCTTTTCGGATTTGAGATATACATTGGTATTGTATGAGTTTACATACATGGTGAAAAGTCCCCTGTTCAAATTCAGCTTGAAAGTGACCATACCGTTCTTGTCTGTTACCTGAGTGTAGGTTTTTTTGTTTACCTTAAGCACTATTGTCTTGCTGTGAATCGGATTTCCTCGCGCATCAAGATATTGGAACGTGAATGAATTTGTGGTTTTTTCATGAACGCTGAGAGAACTTACACAAACAATTTTAGTAGGCATTCCCTTCTTAACCGTTATTTTAGCCGAACCGGAAACTGCCTTCGCATTTTTCTCACCGTTGAAACGATATTTGAGAGTATATGTTCCCTTGCCCAAAAAGCTGAGGTCAATAGCAGCCCTTCCGTTTTCATTTGTAGTTTTCACATATTTTTTACCGTTTACTGTGAATGTGACCTTTTTGTTGGCCAATCTTACGCCGTCCACAGTCAGAGCCACTGCATAAGGATTTTTAACACCCTTATAAGCGACATATGAACTGGCACCATATATTTTTGATTTTGAATTGCCGACAACATATAATGTTTTTGTCGCATTAACAGGAGCATATCCATTTTCATTGAATGAATAGCTTAATGTGAATGTTCCTTTTGTATTTAAATTAATGTAAATATTACCTTTAGCGTTGGTGGTCTTTGTGGAAGTCTTGTTGTTGATTGTAATATGAACCGTTTTGTTAGCCAAACCTGTTCCGTTTCCGTCAAGAATCTGAACGGAATACTTTGAACCCTTAATGAAAACATCATTGGAAGGTGTCTTGGATGATGTGGGTATAAGATTGTCTGAATCACTTGAAACTGCATCATCATCATTTAATGTTAGCGCATCATCCTCATCGGATGAGACTATCTCTTCCGTTTGATTTGCGTCACTTGCGCAAACCGCAGACAGTGAAACTAGGACTGCAAGAATCATGCAAGCGACAAATAGTTTTTTATAATGAATAATATCACCTAATTTAATGTAAAGTTTAATTTTCCGACTCCGTCATTTATTTGTAGAGCGTCTGTTTTCGGAGTCAAACTGTTTAGGAATGCATTGCCTGCATCTGAGTCCATGTACTGAGGCAGGTAGTTATTGAGATGGACCGGATAAACTGTACAGATACCTTCATCGCCTACCAGATCAATCTGGACAAAATATGTATCCAGAGTGCCTTCGCGCTGGAGGTCGAATATGAAATCCCCCAAACTGTAGAATATCGGCTTTCCATTATACATTTCAATTCCCTGAGCCACATGCGGATGTGAACCTATTACTATATCCGCCCCATAATCAATCAGCTGGTGGGAAATGTTTATCTGGTCATCGTTTGGAGATGTATGGTATTCGTTTCCATAGTGCATGAATATGATTACAAAACTACCATTTTCCTTTGCCTCTTCTATCTGATTTTTGGCATCTATCGAGTCATATGCTGAATATCCCGGTGAAGACCCGTTTGCATAAGGAAGCACCCCATAGCTGTATTCTGCAAAGTTGTTCGCATCCATATAGTTTAATATTGTTATTTGACGTCCGTTGATTTGTTGGGTAACAGCCCTGTGGGCTTCATCCTCATTGTTGCCCGCTCCAATAGGAGTGATGTTTGCTTCATTTAAAGCATTTACTGTATCCTGCATGCCTCTGATTCCGTAATCACATACGTGATTGTTGGCAAGTGCTGCAACAGTATTGTTGTTTGCATGGGCCAGAACTGCATAATGAGGATTGCATTTGAGTGGAATGTCCGGCTTGACGGCATCTTGCGAGGACGTAGCTGCATTTTCAAAGTTAATCAAAAGCAAATCAACATTTGAAGTGACATTGCTTACGCCTTCAAATGGAGAAGTGCCCAGACTCAAAACGTTATGCATATTTCGTGCAAACATAACATCTCCCGTTACGGCTATTGAAACATCCCCTTCGGAGGAAAAGGTTTCCGCACCGAATATTGTAAACCATGCAGCCAGCATTAAAAGAATTGCCAAAACAGGCAATATAAATTTGAATTTCATGAAGTTATTCCTCAATCAAGGCCAAATCATCATCTTCGGAAAACAGCTGATTGAGCATCCAGTCTGCATCATATTCCTTGATGTCGTCGTATCCCTGACCGACACCTAAAAACATGATTGGCTTTTTGATTACATAACCGATTGAAAGGGAAGCTCCTCCCTTGCTGTCCGCATCAGCTTTTGTTAAAATTACTCCATCAATATCAATTGCTTCATTGAACTTTTTGGCCTGTTCTGTTGCATCGTTACCTGTAAGTGCGTCACCGACGAAAATAACCAAATCAGGATTGGAAACCCTTTTAATCTTTTTCATTTCATCCATAAGGTTTGTATTTGTCTGCATTCTTCCTGCAGTATCGATTAAAACCAATTCCTTACCCTGAGCTTTTGCATGTTCTACGGCATCAAATGCCACTGCTGCAGGATCTGAACCTTTTTGGTGCTTGATGATTTTAACACCTACATTGTCTGCGTGATAGGTAACCTGTTCAATAGCTCCCGCCCTGAACGTATCGGAAGCGGCAATTACAGGAGTATAACCTTTTTTGAGATAATAATTGGCCAGTTTACCTATGGTTGTGGTTTTTCCTGTACCGTTGATACCAACAAACATTACAACCAATGGCTCCCCTTGAGCCTTTTTCTCTTCAATCATTTCTGTCATGGATTTTCCAGGAATATCGATGATACCTGAAACGGTATCCCTTAGTGCATTGTAGGTCAGCTCAGTAATATCGCTGCTTCTTTTGATTTTTTTACCGACAAGATTGTCTTTAACACCCTCGACAACTTCAGTTGCAACTTCCATTGCAACATCCCCCTGAAGGAGTTCCATTTCAAGTTCAAAGAGAATGTCTTCAACGTGCTTTTCCTGAATGGTTTTTTCACGAACAAATGAGAACAGTCCTCCACTTGCTTCTCCGTCTGCAGAAACATCTTCCTTATTTTTGTTTCTGCTCCAGAAATGGGATTTCTCTTCTTTTTCTTCTTCAGAGTCTTCCTCTTCATCAGAGTCATCTTCTTCGTTATCCTTATTCCTGCTCCAGAAGCGGGATTTTTTCTCTTTTTCCTCTTCTTGAGTGTCCTCTTCCAATTCTTCATCATCTTCGACGGACTCTTCTTCTACTTCATCTTCATCGCTAGATTTGAATCTACTCAAAAATCCAGATTTTTTCTCCTCTTTTTCTTCAGTTTCATCTTCAACATCTTCGGAAACTGGTTTTTCCTCTTCAATTTCATCTTCAGGTTCTGGGAGTAAATTGGATTCATCTTTCTCTTCTTTTTCTTCCTTATTTTTTCTACCGAATGAGAAAAATGAGAATCTAGTACCTTCTTCCTCTTGAAGGTTATCTTCAGCTTCAGCTTCTTCAATAAGCTCTTCTTCTAATTTTTCACTGGTACGTGAAAACTTCTTTTTTAATGATTCAAACAAAATAACCCAACCTTTTTAGTTTAGTTAAAAAATTATATTATTAATATATTGATTTTTCATAATATTTAAAAGCAATCAAAAAAAGCATTGAAAAATAAAAAAAAATAGAAAAGAAAAAAATTAGAAATTAGTTTCTTTTAAATGGGATAACTCCTAAAACAGCTAAAGCGGCTAATAATACCAAAATTGGATTACCTGCAGCGTTGTTACTTAATGGAGTTTCACTAGCACCACTTGCACTACCTTCCGCTTCGTCAACACCAGGAGAAATGACTATCAGCGCATCAGTCCCATTTACATCATCGCCTTCTTCAGCAATGTCATCTCCTTCATCTTCCACAGGTTCGTCTTCATCAGGAACACCTGTATCAGCGACACCATCATCAGGAGCATTCGCATCAGTTGTATCATCAGCACATACTGCAGAAGCAGACATTATGACGACAAAAATTGCGAGTAATGCAAATAAACTTTTGAATTTCATGTTTTTCACCTCCATGAAATGAAATTAAGAAATAGTTTGTGAAATGTGATATATAACTCTTTTGACTTTAATTCAAGTCAAAATTAAAAAAAATAGAAAAAAAGAAAAAATTGTAAATATTTATCCCATTTGGGTCATGTTGCCTTGTGCTGCAGCAGCAATTTGCTCAACTTGTGCTTGAAGAGAACCAACAATATCAGTGCATTGTTGCAAGTTAGCCAACATTTTGTCTAAACTATCTTTTAAATCCTCTTTTTGGCCTGTGAGTATTTCACGAGCCCCTTCAGCATCTTTTTTAATGGCAATGCCTGAACCGATACTTACAATAATTTCGTCAGTACTTTTAAGTTCGCCTTTAATGAAAGAACCAGCACCTACAGGTACGAAAGCTTCGACAGATTCTTTACCTTCAATATCTTCCAAAGTGGAAAATAATGCATCTACTTCAGCAATTGAAGCTTGAATCATTTCAATCTGTTGTTGAATCAATTCAGCTTGCTGTCTGTATGCATTGATTTCATTGAGAAGACTGTTTAATCTTTGTTGATCTTCCATAGTAACACCTGCGTGTCTATAAAATTTCTTTTACAATTGGGTCTTGAACATCTTCAGGAGCAATTTCTTCTATTGAAGCAATAGAAATTTGATTCCTGTTAATACCATGTTTACTTCCGAAACGTGCGTAGATTTTTGCTTCTACATCCTCTTCGCAAGTAGCTTTGTATTCTTTAGTAAATTTATGATATTCATCACCCATTACAAAAGTACCTTTAACTCTGTAAATTTTTGTTATCATATAAAATCCCTCATGATATATTAATTAAAAATTATCATCCAAAAAGCCTAACGCTTCTTCAACTCTAGCCATTTCAGGACCAGTACTGCCTTTAGCTACAATTGCACCATTGGAATTGGCAATGGAACAAGCGCCAACCAAAGGAATACCTCTACCAACAGTACCAATATCTCCTTCAACACCAAATACTTTACGAGCCAAGTTAATTTCGCTGGAAGTTGCATTCTTGGAAATCAAAAATCCCTTATTGGTTACCTTAACCAGAGACCCGATGATGTCGCTTCCGCTGATGGAGCGAGCTTCTGCATCGACGTCCAAAGCATTTTCGATTACATTTTTAGCATCTTCAGATAAGAACGGACTTATGATGGCGCCTGTGTCGTTGCAGGCAACGATATTTCCAACAGCAGTGTACTGTGAAGGAATGGTAGCCACATTCAATCCTAATTCTTCGAATTGTTTAACTTCTCTGTCTAAGACGTGTGGGGAAACAACGATACCGTTTGAATTAGCCACAGCTAAAGATCCTATAAGATTACTTCCAGCAATAGAAGACTTTACAACTTCGACTTCTAATGTTTCCTTAATAATTTCCGCTTTTTCATCAATGAGATTATAAGGAACAATAGCTACATCATCGGTTGCAAGAATGAATACTCCTATATTCGGATTTCCTACAATATCAACTCTTTTCAACATATTGTTACCTCACATTAATCTAATATATGGCGAAGATACTTAGCCTATTCTGCTAAAGTAGCTTTTACAACACCATCATCATCTTTAACTGCTTTTACAGTAATTTTAGAAGGTATTTTTTGAATACCTCTTTCCCAAATTGCATGATTGATAGACTCATCAAGTTTAACTTCTTCTGCTTTCATATGTTTAGTCAAGAAGTTTTGTACTTCTCTAATAGCTCTAGGAGCTCTGATGGTCCTTTTGACATTTTTTACGTTTCTAAGTGGAATTGTGTAAACTCTTTCCATGTTAACCCCTCTTATAATTTAAGACTGTTTCTTCTCCAATGTCTAGGTTTTGGTCTGTATCTAAGTTTACGATTAGTTTTAGCATAAGCCCAGATTGGAATTCTCCTATTTTGTTTGTTTGCTTTTGCCATTCTTAATTTTTTAGCTAATGGTTTATTTCTACTCATTTTCTCACCTGTAATACATATAATAATTATTTTTTATATCCAATAACGCGAGTTTGATAATGTTCAGGGAATATGTCAAGTGAATTTCCTCCCTTCTCATCAATCAATGTCCTGATTTCAACCTCGTAGTCTGAACTGTTGTCCTTGTTTGACTTTTCGTGTGAAATTTCAAACAGATTTGAAGTTATCAGCTTAACGGATTTATGACCGAAACTGTCCAGATTTATATACTGAACATTTTTCCTGTCTTCAAGACTTCTTATTTGATTGACAGTCAGTTTAGGAGTTCTGTCATCCCTTCTTGTCCCATCGGCAATAATATCGTATTTTTCAGAAATCTGTTCGACGACATTTTCGTGAATGAACTTGATTCCGTCATTCGGAAATCCGTCCTTCATTATCATCTCACAGGTCTGGTCCAATAAGTCAAAGTCCAAATCAAGGACCTTGTGGGTAAAACCCAAAGATGCTGCTGATTTGCTAGCCGGAATGTATGAATCATAAACGCCGAAATTTGCGGTGCACAATTCAACATCAAGACCCAATCTGTCAAGCATTACTGCCATGAAAGATGAATCTTTACCTCCACTATATAATACAGCTGCTTTCATCGATATTATTTCCTTGTAATTTTAATTTCTCTTTTTTGACCAGCAATGTTTCTCAAAAGAACTTTCAACTGATCATCAGTGACTTTTCCTCTTAAACTTCCAGCCTGTGCAGATTGAATCAACTGAAGTTCAATGTTATTGACAAGGTCTGGTTTAGTTAATTTAAGATTTGCTAAGCGTGCACGAGCTTCAGGAGTCATTATCTGACCTAAAATTTGTTTTTTCTGAGCTTCAAATTGTGCCTGTGCTTCTTGTTGTTGAGCTTGGGCAACAGCTTGTTGTTGTGCTTGATTTTGCATAGCAGCTTGCTGAGCTTGTAATTCAGCCATTCTTTTTTGACGAATTTCATCTAATTCGCTCATATCAAACTCTCCAATTATAATTAGTATTTTTCAAGTTCAGGAATATCTTTAATGATTTCAGCAGAAATTTTATCTAAGAATGATCTTCCTGCTGGGGAAACAACTCTTCCACCTTCAACTTTTTCAACATATCCTGCGTCTTCCAATTGTTGTAATGCAGTTCTAATGATAGATCCGCTACCTTTTCTGAAAACTTCAGGACGTACACCACGGTCTTTTTTACCACCGTAAAAAGTTCTTAAACTCATAACTCCTACAGGACCGTCCATGTAAACTCTTCTGATGATAGAAGCAGTTCTTACATACCACCAATCAGCATTTTCTGGTTTTCTTTCTTTGTGAACACCAGTTTTAACAAAATTGGACCATGCAGGGGAATTGATTTTTTCATTGTTTTTAAATTCTTCTGCGACTTTTTCAATTAATAAATCTGCAGGTACATCAAATACAGTAGTCATATTAATTCTCCAATATTTTATTAAATAATTGTAGCTTAATCCACTGTAAATTTAAGACCTAAAAAATAGGGCCTGTAACTCTAAATTTAAAATGTTTAAGGCTTTTTCTTGTAGATTACAGCAACGTGGCCTCTGACATCAATGAGCTGTGCTCTAGTCTTGGAGACTATTTCATCAATGTAATCTTCTTTATTTCTAGCGATATTTTTTGCAAATTTAAGTTTAACAATTTCATTAGCTTTAAGCTGGCGTTTAATCTCTTCAATAACATTGTCATTGACACCGCTTTTACCAATGTTAATTGTCATCGCACCAAGAGCTCTATTCATCATTTCCTTTTTTGTGTGACTCATATTTAGCTCTCCTCTTTAACTTTTTTTCCTTGTGATAAGGAATTTTCATTACATGACCACATTCACCACAAAAAATGTTAACCTCCGAGTTAACCAGCCGGACGGTGCAATTATGGCCAGGATAAAGGAAACGCTTACACTTCCTACAATACCTTCGTGACCATTTTTCAGGGACCTTGGTATTGTATTTTGTGGATAATTTCAAGGCAAGTTCCACATAACGATTGGATCTTTCCGGATGGGTGATGAATTCCATCTCAGCACGTTCAAAAAGAATATTCATTCTTTCAATCGCTATATCAATCATCCACTTTGGTCGTTTTCCTCTACTCAAAAATATCCTCCTCATAATTATGAAAATAGGATATAATATTCAAAATTGAATTAAAATGATTTGCGCAAATTAAAACAAAAACCATAGTTAAAAACTAACCTTAGGTTAATATGAATATTAAAAATAAATATGTACCTCACTATTTATAAAGGTTATGGATTTTTTAGTTATTTTAATTGAAACTGCCAATATTAAAAAATAAAAAAATAAATACTTTACTAAAAGCCTACTATCCTTTGAATGCCTTTGATTTTGTCAAAATCACTATCAAAAGACACAATTTTTGTTATCCCATGATTTTGCATGGATTGTAATATAGTACAATCAGCATAATTAATGCTTTTGTTATAATATTTGAATAATCCAAATGCTTTTTGGTAATCATCAACAGTTAAAAAATCAAAGACATTCATGTTCAATAAGTAATTTCTCAAATCATCCACATTTCCAAAGAAATTATACCTGTTAACACTATTTAAAACTTCAACAAGAACAGTAACATTGGTAATTTTTGATTCCTTTTCAAGAAAAGGTTCAATACTTTTAGACAATTTTGAATGAACATCATTTTTAAGAATCAAACCATTGATATAAGTTGTATCTAAAAAAATCATTTAAAATCCTCGCGTGGTGTTTGAATCAATGATTAATCCCAACCTTCATTACCAAGACGGATAAGATTGTCTAGAATATCATCACCTTCAGGATTATCATGTTCAAGCATAGCCATAATTTTTTCACGATCAACAGTGCATGGAATACTTTCGACCTTTTTAAGATAATCAAAAAGGATACTATGAATCAATTTTTCTGGATTACAATTAAGCTCTTTAGACCTACTATTTATTTTATCCATTATGTCATCTGGAACAATTACTGAATGCATTTTTTCAACCTCATTATTAATTAATCCTTTTTGGACATATTTTCCAATTAACTCATTACAACTTACTTTATTTCATAAGCTTGGTTTTTTAAGTCTTCGAGTAACTTATCATGAATATCTGAATATAGTTTGACCATATCAAAAGCACTCGAAAGAATTAATAAACAAATACTTTCTGTGCTTGAACTAGCTAGAACAATCAATTTAATATTGAACTCTCATGCATATAAATATTTTCTAACTACACAAATGCACAAGCACATGTTTTAAAAATAGATGAATCTTATATGATAATTGACCTAAATAATGAAAATTGAAGCAATTTAATAAAATTGCAGTGAATAGAAAAAATTGTTGTGATACTATAATGAATCAATCAACCAATCCATAAAATCAACATCACCAATCGGGAATTTAATGTCACAATTAACCACTTTAATAATCAATTCAACAATCTCATCAACAGTCAAATCACTTACATCAATCTCTGAGACATCATCACCATAAATATCATAAGCTTCAGCAGTGCATACTCCCATGGCTTCAGCTTCCAGGTTTTCTTGAATTTTACTCTCAGAATAATTACGCTCTTCAAGTCTAGAACGTAAAATGTCGGGCCTAACCCTTAAAACAATGACTTTATCCGCCCCATTGCACAAATGAGCCAAATGACCTTCAAAAATAAGCATTTCATCACTATTGGAAATAATCTGTGAAACTTCATCGTTTAATCTAGGAATATCAATGACCTTATATCCCTTATCCTCATCAATTCCCAAAACAAAACCATTGTCAATGGCCAAATCATTAATCTTGATTAATTTACAGTTTAATTTTTCAGATAAAACTTCACTGACTGTAGTCTTTCCTGTGCAGGGAGTTCCTGTAATAAAAATAGTATTGCACATAATAATCAAAAAAAAGATTAAGAATTATTTTTTAAGAATAACCCTTAAAACATCTTCATCTTCCAAAACATGGTCCGGACCTACTTTTTGACCTGGGAATTTAACGGAAGTTCCCCAAACCTTTGCATGACGGAAATTTTTCACAAATTCTCTGTGTAACTTGCGGCATGCATCAATTACAGTAGAACCTTTTTTAATGACCAACGGATCTTCCATGTCTGCCTTTCTTCCTTGAGGTTTTAGATAAATCCTTACAAGGTCCAAGTTGTCAAAGATTATGTCCTTTAACTCTTCGATGTTTGTTTTCTTGTCAGCAGAAATCGGAATGAATTCCGGAATATATTTCTTAAGCTCTTCAATGTATGCTTCATCTACAAGGTCCACCTTATTTAATAAAACCAACATCGGAACATATGATTTATTTCTATCGAGCACGTCAATAAACTGATCCATTGTTACATCGTCCCTAAAGAGAACGTCTGCATTAATATATCCGTACTCATTTAGTATAGACCTGATTGTTTTCTCATCCATATGGGTCAGAGGACAGGTGGATGAAACCTTTACCCCACCAAGCTTTTTCCTTTTGACGGTTACATCAGGTGGCTGTTCGTTTGGCCTTATTCCAATGGCCCTTAATTCGTTAAGAATGACATTGATATGCTGCGGATTTAACGTATCTAGAACCACCAGAATCAAATCTGCAGTTCTTGCAACGGAGAGAATTTCTTTACCTCTACCTTTACCGCTGCTTGCTCCTGTGATGATTCCAGGAATGTCAAAAATTTGAATTTTAGCGTTCTTATGTTCCATAACGCCCGGAACAATATCCAATGTTGTGAACTGATAAGCTCCAACTTTACTTTCAGCATTTGTAATTTCATTTAAGAGAGTAGATTTACCAACAGATGGAAATCCTACAAGTACAACGGTAGCGTCGCCGGATTTCTTTACGTGAAAACCCTGGCCTTTTGATCCCCCACTGCTACGTTGCAATGATTCTTCCTTAAGCTTAGATAATTTAGCCTTAAGCTTTCCTATATGATGTGAAGTTGCTTTATTATATGGTGTCTTTTGAATTTCTTCTTCAATATCTTTTATTTTCTCTTCAATCCCCATTAAATCACCATATTAAATAAAAATAAAAAAAAGTTTTAGATTAGGAAAATCCTAATCTAAGTAGTTGAATTGCCGGATGCGCCACCAGCAACGGTATTGTCGAAGTTCACTCTAAAGAGCATTACTCCGTTT
Organism: Methanobrevibacter sp.; assembly: GCA_017407115.1. Taxonomy (GTDB): domain Archaea; phylum Methanobacteriota; class Methanobacteria; order Methanobacteriales; family Methanobacteriaceae; genus Methanocatella. Next base: position 40,738 of record JAFQXD010000047.1, on the reverse strand, counting down.
TCCACGTGAACATTTTCAAATATGTTCTGACCTGCTCCTCCTAAAAGGTACAGCTGAGTAAACATTGAATTGGTTAACTCATTACTAATCAGTATAGGTGAGTACATATTGTCGTTACCCATCAGGAACAATGTGAAGTTAGCGTTTGAAACATTGCCTACTGATTCGTTTTTCATGATATAACCATCTTCAATGACAATAATGTTTGAAATGTTCAATGGGTTGTATGTAGTATTGTTTACATATATTTGCTCACCAGTTTGAGTGTGTACCGCTTCTGTGTAACCTGAAGTGGTGTTGTTTCCAGCTCCACGTGTAATTACCGCATTAATGGTCATTCCTTGGTCATTAATTAAAGCCAATTTACCAGTCTGGTTAGGTTTGACTTCAATTTGTTCGGTTGGAACATAGTAGTTGTAGTTTTCAGATGTTTGGTTTTCAAAGTTCCAAGCACCGAAGTAACTCCACCATCCAGCTTTTTGAAGCATATCTGAAGATGCTACAAATATTACAGGACGTATGTCTGAAGGGTGAGTGTATTGAACAACATCGCTGGCCTGTGCAGTGGTCAAGTGATATTTCTCAACCAAAGTCTTTTGAGCATCATCTGCGGTTCTTGGCAAGATATCAATAAGAATATCTGTAGCCTTACCCGCATCGCCAGTGTATTCAATCAATGCCTCTTGAGCCTGTGTTCCTGTAGAATCCAGCATTCTGAAAATACCTGCAGACAGCTCCAGGTTGCTTGTTGTCATCGCCTGACCCAGCCAGAATGCCCGGTCACCGGATTGAGAACCCCCATCGAATGTTACCTGTCTGTCGGCAGCAATCTCAAAGAGGTACCCGAAGTCCCACCAGGATGTAATTACAGTGTCATTAGCAGTATTTTCATTAATCCATTTCATTGAGTTCCACATTGCATCGCTTGTACCTGGTACAACGGTTTCTGAAGTGATGAAAGCACCGCACACTGAAGGAGTAATCAATGCAACAACTATGGCTATGATAACAACGTACTTTTTGAGAGGAACCTTTTTGGTTGCAACAGGTTTGATACCGTAGACAGTAACCAAAGCCGCCCCAACAATAATTGCAAATAGTACCACTGCCAAAATAACGTTGATTTGAGCTGCAGGAACTGCAGTGAGGAAACCACACACTACTGCAATAGCAATCAACCATTTGTCATCGTTTAATTTATTTTTAATGTAATTTATTGCAAATCCAACAAATATACCTGTTAAAAGACCGAAAGGCAATACGATTGTAGTAATGAACCTTGAACCCCTACTTACCGCAAGAGCTGTAATTACAATCCAAACAACAAACAATGTAGCATACAATACAGTCAAATGTTTTGAAGCTAAAAGTTCATCGGTTGAACCGAATTCAAAATTGCCAAGGCTTAATTTAAATTTACGGTCATCATCGATTTTTTTAGCGGAAGATAACCTTTTGCCTTTAGGAGGTTTTTTATTAGAAGTATTAGGTGTGCTAACTTTAGCTTTTCTGAGTTTGAATGCCCTTCTCACTAAAACATAAAGGACAGTTAAACCAGCGAACAATACAGCTATACCACCCATACCGTTTACTACACCACCAGTATTTGCTAAAAATGCAGAAGTCATTCCCTTACCAAGCATGCTTGGCATTTGCATCTCTGCAACGGAAACCAGTACGTTAGGGAACCCATTGATTGTCCTGGATGCAGATTGCAAGGAAAGTAAGTTAAGTAAGTTACCGAAAATGCCTGTTACACCATCAAGACCTTGGAAAATAGCAAGGCCTCCAAATCCTATCACTCCTAAAATTACAAGTGATACAACCACATTCTGGCGAATGAACCACTGTAACTTGTTAGAATATTCATTTTGATTGTCTTCACCAACATTGAAGAAATAACAAGCAATTAAGTAAACAACTGAGAATATTCCCATAAGACCTATGTAAAAGATATAACCCGTCCATGATATTGAAAACAGACCAATTGATATGATTGATAAAATCGCAAACAATACCTTGAAAATAATATTTTTGGCCCGTATTGTCTCTACAAAGAAGAATATAAAGAACAGGGAGAATATGTAATAGAACATATCTGTATCGAAAAATCCTGGGAATGTGTGCGCAAAGTAGTTCGGAGCAAGAACTATAATCACAGTAGCTACAATAGCACCATAGTCATTGGTCAGCCTTCTTGCGAATATGAAAGCCGGAATGACAGCCAATGTAGAAATGACAGCACCTGTCCAGAATGCTACTTCTTTTACGGCATGGTCTGCGAAGAAACCATGCAAGAATGACGTAATATATACAATTCCAAGTTCGTAATTAATCTGATTACCAGTAGGAGCGTACCTGTGCATATCCCACTCACTACCATTTACCATTTCGTCTCCTACAAAGCCATGATCCACGTAATCTTCGGTCAACCTTAAGTTATAGTATGAATCCATTTCACTGAAATAAGGAAGACCTGATGAATCTACATACTCCGCCTTATAATCATTAGGAAGCATGTCCAAATTAGCTGCAGGAGCTTTTAGTGCAAAGACAACAGCTAATAAAATCAATATGATAACTACTGATTTTGCTATTGTCATCATTGTTTCTCTATTCATCAAAATCCTCGTTTTAAGTTCGTTAATAATTGTTTTTGTCAAACAATTTCTAATAATCAATTATAAAAATTTATTTTAATTTAATATCGATATTAAATAAAAATATTAAAAAAATGCATAATATTTTTATTAAGATATATTTATATTTCTTTACATTATTAAGTATTTTGCATACCGACATTTTTGGCAATATTTATCTTAAATTGAAAAAAATAAATTGAAATTATATATCTATAAATAAACAATAAAAAAAATAAGAAAAATAATATAAAATTGAAAAAAATTCAAATTTCATTAAACAGTCACTGTTTCAGCTTGCTTTCAAGCTCATCAACTGAACATGTGAACTTGCATTTTGGAAAACCCTTACAACCAATGAACTCACCAAAACGACCTGAACGTTTTAAAAGAGGTTTGCCGCATTGAGGGCATTCTCCAACGACTTCCGGTTGATGCTTTTTAACAGCACCCTTATCCTTGCCGCAATTAGAATCAAGACACATCCTCTGTAGATTCTTGCCCTTTCCTGTGGAAATCATAGGAAGTCCGCATTTCTCACATTTTGTTTTAAGAACCCTTGAGTTTCTTGGGAGAGAATAGGTTACATTACAGTCAGGATAATTGGTACATCCTACAAATGAACCATAGCTGCCTTTCCTTTTGACAAGTCTTCCGCCGCAACTGCAATCGCCAATAATATTACCTTCCTGATAAGCTTCATAGAGTTTGGAGCCTATACCTTCCATATTCTTGTTGATGTCGCCTAGAATCTCCTTAACCTCTTTTTCACCTTCGCTGACAACGCTTTCCTTTGTAGTCTTGTCAGTGTTTATGTCCTCAAGCTTAAGCTCAAGAGACCTGGTTAACTTTTCACTTGTGAGATTGTTACAGTAAGTATTTAAAGTATCAATCAGGTGTTCACCCAAGGTATTGACCTCGATTTTTGTTCCCTCTATATATTTACGGTCATATAGCTTGTCGATGATATCCGCACGGGTGGCCTTTGTACCGAGATTTTTCTTTTCAAGCTCCTTGATAAGTGATGCCTGATTATATCGGGCAGGAGGTTTTGTCTCCTTCTCCTCAGAGATAAGTTCCTTAACGCTCATAACATCTCCTTCCTTGACGTCAGGGAATCTTTCATCATCTATCTTTTTAAATGGATAATGTTCCATCCATCCTTTGTATGTGACTCTTCTTCTTGAAAACTTGAACTTTTCACCTTCAATGTCCAAAGTGGTTTTCATGGTTTCGAATTTTGCCGCATCGAAAAATACAGCAATGAATCTGTAAACAATCAGATCATAGATTTTCTGCTCATCCTTATTCAATTTGGAAGGAAGTATTCCTGTTGGGTGAATAGGAGGGTGAGCAGCATCTTCCTTCTTACCGTTGTTCGGTTTCAGTTTTGCCGGAAGCTGATCTATATGCTTTTTAAACTCACTGTTTGCAGATAGCTGTTTGAAAATTGACTCAAATCCCAAGCTTTCGGGTAATTTTTGAGAAGAGGTACGTGGATAAGAAGTATAACCTGCACTGTAAAGGTTTTGAGCAGCAATCTGAGTTCTTTTAGGTGAGAAACCAAATACATTGTATGCTTCAGCCTGAAGACCGCTTAAGTTAAACGGAACAGGAGGTTTGGTTTTTGAATTTGTCAGCTCAATCTTGTCAACGACAGCATCCTTTCCATTGCATTTGTTGAATATCTCTTCTGCCAGTTCACGGTCGAAAATATTGCCCTTTACATGCTTGATTTCAATGCCTTCAAAGTCAAGAATCGCTTTAATGACCCAATAAGGTTCAGGAACAAATTCCCGAATCTCCTTTTCACGGTTTACGAGAATTGACAATGTAGGGGTCTGGACCCTTCCGACAGACAATTTCAAAAATCGGTGTTTGGTTTTGCGCACTGAATTTGAAAGGGAAATGGAAATGTTCATACCGAAGTAATAATCGAGAATATGACGTGCGATACCATTGTCGACCTGATGCATGTCAATGTCCATTCTGTTTTCGTATGCATCTATGATGTCCTTTTTGGTCAATGTGGAAAATTTCATTCTGGAAGCTTTCTTAAGGGAATCTTCACCGCAGGCATATTTCAAAGCGTTGTATCCTATCAGTGTCCCCTCAACATCATAATCGCAAGCGTGGATATATGAATCAGCATCCTTTCCGAACTTCTTAATTGCATTGAGATAACTTCTGGTGAATGAACTGCTTTTGCTTGCTTCATATGAAGGAACCCAATGAAGATTGAATGAAATACTGTATCTGTTTTCCTTTGGAATCAAAGAATACAAATGACCAACACCAGATAAGACAGTAATGTTCTTTGAATCACGTTCAAGTTCCCAATATTTAACTTTCTTATTGTATACTTTCTTTTTTGCACTCGGTGAAAGTGCTTTGGCTATTTTTTCAGCCGAACTAGGCTTTTCGCATATAATTACTTCATGCATTTACAAACTTCCCCCACATTAAAAAAAAATAATAACTGAATTAAATTTAAAATAATTTCTTATATAAAAACATTTCTATGAAAAACAGTTGGGGCCAGCAAAAATGCCATATGAAAAATAGAATTAAAAAAAGTTATTCTTTTTTAGGCTCCAAATCCTCTTGGAAAAACCCATAAAAATCAGCACAATAGTCGCAAATTGGATATTTGCCATTTCTGTAATACGCAAGATCAGCTTTGGCCATGTCAAATTCCTTTCCACAAATAAAACAAGTTTCGATTTTTTCTTCTGACATAGTATTACCTTATTTAAAAAAAATAAAAAAATAGAGGTTAATTGCTTAACCTATATTATATTTTTGCAAGAGTAAAATCTCTTCAGTGGAAACTTTTCCACCTTGTTTAAATTTAGCAAAGATTTCTTCAGCTCTTTCTTTTTCTTCACGGTTTTTGTTAGCACCAGCTCCGCCTTTGTTTTCATTTTTCCTTTTCTTAGGTTTGTTGGAACCTAATTTTTTGTTGATTACATGAATGTCGCTTAAGATAGCTTTGAATTCTTCATGTTTAGCGGAAGCGTTTTTACGTGCTTCGATGAATTTCTTGTGAGCTTCGTCAGCTGCAGTTCTGATATCATCGGTTTTTCTGAAGTAGGTGAGCATTTCTTCGTGAGCTTCTTGAGCTTTTTCGGAAAGTGTAATAACTTTTTCGTGCTCTTCTTCAGATAATTTTTTAAGTTCTTGAGCTTCACTTTTAACGGATTCATCTTCATGAATTTCCATTAACTGTTTTCTCAAATCATTTGCATTTTTAACAAGTTGATTTTCTTTTTTGATGTCTAAAACGCGAGTTTCAATGATTTTATCGATCTTTTTGATTTCATTTTCTATTTTGATTTTATCGCGTTTACCTGAAGACCATTCGAGATTTTTGATTTTGTTATTAGCTTCGTTACGAGCCTTTTTAGCAGCTTCAACTTCTTTGTTGATTTCATTACGCTCGTTTCTGAATTCAATAGCTTTATTTAAGTTTTCTTTCAATGATGCATTTAATTCATCACGGATTTTACGTTGTTCTTTAGCTATTTTGTTGAATTCTTCCCTTTCATCAGCAACTTTGGAGATTTCAGCTTCTTTTTCATCTTTTTGTTTTCTTACACCTTCCATGGTGTCAGCAAGAACAAAATCAGATTTAGGAAGTTCTTTTTTATTCTCTTTTTTATCTTCAGTTTCAGCTACTTCAGCTTCTTCTGCCTCTTCGGTTTCTTCTACTTCTTCAGCCTCTTCAGCCTCTTCAGCTTCTTCAGCAGCTTCAGCTTCTACAGCTTCTTCGGTTTCTTCGTCGTCAACAGTTTCAGTTTCTTCTTCAGTGGTTAATTGATTAAGAATTTCATCCAAGACTTTGCATAAGTCTTTTCCATCTACTACAATATCAGCTATTTCTTTAACGGAATCTTTAGCATTGAATGCAATTCCGCAACCAGCTGATTCAATCATGGAAATGTCGTTAGCGCCATCCCCAACAGCAACTACTTCATCCAAAGTAATTCCTGCTTCTTCAACATGGTCTTTTAATACATCTAATTTGGAACCAGATACTAAAGGACCAGTCACTTCACCAGTTAATTTACCATCTTCGACTGTGAAACTATTAGTATAAACTGTTTCAACACCGAGTTTGTCTTTTACTTTATCAGCCACTATATCAAAACTACCACTAATGATAGCTACATCTACATCTTTTTCTTTCAAACATTCGATGGTTTTGCAAGCTCCATCCATTAATGGAAGATCATCAGCAACTTTCTCGATGTCTTCAATTGAAGTTCCTTCAAGAAGTTGAACTCTGTCTTTAATAGAAGTTTCAAAGTCTATTTCACCTTGCATAGCTTTTTCAGTAATTTCAGCTATGTCTTCTTCAACATTTGCTAATTTTCCTATCTCATCTATCGCTTCACCATCAATAATAACGTTATCTAAGTCAAATACTACAAGTTTAATCAATAATACCACCAAATTATATTAAATCTAGCTCACTTAATCTGTCGTAAGCTCTTTCGACGCCTAATTTAGCATCGCTACGGGTTTTAGCTCCAGTACATACAACTTTACCAGAACCAAATAATAATAAGACCACTTTAGGATCAGATAATCTGTATACTAAACCAGGGAATTGTTCCGGTTCATATTCAGTATCTTCAAGTTCTAAAGCTACAGCCTCCAAGTTTAATGTGGACTCCAAATTAGCAGAAGCCACGATGTTTTGAATTTTAATTTCAAATTCTTCAGGAATGTCTGTATCGACTTTCCTCATTAAATCTACAGTTCTCTTAATTGCTAATTTAGAGTCATCTATAGATTTTGCTCCAGTACAAACAAGTTTTCCAGAACCAAAAATTAAAGCTGCAGTTTTTGGATCTTTAAGTTTGAAAACTAGACCTGGGAATTGTTCACGATTATAAGAAACACCCTCTAACATATTAGAGCTTTCAATTTCTTTTAAATCGATGTCCTTACCAATGCTTGCAGAAGCAACAATGTTTTCAATTTTTATATCAACATCGGTCAATTTAAAACCTCCATAAGTTATTAAAAGTAGTAAGTAAGAATTTAAGAAAACAAAAAATACATTAAATTTTTACTAATAAAATATTTAATTTAAATAGTATATAAAGGTATGTTTATTTAAACAATATATCGGAAATTTTAAAAAAAATGAAAATTTTAAATTTTCGAAATAACTTCCTATTTATATATGAAAGGCGAAAATCTATATTAACAATACCCCTTTATAAATGTTACTAATTTTTAGTATTATTCTCTAAAAAATAGGCAATCAAATTAATTTTAAAAAAATATTTTCATTTAAATTCATTTAAATAGTAAAAGTGTTTGTAAAAATCACTCAAATCAGTTATCATTTATATATAACCACATAAATTAAAAACGTTTCAGAATTATCTGAAATTGGCCTCCATATATAAATGAAATATAAAGAATCCAATTTTAGATGAATTAAATGAAAAAAAATAATACATTTAAAACATAAAATATATTTAACTGAAAAAGGCCTGCATGATAACATGATAGAAGTGGAAGTAAAAGCAAAGATCGACAGTTTTGAACAGATGAAAGAAGAGCTCGAAAGGATAGGTGCAACCAAAACCAAAAAGGAATTTCAGGAGGATATCTACTTCAATAGCCCGATTGTGGATTTCGCCAAAACAGATGAGGCATTGAGGATAAGGACCACCACTGAAAATGACAACACCAACATATTCATAACCTACAAAGGACCTAAAATAGACTCCAAATCTAAAACAAGAAAGGAGATTGAAATGGCAATTGAGGATTCAAAAAAATGTGCAGACATTTTCGAGGAGATTGGATTTAAAAAGGTAAGAGCCGTGAGAAAGAACAGACAATATTACAAATATGAAAATTTTGAAATATCACTTGATGACGTTGAAGGTCTTGAGCCGTATATGGAAATAGAAATCGGCCTGGAAGATGGTGAGGACTACAGCGAAGCTCAAGAGAAAATATTCGCACTGTTTGAAAAATTAGGAATTACAGACGGTTTTGAAAGGACTTCCTATCTGGAGTTATTAGAAAAGTTATAAATAATACTATTATAATATTTATAATATTAATAAATTTTAGATGTGATTATATTGCAATATTTCATAAGTCATTATAACAAAGAGTCTGAATTGACATTTCCAGACGACATTACAATTTATGATACAACCCTTAGAGATGGAGAACAAACTCCAGGAGTTTGTTTTAGCTTTGATGAGAAATTAGAAATTGCAAGAAAGCTTGATCAGTTTAAAATCCATCAGATTGAAGCGGGTTTTCCAATAGTTTCCGAAAAAGAAAAGGAAACCGTAAAGGCAATAGCAAATGAAGGCCTTGACGCTACAATCCTTGGACTTACAAGAACAAAACCTGCCGACATTGACGCTGCACTTGACTGTGATGTGGATGGAGTAATCACATTTGTCGGAACTTCAGACATCCATCTGGACCATAAAATGCACATCACCCGTCAGGACGCAATCAACCTATGTGAAACCGCAGTGGATTACGCCAAGGACCATGGATTGTTTGTGGCATTCTCAGCGGAAGATGCAACAAGAACAGATATCGAATTTTTAAAACGTATCTACAACAAGGCACAGGAATGTGGAGCAGACAGAGTCCATATTGCCGATACAACAGGAGCTATTACTCCTCAAGGAATTAAATATCTGGTTGAAGAGCTTGTAAAAGACATTGACATTGACATTGCAGTTCACCTGCACAATGACTTTGGCCTGGCCGTTATCAACTCAATCACTGGTGTTTTGGCAGGTGCAAAGGCAGTGTCCACTACCGTCAACGGCATTGGTGAAAGAGCAGGTAACGCTTCACTTGAAGAGCTCATCATGGCGATGAAAATCCTATACGGAAAAGACTACGGATTTAAAACCAAATACATAAAAGAACTATCCGATCTCGTATCAAAAGCAAGCGGGCTTCCGATTCCATACAACAAGCCTGTAGTTGGAAACAACGTGTTCAGACACGAATCAGGCATTCACGTTGATGCAGTTATTGAAGAGCCTTTATGCTATGAACCCTATCTTCCAGAGCTCGTCGGTCAAAAAAGACAGCTCGTATTGGGAAAACATTCAGGATGCAGAGCAGTAAGAGCAAAATTAAATGAATGCGAACTTGACGTCAGTGATGAAGAACTCATTGAAATTGTAAGACAGGTCAAAAAATCAAGAGAAGAAGGAAAATACATCAACGATCAAGTATTCAAGGATATTGTTAAAAAAATCAGTAAAAAGGAATAGATTGAAATGAATATTACTGAAAAGATATTATCTGCAAAGGCAGGCCACGAAGTGAGCCCGGGCGAAATAATAGAAATCCCAGTTGACCTTGCAATGTCACATGATGGGACAAGCCCACCTGCCATTAAAACCTTTGAAAAATTAGCTGACAAAGTATGGGACCCTGAAAAAATAGCTATAATATTTGATCACAACATCCCTGCAAATACAATCGGTTCAGCTGAATTTCAAAAAGTCTGCAGAAATTTCATCAAAACTCAAAAAATTACAAAAAATTTTATACACGGCGAAGGAATTTGCCACCAGGTAGTCCCTGAAATGGGATTGGTCGAACCTGGAAAGGTAATTGTCGGCGCCGATTCACATACATGTACTTATGGTGCTTTTGGAGCATTTTCAACTGGAATGGGTGCAACAGACCTTGCAATGGTTTGGGCAACAGGCAAAACCTGGTTCATGGTTCCTGAAGCAATAAAAATGACAGTTGAAGGAGAACTCAACCCATATATTGCACCAAAGGACATAATATTAAATATCATCGGAGAAATCGGAATTGCAGGGGCAACCTATAAGACTGCCGAATTCTGTGGTCCCACAATAGAAAGCATGGGCGTTGAAGGAAGAGCAACCATGTGCAATATGGCAATTGAAATGGGGGCGAAAAACGGAATTATGGAACCTAATCGGGACGTCATCGACTACATCTGCAAAAGAACCGGCAAGAGCGAAGACCAGCTGAATGTCGTGAAATCCGACGAAGATGCAATATACTCACAGGAAATGAACTTTGACATAACAGATATGGAACCTCAAATTGCATGTCCAAACGATGTAGACAACGTTTGTGACATCTCAAAAATAGAGGGCACATCCATTGACCAGTGCCTGATAGGTTCATGCACCAACGGGAGGTTGTCCGACCTGAAGGATGCCTGTGAAATTCTTGAAAATCATAATATATGTAATGATGTTAGACTATTGATTCTCCCAGCTTCAAGGGAAATATATAAAAAGGCAATGCATTTAGGCTACATTGATACATTCATCGATGCGGGAGCCATCATATGCAATCCTGGCTGTGGACCATGTCTTGGAGGGCATATGGGAGTATTATCTGAAGGAGAATCCTGCATTTCAACAACAAACAGGAACTTCAAAGGTAGAATGGGAGATGCAAAATCCTCGGTTTACCTGTCAAATTCAAAAGTGGTAGCCGCTTCAGCAATTACAGGAGTAATTACAAATCCAAAAGACTTATAGTGATGGAAATGTCAACCAATAAAAATGAAGCAAACAAAAGACTTATAGAAAAAATGAATGACTTGGAAAAGGAGTACGGACAGAAGTTTTCCAACACGCAAAAAATCCTTTTAACAACAGACGGCTCAATTACGGCGATACTGGATGTATTATACGGAAAAATAAATCTCTTCACAATCGACCAGCATTTCGGAGTGGCAGATGAAAGCCATGCAAAGCTTGTGAATGTAAATGCTGGTGATGAAATTAACTTCAGGGAAGTCATAATGCACAAGAAAGGCCGTCCTTTAATATATGCAATATCACATGTTCCATTAGGAAGGTGCAGCGATGAAATCTGCGCCGATTTGCTAAGGGCGGACATACCTATTGGAAGAATCCTTAAAAATTATAAGATTGAATCAAGAAGGGAAGTCAACAACATATTCATCGAAAAACCGGATGCAAAACTCAAAGAACTGTTCAAAACAGATGAGGACTTCCTTGCTCGCGATTATGTAATCATAAACCAAGATGAAATATTGATGTGGATTAAGGAAATGTTTCCTGTAAGTTACTTTACAGAAATTTAAATCGGAGGTAAAAATGAGCTCTAAACAAGAAGCAATACCAAATTTAATAAGAGAAAAGATACAAAAAGTAGAACAAGAAAATGACGTGAAACTCACAACAATGCAAAAAGTGCTGTGTTCAATTGAAGGACCTCTCGTTTCAATCTTGGATGTTTTATACGGCGACGTTAACCTGTTCATATTGGACCAGCATATGGAAAAAGCGAATGAAGACATAGCCGAGAAACTTAAAATAAACGTAGGCGATGAAATAGATTTGAGGGAAGTCATCATACATAAACACGGTCGTCCACTTGTTTACGGATTATCCTACATACCTAAGGACAGATGCAGCAATACTGTTATAGAAAAATTACTAAAAGAAGACCAGACCACAGGCAGAATAATACTGGAGCATGAAATCGAAACAATTACAAAAATAAACAACATTAGAATTGAAAAGCCATCAGCAAAGCTTCAAAACCTATTCCATGTCAACGAAGACATGCTGGTGCGTGAGTATGTTCTGATACATAAGAAAAATATAGTCATATGGTCTAAAGAGGCATATCCTTTAAGTTATTTTAAAGACTAGGTGTTAAAATGGGTGTAAAACTTAAAGATATTGTCGAACCGAAAAAAATAGATTTCAAAGACCTTGAAGGTAGAGCGGTATCCATTGATGCTTTCAACACCCTTTATCAGTTCTTATCCACAATCAGACAAAGGGACGGAAGACCGCTGACCAATGAGAACGGGAACATTACATCACATTTAAGCGGAATCCTATACAGGAACTCATCAATGGTCGAAAAAGACATCAAACCTATTTATGTCTTTGATGGACAGTCATCAGAACTTAAAAGTGACACCCAATCCAAAAGAAGAGAAGTAAGAAATGAAGCAGAAAAAATCTACAAGGAAGCTCTAAAGCAAGGAGACACCGAAAAGGCACGCAAGTTTGCAATGAGATCAAGCAAACTGTCAGCCGAAATCATTGAATCCTCCAAAAAGCTGCTGACACTGATGGGAATACCATACGTTGAAGCTAAAGGAGAAGGTGAAGCGCAGGCAGCATATCTTGTAGCAAACGGAGACGCATATGCAGTTGCATCCCAAGATTACGATTGCCTGCTTTTCGGAGCAAAAAGAGTTGTAAGAAACCTTGCGGTCAATTCCAACTTAGGAAATCTCGAATACTACGAATTAAATAAAGTCCTAAAAGAATTGGACGTGACCCGAGAAGAGCTGATAGATATGGGAATCCTAATCGGAACCGATTTCTGCGAAGGCCTAAAGGGAATAGGTGCAAAAACAGCACTCAAGCTAGCACACAAAGGCCAGCTCAAAGAAAAAATGGCTGAACTCCAAGAGCAATCCACACACGATTTGGATGAAATAAGAGAACTCTTTTTAAATCATGACGTCAACACAGACTACAAAATCAAATGGGAAAAGCCAAAACAGGACAAAATAATTGAATTCCTGTGCTACGAACACGGATTTTCCGAAGACCGTGTTGTTAAAGCATCCGACAAGCTTAAGAACTTAAGTTCATCACAGGGAAGTTTGGATGCCTGGTTTTATTGAACTACCTCGAGCTGTAGAGCTCTAGGATTCTTACTTCACGGACTGTAGATGCTAATGCTTCTAGGATTACCGTGCTATCCCCCCAGTCCCTGAGGTTCACTAAATTTTCATGATAGATTCTCAAACCTTCCATTTGTATGTTTTTTGCAGCATTCGCGTCCCGGTCATGGTGTGTGCCGCATTCTGGGCAAGTCCATTCTCGTTCATCTCTTTTGAGATTTTTGTTGTAGTATCCGCAGTTATGGCAATTTTTGCTTGATGGAAACCACCTGCTGATTTGAATGAAAACTTTATCATACCATTCCGCTTTGTACTTGATTTTGTCCACTAAAGAGGCTAAGCCAATTCTTTGTAGTTTACTGCTTAAATCAGAGTCTTGAAACATTTCTTTGATGTCTAAGTCTTCCATACATATTATATCATAGACTTTAGTTAGGTAGTGGCTTAGTTTGTGGTATGCGTCTTTTATTTTGTTATTTTTTTTGTCTATCCATTTCCAGTAGGTTTTTTGGACTTTTCGGTATCGATTGCTATCATAGTTTTTTCTTGAGAGTATTCGTTGGTATTTTTTAATCATTTTTTCCTCGTAAGTTAGGTCAAAATTGGTTATCTTTAGTTCGTTACTTAGGGTGGCTAATGTTTCTAATCCCAAATCGATCCCTACGCTCAAGAATGTTTTTTCAAAAGATTCTACGGGCATTTCAATGTTGAATACAGTATAGAATTTTCCATTTGATTTTTTAATGGTGACATTGTTGATTTTAATCTCATTGCTATTCAATAATCTTTTGTATTCTTTGCTGGTCCGGTAGTATACTTTCCCGATTTTAGGTAAAACCAGAATATTATCTTTTATTTTAATATTATTATTGTTTTGTATTCTGAATGATTGTTTAGGGTGTTTTTTTGATTTAAAACATGGAAAACCTGCTCCTTCATTGAAGAATTTTTTAAATGCGTTCAGTAGGTCTCGATAAACTTGCTGCAAGCTACTGGATTCACTTAAATAAAGAAAAGGATACCACTTTTTAAGCATAGTCAACATGGTATTGAATGTAGTCATATTACACTTTAAACGGTTATATCCGTGTTGTTTAAATAATTCATATGTCTTTTGGTATTCCTCCAAGAGCATATTCCAAGTGAAACGAGCATTACCAATATTCTGATTAAACTCACGCACCATACATTCATCAGGATACAACCTAACCACCAAACCTTTATTAACAATCCTCAAAAAAACACAACTCCACCATTCATTAAATCATACACTATTATATTAACTAATAATACATATATTAAAAGTTAGTAAGAGCATTTGAAAAGTAATAATGCCATTTTTTGTGCAATTCATCCACGACTTAAAGAAGTCATGGTATTCTTGCACATTTAAGGTAAATAATTCATTAAAAAAAAGAAAAGGCAAATTAAAAAAAATCTAGCCAACAAATTAAAATGAGAATTTAGTACATCTTAAGAAGCCTCATTAATAATAATGTCTTCAAAAGAGACAGTACAGTTATGAGGCAGCCAGATGGTTATTGATTTATTATCAATAGCATAAATGAACTCTTCGCCGTCTTCTTCACTGCAATATTTTCCATTAATGCCTGAAATGTTTTTGTCTTCATACTTATCATCTTGAGGTAACCCCGCAATGCCACTGTTTAAAGAACTAATGGTAAGAGATATGCAATCATCTCCATTTTCATAAAATGCAATTTCATCAGTTCCATAAGTGGATTTTGAAACGGAAGACATCTCTTCATTTTTTACAAAACCATCAGGAATGTTGAACTTTACCCCATTCACCACTTCTTCGGCAGCACTGGCCACCCCCAAAAATGTAATAGCCACGCAAACAATCAAAATAATACCAATTTGTTTACTGTATTTCATAGTATCGCCTATAAAATTAATAGTTTAGCCGAACAGATTAAATGGAGATCCAGAATCATCTTCAGGAGGTTTGATAACAATCTCCTCAAATGTCGAATTGGAATCGTTCGGGAAGGAAATGGTTATACATTTATTGCCATGGATATAAATAAAACCAATGCCAGTATCATCTTCATAATATTTTCCACTAACTCCATTAACAGTTTTATCTGTATAATTATCGCCAGTTGGCAGTACAACACCACCATTATTCATGACACTGACCCCAATATATATAATATCTATACCATTTGTAAATACTGCATTTTCTTGTGTTCCCATAGCAGTTTTTGAAACTGTAGAGTATGCATCATCTTTTTCAAACCCGTAAGGGATGTTAAATTGGTCTCCACACACAGTTACTTCATATGCACTAACCACTGCTAAAAAAGTAAATGCGATACAAACAATCAAAATAATGCCTATTAGTTTACTGTATTTCATAATATCAACTCTTAAATTGCCTAAATTGCAAATACTCCATTAAAAAAGAAAAGGCAGATTAAATAAATCTAGCCAAACAAATTAAATGGGGATCCGGAACCTTGTTCACTAGCAGCAGGTTTGATAATGATGTTTTCGAAACTCAAAGAACTATCAGCAGTTAATGAAATCATGATTAATTTATTATTGTTGATATAAACAAACTCCTCATTGCCGTATTCATCTACCGTATATTTACCATCTATGCCATTAATTGTTTTATCTGTATAATTGCCTCCTGTTGGGAGTGCTGGAGAAGACCCTGAATTAAATGAACTGATAGCAAAGGTTACAAAGTCAAATCCATTTCCATATATTATATTTTCATCTGTTCCGGTGGAAGTTTTTGTAACTGTGGATGATTCATTGTCTTTTTTAAAATCATCCGGAAGGTTGAACTTCTCACCATTTACAACAATTTCAGCAGCGCTGGCCACACCCAAAAAGGTAATGGCCACACAAATAACCAATAAAATGCCAATTATTTTACCATACTTCATAATATCACCCAAATACATATTTAAATTAATAATACTCAATAGACTAAAATCCATTAATTAGACTTTTCTTTAAAAAAATCTAGCCAAGAAAATTTATGAGTTAATGCCCTATTCTTCAGAATTTAATAACAATATCCTCAAAAGTCACATTAGAATCTGGATTTTTGACAATTGTTACCAATCTGTTATCATGTACATAAATAAACTTTGCATTGCCTGTGTCTGTGGAATTTTCAACATATTTTCCTGACACCCCATTAATTGTTTTATCTACAGCCCCAGAATCTTCTGGAATATTTGGAATACCCTTATTAATCACAACGACAACAATACTTATGAAGTCATTATTGCAATTATATACTGCATTTTCATCCGTTCCGGTAGCTGTTTTTTTAACATATGAGTTATCCTCGTTTTTTACATAATTGTCAGGAATGTTAAACTTCTCTCCATTCACAACTTCTTCGGCTGCGCTGGCCACACCCAAAAAGGTAATAGCCAAACAAACAATCAAAATAATCCCAATTATTTTACCATGCTTCATAACATCGCCTCAAACAAGAGCTAAATTATTAATTAATAAATACATCATCCATCTATGAAGGAACCATGTTGAATTTCCTTTAAAAAAGAAAAGGCAGATTAAAAAAAATCTAGCCAAACAAATTAAATAAAGATCCTGAACCTCCTTCATCAGCAGATTTGATAACAATGTCCTCAAAAGTCACATTAGAATCTGCATCTTTAGTAATTATTACTAATTTATTATTGCTGATGTATGTAAACTGTTCACTACCTGTTCCAGCGAAATTTTCAACATATTTTCCGGACACCCCATTAATGGTTTTATCTACAGCCTGTGGGTCTTCTGGAACTTTTGGAGTGCCTGCATTAAATAAAGTAACAACAATACTTATGTACTCTGAAACACCATCATATACCGCATGTTCCTCTGTTCCAGTTGATGTTTTTTTAACGGAAGATGATGAATTATTTTTTACATAATTGTCGGGAATGTTAAATTTTTCACCATTCACAACCACTTCAGCGGCACTGGCAACACCCAAAAAGGTAATAGCCACACAAATAACCAATAAAATACCAATTATTTTACCATACTTCATAAAATCACCTCTAAATATATATTTTACAATTTAAACTATGAATATCATTATAAATCTGTAAATACGTCATAATACACTTGTACTCCTTTCGCATTGAATATTGTTACATAAATTGTAGTGACATCCGGAAGGACATCATGATTTACCAGCAATATTTTTCCATCATTGGTTTTAGTTAAATCCTTAACCGGAGTATTGGTTGAATCTACTACTGCTCCCGAACTGTCTGCATAGTCAACCGTTACGTAGTAATCATCAAAATCATCAGGAGGAAATTCTACAAATCCTTCAAGAGAATATTTTGAACCAACTTTCATTTCACTGACGTTGATGTCCAAATAATTCTCATAATATGAATTGGAATTCTCAATACTGACCCCTCCATCGGAAAATACTAATTTATCATCAGTCAACCCCGGAAGGAATATATAGTTTGACAGATAAACCACAAGCAAAATCACAACCAAAACAGCAGTAACGCCTATGGCAATTTTCTTGAATCTTTTGCTGACACCATAATCCTCATCGAAATCTTCAGAAATTTCATCTTTTGTCTCTTCAACTTTTTGTTGAGGTTTTTTGTCTATTTTTAAATCCTCATATTCCTTTGAAACTACGGGCTCATCTACATCCTTTCCAATGGTTTTTGAAACATCACCTACAAGGTCCTTAAATATTTTTCCAGGATTTGGAAATGCTTCCAACCAGTGAGCATCCTTCAAACTTTTGAATTCATCAGCCGGAAACTCATCAATTTTAAAACATACAATCGGAATTTCTGATGAATGAGCAATTTCAAGCTCTGTTTTAACAAAATTTGACTTTTTAATATCTTCAGAATAAACTAAAACGACACTTTTAGAACTCTTAATTGCATTATTGACTTTTTGAATTGATTCGCCGACTTTAAAATCACGTTTTTTAAACCAACATTTCATTCCATTTGATTCCATCACATGACAGATTGCATCGGCTGTCAAATCATCCTCTTCTGTATAACAGATATAAACATCGTTTTTAGAAGGGTCTTCTTTAGTAATTGAAACCAATTGAGTTGAATCTTCCAACAATTCCCCATAATATTTTTCTGTATCCGGATATGCATCGATTGATGGCTTATTTTCCAAATAAAATTGCAATTTAGGAGAAATAGGTGTGCCATCGATGTTGAATACCAAAATGGGAAGATCTTCAGAAAACGCAATATCTATCTCCGTTATGGTGAAATTTGAGTCCTTGGCATTTTCTGAATAAACCAAAACAACACGATTTGAATCCCTAATCGCCTGTGATATTTTTGAAACCGTGTCATTTTCACCATAATCTCTTTTTTTATACCAACAGGAACTTCCGTTTTTCTCAAAAAGGTTACATATATCTTCTGCAACCTTTTCATCACCATCAGCATAAGAAATAAAAACTTCATGCATAACAAACACCTACACATTGGCATATTCTTCAATCAAAGCTGTAAACAGCTCCTTATCGTCACTGACACTATTGATAACGGATTTTCTAAAGAGATAATCTTTTCTGATAACAAGAATATATGCAACTGAAATAATCCATAAAATAACTACGAAAACTGCTGCAATTGCCTGCTGTCTTGCCATGTATGCTCCATAGAATGATAAAACTAAAAATAACAGCAAAGGAATCATACAAATAACACCTTGAATTGTAATTTTTTTCATTTTTGCGGAAAGTCCCATATAAATCAATGCAATTGGATATAATGGAGTTGCAAGGAAAATAAATGATTTCCATTCATTTTTTATGCTTGGCTGATTGAATTCACCATTTCTGGCCTTTTCCATTACATTACTGTCGATGATAGGATTGTGCTTCTCATCCCCAATCAATCTGGAGGCATCAGTTACCAATTTAGAAAATACCACTTCAGGCTCAGGATATGCATCCAGCCAATGGTTGGTTTTTAAATAAAATTCTAAATCTCCTTGAGGCAATGATTCATCGATTACAAAAGATATGATAGGCTTACCGTTTGAAAATGATAAATTAATCTCCTTTTGAACAAATTGTGATGCCTGAGAATTAGATGAAAACACAAGAACAACAATTTTTGTAGTTTTAATAGCATTTAATATCTCTTCAGCATAGGGCTGGCCTGAAGAAATATTTCTTGGTGCAATCCAACATTTCATGTCATTTTCCTCAAGAATATGGCAAATTGCATCTGCCGTGACCTTGTCTTTTGTTGAATAACTTATAAAAACATCATGTGCCATATTATCACCTAGTACTACCAAGTATAAAGGAAGCTATTCCGCTGCTGTCCTTCATCTGAATTTCAATAATTTCTGGAGTTCCATTCAACTCGTAACCACGGTCTGTTGTTTTAAAGGACTCTGTAGGTACAATGACTGCAAAGTTTTCCTGACCATTTACAAGAATCGTATGTGTTAGATTTCTAGGAGTACTGTAAGCATCTGTAAGTGAGTTCTTGAAGTATTTCCTGAAATTGGTCTGATCATTAGTCTTTTTCATCATATAATTATTGGGTTCGTAGGGACTGGTAACATTGAATGTATTTTCATCCATCTGATACTTCATATCTGAAGTAATTATATACGTATAACCGTCACCCTCCCATTTGACAGTTTCGATACCCATAGGTCCTGAAATCATTATTAAAGCAAAACATGATAAAACAAGCAGAATTGATACCATAATCACAATATTTCCCACTAGATTCTTATTTAACTTCATTTTAAAGACCTTAACATTTTCTATAGAAAAATCAATCGATGTAATATTAATTTTACACCAATTGGACATAATCCATGCTTAAATAAATTTTTGTATCTCATTATATATAAATTGGTAAATTAAACCTTTTCATTTACCAAAAAAATGATTAGCTATAAAAAAAATATTAAAAACAAAAATAATCTGAACAATATTCAATCATTTCTAAAAGGAAAACTAATAAGGCGGGAAATCCTTTCCAAATACTTTTTCTGCATATTTCATAGCCAAATCAACTTGAGGAGCATAATCAATCAACATCTGAGCCTCAAAATGATTTCTGGAAGGAGATTTCAAAATAAGTTTTAGCAATTTCTCATAGGTTTCAATGGCCAGTTTCTTATCAAAATCATACTCTTCAATAAGCTCTGGAGTCAGCTTCTCGAGGCATGGAAATTCCAAGGTTTTGCATACCGTTTCGGTTGAAAAATAAGTCATTCTGATTAATGGAGAAACTGAAGATACAAGCACATGATTTCCGAGTTTAATCAATGGAGGAATTCCTGTTTTCCTATATCTCTCCATTGAAGTCAGCTTATCGTAGTTTTTAAGGTTGTAGCAGTGAAGTTCAGTGTAAAAATCAGGCTCGAAGTATTTAATCAAATCAAGAATCTTTTGACCTATCGGAGATTCGTAATATTCCTTTTTTATTGTAGATATATACGGAGTTTTATCAAAATTATAAAAATAGAACTGTCCTGGCGATAAATCACTCTCATCGATATTTTCAATGAATCTCAAAGAGGTAACACCTTCGTTTCCATGAATGCCACCAATGAACAGTTTGGTAGGACCTTCACCATTGTCAATGTATCTAAAATAAGACATGAAAAAAATAAGTTTAGAAGGAAAACTATGTTCCTTCTTGCCAGTTTGCCAAGTAGGCTTTTTGGCTGTCGGTTAATGAATCGATTTCAATACCCATTGCATCCAATTTCATTGAAGCGACATTATAGTCGATTTCATCAGGTGCTTTGGTTACTCCTACAGGCAAATCGTTTTCGAGAATGTGTTTTGCAGATAATGCCTGTACGGCAAAACTCATGTCCATGATTTCTGCAGGGTGTCCTTGTCCACGTGCAGCGGATAAGTTCACTAATCTTCCGTCAGCTAAAAGGTATATTTTTCTGCCGTCTTTGGTGGTGAACTCTTCAATACTTTCACGTACTTCTTTAACTTCGGTTGAAATTGCTTCAAGGTCTGGGCGGTTGATTTCAACGTTGAAGTGTCCGGAGTTTGCAAGCATACAGCCGTCTTTCATGTATTTGAAGTCATCACCGCAGATAATATCAGCATTACCTGTTACAGTGATAATCAAGTCGGCCTGTTTTACTGCTTCTCTGATTGTCATTACGCGGTATCCGTCCATTCTTGCTTCCAATGCACGAATTGGATCAACTTCTGTTACAATTACATCAGCACCGAGACCTGCTGCTCTGAGTGCAAGTCCACGACCGCACCATCCGTATCCGCATACGACTACGGTTTTACCTGCAATTACCATATTGGTTGTTCCCATGATTGCATCGAAACTGGATTGTCCGGTACCGTATCTGTTGTCGAATAAGTATTTGGTGTATGCATCGTTTACAGCGATTACTGGGAATTTCAATGCACCGTCAGCATGCATTGCCTGCAATCTGTGAACACCAGTTGTGGTTTCTTCACATGCTCCTTTGATGTGGCTTAACAACTCTTTTCTTTCGTTGTGTAAAACCATAATCATGTCTGCGCCGTCATCGATGATGATGTCCGGCTTGTGGTCCAAAACCATGTTGATTGTCTGGTAATATTCCTCATCGTCTTGTTCTCTCCAACCGTAAACGTTCAGACCTAAGTCTGCCGCACCTGCAACCGCATCGTCATGGGTTGAAAGCGGATTGCATCCGGTCATTGCTACTTCAGCCCCACCAGCCATCAAGGTTAAACCTAAATTGATGGTTTTAGGCTCCAAGTGCAAACAGGACCCGATTGTGATTCCTTTGAAAGGTTGGGTTTCCAAATACTCTTGTTTAATGTGTTCCAAAACAGGCATGTGTTTTTGAACCCATTCAATTTTACGAACACCTTCCGGTGCAAGTGACATATCTTTAACTTTACTCATAATATCATCAGCATTATAATTGTCAATAATATAATTATGAAATTAAAAGTTATTAAATATTTTGAAAAAACAGCCAAAAAAGTTAAAAAAACAAAAACTTTAAATGTAATGATAAAAATAAATATATTTGTTAGATGCCGGGGTGGCTCAGCTGGTTAGAGCGCACGGCTCATAGGGTAATAAAGCAGTGCTCTGACTTATTCCTGGGATACCGTGAGATCGCGGGTTCGAATCCCGCCCCCGGCATCCTATATCCCAGGAATTTCCATCTAACTACTATTTTTAAAAAATTTTTTTCAGACATAACAATTTTATAGTTTCATCAATAATATATTCATGTTAAGTTATTGAGGATTTGAAATGTTATATAATGAACTTGGAAAAACCGGACTGAAGGTTTCAAGACTCGGTTTTGGAACAATGAGACTTCCAACAATTGATGCAAATGATGAAATTAACACCACCGAAGCATCAAAAATGCTCGAATATGGAATTGAAAACGGAATAAACCTTATCGATACTGCATATCCATACCACAGCAAAACCTTGGAAGGCAGCGGAAACAGTGAACGTTTTGTCGGCGAATTTTTGGCTGAAAACAGCTATAGGGATGAAGTATTTTTATCAACAAAATCACCTTCATGGGCAATTGAAAGCAAAGGCGACTTTCAGATGTATCTTGACGAACAGCTCGAAAAGCTCCAGACCGATTATATAGACATTTATCTGCTTCATTCACTTACCGTTCCAGACTGGGAAAAGGTTAAAAACTTTGATGTTCTGGACTTTCTGGATGACTGCCTAAGCTCAGGTGCAGTCAAGCATGTCGGATTCTCATCACACCTTGAAGTGGATTATCTTATCGAAATCATCGACGAATATCCTAAATGGGAAGTGGTCCTAACTCAAATGAACTACTTTGATGAATACTATCAGTCAGGTATCATGGGTCTTGACTATCTCAAGGACGTAAATATTGGAAGCATGATTATGGAACCTCTAAGGGGAGGCAGACTTGTCAACAACATTCCAGAATCAGTGCAAAAAATTTGGGACATGGCCGAAGTCAAAAGGACACCTGTTGAATGGGCTTTGCAGTACTTATGGAACAGGGATGATGTTGATTGTGTCCTTAGCGGAATGACAAGCCTCGAACAGGTTAAGGAAAATGTTGAAATAGCTTCAAAAATCGATGAAATCAGCGATTATGATGCGGAAATAATCAGAGAAGTCTCAAGGGAATACAGAGGATTTGTCGGAAACCGCTGTACCAGATGCGGATATTGCATGCCTTGCCCTCATGGAGTGGACATCATAAATTGTCTGACAGAGTTCAACATTGCAAACATGCTGAATGATCCTAAAGCCAGTGCAATGCAGTACTTCACACTGATTGATGATGACTCAAGGGCAGACAGCTGTATAGACTGCAAGGAATGTCTGCCGTTCTGTACTCAAATGTTGAATATTCCTGAAGAGCTTCAGAAAGTATACGAATACTTCGGAAGCGAATTTGACCATTTCTAGGTGAAAACATGCCAGATGATAGATACTGGGAAATCATAACCCGCCAAATGCCTTTGGTGACAAAAGAAGAGCAGGAAAAATTCAAAAATGCAACAGTCACAGTAATCGGCTGCGGAGGAATCGGAGGCCAGACCATTGAAATGCTTGCAAGGATGGGCGTCGGTGAAATCAGACTGGTTGACGAGGACATCTTTGACTATACAAACCTCAACCGCCAAGCATTGTCAAGTGTGGATACCATCGGAAAGGACAAAAGTGAAGTTGCAGCCAAAAAGGTCAAATCCATAAACCCTTACGTTAAAATAACCCGATTCAGCGAACATGTGGATGAAAATAACGTTAAAAAAATTATCGGAGATTCAAATCTGGTTATTGATGCTCTTGACAATGTCCTGACAAGAGTAATAGTGTCAAGATTTGCAAATGAGGCAAAAATCCCATTTGTACATGGAGCAGTCCATGGAACATTGGGCCAGATTTCAGTATTTCTGGCGAATACCAAAAGCTATGAGGAAATGTTCGCCCTTCCCTCCTGCGGTAAGGACCTCACTGATGATGTTTTAAACGAACTTAAAAACGTTACTTCAGGTGCACCGCCAGTTATTGGACCTGTACCCAATATGGTAAGCTGTATGCAGGCTATGGAAGCCTATAAAATCATAACCGGAATCGGCAAAGTGACAGTTGCCCCAAAAATATTGACTTTTGATTTGCTGGACCTTGCATCATTTTCAATCGAGGAAATCTAAACAATAAGTCAACTTTTTCCTTTATTTTTATTCTTGTTTAAACAAAATAGTAGAAATTATTAAAATTGATAGGAGCATATCCATTAAAATAAATAAATAATAGACATTAACCTATGAAAATCCATATAAAACCTAATAATTACTATTTTTTTCAAAACCTTTATATACAATGATAAGGAGATATATTTCCAAGGTAGGAATATATATTCCGACTATTTTTTAAACTCAATATTATCATAAAATTGGAGCTTGAATTATATGAGCGATATTAATGAAGAAAAAATGGAAAAAGTAATTGAACAGATGGTAGAGGACAATATCAAGTTTATTCGTTTGCAATTTGTTGACATTAACGGAACTGTAAAAAACATTGTCATTCCATTCAATAAAGAAGATATGGAAGAGTTATTTTGTGAAGGAATGCTCTTTGACGGATCATCAATTGCAGGATTTGTCGGAATCAACGAAAGTGACCTTGTTTTAAAACCTGATATAAACACCTACTCAAGATTATCCTGGAGACCTGAAGAATCAGCAGTATGCAGATTCATCTGTGACGTATGGACTCCTGAGCATGAACCTTTCGTTGGAGACCCAAGAAGCGTTCTTAAAAAATCCCTTGCAAAAATCGCAAAAATGGGATTGCAGTACAATATCGGTCCTGAACCTGAATTCTTTATCGTGGACATAGACGAAAACGGATATCCCCTGCCATACGATGAAGCAGGATACTTTGATGTGGAACCGTTGGACAAAGGTCCTGATTTCAGAAGAGAACTGACCTTAAACCTTGAAGAACTTGACTTTGAAGTTGAAGCTTCCCACCACGAAGTAGCTCCAGGTCAAAACGAAATCGCATTCAAATTTAAAGATGCTCTTAAGACTGCAGACGCAGTAATAACATTCAAACAAGCTATTAAAGCTATTGTAGATAATATGGCAACTTTCGATCAGTTGGATTACAGAGTAACATTCATGCCAAAACCGTTCTTTGGAGTCAACGGTAGTGGTATGCACTGTCACCAGTCCGTATTCAAAGGAGACAGAAACCTGTTCTCAGATCCTGATTCAGAAACCGGTCTTTCAAAAGATGCGCTCCACTTTATGGGAGGGCTTTTAAAACATGCTCCCGCAATAACTGCAATCACCAATCCAATTGTGAACTCATACAAACGTTTAGTTCCAGGTTATGAAGCTCCAGTATACAGAGCATATGGTCTTAAAAACAGGTCAGCTTTAATCAGAGTTCCTGCAGCTCGTGGAAAAGCTACACGTATCGAATACAGGTCACCTGACCCTGCATGTAACCCATACCTTGCATTTGCAGTAATGCTTGAAGCAGGTATTGACGGTATCCAAAACAAAATCGATCCTGGAGAACCTATTGAAGCAGACATCTACAGCATGAGTGAAGAGGAAAGGGAAGCATTGGGAATCAAAGTTTTGCCTACAAGCTTATGGGAAGCATACCATTCCCTTGAAGAAGACCCATTAATATTGAATGCTTTAGGCGACCACATCAGTACCAAATTCTTGGAGCTCAAATATCAAGAATGGGACGAATACCGTGTTCAAGTATTTGGATACGAACAAAGAAAATATTTAGATATCTAAATCTAAATATTAATTTTTTATTTTAAATTTAATGATAGGATTATAGTTAAATTTGGAATTGAGGCTTGTTTATGTCAGAATCCGAACACCGTATGATGGAAATTTTAAGAATATTGAATGCACAGGATAAGCCTACAGGCTCCAAACTGATAGCAGATGAACTGAAAAACAAGGGCTACAATCTGGGCGAACGTGCAGTCAGATACCATATGCAGATATTGGACAAAAAAGGATATACCGAAAGGATGGGATATTCCGGAAGACAGATTACTGAGCTGGGTCGTGAAAAATTAGAAAAAGGACTGATTTACGACCAGGTTGATTTCATTCATTCAAAATTTGAAGAAATGATTTATTTGACTGACTTCAACTATATGACACAAAGCGGGAAAGTAGTAGTCAATACATCAACTGTTTATAATGAAGAATCGGTTGAAATACTGAAAGAAATTTTTGAAAGTGGTCTTTCTGTAAGTCCTTACGTTAATTTAAACAGAGTCAGAAACAAGGATGAAATTGAAGTGACCACATTATGCGGAACAACAATCGACGGGATACTTCTAAATGAGGGAATACCTTCCCAACCGATATATGGAGGGCTGCTTGAAATTGAACATTTCCAACCTACAACCTTTACGGAACTGATATCCTACAAAAAGACATCCATTACACCCCTTGATGCATTCTCAGACAGCAACAGAACCTCAGTTCTGGACGTCATTACCAAGGGTAGCGGAACAATTCCTGCAAACTTCAGACTCATACCGGGAATAGGCAGGACAAAAACAATAGAACTGTTCAAAAAATTAAACGACATCGGAATTGGCGGTTTAATCGACATTTCCCAAGAGGGAGAAGACATTCTAGGAATACCTGTACCCGATGGAATGGTTGGAATAGCTCTTGTCGGAGGAATTACTCCATTTTGTGCAATCAAGGAATTGGGAGAGGAAATCGACATCAAGATAGCTGAAGAAATCAGAGATTTCAATACACTATCCCCAATCGTGACAACAATTAACCCTACATTGAAGCCTAGGGGAAATATAGTCACCCCAAAAATACCATTTTTACTTTCAAAATCATGGAATCTAATCCAGCAGGTCAATTTTGATGTGGAAAAAAGAAAAGGAGACATAATAGCAAATGTTTCCTATATCGACAAGGCCAAACTGGATGATGCAATGACCATCATGGAGAACACATTTAATTCAAATCCGAAATACATCAATCCATACTACAAGATTTTAGATCATCCTACAGATGAAAACAAGGTAGGAATAGCTACAATATGCAGTTTAAGTATTGACGGGCTTTTAATAAACAACGGAATAATGTGCAATCCGATTTATGGAGGATTGCTTGAACTTACAGAACCCCCATTATTCATTGACCTGATATCATACAGTGGTACAACAATAGACCCTCATAAGATATTCATATCAAAAAACATGACTTCCATATCAGCAAATATCGGAACAAAAAAGATATTGGCCAGTTTTAAGGAAATTCCATACATTGCCCGTGATTATGCTGTCCATCTTCTCGATATCCTAAAAAATACAGGATTTTCAATATATAAAATAGGAAAACCAAGAGAAGTGACATACAATGCAAAGGCAGATAACTATAACTTCGGTGTGGTGGCCGGTGGAGGACTTAACACCATCGGTGCAATAAAAGAAAAGGGAATAGATATCGAAGTCAAAGCTATCGAAAAATTAATTCCATTTGAAGAAATGGACAGATTATAGTTACACTACTGTAACTTCCACTTCTTCACCATCTTTAGGATAATGGATAAATTCTATTATATCTTCTTCTACTTCATATACGTCAATTTCAATAACTGCTCCCAAATCACTCTCATCAAGAGACACTAAGATTTTAAATCCCGGTTTTCCAAAATACTCGGAAAAATCAACGTTTAAAACTTCACCTTCTGCAAAAATCCTATCATAGGAAATCTCAATCCTATCATGCATTTTAACATTTTCTTTCAAGTAATTTACAGCATCCTGTGTGGTTAATTCTACTTCTTTCATGCCAATCAACTCACTATAAGATATAATATGACACTCATTATATAAAAGTTTGTTTGTATATTGCCGAACAAAATAATTTTTCGATGCAGAACCAAAATAAAAAATGAATAAATAAAAAAGAGAATTATAAAACTTCGATGATTATTTCATCATCATCGTGAATATGACGAATTTCCAATAAATCATCGCCTATTTCGTGCAAATCAACTTCGACAGCCTGATTTAAAATTTCACCGGTCAATTGCAAACCGACCCGAAGACCTTCACCAGTCACGTCATCTTCTTCAGTGATTCCTAACACTTCTCCAGGAGCAAAAATACGATTGTAAGAAATTTCAAAAACATCTCCAACATAAACCTTGTTTCTTACATATTCCACTGTTTCTTCAAAGGTCATTTCAACTTCTTTCACCATAATATCGCCTACAATTTTAAAAAAAAAGAAAAAGAGAAGGAATTATAAATTCCTGTATTCTCTGATTGAAGTATATTCGTCGTCTAATTCGCCGTAAGTAGCTAATTTTTCTTTGTTAGCTTCAGCGTCTAAGTAAAGGTTACCTTTACCGTTGAGACCAATATCTCCAGTATAGTGGATAAATTTACCTTTGAAAGTAGTTCCTTCTACTTCAGGATCTACTACGATACCATTGAGAACAAATCCTTCGAGTAATCTTCCGAGGAATCCGTGGATGACAATGTTACCGTTTTTCATTTGACCACCAGGCCAACGGTTTACGTCACCGTCAATTTCAATGAGACCTTTGGTCATGTGAATACCAGCTAAGATATCACAGTTACCTTTAACGTGGATTCTTCCACCGGTTAAACATTCACCACATTGTTTTCCAGCGTTACCGCCAACAACAATTTGTCCTCCGGTCATACCTCTCCATTCACCAATGTAAGAAGCACCAGTGAATTCTTTGGTATTACCTTCAATTTCAAGGTATCCACCAGACATTTCTCTTCCAGCGTGAGCAGCTGCATCACCTTTAACGAGGATAGATCCACCGGACATTTCTGCACCTACGTGTAAATCTACACTACTGTTACATACGATGTTTCCAGCACTCATTTTACAACCGATGTATTTTACCCTGTTTAAGTCTCCGTTGAGAATCATTTCAACTTCAGCAGGACTGTTAGCTTCCCCTTCTACAGTGATATCGAAGAAGTCAGTGATTGGGAATCTGGAGTTTCCAATAGGAACTTGGTATTTTGCAAAGTCTGCTTCGGTCCAGGAATAAATTTCATCAGGAATTAATTCATCGAATTCTAAAGCGATTGATGAAGTTTTGATTTGATCAAATGTAATTGTTTTCAAACTAAACACCCCTATTTACCATCAACATCTATTCTGATTGGGTTAGATACATAGTGGTCGTGTACTGGATAGTTTTCCCATTTTACTGAGTAGTATTGGGTGAAGAACGGCATAATGTTGTCGATTACTTTTTGTTCTTGTTGTTCCCATCCTTTTACGTTAACCCAAACGTTTTGACTTTCTTTAACTTTAACGATTTCTTTATCTTTTACTAATATTTGACCATCTTTAATGGTGTATTCAGCTACGTTGAAACCTTTTTCGATTTCATCAGCTTGTTTGGATGGGTCAATATCATTAGGATTTATGTCGTATACTGCAATGTCTGCTCTGTATCCAGGAGTAAGAGCACCTTTGTCGGTAAATCCGTAGATTTTAGCAGGAGCAGCTCTTGTAATAGTTGCAATATCGTAGAAATCGTATTCTCTTTCAAGAGTAGGGAGAAGAGTTCTTTTGTTTACCCATTTGTGAACTTCATTTTCACACATGTCAAGTCTTTTCTCATTACTCATCAACCAGGAGATAATTCTAGGATATCTGGTAAATGGACCTGCATTAGGGTGGTCAGTGGTTAAACATACTCTCCATGGATCTTCAATTAACAAGAACAATTCAAGACCGATAGCCCATTGTAAGGTACTAACAGGACTTTTCTTGGAGTAGATACATGGAATGATACCTGCTGCAGTTTCACATTCAATATCCTTGTTGGTCCATTTGAGACCGGATAATCTGAATAAGTCGTATTCCATAGGAGCGTCTGCAGTCATGGTAGTGGTTTCGTCGAAAGTTACTTGACCGATATCACAGGTAATGTTGTCTTTTTTGTTGAAATGTTTAGCGACTTCTTCAGCACCTGAAGTTACATCTTTCCAGCTGTTACCTAAGTAAGAGTGGAATTGCAAGTGAGTCATGTGCATAACTTGGTCCCTGATTTCAGCTGCACCTTTACCTTTTTTAATTCCGTCCATAGCGTCCATGGTTTCTAAGGTAGTTGGTACGTTACCTGGGTGTCCTAAGTCATTTGGGTGAATGTGTATAGAGTGAGGTAAGTTTAACATTTCGTTAGCTTTTGCTAAAGCAATTACAACTTCTTTGGAAGTTACGTCGAAGTATGGTGCTTTATCATTGAAACCGTGTACGTTCATACCCCATCCCCATGCTTCACTTCCACATGGGTTTACAATTTTTACACCGTAACCTTTTGAGATTTTTAACCATGCTGCAATGAATGCTGCAATATCTTCAATATTGTTATCTTTTGCATATTCCATTACGAACCAGTTGTTACCGAATAATGGTAATGCTGGAATATCTAATTGTGGAATAGTTGCAATTTCTTCGTGAGTGTGTTTTGCTTCAAGAGGAGGCATAGCTGCTTCTACAACAGTACCGTAACCTAATCTTGAGTATCTGTATCCAGTTGCAGGACAACTTGGAATTGAGAATCCAGATTCAGATCTTAATACTTTAGTTTTTTGAGTAACACCTCTTCTGGAATCTTCAGGTCTGTATAATCTTCCAACTACTAATTTTGGACCTGCAACGTGAGCGTGAGGGTCAATACCTGCTGGCATGACTATTTTATCGGTAACATCTAAGACTTTAGCATCAGAGGATACACTCTCGACGATTTTACCATCTTTAAACATGACGTCCATCTTGTCCCCATTTACTTCATTAGCAGGGTCGTAGACAATACCGTTTTTAAGAATATATTCCATTATATCACCTTTAGAGTGCGTTTGGATTTGGCACATATTTTGGAGCTACGTTTGGCTCTTCTCTGAGTTTCATTACTCTTTCTTTCAATTCACGGACAATCCATTCGTCGTCACGACAGGTTTCTGGTTTGTCGATAGCTTTCTTCATGTAGATAGGAACTCCATCCATACGGTAACTGGTACCGGCACATTCTACAGCAATGAATGAACCTGGCAATACTACGTCTGCGAGTTCGGTAGATGGACCCCAGTGAATATCGATTTGAATAACAGGAATGTCAGCTAAGTGTTGGTTTGCTCCGTTAGGGAAGTGAGCACCTGGGTCAGCTGCAATAACCATGAAACAGTCTGGTTCTTTTCTGGTTAATAAATCGATAGTGTTGGTTTCACCTAACATGTATCTTGGGTAACCTCTACAGTAGTCAACACCAAATGCAAATCCACATTCGAATGCCATGAAAATGTTGAACCCGTTTACGTTAAAGTGACCTCTCATTGGAGTAAGACCCCATTTGGAGAATCTATTTAAGTCTTGTACCATTTTAATAGCAATATCAATGTTTCTTTGTTTGGATAATGTGTGGGTTAAACCTAAACCGAAGAAGAGAACACCGAATTCAGCGTTTTTCATTTCTTCTGCTAATTCGTAAATATCTTCTTTAGGAATTCCAGAAATTACATCTTGGTATAATTCTTTTCCTCTGAGTACAGCCCTAATAGCGTTGTAGAAACCGTAGTCTCCGTTTTGTTCGAATCCGATCCATTTGTCTGAACATTTTGCAGTATCGGAGAATTTTGGATCCATAGTTACGACAGTTCTGTCGAATCTTCCTCTTTGTCTGAAGTATCCACGACAGAATACAGCGTATCTTGCCATGTGTCTTGGGTGAGAGTTCATAGCGTTACTTCCAGAGTAAACAACCATGTCAGCTCTGTTTTGTACTTCACCTAAGGTTTGAATAGGGTAACCTGCGTTTTGTACAGCTTGTAAGGAAGGACCGTGACAGATAGTAGCTTGGTTATCTAAAACTGCACCAATATATTCACCTAATGCTACTCCTTCTTTCATACATTCAGTAGAAGTTTCAGACCATCCGTAAAATACCGGCCTGATGGAGTTAGCGATATATTCAGCAGCTTTGTCTAAAGCAGTATCCCAATCTACTTCCATAAGTTCTCCGTTTTCATCCCTAATCATTGGAACAATCAATCTTTGATCCATATCTTCCATAATTTTACTTGCACCTAATCTGCATGCGTGTCTTACAGCAACTACGTGATTGTCTTTGACTAAGTAATCTAAATCGTCACAGTTACAACCACAGAATGCACAGGTACAATTTTCAACAATGTAATCATAATCAGTTATAGGTGGTTCATAAGTCATGGTCAATCAACTCCTCCCATTTACGTCCGTGATAAACCGGTCTTTCACCTAAAGATTCCATGTTTTCTACAACATCGTCATCTTCTTCATCAACGTATTTTTTGTATACCCATCTCATTAAGTCAGCCATGAGTAATACTTTTCTGTCTGTTTTTTCAACAGTACATCTAATTCCTTTGTAAGTAGGGTCAGAACAACAGTAAGTGTCGTGACTTACGATAGTGTTAGCCCATGGTCCTTTACAAATGAATACAGTACCTTCGTGAGGTGCATCTCTTGAAACTGCACAGTTTACTACGACTTCACCGAAATCAGTTTTTACAAGTACAGTATCCCAGTTGTTTACACCTAATTTTGCCATGTCTCTTGGATCCATGTAACATGTACCGGAAGCGTTTTTGTACTCTTGTTTTAATGTGGATCCTCTTTTTTTACAAGCACCTTGGTAAATGTCAGAACCAGTGTTTAACATACATTTAAGAACTTTAGTATTTCCTTCACCAGTAATTTTTACATCAGGCACTACAGGTTTTTCTAAATAAGTATTAGCATAATGCATTTAATAATCCCCCTATTCTAACCATATAGCATTTACTGGGCAAAACATTTGACATGTTCCACATTTTTCACATTTTTCCGGACTGAAAAGTTTGATAAAACCGTTTTCTACCATCATAATAACTTCTTCAGTCTTTGCACCATTACCACCAGCGTTTTCTGGGCTGATAGCAGCATTTACAGGACAAGCGATTACACAAATCCCGCATCCTAAACAATTATCTTGATTAACTTTAAGTTCCATCAAATCACCTAGTCTTTAATTGCATCTAAAGCTTCTTTCCAAGTACTTGAGTTAATAGGTGTGTGGTCAACTTCAGTTCTTTTGACGGTAATTGCACCATTAGGACATGCTTTTGCACATGCTTTACATCTTACACAGTACTCATCGTATGCAATGACATGTTCCATTCTAGAACCTGGACCTGAAGATACTGGGAATGCTAAAGCATTACATTGACAGATATCTACACAAGCACCACAAGCTTGACATTTTTCGTCATCAACTTCAATAGAACCTTCAAATGGTTTTTTAACTTTTGCTGCATCAGTTGGACATACTCCTTCACACCATCCACAGTATACACAAAGTTCTGAGTCAATGACGGAGTTTCCTTTAACGACAGCTTTAGCTGGGTCTAATTCATATTCTCCATAGTTACATGCTCTACAGATTGCTTTAATAGCATTGGTAGGACAGGATTTTTTACAAACAAGACAGTAAACACATTTGTCTTTGTCAATAACAATGGATTCTTTACCAGTTTCTTTGTCAACAACAATTGCTTCTGCAGGACATAATTCTTCACAAACTCCACAGTAAATACATTCATTGTCGTCCACTTCAATTTCACCAGTTACTAAATCAGCACGTTCTGGTAAAATTCTTTCAATGACAATTGCATCACGAGGACATGCGATTTCACATCTTTTACAGTAAATACATTCATCATCATCAATTTCTGAGAAAGCGTTGTAATGAGGATATGCTTCAATTTCACGGATTGGTACGTCGTCGATTGTTAAAACTAATGCATCAACAGGACATAATCCACTGCACATACCACATAATACACATTTACTTTCGTCAATGCTTATTCTTTGAACATCAAATTCATCTTTGAAGTTTTGAGCAATCTTTTCGTGACCACTGAAGTAAACATCGTTGAATACTCTGTGACGTGCATCTACAGCAATTGCATTTAATGTAATTGCTTCGACAGGACAAGTAGATTCACAAATTCCACATCCTAAACAAACATGGTCATTGAAAGACAAGTTTCTAACTTCATCAGCATCTCTTGTGATATCAAAGTTGTTGTCTTTAACCTCTTTTAAATTTCTAATCATATTCAATCTCCAAAATTTTTATAGAACTAGTTGGGCAATCATCGCTACATAGCTCACACCCACAACATTGTATGGAGTCTGCATGAGCTTTCAATGATTCTAACTTAATAGCGTTCATTGTACATGCATTTACACATAAACCGCAACCAATACAAGAATCTTCTATAATTACTTCGAAATCTCTTTCTCTGCAAATATTCACAATTTTCCGACTCTGTTCTGGTTCGTCAAATATTGCTTCGGCCATTTTCAAGAAATCTCTGGGGCATAACTCAATCATTGTTCTTGCAACATCAATTGAGTTCCATGATAAGTTTCTACCATTCAAATAATGTGAGATGGTAGATCTGTCAACACCTAACTCATCAGCAATTGCCTGATGACTTTCACCAGCATCCTTCAACTTGACCGCAGCCAAATATTTAAGACCAGAGGCAATATGTTTTGGCATTTGAAAACCACCATGTGTAATGATAACACATATGTTTACTTATATAAATATATTTACCTACTAGACTCAAGACACAACTCTTATATATAACTGTGGGAATACTACACAAAAATTTTTTGAAAAATAAATGTAAACAATTTAATTAAAATAATACTCTCTAAAAATAAGATATAGAAGTAATTAGAAATATATGATGACTTATATCTTTTTTTAATATCACTTATCGATATATACTTTTATTTATATCGACTATTTTTGACAAATTAGTAATAAAAAATTCCAAAAAAATATGAAAAAAATACAAAAAACTGCAAAAAACTGCTATTTTTTAGGACTTCCTAAATCAATGTGTAGTAACTACACATCCATATAAAAAATAGTATTATTAATATCAAAATACAATATTAAAATAGGGGAGCTAACATGAAAATAGTATCAATAGTAGGTAAAAAAAATACTGGAAAAACTTCACTGACGGTTAAAGTTATTGAAGAGTTAACAAAAAGAGGATACAATGTAGCCTCAATAAAACATTCACACCACTCAATAGAAATGGATAAAGAAAATACCGATACATGGAAACATAAACAGGCCGGAGCCAACCTTGTAGTCGGTGTTGGATCAACAACCTTCTTTAATGCAAGAAAAGAGCACGACTTAAACAGAATATTATACCTACTAAAACACTTCGATGATTTTGATTTCGTAATAATTGAAGGCTATAAAAGCTACAACTATCCTAAAATAATCACATCCCCTAATGTAAGAGACGAATATACAATTAAAGAAGTCAATTCATTTGAGATTACTCCTGAAGGAGTTAGCGAGCTTGCAGATTTAATCGAAGTTCGAGGCCATGATATTGTAGACACATTATTTGCAAATAACTGCGGATTTAACAATGGCGAAACAATTGCCAAAGAGATTCGCCAGGGAAATTTGAGTGTTGATGATTTAGACAACGTGCATAGCTACATGTCAATTGACGGTAAAGTGGTGGGCCTGAACAGATTTGTGAGCGATTACATTAAAAAGGAAGTAATCGGTGTCATTAACACCCTCAACCTAAAGGATTTCGGCGTAAGCGACATAGGCAAAATTGAAATTGTAATCCCAAATGAAAACACCCCTCAAAATGAAACCAAATCAAAATGCACAATTTTAATAAATGATAAAGATTTAAAAATAAATGGATTTACAGAAAATATAGTTTCAAATTCCATTAAAGGAATGATAAGCTCAATTAAAACCGAAAGTGATGTTAAATTAATAGATATTGAAATAACAAACATCAAAAGTGAATTGAAAAATGCAGAAATTAACCTTAAAACAAATAACCATGACGTTGAAATCAATGAATTCACATCAGGAATCCTGAAAGAGACAATTTATGCAATAATAACATCCTTGAAAACAGATGAAGAAATTGAAAAAATCAACATTACAGTGGAAGAGATAACATGCTAGATGGAGTAGTAAAAGACAAGTTCGAAAGACCAATCATTTCACTAAGAATCACAATTACAAACAGATGTAATGAAAACTGCATTTATTGTCACCACGACGGAATGGTCTCATCAAAAGATGAAATGACTCCGGATGAACTGTATAAAATATGCAAAATAGCTAAAAAAATTGGAGTTAGAAAAATCAGATTATCCGGTGGCGACCCTTTAATCAGAAATGACATTGTCGAGATAGTTGAAAAGATATCCAGTTTGGATTTTAAAGACATATCCCTTACAACCAACGGAGTATTGCTTGAAAAATATGCCCAAGGCCTGAAAGATGCGGGGTTGGATAGGGTCAATGTCAGTCTGGACACCCTCAATAGGGACACCTACAAATTCGTGACAAATATGGATTACCTCGAAAAGGCAAAGGCAGGTATCCTAAAAGCTGTTGAGGTCGGACTTTACCCAGTCAAAATAAACATGGTAATAATGAAAGACATCAACACTGATGAAATAAAAGACATGTTCAATTTCTGTAAGGAACATGGAATCATACTTCAGTTGATCGAACTTATTGAAAGTGAAAACTGCGATGACGATAAATTTAATGCCGACTACCATTACCCATTAGATTCCATTGAAAATAAGTTGGCTGATATATCTGAAAAGGTAAGAGAACGTAAGTTTATGCAAGGGCGTAAAAAATATTACATAAACGATGGAGAAATCGAGATAGTCAGGCCTGTTGATAACTCCAGCTTTTGCGCAAATTGCTCCAGATTGAGGATAACCCCTGACGGAAAAATCAAGCCATGCCTTTTAAGAAATGACAATCTTGTCGAGTTAATTTCCCACATCCGAAATGGGGAAGGTGAAGAAAAACTAGAGGAAATTTTCATAAACGGTATTAACAACCGGGAACCATTTAACACATAATTTTTTATATTTTTTGAAAAGATATATAACAATGTTATGTTCTTTGGGATAAAAAAAAGAAAAAATTGGTATAAGGAAAAATCCTTATAACCATTTAGCTTTGGATACGTGGTCGGTAAATGGAAGTGGGTCTTCACTGCCCATACCTGGGATGTATCCGTAGATTTCTCTTACTTTGTTGTTTACAGTACTCCATACTTTAGCTACAGGGATTTCACATGGACATACTTCGGAACATTGACCACAGTTGGTACATGCGTCAACCATGTGTACTAAACGTGTTAAGTGGAAGAATGGAGCTGCAGGAGTGTATCCACCAGGAACCCATTCAGGACCTTCAGCTTCAAGACAGCAGTCTTCACAGAAACATAATGGACATGCTTCACGGCAACCGTAACATTTCATACATTTGGAGAATTCATCTTCGTATTGGTAGAATACATCAATGATGTCTCCGGTAGTGCCTGCGTAGTCTACGTCTTTTTTAGCTTGAGATTCTTTTAACATGAAGTTGTTAATGTTTTCTCTGATTTTGATACCTTTTTCGATTGGTTCAGCGGTTTCAATTAAACCTGCTTCAATAACTTTGTCTAATACGTCAGCACCAGTTTCTGAGAATACTTCTACGAAAGTAGCTTTACCAGCTAATTCACCGATAACTCCCCAGTTACCTAAAGCTAAGTCAGCATTGGAAGGGATTTTGAGATTACATCTTTGACAGTTTTCTCTTCTACCCATACCTTGTTCTTCTAATTCATCGATTTTGAATCCTTTTTCGCCGTCAGCAGTTTCCATGATGAGTTTACCTTTAGCGATTTCTTCTTTGATAACATCTTTAGGGTCTAATTCGTATACATCTCTAATCATGTTCATGGTTGGAACAGGTGACATAGTTCCACCACAGTTTACACCGATCATAATTACGTTATCTTCGATGATTTTTCCTTTTTTCATTAATTCTCTGATGGTCATTGCATCACATGGTTTACATGCGACAGCTAATTTCATGTATCTTGCACCGTCTAAGTATTTGGATACAAATTTAGCAATGTTTAAAGTACCACAGTGAATGGAACCTGCAGTTTTAATTACATCAGCAGGATCAGTGATAAGGGTTGGTACACCATCATAAATATCGTGACCTTGGGTTACACCAACAACACCGTCAACGATACCTTCTTCTAATAAGTATTTCATGATAGTAGTTACTACTCCACCATATTCTCCTTTTTCTTTGATATCATCAATAGCAGAGTATGCGTAGTACATATCGTTAATTTTTGCGCTCATTTAAATCTACTCCCTATTTATTTACCTACTTTTACGGTGGTAGTTGCCATGTTTTCAGCTTTAATTTCAGTGTCAGTACCATCTTTGTAGACTTCTCCTTTCATTTCTAATACTTCTGGGAGTTTTTCTACTTGGATAGCACAAGCTTTCAATTCAACCATTTTAGATTTAGGGTCAAATGAATCGGAGTTGGTTAATACGTTAGCAGCACATTCTACAAAGTGCATTGGAATGTTTACGATTCCTTCTCTGATATCATCAGTTACACGTGCAGGAATTGCGATTTCTCCTCTTCTTGAGAAAGCTTTTACTACTTCACCGTTGATAATTCCTCTTGCTTCAGCATCTTTAGTGTTGATTTCGATGAATCCTGTTTTAACTTCGTTGTTTAAGGTTTCACATCTTCTAGTCATTGCTGCATGATAGTGGAACAATATTCTAGTAGTAGTTAATAATAATGGGTATTCATCATCTACAGTTTCAACAGGTCCTTTGTGTTCTAATGCTTGGAAAATTCCTAAACCGTCAGGGTGTGCGAATTTTTCTTTGTGCATTAATGGTTGACATGGATCATCTTCAGAAGGACAAGGCCAGTGGAGTGCTTCTGGAGTGTCTAATCTTTTACGGTCCATACCTGCCATGATTGGTGCACATTCTCTGATTTCGTTAAAGATGTCTTCAGAGGTTTCGTAGTGGAATAATTCTCTAGGAACGCC
Source organism: Methanobrevibacter sp. (assembly GCA_017407115.1). Classification (GTDB taxonomy): domain Archaea; phylum Methanobacteriota; class Methanobacteria; order Methanobacteriales; family Methanobacteriaceae; genus Methanocatella. The sequence continues at coordinate 1,372 of JAFQXD010000047.1, read as the reverse complement.
CATTCTAACAGCGATTTCTTCCATGATTTTCCAATCTAACCTTGCGCCTTCAGGAGGTTCTTGAGCTTTGTGTAAGCATTGTACTCTTCTTTCACCACTGGTGAAGGTACCTTCTTGTTCACCCCAACCTGCTGCAGGTAAAACAACATCAGCACATTGTGCAGTATCGGTTAAGAAACATTCTTGTACAACTAACATTTCTAAGTTTGCAAGTGCTTCTTTGGTGTGTTGTACGTCAGCATCGGAGAGTACTGGGTCTTCCCCGTGGATGTATAATACTTTTAAGTCACCAGCGTGAGCAGCGTTCATCATTTCTACTAAGGTTAAACCAGGAGTGGTTGGTAAGTTTACTTCATATCCGTATCCACTGTAGTAGTCGTTGAACCATGCAGTAGTTTCTGGATCTTTAACTTTTCTGTAACCTACGTAATCGGAAGGTAATGCACCCATATCACAAGCACCTTGTACGTTGTTTTGTCCTCTTAATGGGTTTACACCAGTACCTTGTCTACCAATGTTACCAGTTAACATTGCGAGGTTTGCAGTGGACATAACGTTGTCTGCACCGTGAGAGTGTTCTGTAATACCTAATGAATATACGATAGCTGCTTTGTCAGCAGATGCGTATTCTACAGCCAAGTGTTCGATTACTTCAGGTTTGATACCGGTAATTTCAGAAGCCATATCTAAAGTGTATTTTTGAACGGTTTCTTTCATTTCTTCGAAACCTTTGGTTCTGTTTGCAATGAATTCTTTGTCATGTAAGTCTTTGTCGATGATTACTTTAATCATTGCGTTCATTAAAGCTACGTCAGTACCAGTTTCAAATTGAACATATTCGTCTGCGATTTTAGCAGTAGGAGTGAATCTTGGGTCTAATACAACTAATTTAGCACCGTTTTGTTTAGCTTGAATCATTTTACGTCCAAACAATGGGTGTGCTTCCATGTTGTTAGATCCAATACAGAATATGTAGTCAGCTTCTTTAATACTGTCAAATCCGTTGGTCATAGCACCGGATCCGAAAGTGTTAGCCAAACCTGCTACAGTAGGACCGTGACAGATACGTGCACAGTGGTCTACGTTTTGAGTTTGACAAGCTACTCTTGCTAATTTTTGAGTAATGTAAATGTTTTCGTTAGGTGAACGAGCACATGCGTAGAATCCAACTTTGTTTGGATCTTCGTCAGATACTTCTTTGAGTTTGTTAGCAACAAGGTCTAATGCTTCATCCCAAGATGCTTCTCTAAATTCACCGTTTTCTTTTATTAAAGGAGTAGTTAATCTGTCTTCCCTATTAATAAACTGATATCCAAAGTTACCTTTTGGACATACTTTACCCTCGTTTACAGGGTGTCTTTTTAAAGGTTCT
>JAFQXD010000046.1 GCA_017407115.1 Methanobrevibacter sp. | reverse complement strand
TCCTAAGGGTAGGTTATCCACGTGTTACTGAGCCGTACGCCACGAGCCTAAACTCGTTCGACTTGCATGGCTTAATCGAATCCCAATAGCAGTAGCATCTGCCAGGATCAAACAGAATTGAACACATAACAGACATAATAATAAGTATTATGAAGTACGCTAAAAATATAGACGAGTATACACAATAAATTTGAAACAAATTAATTTGTAACTAATTCACCACATCTACAAAACTAACATCATACTTGAGAAAATTCAAGTACTCACTAAAAGTATAGCTACATGCGGAAAAGCAGTCATCATAGTCAAAATTGTTAATACAATAAAACTTAGACCAACGCCATAAAACACATAGCACAACTAATAGACAGATAAATTTTAGTAACAAAATTAATTAAAAAATATTGCAAACATAATTTAATATTTAAATTAACCATGTTAATATTAAATTTTACTAAAATAATTCTTAAAATTAACCAAATTATCAAAATAAGTAATTTAATAAAATTTAAAATAAAAATTTTAAAAAAGCTAAAAAATCAAAATAAAAAATAAATAGTCAATTAAATTATTAAATAAGGAAGAATAAGTGATATTCATATCAAATATAACATGAAAAATAATAACTAGTATATAAATGTAACTATATTAATCTAGTTTTTTACGGATTACAGAAATTATTCTTGTTAAACTTCTATGCATTTTAATTCCATATTGCTCAACAATTTCGAACCCTACTTCATCTGCCATCGGTTTTAAATCCACATAATGGGGACTGGCCATACACAAATATGCATCATCCCTCATATTATCATATATTGCATGGAAAAATTCCTTAAATATATCGTTACCTTCAATATCCCCTGTTGAAGTTGAGATTCCATAAGGCGGATCAGTAACTACACTAGCCACCCTTTCATACATTTTAAGTTCTCGCACATCCAAGTTAAATGTCCTGTAATCAGTGATTCCATAGTAATCTAAATTAATTGCAGTTCCATTTTTCATTTTCCAGTAAATATCCGAACCTACAACCTTACAGCCAATTAATCCGGCTTCAATTAATATGCCCCCAGTCCCACAAAATGGATCAAGCACTAGTTGACCTGCTGTTGCTCTTGATAAGTTGACCATGCATCTGGCCAATTTTGGACTCATTGATCCAGGATAAAAAAACGGTCTTTTGTGAGGTTTACTTTCCTCAAAATGCTTTTTATTTAATTTAATTTTTTCAATAGCTATAAAAATATCATTTTTGAAAGCAACCAACCGGACCAATGAATGAGGTTCTCTGAGTTTTACTTTAATATTGTCACAGTTTTCAAGTATTAATGCTCCTGCTTTTCTTTCTGTTGCAACTGTGTCAATTTCTGATTTGAATCTTTTTACACGAACCGCAAAAGTTTCACTAATATAGTCTGACCAATTAATGGAAGCAATATCTACGTCCAAGTTTTCAGATGAAGATTTCATTATTATTTCATGAACTTCATGAGTGTATCCCAGCCTTTTTGTTAGAATTTTATAATACTCATCAATGTCATCCTCGGAAATTTCTTTTAAAATAACTAAACCTTCAGTTATAACATCAATTTTTGCATCGATGTTTTCACATTCCATAACCGCTTTTAGTTCTGCAAGAGGCAATTTTGGATGTTCTTGAGACTGTATACATAATAACTCCATATAATTCACCTAAAATTAAAAAAAAATTATTTTTTGAATTTATCAAAATGCCTTCTGATGACTTTTTCACTAGAGTCATCTACTTGTTCCTGTTGATTTTGATTAAAGTTTTCGTGCCCTTCATCATTATAGGTTCTATCATCATCATAATGATAGTAATCATCCCTACCCTGAGAATAATCATCCCTTATTTCATTACAATAGGAGTCATTGGAAAATGCATTTGAACCACCTTCAAATTGGATATTATCATTTGAATTGCTCATCACCCTTTCCATCTCATAGTCAAATTCATCCCCATAAGGCTCATATTCATATTGGGCCTGCCTTTGTTGATTAAACTCAAAGTTTTCAGGATAGTATTCATATTCTTTTCTAGAGTATGAATTTCTTTCATGGCCAATCGGAGTGATAGGTTCGAATTCATCATAATACTCATTGTTTGAACTGTTATCCTGATACCTCCTATTGACATTTCTATCTATAAAATTCCTTGGAGGTTCCTGGAAATTTCTATATCCGACCATGTTGGAAAATATAATTTCCTCGACTTTAGACGGATTGGAAATGTTTTCAAGGCTCATCAAATTATTATCATAAGCGCTGAAAACAGATACTGTCCCCACATTAAATAATCTGGCAATAATGTTTTGAGAGGAGTTGACATCCTGAATTGTTGTATATGGCATGTAACTCTTTTTAGTGGATAACAACCCTGATTTTATAATGATTCTAGTATCTGTTAAAATATACTCTTTAGAATACCAGCTAATAAGCTGCCAAACAATATAGAGAATAACAACAAGTATGGCAACGAAAAATCCTATTGCAGTATATCTAGTTAATGGAAGTTGTATTTGGGATATCAAATAAACCTGCATTTTACCGATGAATTTTATCATAAGTGGTGATACCATAAAAACAATAACTAATAAAACAACACCAAAAATAGCTTTTTTACAACCTAAAACCATATTAGGCTTTGTTTTATAAAGAACCCTTTCATTAGTTCTTTCATCATTTTTACCGAATAACATAATATACTATTTGAATTACTTTTAAATAAAGTTTTACTAAAAAAAGATAGAAAAATAAGCCTCAGCTCGCCCATCATTCATCACATATCAGAGCTCATAGGGTTCATCATAGGCTTATTTTAGAAATGAATGTAACAAATTATCCGAACATCACGCCAGCTTCTGTATTGAATAATTCATCTTCCTGATTCTTACTCATGACTTTTTCAATTGCATCCATAAAGTCATCTACAGAAATCTTGTCCCGTTGTTGGCGAATTGCAAACATACCTGCTTCTGTACATACTGCCTTCAAGTCCGCACCTGAAAGGCCGTCTGTTAAACTGGCAAGCAAATCAACATCTGCTTCTTCATCAAAGGACATGTTTTTAGTGTGGATTTTGAGAATTTCCCTTCTTCCATCTTCATTTGGAAGCGGAACTTCAATGAATCTATCAAAACGACCAGGACGCAATAATGCAGGATCCAAAATATCCGGCCTGTTGGTTGCACCGATAATACCGATATCTCCTCTGGATTCAAATCCGTCAAGTTCTGCAAGCAACTGCATTAAAGTCCTTTGAACTTCCCTATCTCCACTGGTTGAACTTTTAAGCCTTTTAGCCGCAACTGCATCAAGTTCATCTATAAAAATGATTGCTGGAGCCTTTTCTTTTGCAAGTTCAAATACTTCACGTACGAGTCTTGCACCTTCACCAATGTATTTTTTAACGAATTCTGAAGCTACTACTTTAATAAAAGTTGCATTAGTTTCATTAGCTACAGCTTTTGCAAGTAAAGTTTTACCTGTTCCCGGAGGACCATACAGCAATATGCCTTTTGGTGGTTCGATACCGACTTTTTCAAATAATTCAGGATGAGTCAAAGGCAATTCGACGGTTTCCTTAACTTCAATAATTTGTTCTTCCAAACCTCCAATCTTATCAAAGGTTATATCAGGTTTTGTTTCAATTTCCATTCCTGAAACATTAGCGTCTTTCTCTGATGGTAAAACTTCAACAATACCGAAGGTTTGCTGATTAAGAGCCACTCTTGAACCAGGCACCAATAATTTTTCATCTAAGAACTTTGAGTAATTAACAAGGAAACTAGGTCCTGTGCTACTTTTTACAGTCATTCTATGATCATCTAAAACTTCTGTAATGGTAGCTAATACCAAAGGAGGAGACCTGAATCTGTCTACTTCTGAACGTAATGATTTAGTTTCCCTTTCCAGCCTAATTTTTTCATTTTCAATTAGGACCTTATCTTTTTCCAATTTCCTAACTTTCCACATCAAGTTACTTTTTGCTTTGGATTTTTCTTCTCTTAAAGTGTCTATTTCTTCTCGTAGAGATTCAACTTCTTCTATCAATTGCTCTTTTGAAGAATTTTCCAAATCATCAAAATCATTCATGAGAATCATCTCCAGTTAGTTATTCTGAACTTCCCCATCATATATCCGATGGAGATTCGCACACCTAAAAAAAATCAATCTTTAGGAATTTTACTGCACCGTAGTCCCTACGATTTTAAATAATTCCACCACATGCACCAACTTAAAACTGCATGTGACATTGCGAACTATTTTTATAAATTTCATAATCATGTTACTTTAATAACAATTTGTAATTTTAAAGTATTTAAAGGTATTCATTTTATGGTATACTAACAAATATTAATAAGTAACTTATATAAATATATACAAGGAAATTAAGGAAACTGATTAATATGGAATGCGAAATTTGTGGTAAACCAGTACCAGAACATAATCCAATACGAGCAAAAATCGAAGGATCAGTTATGGTTGTATGTAAAGAGTGCTCAAAACTAGGAAAAATCCAAAAAGCACCACCAAAACCAAAATATGTACAACAAAAAAACAAAAAGCAAAAAACTACACCAAAAAGGAACTATTCCACTCGAGACGAACCTTCCGAAGAGTTAATTGAAAATTATAATGATGAAATCAGGAAAGCAAGAGAATCTAAAAACTGGTCCAGAGAAGATTTGGGTAAAAAAATCAATGAAAGGGTTTCAGTTATAAACAGAATCGAATCCGGGAAAATGACTCCTGACATAAAACTTACAAAAAAATTAGAAAAAGCATTGAACATCAAATTGCTTGAAAAAGTAAACAATGTTGATTTGAATCAATTCATTAACAGCTCTTCAGGAGAACGCACATTAGGAAATATAATGAAAATCAAAAGAAAATAGTTATTTTTTAAGATAACTATTTAATTTTTCACTTTTTATATGTCTGTCCTTTCCTTTAATCTTATAATCAATCATCCCCTCATTTTTAGCTTTGTGAGAATGATAACCTTGGAAAAGTGGAGCCTCATCCAATAACTTTTCAAGTTTATTATAACCATCATATTCATCACTGACAACGACCACATGTGCCGGAGGATGAATTTTTTTTATTTGCATAATGCTTAAAGTAGTATCCTCTTGTACGAAAAATGCAGTTGCAACAGTTGATTTTGTTCTAAGGGTTGAATTTAAAATGCTTTCAACTAAAGAATCAGCAAAATTAGCATCTATTACTTTAGGTTTTGATATCAAATTTAAATTCCCATGCCTTTCCATATCTGCAATCGCATTAAGTAATTTTGAATTGTTTTCTCCTCTAACTAAAATTAATGCCATAATAATCACTACAAAAAAAATAAAAAAAGGTGAAATCACCGTTCTTGGAAAGATTTTAGCAATCTTGTTCTGAATACAACAAGCAGTATTAAAATAATACCTACAGCTGTTTGGATACTGCCCAAAATATTTAAAATATTTCCATCGACAGGTAAATCCCATGAAGGAGAAGATTTATCTCCAGGCAATGCTTTATAGTAAACACCAACTGCCTTAGATCCTTGTTTTACATTAATGTCTTTAGGTTCAACATGGTCAACACCCATAATAAGACCGTTGTTAATAGCCCTATTGATGGAACCTGCAATAGCAGATGCATCATATCCGTTCTTAGCAACAGACGCCTCTACAATTTCTTTTGTAGTTGCTGCCAAACCAGGCTTGTCACTACCGTAAACCGATACACTAACCGAATTAGGGCTGACCGTTAATGCATTTCCCAAAGCTTCATATGCATAAACAACTCTTAATTCTTCACCACAAACCGGACACTTATCATATGCTTCGGATGCAGGGTATCCCATACCCCAACCACAGTTGTCACAGACTTTTGAATACTCTTCATCCATAGGATAACCGGATTCATTCATGTCTTTAGGAGTGAACATATCCCCAGTAGAAATACCGGAAACTAAATTAACTCCACCCCCACCATATTTTTCACCTGAATCATTAGCTACTTCACCCATAGCCTCTGAGAGAATGGTGGTTGCTGGATAACCATCACGAATCATTTTACCTATGTTCATAGCAGTTTCTTTTCTAACTGAATCTGCAGTACCATATAATGGGTTTCCATCCGTATTTCTCAAGTGAATAATTGCTCCTTTTTGACCAGGCTGCAAAGTAGCAATACCACTACTGTATGGAGTTACCTTAATTGTATTGGTTGCATCATCTACAGTAATAACATATGCATCAAAAGAACCTCCAATAGCAGCACCCATACTTGGACCACCGACAAGAAGACGAGCTCCCTTATATCCTGATGCAATAGACGCAGCGGAAGCTGCAGAAACATTATTCTCTAAACTTGCAACAGCATCAACAATAGAATCCAACCTTGTATCTGAACTACCTGTACCCCCTGAGAGTACCGCAAAATGATTATCCTTAGACATTAAAAATGTTGACTGGAACATGTTGTCTGCAAAGGACATACTGCCTGCGGCAGCCCCATTAGGATCCTGTCCAGTGGGGTCGGTAATGATAATAATGTTACAAGTAGCAGCAACAGTACTGATGGATAAAAAGAATACCAACAATAAAATAATTGATGTTTTTAATTTATCCATTGTATCACCTACCAGCAGTTTCATTTTCCAATTCAACAGAAGAAAAGTCCTCTATAACTGTTACTGTCACAACACCAGTATTCTTATCAACTTGAACATCAGCTGCAGTAATAGGCATTACTGACGTACCTGGAACTGTCGATTGCTTTGCAAATTCCTGAGCCGTCTGTATTGCGTCCTGAAGCGCCACTTCCCTTATGGAAGTTTTTAAAACATCCCCATAAATGACACTGCCGTCCCTAAAACCGGCCTGCATCACATTTGCCCTAATGGTATCTACGGGAACAATATCATTTCCTTTTACAATAATCCCTGAGATTGGAATACCATCATTCATTTCACTAGAGGATGCGAAAGCAACATAAGTTATTAAACGACCGCAAACAATCAAAATAAATGCGAGTAATAAAATAATTAAAGTGTCTCTTCTAATTTTTATAAACATATTTATATCCTCTTACATATTTATTCCATTACAGAATAAATTATACATTTATTATATTAATTTAACGTAATATTTAAATTATGTCTTTTAGTAATGATTCGGCTGGGTCCATCCCTTGAGCGCCAATCAATAAAATAATGTCCTTTTTGTCTGCTTTTTTATAAGTTTCACTTAAACATTCCTTCAAATTATCATAATGAGTGAATTCAATATCTCTCTCATTTAATGTGTTGAAAAATACTTCTTTTTCTTCAGGTTCCACGAAATTTAATTCATTGACAACATCATTACTGGAGGATAAAATTAGTTCAATATCATCATCCATTGATTCGGCCAATGCTTCTACATTCAATTGGTTAATTTCAACCCCTCTTGAACCTCTTATGGCACATACAACATGCAAAGTCTGATTGTCCTCAAGCAATTTTTTTGTCTCTGCGATTGTTGCCCTTATTCCATCAGGATTATGGGCAAAGTCATCATAAATTAGAGGTTCATCATTTAACTTTGCAAACCGTCTGTTAAGGGCCTTATATGATTTAACACCTTCAGTAATTTTATCAATATCCAATCCTAAGGAAATGGTGGCTCCTATAGCGGACAATATGTTTTGAATGAAATGATGTCCTGTGAAAGGCAAATCCTCTTTTGTCAAAATTGATTTGCCAGAATATACAATTTCACTGCCATTGTAATAAACAGCATTCTCATCAGTGATTTCATTCATTGATGTGTAAAATGGATTTTTTGCATTTAATTTCATTACCCAATCATCATCATGATTAAGTACACAGATGCCATCTCCAATAGCTTCAGGAACCATGGATATTTCATCAAATACATCTTCAATTGAATTGACAAGACCAATATGGTCCATTGCGATATTTGTAATGACCCCTACATCAGGATTTATAGCTGCACTCATCAATGCTGCATGATTTTCCATTAAATTTCCAAGCCATCCCTGAACTTCAGATACTTCAATCACCAAATAGTCGAGTTCCCCGTTTTCAATTACCTCATCGGAAATCAGCTTGGAAACCATCGGATCAATCAATGTGTTGAATTCAGATTCACTATCAGTATTGGTTAAAACATGAAAACCGGCATTTCTTAAGATATGGTAAATTAAATGGGAAGTTGTTGATTTGCCGTTGGTTCCTGTAATAACAATATTTGTTGAATTTGGAGAGTACTTGTCTATTGTATGTGAAAGTGCATAAGCGGTAGACAGTTCAATCTTATCAACTACAATCAATGGAAAATTAAGTTTTTCAGCCATTTCAATTGCGCCATCTTTAGGAGTCATGGTTATTAGACATGCAATATTCTTGTTGAATGCCATCTGTATTCCAGTGGAATTAATCCAATGTCTTATAACAATGTCTCCGGTGTGTGCATCATTTAAAAAGGTAAACTTTCCAGTGAAACCATCTATGGAAAAGAAATCATCATTACCATAAAGTTTTCCACCAATAGAATTTGCCAAATCTTGAATATTCATTTAATCATCCCTAAACCTTAAAATATGTACATTTTAGCAAGAATGCCTATTATACATAATAATGCAGTGAATCCCCAATAGCTAAATACGATTTTTGTTTCTGACATACCATAATGATTTAAAGTGTGATGCAGTGGTTCTACAGGTAATTTAATGATGTGTGCTCTGTGAAGTAAACTTACAACAACTGAAACAATAGGGACTCCTAATGCAAGAACTCCGAAGTATGGAATATCACATACCATTACAGCCGCTGCATAACCTGTTCCCAATACAAAAGACCCTGTATCTCCCATGAATATTGAAGCGGGATATTTGTTAAATACCAAAAATCCTAAACATAATGCAGACAATATTAAAAACGGAGGAATGATTGTTGCGGGTCCGAATAAATAACCGTATACGCAACATGCAATAGATGCAATTGCCACAATACCTGCCGCAAGACCGTCCATACCATCAATTAGATTGACTGAATTAATTGAACCTAAAACTCCAATGACAACAACAGGAATAGCCAATATTCCCAATTCAAAACCGCCCAATGTGGTTACAATACCGGTCAAACCTAAAAATAATCCTAAAACTATTTGACAGATAATTTTTTCAAGTTCTTCCGGTTCGGTTTTGATTGGAACCTCACCGATTACTTCAACTTTACCCTCCTTAAGTAAATCATCAACTTCCGCTTTTGCTTTTGGAGTGGCAACACGTACCTCTTCACCAGGTTCAACGTCCAATCTGCCAAGTGCAATAACCTCATCAGAGGTGTTAACTACAATTTTTTGAACTTCTTTAACCTTTAGGCCAATCAAATCATCAACCAAACCTACAATTCCTCCTGCAAGCATGATAAATGAAACAATTAAAACAGGAGTGTTTTGATAATACAATGCAATTATCAAAGAAATTGTAAATAAGAATGCGATACCTCCCATTGTAGGAGTGCCGCTCTTATGTCTATGTTCACTAACTATAGGATTATCAGCAATCCTTGCTTTAAGCAATATTCTTTTTACATACCATGTAAATAATATTGTAGCACATAATGTTATTAAAAAAAGAATTAACATATCTGTATTATTCATTTTATACCACACAATAAATCTTTAATCATAAAAATATCTATTGATAATAGTATATAATTGTAATTATAAGTTATAACACAGACACTAAGTTAATTTTTCAACAAGCTTTTCCAACTCTTTTTTGGAGTTTGCCCTTGCCGTGATTCTTTGGTAACCTGCAGGACCGTGAACAACAAAATCATTGTCTTCAAATGATTTTACAGGTTCTTTAGGGGATGGACCGTTATAGTCACCAACAGGAATTTCAGTAGAATAATGATATTCCAATTTATCTGAAACATTCGCAATTGAAAACTCCCCAATAGCCATATTAACCAATTCACATAATGAATTAACACCACAGGTGGCTGTAGTTAAATATCTGGTTCCGTTCGGTCTCGTATTTACTTCAATTGCGTATAATTGATCATCATGTTTTGAATACATGAAATCCATTTCAAAAATTCCATCAGAGCTTAAGTTTTTGGCCACCTTGTATGCAATATGTTGAACGAGGATATTGTCAAGTCCTTCAACCATGCAGGGTCCGGTTTTAACTTTGTTTAAGGGATGTGTTCCTTCAAGAGTTGTTTCACCTTTATATATCGGAGGCAATGCTACATATTCCCCATTAAAGCCCAGAACTTCAATTGATATTTCAGACCCTTCAATGAACCTTTCGCATAATGCCTGGTCAAAATCCTTAAAGTAATCTTCAACATCATCAATGTTTTTTGCCACTTTAATGTCTTTTCCTCCCTGACCTTCACCCTGTTTTAAAACAACAGGAAAATCCAAGGTAAGCTCTTCAGGACCATTTAAAATCTGATACTGAGGAGTGGCCACTCCAATTTCTGTGTAGAATTCTTTTGTTTTGATTTTATTGGAGGTCAATTCAACAGCCCTCACTCCGGCTGCAACAACTGGAATTCCATATTCTGCTTCAACTTCCTCTTTCATGTATGCAACATCAATCAGTGGAGGGTCAATTCCGATTAAAGGAACAATTGCATCAACATTTTGCATCAATGCAACTTGTTTTGGACCATCCATTCCGCGCGGGACAATAAATACCTGGTCCGGCAAATCCAAGTTAATTGCATCTTCATTTGATTCTGTTAGAACACTATCAATGCCTTTTTTTCTAACATACCAATCAATATCATCATATAATCTTGAACCTATAAATAAAATTTTCATAATACTATCCCTTTTAAAATGTTTATAAATTCATTTGCGGCTTTTTCAACTTTTTGGGTTGGCTTTTCTGAATAATCCATGGATTCAGGTTCTATTCCAACAAAAATAATTCCAAAATCAGTATCTCTTTCCAGATATCTGACAAAAAATGACAATGACATGGAATGAGTTGAAATGCCGATATCTGCAAAATCATATTTGTTTACGATTTTCATGTCTCCAGGCTCACAGTCCATCAGACATGCATCAACAATTATTAAATGTGTCGGTTTTTCTTTTCTGATTTTGCCTGTAAAGTTCTCGGGGACTGTTTCAGCATTGATGAACAATAATCTTTTTGCATCCTCGATATTTTCTTCTTTTAGCTTTTTTATTATGTAAGGCCCTACACCATCATCGCATTTAAGTTCATTGCCCACACCCAATACGATTAATTTTTCAAAACCTTCCAAAAAGCTATTCAATTGAGATTCAAAAGACACCTTATTCACCTTTAAATTATAACCGTTTCAATACTTTCAATCCCTTTTCCCATAATATATTTTAGTTTTACAGTTATAAAATCATTGCTTTTTACTGATTTTGAATCGAACGGAATTAATAAAGGAGGATTAAGCATTGGTGTTGGACCACAAATAATATCATCAGTAAGTTTAGTAAAGGTTGTAATTTTTAAACCGTTGACCTCACCGTCTTTTTTTACTTTAAATGAAAGGTCCGCTTCAAAATTAGGATCAATTCCATCCAAAAAATTAAATTCCGAATAGATCAGTGCATCGGAAAAAACTTCATATTTGGCATTTTCATCCCAATGAACATATTCCCTTTGCATATTTACCAGTTCTGCGGAATTTATAACGCCTTGAGGGATTATTTTGCCTGTAGGTTTTAAGAAGTTTTTAGCCTGATTTAAAACTGGAACTTCCTCTTCATCAATTAAAGCCGTGTCCATCATTTCACAAACAATCAAATCGGCCTTTTTATCAAAATGGAATTCCAATACGTCACCTACCAAAACTTTAACGTTATCAAATTCAGCCAGATTTTCCCGTGCGCATGCAAATGCACTAGGGTCAATTTCAACAGATACGATTTCTTTAAAATAAGAAGTCAAAAAATAAGATAAAACTCCGCTACCGCATCCTAAATCATAGGCAAGTTCATTATCGCCTTCATATTCTTTAATGGCTTGCCAGAATACAGATAATCTTTCATAATCTTTTATTAAATCGAAATGATATGGAGTGGTTTTAAATTTCATGATAAAAAAAATATAAAAAAGAATTAATGATGGTGGTGTCCGTGGTCATGTGAGTGACCAGGTTCATTAAATTCTTCCCCGTTTGCAGTACTTGTAAGTTTTACATGTTCAACGCCTTTAAGTCTCATTATTCTTTCGGTCAAATCACGAATTTCTGCAATATCCCCATTAACAACTACTATTTCCATACAATATTTATCTGTCATGTGGATATGCATGCTTGTGTTTATTTCGTTTCTGAAACTGTGTTGAATTTCTGCTAGGTTTTCCATTACACCAGTATAATGATGGTCATAGATAATTGTTATGATACCAATTCTTTGGCCTTCCATGGAATTCATCCATTGGTATCTTACAATATAATCCTGAAGAGCATCACGTATTCCTTTTGAACGTGACTGATATCCTCTTTCTTTCAATACTTCATCAAAATCTGATAATAATTTTTTAGGTAAAGACATACTTATTCTCATCATAAACAAACACATCAATAATATTAATTTCCTAAATGATATTATATTTTTAAATGTATATAAAGATTATGATTAAATTGAAAAAAAATATTACTAATTATAATAAGAAAATATATGAAAATATTATTCAACGAGAAGATAATATTCTCCATCGTCTTTAGTGATGGATTTGAGAAGTCCTTTATTTTGAAGAGACAATATGATATGGTACATTCTAAAATTAGTGAGTTTTAAGTCCCCATACAATAAATGACCTTCCAATGTGTATTTGGAAATAAGATTTTTCTCATCAACCAATTGCTGAATAAGTTTATATGATTCCTTCTCCTTCATGTTCAATTCCAATTCTTCCAAATCCTTTTTGGAATTGACGGTATTTATTTCCTTTTCATGTTCAGAGAGACGGGCCTTATTATCTTTAAAAATGACCAAATCCTTAGCTGACAATTCTTCCAAAATCTCAACTAAATCGTACTCATGAAAACCCAAATCCTTTCTTAAAACACCAACAGGAACCCCATCTGGGTATTCAATACTGAATATTTTAATTTGGTCCAAAACAACTTCTTCATTCTTAGTAATGGTAATCATATAATCATTTAATCAGTTAGTTAATAATATCTTATAATCCTGATATTACTTAAATATTATGTAAGTTGCATTTCATTTTCTAATGCTTTTGCTTCTTGCCTGTTTTTCTCCGCATTTTCTTCAGGAGTCAAATCATACGGCCTTGTGAAGAACAGGTCAATGTCATTTACCACCTGACAGATTGACATATGCAATAGCTCTTTTAGAGCCAGACTTTTTTGAACCCTATTCAATGATTCATCTGAGTAAATTCTGTCATAATCCTGTTTATAATCCTGACGTATTTTTGAAGGATCCAAATCTTTTTGGATTTGCTCTTCATCATATTCTTCAGTCAATACCAAAAAGTTAACCAATTCCTCTTTTTCATCGGCAAAATCATTTTCATCATCAGAGATTACTTCATGGAAGTACTGATAAACTGATTGGAAAACATCTCTAGAAACATTGCCTCCCAAAATATTTTCTATGAACAGATCAAAAGTTTTTGAGATATAATACTTTCCGTTCTCCTCTTTGGTTTTAAACACCAATTCATTTTCAACGTTGGCGACATATTGTGTCAGGACAATGTCTTGGCCTTTTTCGAATGTGTGAGTATTGAATTTAGTATTATTTAATTTATAATCAGCATTGACTTTTAGAGCTTTTTCCACATTTTCAATATCTTCTTTTGAAATCTCCATATATTCTTCTGACATATTTTCTCCCCATTAACTTTTTAGATTGTCATTGATATTAAAAGTATTTATTAATCAAATTTAAAAATAAGATTATGAATCCTGAAGATATACTAGTGGAACTTAGAAAATTGTCTCCGCAGGAAAAAATTACAAAAGACGAAATAATGACTATTCTTAAAAAATACGCTAGTATCATTTCAGTTTACGATTTAATGATGGCTACAGCATATATGAGAAAGGATGGAGAGTATGTTCATGCCAACTATCGTGAAAAATACCTGGAAATCTACATAAAATATTTTATCATGCGCATGAAGGAAGTTCTGGGAAATGATGATTATGACAATCTGGCAGTTATTGACAAACAGGCCTTTGACGAGTCATTTCCAATGCTTGAGCGGACTTTTGAAAAGGAAAGAATAAATGCTTCGTCGGATGATAAATTCCCGTTGATTTATGTAATTACTGCATTATACACCACATTTATCCTAGAAGAACCAATCCATCCTGTTGGAAGTGAATTTCCTGGAAGCTTGAAAGTAGAAGAAAGAAATGGAAAATTTTTATGCCCAGTCAAAGATAATCAAAAAGATAATGATGAGGCAATTTGCCATTTATGTCTTGCTGAGCAAACACCTGATATTTAGGTGAATGAAATGAATATTTGTCTTTACGGCTCAGGAAGCCGAAAAATTGATGAAAAATACACTGAAGAGGCTTACAGATTAGGTCATCAGATGGCTTTGAATGGACACACTCTTGTTTTTGGCGGAGGAGATACTGGAATGATGGGTGCATGTGCCAAAGGCATTCATGATGCGGGCGGAAAATCAATTGGAATAGCTCCAGAATGGATTGGAGAGTTTGAACCACTTTGCAAAGGCTGCGACGAATTCATCTATGTCGATTCCATGGATGAGAGAAAAAACAAATTTGTAGAAAACTCAGACGTATTCATCATAACTCCCGGAGGAATAGGAACCCTTGATGAATTTTTCGAAATAATAACTCTAAAAAAGCTAAAACAACACGACAAGGAAATTATAGTCTTCAATATTGATGGATTTTTCAATAAAATGTTTGAAATGATTGATGAAATGGCCCAAAAAGGTTTCTTATACAAACAGATGAATCTTTATAAAATAGCCAACAACATCGATGAAATATTTGAATATTTGAAATAGAGACCAATATTGAAAGAACATATGCCAACTCTTAAAACAAGTTTAAAAGAAATGTGATACAATGATTAGCGACAATGATGTTTGCAGGATAGCTAAAAAATTAGAAAATTCAGATATTGACATTAAAAAAACAATCGAAAAGGCATCGACTGCAGGATATCTTGGAGAAAAGCACTTTTACTGTACTGTTATTGAAGAAGGCGGCCTTACACACACCGTTCCTGAAATTTTGGGTGACCGATACAAAACCCAACCACTGGACAACCTCTATTTTGACATTATTTCAAAAGCTCTTGACCATGATGGAATCTACATTTCCCTAGCCTATTGCAGCTCAAATATAATTATTCCAGATGAAAACTGTGATGAAATAGTTGAATATGATGACTATGATTTAGAGGAAGACGAATATGAATATTTAATGGAATACGGATTAATCACATCAGACAGCCTTAAAAAATTTAAAATTTATGCTGAGGAAGGAATATCCGGCCATCAGCCAACCGAAGATGTTGGGATTATAACAAATATCATTGACGGAGAATATAAGGCTTATTTTGCATTAAGGTCAACTGACAGATGCATGTCCAGCTTTATGATACTGCCATTTAGCGCTGAATATCCTAAAGAACATCCGTTATCCTTTAAAAATCCTATAAATAAACTATTAGTTGAAATGATTAATGATACAATCGTTTTTAAATGAAAAAAAAGAAAAATAGATTATGAAATCTATTTTGCGGTTGAATTATTAACTTCAACCTCAATTCCAGTTACATTATTCAGTTTATTGAATTCCATTAAGCTCTTGAAAGTTTCACTGAAATCCGTTTCATCACCAATGCCCTCTTTAACGAAATCTATGATGAATTTTGTTCCATTAATTTCAATGATTTCAAAAGTGCCCTTTTCATCCATGCTTCCATCCACAAAGTTAAATGTATTGTTGCCGGACGGATAGACAGTATAATTATTTTCACTATCATTTGTCAGATAATCGTCTTCATCATGTTCACTATATGCGACTATTGATAAAACTTGATTTGGCCTTTTAACTGAATCATATAAAACATATACTCCATCACCCAAATCTTCAAAACCGCTTGGAACATCAAAACTGAATGTCGTATTATCCGCAGCAATTACCACACCGACAGTGATTAAACCTAAAATTAAAATTAAACCAACTTTTTTAAACATGATATTACTTCCTAATTTAATATAACAAAAAACTATTATATAAATTAACAAGATTTGATTCAAACTACATCTGAAAAATAATCGAAATTCTACTTCCATCCAAATTCAATTAACCTATTTTCGGCGAAGCTACGAACAAGCCTGTTAGGGTCGTTTTTGGAGATATCCTCCAAAACAGATTTGTCACTAATTTTTCCAATAGCTGCCATACGAACTTTCCTATTTGAATCACTGCGTGCAACATCCCTTAAAACATACTCATCATCAATACGATTAATCGCTTCGAGACGAACATTTGAAAAGACATTATTGCAAGCGAAATCCGCTAATTTTTTAGGATTTTGTTCCATTTTCACCGCTTCAATATCTTTTTGATACATTTCATGAGAAAATTTCTTTTTAAAAAATTCAACCAAGTGAACCATCAAAACCACATCGATGATTAATCTTTAACTTTTCTGCAGATATACATTTTTGTAATGTTAATATTTTTTATGAAAAAACAATTGACTTTCTCAGATACAACATACTGAAAATTCAAAGGTGCAAAGCTGCAATTAAATTGAACACAGGTGCAAATAAAATAAATAGAAATTACTTACTGTCAATTAAATTACATAGATATTGAAAATAAAAGTAGATGCGTGATATCTTCATTTACATGATCACATATATGCACATCAAAATTACAAAAAAAAGAAATTCTTAAAAATAATTAAGGGAGTTGGAAAACTACTCCCCTCCTTTAAGTGATTCTACCATATCCAAATTTTTAATTTTTCTTGAAAACATCCAGTTTACCAGTATTGACAATGAAAATGTTATAACCCCACTCAGTATGACTGTCGTGAGAGATAAGCGAGGCAACACATAATATGAATCCCCTGCTGCATTCCACATCATTTTTAAGATATAAAAACCTAAAGGAAGACCTAAAATAAATCCAATACTTGTAAACCATAAGTTCTGCGTCAAAAGCAACCTTCGCAAAGCACTCGTTTTAAATCCTAAAACCTTTAATGTTGCCATTTCCCTTTCAATTTCAATAAATGACAATAATCCCAAATTATAAAGTACAATAACCGCTAAAATAGATGCAAATATGATTAAAATATATATCAATATCCATGCAGCCAGCATTAAATCATGCCAATCAGAAGTCCTGGATTCCCTAGTAGTGACTGACTTAATAATAGAGTAATTTTTATCAACATGGTCTGCTGTCACAATACTTGTTGTTGTAAAATTTAAGCCCAACTCTTCCAGTTTTTGCTTTGAAATTATAATCCCTTGAGAATTCGGATCAGCGTGAATTTTATCAATTTTAGTTACAACCTTTTTATCCGAACCCTTAATGTTCCATTCAATGGTGTCACCGACAGTTACTCCCAATATATCCGCTATTTTTTGTGATATCGAAACTTCATCGACACCAATCTCAATCTTATTCATATTAGAGTCAGTTGGAGTTATTAAATCAGTCCCATTTGAAGATAAAATCATTCCCGTCTTTTTAGCGGACGACGATTCTATCTCGATAAGGCATTTCATAATCTGATCGCCATTAACCTCATCAGCGACTTCATCAATTTCAGACTGACTGGCTTGACTGTCCACAGTCAGTTCAGAATCATAATTGTCAATTATATTAAAATCCCATTCAATCAAATCATTCATCGTATCATTCAAACCAAATGCACATACTAAAAGTGTAGTACAACCCATTACTCCAACAATTGTCATTAATGCTCTGAATTTATTCCTTTTGGCATCACGATAATTCCAACGGAAATTAAATGAAAGTTTATTCCAAACTCCTAACCGTTCAATGAAACCTGATGATGAGACTTTAGGTTTTTTCGGTTTAATTGCCTCAGATGGACTTTCATCAAAAATGCTTTTAGCCGAATAATATGAAACAACTAAAGACATTAAAATCATTGCCCCTGCCACATAAACAAAATTCATATTCCAGGCAGGTTTCCATGAAGGCAATGTGAATAGGAAATTCATAGCCGAATAAAGTAAACTAGGCAGAATCATCGGCCCTAAAATTAAACCTAAGACTGATCCAATTAAAACTAACAAAAAACCATACGACAAATAATGCAAGATTATGGAACGATTTTTAAATCCATTAGCTTTTAAAACACCAATTTGAGTTCTTTGGTGAGTAATGATTCTAGCCATTGTCGTTAAAAGAATCAACATTGAAACTAGGATAAATACAACCGGGAAAACATCCGCCATCATTTTATGCAGACTGATTTGGTCTGAAAACAGACTTACACTTGAATGTTGAGAATTTTCAATAAATGTAGTATAATATCCATCCAAACGGTAAGCCAATAACTCACTATACATTTCAGCTGTTCCCTCAAACTTTATGTTTAAAACATTGTATGGAACAGTATCACTTGGAAACGCCTTGTAAGATAAATATGCAAAACCAATCTTATTAAAATCTGGAAGAACTGAATATATTGATGTGTGATAAACATATTCCGGAGAGTAACCAATACCTTTAATCACTTTTTGGATTACAAAACCTTCAAACTCAAAGGTGATATTGTCTCCAACATTCAATCCTTTTGCATCAGCAAAATTTTTATCCAACCATACTCCCTCAGAATCATTAATATCCAAGGGTTCTCCTTCAATCAGATAAAATTTTGAAACCGTGTTATTTTCGACGAAGTGAAGCGTGATATCGGGGTGGTTTCCAAAGTCTGCAACCGAGTTTATTACAACCTGCCTCTCCATTTGTGTGGTAGCACCTAACAGATCGACTTGCTCTAAAAACAAATCATTTAAGTAAAACGAATAAATCCAACCATCAGCCATATTTGTATCTTCATAAAACTGATTGACATTTTCATCAAGGCCCATCGATTCACTGCCGACACCCGCAAAAACAAAAACTCCCAAAAACGCCATTAAAAAAATAGATATGAATTGTGTTTTATGCTTTTTGATGTCTCTTATCATCTTTCTAATTAGCACATCATCACCATTCTAAATCAACGACCTTTTTGGATACTTCATTAAATTTAAAAATTAAAAAAAAGGTTTTGAGTTAAAAACCCAAAACGTAATAGACATTTAATCAATGCAAAATTTATTTTTTAACTGTAATCTTATTTGATAAGGTTAAACCTGCGTAAGTAACCTTAATAGTGTGTTTGCCTACTTTTAAGTTTTTAGGTATGTTGAAGTTGGCAATTCCTTTACTATTGGTTTTAATTTTGTAAGTTTTACCTTTGAATATGATTTTTACAGTTTGTTTTGCATAAACTTTTCCTTTAGAGTTTAATATTTTAACAGTGAATTTGCCAGATTTTTTGTATTTTTTAGATACATCTTTTGTTATGATTGATTTTTTAACAACAATCTTATTTTTCACTGTAGTTTGGCCATATTCTGAAAAAATGTAATATGTACCAGGTTTTAAAGTTTTAAGATTAACTGATGCAACACCATTGCTGCCGATATTACCGACATACTCTTTGTTATTAATGGTGAATACAACCTTTCCACTGGTTACAGGTTTATCCCCATTTTTAACAGTTACTTTAAAGTAAGTATTTTGAGTGTAATATTTTGTCATATCAGTACTATTAATGGAGTCTTTAGCACCAATGCCTATTTTATCTAATATTTTAGTTATATCCATGCTGGAAATGTTAAACAAGTTAGACATATTAAAACCATCTAACAAGCTGGAAACATTCAAATTATCCAATAAACCAGAAATATTCAAATTATCCAATAAACTGGAAACATTCAAATTATCTAACAAACTAGAAATATTCAAATTATTCAATAAACCAGAAATATTCAAATTATCCAATAAACTGGAAACATTCAAATTATCCAATAAACCAGAAATATTCAAATTATCCAATAAGCTGGAAACATTCAAATTATCCAATAAACCAGAAATATTCAAATTATCCAATAAGCTGGAAACATTCAAATTATCTAACAAACTAGAAATATTCAAATTATCCAATAAGCTGGAAATGTTCAAATTATCTAACAAACTAGAAAGATTTAAACCAGTAGTATTAAACAAACTAGAAATATTCAAATTATCCAATAAGCTGGAAATGTTCAAATTATCTAACAAACTAGAAAGATTTAAACCAGTAGTATTAAACAAACTAGAAATATTCAAATTATCCAACAAACCAGAAAGATTTAAACCAGTAGTATTAAACAAACTAGAAATATTCAAATTATCCAACAAACCAGAAAGGTTCAAACCAGTAGTATTAAACAAACTAGAAATATTTAAATTATCCAACAAACCAGAAAGATTTAAACCAGTAGTATTAAACAAACTAGAAATATTTAAATTATCCATCAAGCCAGACAAATCAATAGTGCCATTACCAAAACTAATACCAGTACCGTTTAACAAACCAGACAAATCAATAGAACTTCCATTACCAAAACTAATACCAGTACCATTCAACAAACTAGACAAATCAATAGTGCCATTACCAAAACTGATACCTGTGCCGTTTAACAAACCAGATAAATCAATAGTACTATTACCAAAACTAATACCAGTACCATTAATAAAACTGATTCCAGTACCATTCAACAAACCAGACAAATCAATATTAGTACCATTAATAAAACTGATTCCAGTACCATTCAACAAACCAGACAAATCAATAGAACTTCCATTACCAAAACTGATTCCAGTACCATTCAATAATTCAGAAATATTAAAATTAAAGAGACTACCTAAACCTGAGCCTTCTTTAATAATATTTTCTTCACCAACACTAACAACACTTATTGGTTGGTCTTCATTACCCGCAGACAGACCCACTGAATCATCAACAATTGCAGATTCGTCCTCATTATCTACAGGAACACCTACTGAATCATCAACAACTGGTCCGTCATCACTATCTACTGATATAACAACTGAATCATTAACATCAGAACTTGCAATAACATCACTGACATTGTCTGCAGCACTTACTGCACTTACAGCAATCAATGAAAGGAATATTATTGAAATTAATAGCAAAGACTTATTAATTTTTAAAATATTAATACCTCCAATTATATAAATTCTTATAATCCGATTAGCTTAATTCCTTTTAGAAAGTTTTTCGAGTTACTCATCAAAACAATTTTAACACGATACTAAACGATTATGTAATTTATTAATTTATAATATGAATTTAATGATATATGTATTTATCCAAAATCTTTTACATTAAACTCTTTCAAAACTAAGACAGACCGATAACTATGCAACCAGAAAATATGCAAAAAAAGTAGTAAATAAAAAAAGAAAAAAATAATAAACAAAAATTATTTCTTAATTGATGCTATTGCGCTTTGTGCACCCTGTTTTACAAAACCGCTTTCATCGTCAAGCAATTTTTCAAGTGCAGGAATAGCTTTTTCATCACCAAGGTTTCCAAGAGCCCAAGCGGCTGCTCCCCTTACTTTCCAATCTTCATCATCTAAGATTTCAATTAATGGATCTACAGCAGGTTCGCCCATACGGCTTAAAGCAGTGGATGCTTCTCTTCTAACCAGTTTGTTGTTATCTTTTAAAGTTTCAATTAATGCAGGAATTGCTTTTGGGTCATTGAATGCACCAAGCAATGTTGCAGCATGCAATCTGATATTTTTCTTTCTACTGGATAGTGCATCAATCAATGGATCTAAAGCTTCATCTTTTCTTAATTCCAATTCTCCAACAACATCTTCAACAACAAAATCATCTTTGTCATTTAATAACTCAATTAACTCATCAATACTTCTTTCCATTTTAATCCCTCTCAAAATTCAACAAGGAAAAACCTAGTTTAGATTATGTAATTATTATATAATTATAACTTTGGTATATAAAAATATTTCGATAACATACGAACAAAATTTTTTAAATGATTAAATACAATAACAACGAAATATTATAAGCATACAACAAAATTGTTTTAAGTGAAATAATGTATGATATTGCAATAATAGCCGGAGATGGAATAGGTCAAGAAGTAATGAATGCTTGCGAATATTTGCTTGACAAAATAGATTTGGAATTTAGTTTTGAATATGGTGAAGCAGGTTTTGACTGTTTTGGAAAAAATGGAGTCACACTGCCTGAAGAAACCATTAAAATAGCTGAAAAAAGTGATGCAGTACTATTTGGAGCATCTACATCCACTCCTGGCCAACCAAGTCCCATCATCAATTTAAGAAAAGCATTGAATGTATATGCAAATATCAGACCAATAAAATCTTATAAGGGCGTGAATTGTCTTCGAGACGACATTGATTTTGTAATAGTGAGGGAAAACACCGAAGGATTATACTCACAGGTTGAATATGGCGATGAAAATAAAATGATTGCCGAGAGAATAATCACAAAAAAAGCATCTGAGAGAATCTCAAAAGCCGCATTTAACTTATGTATAAAAAGAGGAGAGTCAAAAGTAACCTGCGTTCACAAAAGCAACGTCTTGAAAAAGACAGACGGTGTTTTCAAAGAAAGCTTTTACAATGTAGCCAAACAATATCCGCAGATTAAAACTGAAGACTATTATGTGGATGCAATGGCAATGTATCTTGTCACACAACCACAAAACTTCGATGTCATAGTATCAAGCAACTTATTCGGAGACATACTTTCCGATGAAAGCGCCGGTCTTGTAGGAGGACTCGGACTTGCACCATCAGGAAATATTGGAGACCACAACGGACTATTCGAACCTGTTCATGGATCCGCACCCGACATTGCAGGAAAACACATTGCAAATCCATGTTCAATGATACTTTCCGCATCAATGATGCTTGACTATTTGGGAGAATGGGAAACCGCAAACGACATTAAGAATGCAGTGGAAAAGGTAATTGCAGAATGTAAAATAAGAACTCCTGATTTGGGAGGAAATGCAAGCACCATAGATATTACAAAAGCTATTGTTAAGGAGTTAATTTAAATGTTGAATATCACTACTTTTTTAGATGCGAATTCAAAACGCCTGGACAAAAATGTATTATACAATCCGACAACAGGAAACAAATACAACTCAGGAGAAATATTATCAATTGTTTCTGAAATTGGCCGTCAAATTAAAGATTTGGGGATAAACAAAGGAGACAGAGTTTTAATCTATTTAAACAATTCCGAAGAATACTTATTTTCACTCTTTGCAATATGGAGAATCGGAGCAATAGCTATTCCTGCAAACAGAATATTTACCGCTGCAGAACTTGAATACATCGTCAGCGATTCAAAAGCAGAACTTATGATTACAGATGCTGAAGCTGAAAACATTATTGATATTGAAACTTATATCCCTACAGACATTTCCAGCTATAAATCAAAAGAGATTTTGCCTGCTGAAAATACAGATTGGGACGATTTATGCCAACTCCAATATACCTCAGGAACAACAGGAAAACCTAAAGGAGCAATGCTGACCCATGGAAATTACTTTACAGCAATTCACAACGAATGTGATGTTTTAACTCTCAAACAGGATGACGTTTATTTAGGCATTTATCCAATGGCTCATGTTGGTCTTTCATGGTCTATTGCAGCCCTAAGAGCTGCCGCATACTATATTTTAATCGAACAATTCAATCTTGAAGAATATTTAAAGTTGTGTGAAAGTGAAAAGGTTACTGTGTTGACCGGAATGCCACCGGTAATACACTCACTAACTACAATGGATAAAACCAGCCAGCTTAAAACCGTCAGGGAAATCATATCCGGCGGAGGACCACTGCACAAAAAGATATGGAAAGATTTCCACGAAACATACGGAATACCAATCATAAACGCTTACGGATTGTCCGAAACAATTGTAATTGGAACAGGAACCGTTATCAGACCAGAAGATTACCGTGAAGCAGACAGATTTGAAAGTGTAGGTCATCCAGTTTGTTTTTCAGAAGTAAAAATCGTTGATGAAGCCGATTCATCAATAGTTTTGGAAAAATACAAACAAGGAGAGATTGCACTTAGAGGACCGGCAGTCGCTAAAGGATATTGGGGAAATGAGGAAAAAACCAAAGCATCATTTTTAGAGGACGGGTGGTTCTTAACAGGAGACGTTGGCTATCTTGATGAGGACAACAGATTGTTCATTACAGACAGGAAAAAAGACATGATTGTAATGAGCGGATGGAAAATCTATCCAACAGAAGTGGAAGAAGTTCTAATAAAATACCCTGCAGTTAAAGAAATAGCCATATTCAGTGTAAATGATTGCCACAGAGGTGAAATTCCTGTTGCGGCGGTTGTTTGGGAAAGTGAACCCGACGATGAAGGGCTAATCAACTATGCCCGTGAGAACCTATCAAGATATAAAGTTCCAAGAAAAATATTTGCACTTGATGAACTTCCAAGAGTGAACGGTTGGAAATTACTTAGAAGAGAACTCAGGAAAATGTTTAAAGAATAAAAAAAGATTTTTAAAGAATAAAGCTAGAATCGAAAGATTCTAACCCTATTAATTCTACAAAATTTTCTGAGGAATAACCTCAAATTAATATTTATCAAAAGCACATATAAATTTTTTCTATACTTTCAGAATATGAATGTAGGAAGAACCCCACTAGAGAAAAAATACAAAAAACTCATTTCTTTATATTCAACAACCTACAACAACCCTAGTTACTTATTTTAATAGCATGATAATTATCCTAATTATCTCTAGAGCTACACTAATTACAAATTTCCACTTATCTTTCAAGTTTATTCCTCTGAATTTTGTAGAGATATTCTTATTCAAGTGGTCAAAACCTACAAAGAATATATTAAACAAATTAATAAATAAGATAAATAGAAATTCAATTTAGAATATTGATTTTACTTATTAAATTAAAGTAAAAATGAAAAATAGCTCTAAAAATAAAAAATTGAAAAAAAATAAACTATGATTATTTAAAAATCATAGTTCCAATGCCTTCAGTGGTGAAGACCTCTAAAAGTAAAGAATGTTTTTTACGCCCGTCAATAATGTGACAGGACCCTACGCCGTTTTCAATAGCCTGAACGCAGGTTTCTATTTTTGGAATCATTCCGCCTGAAATAATGCCCTCTTCAATCAGACCAGGAACTTCATCAATTCTTATTTTCTGGATTAAAGAACTTGGATCGGAAGGATCTCTTAAAACACCCGGAACATCAGTTAAGATTATCAATTTTTCAGCACCGACTGCACTTGCAACTTCACCTGCTGCAGTATCTGCATTTAAATTCAGGCTTGTTCCATCTTTTGCAATACCCACCGGAGATATTACCGGAATATAATTATTATCTAAAAACATGTCAAGCAAATCAGTATTTATACAATCCACTTCACCGACAAGTCCTAAATCAACGAGTTCTTCATCAATTTTACTTGCGGCTTTTTTATGTGCAAATATTAAGCTGGAATCTTTTCCGGACAAACTTATTGCATCACCATCATGTTTAATGAGTTCTGAAACGATTTCTGTTGAAATTTTACCGACCAATACCATTTCAATGATTTCCATAGTCTCTTCATCGGTTACTCTTAAACCTTTGATGAATTTTGGCTCCTTACCAAGTTTATCCATTGATCTTGAAATTTCAGGACCTCCACCATGAACGATGAGAGGTTTCATTCCCACATATTTGAGTAAAACAGTATCGCGGGCTGTAGAGGATTTTGCTTCATCATCCACCATTGCATGTCCGCCATACTTAATTAAAATTTTCTTGCCATGAAACTTTTTGATATAAGGTAAAGCTTCAATTAAAACATCTATATCTTTCATCTAATCACTAACAATAATATTTTATTTAATCATTTATAAAATTAAGCATATGGATGGACTTGAAAAATATCTTCTCGAATGCGGCGCAAGCAAGGTCGGTTATGCAAATGTTGAAGGTTTGGCAAGTGAATTTGTTGATTTTCCAAATGGAATAAGTCTTGTTTTAAAAATTCCAAAAGAGACAATACAATTAGTTAAAGATGAGGAATATGAGGAGTATTGGAAGTCATTTCACAGACAAATCGGAAAACTGACTAAAATATCCCACAAAGGTGAGCGATATATTAAAAAACTAGGATATGACGCCTTTGCTTTGACAATGAAGCGAAACGAATGTGATATGGAAAAATTGTTAAGCATTCTTCCCTATAAAACAATTGCTACAAAAGCAGGCCTTGGATGGATTGGGCGTTCCGCATTATTCGTTACACCAGAATACGGCTCAGCAGTAGCTCTTGGAGGAATCTTGACAGATATGCCTCTGGAATTTGGAGAACCTATAACAGATTCCGAATGTGATGAGTGTACAAACTGTCAGGATGCATGCCCTGTCGGTGCAATCAATCCGCAAAAATGGAACGACAGATTGAATAGGGAAGACATCATTGACATCGAAGTCTGTGGCAAGTATATAATAGACCAATACAAAAGCGGTTTGGGCTGTACAAAATGTATGAGTGAGTGTAAACTCACCCAGGAATATTTAAAAAATAAGTAACATAAAAGGTTATCTTACATAACAATATTTAAATATGATTATTTCAAAAAAAAAAGTTCAATTTAATGTCTTATTGTGAAGAAAACCTTCACAATATTCCCACAGACATTAAATCCATTTCATCTCATGGAGATTTACTAAAAGTAACTCTCTGGTAATAATTTTATGGAACGTCATATATAAACTTAATTATTTTTAAATAAGCAATTAAATAGTGGGCATCTCCAGGGAAAAAGCCTTCGTGAAAATGTAACCTGTTTTCAAATGACTGTCATTGATAATTTTGATTAATATTTAATTGCCTTAGAATTGGAGGTGAAAACTGAGATTATTATCTTCAATCATCATTGAAAACACAAATAGCTTTAATTATTGAAATAATATTAAAACCATATGTTCCAATTACGAAGATAATTAACTCCGTGTTCTCACCTCCATGAGATGAAATAAGGGAACACCATAACAGACGTGAGAAGAACCGTTACGATTAGCAAATAGATATTCGTTAAAAATAATTAACACCATACATATTCACCCCCATTATTGAAGACCTTTTAACTAAATATATCTTGTTAAATATAGAATTTAAAGGTTGTTGAAGTCAGTATGTAAAATTGCAGTGAGAAAAACATCCCATATATAGTTTACGGTGAAATACAAAAACAGATCATAATAATAGCTATTCAAAAGAGCTTTTCAAACCTCAATTTCCAAGTTGATACTTATCATTTGAAAATCAAAAATCATCAAAAAAAGAGTAAAATGAGCATCTAAATGCCCATTTTGAATTTAAACCTGTATTCCTGGTTTACAATTTCCATTCCAATAAAGGAACCTTTTAAGATATCTGCAACATTCTGCAAGTCACTAGCAGTTATTTCACTACCGTTTCCGATAGGGGAGAAAAATGTAATCTCATCATCGGTTATGAGGTAGTTTAGAAGTTTTGTGTTTTCTTTCTGGTATTTTTCAACAATTGCCAAAATTTCTTCTTCAATAGATTTGTCAAGGTTTGTCATTTTTATCACCTTTAAAGATAATTAAATCATTTAGTATTTATAGATATTGGTGAGAAAAAGGTAACTTTAACAAATTATTTTCAATTATGGTCAATAATCAAGTAGATTCCAGTCATGAAACTCCAGACAATAAGCGTATATACAGACAATCGCTCAAAAACTGGCATGTAAATGCTTTGCATGTTGAAAAACATTATCCAAAATACAATTATGCCAAATACTCCCAAAACCAGTGTGATTTTTTGAAAAATTTTAAATTCAGCCATAGATTTTGAAATAATGACCAAAAGTATATTTCCGCCTAAAATTGCCATCACTGCACCTAATGTGTGATAACCTGAAGTTAACGGATTTCCCCCATGAATCAAACCGACGATAATTACACCCAATCCTGTTATTAACGTCAATATGTAAAAAATAGATTTATTGCTTACGATATAATCCTTAAACCTGTAAAAATCTCCAAATATCAGCGCCAATCCTATTAAAATAAAGGCGGAGTTCATAAGCCAGAACAATGGAGAATTTACATTTGGAATTCCAAGTTCCGAAATCGTGTGAAAAATGTAAGTATTAATAATGGAATCATTGAAAAAAGTTGCAGAGATTGCTTCAGCTACAATGTAATACAGACTGCATATTATGAATACATATCCCGCAACCTTAGATTTCATTTTTTAGATTCCAAACTTTTTGTTAAAGTATTTTTCTTTCAAATCAAAGTTAAGCTCTTCAATATCTGCACCTGCAATAGCTCTTTTTAACAGCTTATAACAAGTCTTTTTAGGCACTGTGGTGCTTCTGATATTGCATATGTTCCAGATTCTGTCAAATCTTTTCTTTAAGCTACCCATCTCCAATTTTTCCAGGACATTTCTTAAATTGATGATGTTTGCCTCGTTGATTACATCATAAGTAGCATAGCTTTGAGCATCCAATGAAATAGGATTCAATCCCAAAATGTATCTTTGCAAATCATAATCCAGGAATGACTCATAATCACCATCATAAGCATAAACATGTGCTTTTGCAGATAATGCGTCGATAAACACTAAAAACTGATTGGCAACCAATGCCCTTGAAAGGATTTCATCACAGAAATTCAGTGCAGTTTCTATTTTTCCGGCACTTGATCCAGCAACATAGGTTTCATAATCCTCAAATCTGAATGCAACCAGTGCAAACATGTACAGGTCTATCCATTCATTTTCCTTTATGAATCCCAATGCCTTATCAGTCAGTTCATAATCTCCAGCGCTTGAATTATCATTTAAAACCGGCAAGATTCTTTCCACAAGTTCCTGTTTTTTTCCAGAGACTTTAAGTCCATTTTCTTTCAACAGCCCTTTTAAATCAGCCACAGTATACTTTTTAGAAATTTCTTCAGCAGTGATTGAATCTCCTTCCCCTGCAAGATATCCTTCTTTAACCAAATAATCGATACAATCCTGAGCAGACGGGAAAGTTCCAAATTGACCTTCATTTAAAATGTCTTCCAATTCATAACCACTGTTTAAAAAATTCAAAACATTGAATACTTCTAATTTTTGTTCACTCACTTAAACACCCTTTCTGTTTCATCAGTAATACATAAAAATTACCGACTGTTATAATTAGACTTCCCATTAGGAAAGCATATAAATTTGAAATAAATATCACGATAACAGCAATTCCAACAAGTGTAGCCACTATCATTTGTATAATATCTTTTTTGTTTAATTTAATATTTTGCCTATAATACTCCTTATTTGCCATTATGGATAAGTAAAAAATTACCAAGGACACAATCATTAATCCGCTTGCAAATGTATGGTTTACCTCCCCTGAGTGGATTAACTCCAAAGCAACAGTGACCAGGTTAATGCTTATTACAATAAAGTAATGGCTAAACATCAATCGCAATGACCTTTCCACCCTATTATGCTGCATCAGGTTATGTATCTGAATTACATAAGATCCAAACATTGTCAATACAATTAAAAAAACCAAAATCGGAACAAAGTTAAAATATGATGTGTCGAAAAAATGGGTTAGGCCAACAATTGCTTCTCCAAAAGTAATAATTGTCAACAATTCAAACCTCTCAACCAAATGAGGAAAACTGATGATGCTCTTGTCAAATTTTCCTCTGATAAAAAACGGCAAGAACGCACCTGTTAAAACCGCAACCACATTAATCCAAATCACATAATCCGATAAATTGAATAATATTGACAAGATTGCGATGACATAAATCGTACAGACAACAATAAGAATTGTAATGGAGTTACCTGCCGCCCCAACAATTGATTTTTCCTTGAATGCTTGAATAGAATACAATGCAACAACAGTCAAAAGCAGTACCAACATTGCAAGGTCAAATGGAAATGCCATTGCCTGCCAATCATGTGAAATCGTATTGGCCATGTAGATTACTGCAATCATGTTGATGCATGCCAATGCATAATCATACCATCTCCACTTCCCATAACGGTTTACATAATTTGTGAAGTACAGCCAGGCTTGCAGGATTACAAAAGAAGTAATTAGATATGCAAAGAAGTCATATGGTGGAATAATTCCCCCAATAGGTTCTGACACTAATGCCGTGAGCTTTGATATGGCATATACAAAAATTAAATCATAAAACAACTCTATTAGCTCAACAGGTTTTACCTTTACTTCCATATTATTACCACTAAACAGTCTATATAGAATTATTAGTATCAAATTATTCTTAAAAATGTTGGTTATAACAACAAATAACCAAATCAATTATGTCTATCAATCCATTCATGGAGATTATATTTAACACTGCATGAACCAGGATATGACCCTCAAAAACAAGATTTAAAAAAAAAGTTAGGGATTGCATGCCTCATCAGCAGCACCCATAACCACGCTGATTTCATCTCCTATGTTAATTTCGGATATCTTTTTTGGAGATTCATTTTTAGCGTTATAATAAGCTTGGGCAAAGTTCATGGTTATAAACATGACTTCCTTGAAATCCAAAATAAAATTGTCCCCATCGATTTTGTTCAATATATCTACCAACTCTATTGCTATCTCATTTGACTCCAAATGAGTACCGAATTCTCCTCCAACATTAATGAGCATATCAACACCTACAATAATATTTAAAGTTCATTGTTAATATATTAAGTCTTATGAAAACGTGCCCAAAATGCAAGAGGGAATTAAAAAAAGTATTTCATGATACAACAGATGAATTGGCTGTTGAGTCAATGAACGGAGAGATAATACTTGGAAACTGCTGTGAAAGTGAATACAATTATTATTGCGAATACTGTGATGAGTTTTTTAGTTTATAGTTAAAAAAATAAAAAGAAATGGGCATTAAAGTCCCATCGCTTCAAGCATTGACTGGAAACCCAATAGGATAATGGCCACACCACCAAATATTTCGATGTAATCAGCATATTTGATAGCGATTTTTGTTCCATAGGTTCCAATAATTAGCCAGATGATTACCGCAATTAAACTCAATCCACCTAAAATGAATGGATTGACGTGTGCAACGGCACCCTGTGAAGCCAATATTAAGTTTTCGATGTTTCCAAAAATGATTAAAGCGGTAAATGGAACATAAGGTTTCAAGTCCACCATTCTATTCACCCCTTTTATTGGATTTGATATTTCTTACAGCATCACGAATAGCCACAATACCTAAAATAACAATTGCAAGGCCTCCAATGAATGTAATATAGTTGGAGTACTGTATCGCCACTTCAGTTGCAACTGTTCCTATAAACAGCCAGACGATAACTGCAATTATACTCAATAACCCTAGTATTCTAGGATTTACTCCTTCGACAACCCCCTGGGAAGCCAAAATTAAGTTTTCAATATTTCCAAAAATAATTAGCCCTATAAAAGGCAAATACTCTTCTAACATACTATTTTCACCATTTAAAATTTTTTTTATAAAATTGAAAAATAGGCAGACTGTCACTACCTATAAACTTTTGCTGTTTTTTTAACTGAAAAACTAGCGTAACTAGCCTGATAAGTAACTTTACTGCCGATTTTCAGATTTTTCAAGACATTTGATTTGACAGTCGCTTTTGCAACACCCTTTGAATTGGTTTTTGCCTTGTAAACTTTGCCCTTGAACTTGAAAGTGACATATTTGTTTACAAGAGGACTGGAACCTTTTTTGAGCGTTGCGGTTAAGGTAAGTTTTTTTGCGGATTTTTTGACTTTGACCGTGTTTAAAGTCAGTTTAGTGTTTTTGTATACACAATTAGACACAGTTCCGCCGTAAACATCCTTGCCCTCTGGTGCCTTATTGTCACTGAAAGTACATTTAACAGCTAATTTAGGTGATACATTAGGCTTTTGTAAAGATTTTAATCCGTAAATTGCACCACCACGGCTTTTTGCAACATTTTCAGTGAAAACACAGTTTTCTATCAAATTAGAGTAAAATTTAACATCGCTTTGCCATGTGCCCTGATTATCATAATAACCAGTTATTTCATGGAATTTGAAGAAAACCGCACCTCCATAAATTGATGCTGAATTTTTGGTGAATTTGGAATTTTTAATGACTAGATTTTTAGCCGCAAACACTGCACCGCCCCATTGATTAACTTTATTTGAACTGAATGTTGATGAATCTATATTTATATGGGAATATGCGTAAACCGCCCCACCGTGTGCGGTTGCAAAATTGTTTGTGAACTTGCACTTGGTTATGTAATCTGTCATCGGCTTAATTTCATAATTATCTAAAATATTTTTGATGATTTTAATTTCATTAATGTTGCTAACATTTAGGTTTATGTTAAAATACTGTAGTGAACCTTCAAAATTCAATGAAAAAATTGCTCCGGCACTTCCGTTGGCGGAATTTTTATTGAAATTGCTATTTTTGCAGTTCAAAGACCCTATAGAACAAATTGCACCGCCTGCAATATTGGCATAACTTTTTTCAAACACGCAGTTTGTAATTGTCAAATCTGCCATATTTAATATTGATCCGCCGTAAGAATCAGTATAACCGTTTTTAAAAGTTATATTTTTTAAAGTTATCTTATTTGCCGCTAATCCAGGCAATATAAATAAGATTCTGGATTTTGATAAACCGTTTAATGTATGGCCATTTCCATCAATTGTCAAATTATTTGCAATGAAAATGATTCCTCTTGGACTGTTGAAATCACCATTATAAGTATAATCACGTTCCAGAGTAATTGTGTCTCCTGTCTTGGCTGCATTAATTATATTTTGTAATTCTGTAAAATTCCCGCTGCTACTTGCAGAAATTAAATTATCATCACAGGAATTAATTATACCATCATTTGAGGGATTTTCACTAACAGATATTTGAGTATCGTTAACATCCCCAGCCACTGCACTGGAAATGGTTAAAAACATACAAATAACCATAGCAAAAATAAATACTTTCTTTTTTAGATTCATAAGAAAACTCCTTAATTAAGATTATAATATTAGTTATATCCTCCAAATGTATATAACTATTTTGAAAAATGATATATCAAAATAGATTTATATAATTAAAAAATAATATCTTATAGTATATTGGAAGTTTCATTGTTAATAAACAAGAAATTGGGACTATGAAATCTTCCCAACAAACAGAGGTTTAACATGAGTAGGAAAGATGTTGGCAAAATTGTTGAAATAACGAAAAATGATTTTAAAAGTGCATTTGCAAATCCTATCGTGACATTATTATTAATAGCAATAATTATACTGCCTTCACTTTATGCCCTAATAAATATCCAGGCATGTTGGAATCCGTATGACAACACCAATGAAGTGGCTTTCGCAATAGCCAATTTGGATAATGGGACATCAGTTGATGGCGTTCCGATAAATATTGGAAATGAACTTGTAATGGACTTGAAAAACAATACAAAATTTAATTGGACGTTTGTAACTGAAGAGGAGTTGCGAGAGGGCGTCAACAATGGAAAATATTATGCAGGAATCATACTGCCGAAAAATCTGAGTGAAAACGTTGTCTCCATTACAACCGACGACCCTAAACCTGCAGAACTAGAATATGTTGTAAACATTAAAGCGAATCCAGTTGCCAGCAGATTAACCGATGCAGGTTCCAATGCGATTTATACCGCACTCAATGCAAAAATTGTTCAATTTATTGACCTTGCGGCATACGGCAAACTTGGAGAACTGCAGCAGGGACTTGCTTCAGGAGCAGGTCAGTTAGCCAGCGGAGGATCACAGCTTCAGTCAGGAGCAGGCCAAGTAGCTTCAGGAGCAGGCCAAGTAGCTTCAGGTGCACAGAAAATTACAAACGGGTCACATACCGTCCAACAAGCTTCATCACAAATATCCTCAGGAGCTAAAAATGTATCACAAGGCGCACAACAAGTTCAACAAGGCTCAGACGAATTACAAGCATCAGTTGATTCCTCATTAATGCCAAACGGACCTGTTAAACAATATGCGCAAAGCAGCGCGCAACTTGCAAACGGCAGCAGCCAACTAGCATACGGCTCATCATATCTTGCACAAAAATCAGCACAACTCGCAAATGGTTCCTCGGAACTTGCAGAAAACTCAGCATTGCTATCACAAGGAGCATTAAGTCTTGCAGCAGGAGCTCAAATGCTTTCAGGAGCTGCTACACAGGCATTATTTGCAGCATCAGGGGCACTGGCAGCATCAGCTAATTCACTTGCAGGAATCACTGGAATTAATGAAACTCTGCTTGGAGACTATTTCTTCTCACCTGTAAAATTAAACAGACATGAAGTATTCCCAGTACCTGATTACGGATCCAGCGTGGCTCCATTTTATCTTGTATTATCCATGTGGGTAGGTGCTTTGATTACCTGCGTACTGATAGAACCTAAATCAAGTGTTGGAACACCATATTCCCCATTCGAGATGTACACAGGAAAGCTTTTAATTTATGTGATTTTAAGCATACTTCAAGCGTGCGTGACACTTATTGGAGCGCAACTTTTAGGAATCTATATTAGCAATTATCCTCTGTTCATATTCTCGGCAATATTAGTGTCGGTAGTGTTTATGATTTTGATATATTCCATAATTTCCGCCATAGGCACTGTCGGAAAAGGTGTTGCTGTCATTCTTTTGGTTTTCCAAATTTCAGGAACAGGAGGAATATATCCAATAGAAATCATGCCTAAATTATTCCAGGCACTTCATCCGTATTTGCCAATGACATATGCAATATCATTGATACGTGAAGCCCAGCTTGGTGTGGTTTGGTCAAATTACTGGCCTGCACTGATTATTCTTCTAGCCATTGGGACTATAACTGTTATTGTTGCAATGATTATCAAAGAGAAAGCAGACAAGGCATCCAAATACTTTGAAGAAAAATTAGAAGAAAGCGAATTATTCTAGAAGTTGAATAACAACTTCTACTATTTTTATTTTAGATTACTATAATTAACAATCATTTTAAGCAAACTCAACTGATGACTCTTTTTAGGATATTTTTCACTTATTAACTCAGCCAGCAAAATGCTTGAATTACAGTCCCAAAAGTTCCTCATCAGGGTTTGCATTTTTAAAAAGATTGATTTTAACGTCCCGTTTCCATGTAAACTCTAAAAGCCCTGCATATATTTCCTCCAAATCATCTGATGAAAAACCATCCAAATAATATATTTTTCCTCGAAGGCCAACATTCATCATGAATCTAATCATGTGCCTGTAAACCATGACTGAAAACGGATTGTAAACAACAATATCGTCGGTTATGTATTCAACCAACATCCCCAATTCAAAAACATCAGGAGTTATCACTTCAACATCACAGTTTGGAAATTTCTCAGAAATGACTGCCTCATAGTCCACATTATCACCATCAATTAAATATTAGTTCAAATCAATATTATAAATTATGGCAAATAAAAATGTAGAGTTAATGAGGGGAGAACCTGAAATAGCTGTTAAAAAACTGGCAATTCCAATCATGATTTCAATGATTTTAACCGCACTATACAACATCGTTGATGGAATTTGGGTTGCCGGCCTTGGTCCGACAGCTATTGCAGGAATTGGATTTGTAACACCCATATTCATGGTGTTGAATGGAGCAAGTGTAGGGCTTGGAAATGGTGCAACAAGCAGTCTTTCAAGATTTATAGGTGCCAAAGACCATGAAAAGGCCAATGAGTCAGCAACACATTCTCTGGTGATTTTTTTAATAGCTTCGGTAATCTTAACCATAATATTCATAATCATACAAGAGCCACTGCTTAGAAGTTACGGTGCAACTGGCCAGACATTGAATGAGGCTTTAGCTTATGCAACACCTTTATTTTTAGGTTTGATTGCTTTTATGTATTCAAACGGCTGCAGCGGAATCCTTCGTGGTGAAGGAGATATGAAAAGGGCAATGTATGTTGTTGTTGCCACAGTAATCCTGAATGCCAGTCTTGATCCGATATTCATATACACCTGCGGTCTGGGCTCTGCCGGAGCATCACTTGCAACCATTGTAAGTTCTGCGATTGCAGCGGCAATAATGCTATATTGGATTTTAATCAAAAAGGACACATATGTAAACGTTAGCTTTAAAAACTTCAAATTTAACTCTCATTTGGCAAAAGACATTCTTAAAGTAGGTATTCCATCCTCACTTGACATGCTGATTATGGCAATTGCAATGTCAATCTATCTTATTGTAATTTCAATGGTTGGAGGAGACTACGGAATTGCAACATTCACCTCAGGCCAGAGGTTATACCTGTTTGCAATAATGCCACTAACCGCTATCGGGTCTGCAGTTATTGCAGTATCCGGCAGTGCATTCGGTGCAAAAAATGGAGATTACCTATCAAGAGCCCACAAATACGGTGCCAAATTTGGTCTTGCATTAGGAACCGCCATAACGTTAATACTGGTGATTTTTGCAACACCACTGGCTACAATATTTGCATACACACCTGAAACTGCAAATTTGGTTCCTGGAATTGCCGAGTATCTTCAAATCGTATGTCCTACATTAATTTTAACAGGTATTGGAATTCCTTCAAGCTTTTTTTATCAGGGAATTGGTAAAGGAACCTACAGCCTGATGTTTACAATATTAAGGGAAATCATATTTGTAGTTCCCCTAATCTATGTATTCGTATTTATCCTTAATTGGGGCTTGATTGGAATCTGGTTAGGACTATGTATAGGAAGGGCAATCGCCAGTGTTCTTAACTACGCATTTGCAAGATATGAAGTTAAAAGAACAAGAGCTAAATTTGGAAATTAATATTTCCAAAATTTTTTTAATTGTTTTGATAACAGCGTTATTCTAAAAAAGAAATAAAATTGAAAAATAACTAAACTAATGCAAAGCTAGTTTGTGAATTTGGAAATCCACAGTCATTTAGAGTGATTAACTGAAGGGATTCATTATTCTTTTTAAAATTGAAAATAACTTCAACATCAATCGTATTTCCTCGAATAACAATATTAACATTACCTTTAGGATTTATTAAACAATCTTTTTCAACACCCATAACCTTAGAAGCACTAACTATTTCAAGATTAACCGGAATATAATCCTCATCAAAATCTAGAAAAACACCAAATTCCAACTCTATTGATTTGTTATGAATATACTCCTGTTTAACTTCAATATTAATTACATCTAATTGATAATCATAAGTATATTCTGCTTCAAATTCTTTAAAATTCATAATGTTTCCTCTTATTAACACTTTTTTCAATTACAGTTATCCAATATTTGATAACTATAGCCAAATCATATTTTTTTGTATGTTCAAATAATAATTGAAATATTCCAATTTCATTAAAAGATTTTTCAATACCTACCAATTTTCCTTTAAAAATATATTCATTCACTACATTTAAATCAATTCCTCTCTTTTTTGCACGATTTATCCCATGGAAACTACATTTAATCCCATAAGGATTATTCTTCAAACTTTTCAGTATAAACAATACATCTTCAACATGAAAATCAATATTATCAAACCTCCAATAATTATTTAAAAAATTAATTCAATTTATGAATAAACTAATATATAAAGTTATTATTATTAAAAAATAAAAAATAATTTTACTTTATTACTTAACAAAATCACAACAATTTTATATAGTTAAAGCAATTTTACATGATTAAAAATAAACAACATATGCTCATAAAAATTGAATTAACGCAGTAAAATTGATTTAAAAAATAACTGACTAATTTATTAACTTCTAATTCAAATATAAAAAGTACAAAATAAATTTAAAAGGTTATACTATGAATAGACAAGATTACGAAGTTAGAACAAAAGTTATACAAGAAACATTTAATGATAAAAGAAGATTAAAATGTATTGAAAATGATGAACTCCAACTTGACAAACACATCCACAAGGGAGGAGACATTTTCATTACTGATGATGGAGAATTTGTTGATTTGGAATTTCAGGTGGTTGACTTTAGTGAAGATGAGCTTGTAAAATATGTGGAACTTGCCGAAGAGCTATACGAAAAATATGGAAAGGTAGTTTCAATCTACATACTGTGTCCAAAAGATGTCAATGTTTGTGTAAAAGAGTGCGAAATCAAATCAGAAGCAGCATTTACAATAAAACTCGCATGCATCCAGGAAGACCCTTGTGAAATTATCTTAAAAGGAATTAAAGCAAAATTAAAAGCAAATGAAACACTTGATGATGATGACTGGCATGCATTATCCATGCTTCAGGTAATGTGTAAAAAAGAAGAGCGAAATTATTACCGAAGAGAATATATAAGAATATATAATAGGCTGCACTATTAATTATTTGTTCCATTTCAAAATTGTTTTGCCAAATTTGGAAATAGAATCCTGATCAAATGCTTCCTTTAAATCATTTAAGGAGTTTATTTCACAAACGTTGGTAACCAATTTCTCAAGATAATCAAAGAGTTGCGGATTTTCATCAAGGAGTTTGACTACTCCAATAAAATCCTCCCTTTCAGAACGACTATTTCCCTGAATTGTTATTCCCTTTTCCAAAATCATTCTTGTGTTGATTGGTATTGGGTATTCGCTTACTCCAAATAGGTTTATAGTTCCTTGAGGATTGATCAAATCGATTATCTGTTCAATTGCAGTTTGTGATGCACTTGAACCGACACATTCAAATCCATGGTCAACGACCAAATCTTTTGGAACATCATGAATTCTGTACTGTTCATCAGTAAATGAGAACAGGGCGAGATTATCCTGATGTTTTCCAAAAATAATCACTTCTGATTCAGGATAAATCACTTTTAAAAGCAAAGATGTGATAAAACCGAGGTTTCCATCTCCCCAGACACCCAACCTGTCTTTTGGAGTGATGGTCAACTCATCAAATTTGGATATTCCCTGATATGCTACTGTAATCAATTCAATGAATGCTGAAACATGATTGTTAAAATCATCAGGAAGTTTTACAACCCTATCGGCTTCAAGCTTGATTAAGTCTGATGTGAATCCGTCAAATCCGCTGCCTCTAAATTTGGATTTATATGAGTAATTTAGTCTGCATACGTCTTCACCGCAGGGAGTGTTCGGAATCATTACTACCTTATCTCCTGATTTGAAATTGCCCTCACCATCAAAGACAACTTCCCCTATTCCTTCATGAATCAGTGCCATCGGCAGCTTTTTGTCTAAAATCTCGGCTGGCCTTGAGCCCTGATAGTATCTCTGGTCCGCTTGACAGATTGATAAAAATGTTGGTCTGACAACTACACCGTCCAGTTCTATCTCATCAATTGACTCTTCGAAGAATTTCGGAGACTTTAATCTGTAAACTATGTTAATCATGCTGGTCCTCAAGTATTGTATTTGCTAATTTTAAATCATAAGGATATGTAATCTTGATATTTGTTACTTCACCATCGACTAGATATACATCTTCATCTTTAAGTGCGAATATTTTACATGCATCTGTTAGGATATTGCTTTCCTCTTCAGTTAAACTGTTGATTAAATTGAAAAGTTTCTTTATATTGAAGCTCTGTGGAGTTTGGCCTTGGTAATAATAATCCCTTACGGGAATGCTTTCAATAGTCCTGCCATTGATGCTTTCAACAATTGTATCGGTAGCCGGAACAACAGTATCGCATGCACCATATCTTTTTGCAGCCTCAATATTGTCTTCAATAATCCTGTGGGTTACAAATGGACGCACGGAATCATGTGTAACGATGATTGAATCATCATCAATTCCAAAATTCTCATCAATGTAACTGATGGAGTTGATTAACGTATCATTTCTGGTTTCCCCACCCTCAATGACAACAATGTCCTCATTTTCACCGATATATTCCTCGATTAAATGATTAGTATGGTTTATAAAGTTTTGAGGTGTTAAAACTATAATCTTATCAATTTTACTGTTAATTGCAAATTTTTCAATAGTGTGAATTATGACAGGTTTGTCTCCCAAATCCAAAAATTGCTTGGGAGTATCAGTTCCTCCCATTCTAGATCCAATTCCTCCTGCCAAAATAGCTGCAAAAATCATCTGTTCTTACTCCTTTTCAAATATTATCAAATAATGGGACTTTCCGTCAGGACCATCTTCCCCAATATCATTCAAGTAAACCTTTTTAAATCCGTAACTGTAAAATATACCTTCCAGTTCATCTGGAGCATATTTAATTTCAACTGGAGGGCCAAATGACCATTCGATAGGTCTGAATTCAACGATAGTAATTTTGCCATCACTTTTGAGTATCCTAAGTAATTTTTCAATCACATCTTCCATATTTCCTGATGCCTTAAATCCATGAACAACATTGAGCATGAAAATCATGTCGATTGAATTGTCCTCAATTTGGACAATATCTTCTGTAATATCTGCTTGAACATTAATCAGGTTTTCAATATTGTTTTCAGCCTTAAATTCTTCCAGCTCATCAATGGACGGTCCGTAATTGTCCACTGCATAGGCACAGCCATCAGGAAGATAGTCCTCAATCGCCTTTATTGCAATGTGGCCATCACCGCAGCCCGCATCCATGAAAACTTCATTGCCCTTTAAATTCAATTGGCTTAATATCTCATCTGAATCCAGAAATTTTATGCTTGATTTTGCATGATGTTTGTGTTCCTGCATAATCCCACCACTTCTTTTAATAATAATCTTTAAAAGATAGTATTTAATAATTTTTAATGCAAAATGAAAAAATAATCTTAACGTTTATATAATGAAAGCAATATAAAGTATATGGGTTGTTGGAAACTATCTTCCAACGGACCATTTATGTTTAGGAGTAATAAAAAATGAGATGCGTTGGTACAGTAGTACGTGGTATAAGGACACCAATTATTAAAGAAAATGATGATTTGGCAACCATAGTTGTAGATTCAGTTAT
The DNA here is from genome assembly GCA_017407115.1 of Methanobrevibacter sp. Lineage (GTDB taxonomy): Archaea > Methanobacteriota > Methanobacteria > Methanobacteriales > Methanobacteriaceae > Methanocatella. The sequence continues at coordinate 47,206 of JAFQXD010000046.1, read as the reverse complement.
GGCAGCAAAGGAAAGTGAAGGATTTGAATTCAGAGACAAGGACATTGTTGCAATTACCGAAGCTGTTGTAGGTATTTCAGAAGGAAATTATGTAACTGTAGATGATGTTGCCGAAGATTTACAAACAAAATTCCCATCAAAAAATATTGGAGTGACAAATCCTATTTTAAGCAGAAACAGATTTTCAATTATTTTAAAAGGTATTGCAAGAGCAATGGATAAAATCACCCTTTTAACTTCATTCCCATCAGATGAAGTGGGAAACGGAATTTTAGACGAAAATGTTCTGGAAGAAAGTGAATACAACTTAGGAAGTATCATCACTGAAGATGAATACAAAGAGACTTTCGGTTCATGGAAACACCCATTTACCGGAATTAACATGATTGACTTTTACAGGGAAGTAATTGAAGAGGAAGACTGTGAAGTTGAATTTGTCTTTTCAAATGATGTAAAAGCTATTCTTGATTATACCACCGACATTTTAACATGCGATATCCATACAAGAGAAAAAACAACAAAATTGCTCAAAGATGAAGGAGCACACGTATACGGCCTCCATCAAATTTTAACCGAACCAGTCGAAGATTCAGGATTCAACCCAGATTACGGATTACTTGGTTCCAACAAAGCAACTGAAGAAAAATTAAAATTGTTCCCAAGAACCGGGGACAAATTGGTTGTTGAAGTCCAAAAAAGATTAATTGAACTTACCGGCAAACAAATAGAAGTAATGGTTTACGGTGACGGAGCATTTAAAGACCCTGTTGGAAAAATCTGGGAACTCGCAGATCCTGTTGTTTCACCAGCACACACCAGCGGATTAATTGGATATCCAAATGAAATCAAATTAAAATATGTTTCCGACAACAAGTTCGCTGATTTGAAAGGTGACGAATTAAAAGAAGCAATCAAACAAGAAATCAAAGAAAAAGATGCTGATTTAACTGGACAAATGATTACCGAAGGAACCACTCCAAGAGTACTGACTGATTTAATCGGATCATTATGTGATTTAACAAGCGGTTCCGGAGATAAAGGAACACCAGTTATATTTATACAAGGATATTTCGATAATTTATCAAACGATTAAATTTATATCCTTACTCTTTTTTATTTTTAAATTTAAAAAAACAGATAATTTGGGAAATTAATCCCAAAACTTATTCTTTTTGAAACATTATCAGATAATGAGATTTTCCTTGTGGAATATCTTCACCAATCTCTTCATTCAAATAGATTTTTTTAAGACCATGTTTTGCAAAAAATTCTTCCATTTCTTCTGGAGAACTTCTCACGGGTGTTGGTGGACCTTTTGGAACATCCCAAGCCTTATAGTCCATGATTGCAATTTTACCATCCTGTTTGATGATTCTTGCAAATTCACTGATGGCTTCATCTATTTTTCTTGATGCCTTAAATCCATGGAAAACATTAACCATCAACACAACATCAATAGATTCATCCTCAACACCAGGGATGCCTTCAGTAATATCCGCTTCAATATTTATAAGATTTTCCACATTATTTTCCTTTTTATAGGTCTCCATATCTTCAATAGATGCATCGTAAATATCAACTGCATAAACTGTTCCATCTGGAAGATATTCTTCAACAACCTTAATTGCATTGTGGCCATCACCACAACCGGCATCCATAAAGACTTCATCGCCTTTAAGGTCCAATTCTCCTAAAATTTCATCTGAATCTAAAAACAACGCACTTGAAAATCCATGTGCTCTGTGACCATTCATAAATTTCACCTAAAAAAAAGTTTGTAAAAAATAGTATTTAAAAATTGTCAATGTGATGGAATGTTAATAACACTTAAAAAAAATAGTTAATTTTGAATAAAAAAAGTATAAGAGGATTATTTTTTCCAAGTTTGTTTTACTCCTCTTCCTCTTTTACTACCAGGTTTAGTGTAACTTCTTTTTTGTCTGGTTCTTCTGTTAGTTCCTTTAACTTTTGCCATATCTTACCCTCCTTAAAAATTAATCATTAAACTATTAGAATTAATGTATAACATAAAAATATTTGTTTTTAATATATTTAAAGGTTTTCTTTAAGTGGTGTATTCTGCATTAATTTTAACATAATCATAAGTTAAATCACAACCCCATGCAGTAGCCTCACCATCACCCAAATCCAAATCAATATTGACAATGACATTTTTGGATTGCATGATTTTTTCAGCCCTTTCAAGATAAGGAGTATTTTCAAATGCCAAGATTTCACCATTTTTAACAAGATTCACTTCATCGACATCATCTGCAATGGCTATTGTCACTATATCCGGATTTAAATCACATCCTGAATAACCAATAGCAGAGACTATTCTGCCCCAGTTTGGATCGCCTCCAAATACAGCAGACTTGAAAAGACTTGAAGATATAATCGATTTGGCTGCAAGTCTTGCATCTTCTAAATCCTTTGCACCACAAACATTTGCTTCAATGAATTTAGTGGCCCCTTCACCATCACGGGCCATCTTTTTTGCAAGATTAATGCATAAATAATTTAAAGCATCCTGGAAATTGGAATCAACTTTACCGTCATTTACAACTTCAATGCCTGACGCTCCGTTTGCCATCATCAAACAGGTGTCATTGGTACTTTCATCACCATCAACAACAATCATATTGAAACTGATGTCTGCAGCTTCTTTGAGTGATTTGTTTATCTCTTTGGCAGGAATTACTGCATCGGTTACAATAAATGATAGCATTGTTCCCATATTAGGTGCAATCATACCACTTCCTTTTGTAATACCTGCAATTTTAACTACCTCTCCGGTTGTCAATGTAACTTCAACGGCACATTCCTTTGGGAAAGTATCTGTTGTCATTATAGCCTTTGCTGCCGCAAGGGAGTTTTCTGGTTCGCTTCCCAATCTGGAAAGGGATTCATAAGCGACTTTTGAAATTGTATCTATCGGCATTTCACGTCCAATGACTCCTGTTGAAGAAATTGCAATTTCCTCTTTTGGAATTTTAAGGTCTTTAGACACTAGTTCAACTAATGTTTCACAGTCCTTAAAACCTTGTTCTCCTGTAAAGCAGTTAGCATTACCACTGTTTACAAAAACGGCAGAAATTATTCCATTTTTAAGAACATTTTTGGTGAATTTCACAGGAGCCGCAACAACCTTGTTAGAAGTGAAAACGCCTGAGGCAGTACTGTTTGGACAAACTATGATACTGACTCCGAATTTTCCTTCACGCGCTCCAGATACTTTAAGATTTTCAATTACAGAAAATCCTCCATCAAGATCTCTAATATAATCCATAAAAATCACAAAAAATTATTAATTATCTAATGACCCTCATCAACATTATAGTAAGGATTGTCTTCAGCTCCCAATATTCCAGAAGATGCATTCTGATTATAATCCACATCATCTCCTTCATCAAAAGTCACTTGATTAGAATTATTTGTTAAATTAGAAGTCATTTCTATTGTAACATTCTGAATATGAGTTTCATTGTTTTCATTTCCATCATCAAAACTCATAAGAACTCCCGCACCTGCACCTATGACAAATGCAAACAGCACCAAAATCATCAGTAAAACCGTTTTTTTACTGCGTTTCTTTTCCTTTTTAACCCTATTATTGGACCTAACAGGATTATTCCTACGAGATTTGTTTCTGTTAAAACTCAAATTAGGTGCTCGGCGATTACGTTTATTATTTCTTCCGTTTCCCGGTCTCAACACCCTTTTATCGTCTTTTCTTCGTCTCATATTTCATTCTCTTTTATTTCATCAAGCAATAAATGCATAAGCTAAAGCCAATATAATTCCAACAAATCCGAATATTCCCAGTCCTAAAACGGACATCAGATATACGAATATGAATACAAATGCAAAAACACCAATCAATTTAGCTTTTTCATTTTCAATTAAATTGATTAAAGTTCTTGTAAATTCAGATGGGATATTATAAGCATACAATCCATTAGCCAATTCAAAAACAACCAATGAAAGCGGAACAGTAGAATTAAGACTGTCAACCAATTGTGCTCTTTCACCAGCTTCACGTCTGCTTCTGCCGACTCCTGCCCTAATTTTAGCACCATTGTCAAGTGCAAACCATGCGGCATCAAGTCCGGCACGAATGGCCAAATCCTTAGATGGGAATCTTGCAATAAAATCATCCCCACCTTCCCTATAACCTTCCAATTCACCGTCACATTCAGTTTCAATGAAATTTTTTATCCCAGTCATAAGGTCAACAAGCTGATTTCTACCTTTTTTATCTATGAATTTAGTAGAATCAATCAAATCAATGAATAAATAATTTTCCAAATCAACAGGTCTGGATTCCTGCAGTAAAAACGGAGAATCGAATACTAAAGCATATTCTCCTCCAAGTTTTGTAAATGCGATACCTGGAAAACTTCCCACACTCTGAGTGTAGTGAATAGCTCTTTCGATTGAAGCCGCACCAGTCATACCTACAGCTGAAATGACTTGAATTCCTTCAGAAAGCCCAATTCCGATAAGTTCAATGGCCACACGAATAGCGTCATTCTTACTCAACATCCTTGCAACAAGTTCTGTAGCTGTTTTTTCCACAATTTGCCCTTTTTCATTTTGGATAATCTTTACAAAAATATTAATCAAATTGGACGGATGCTGAAGCTCAATGTAGAAATAACGGTCACTACCCATGATGATATTACTTACCAGAGCATATTCCTCCACCCTATTTTCAGCGGGAGTCAATTCATAAAAATTATAATCCTTTGGGATATTTTCCGCACCAACATCACGAATCAGATTCTCCAATATTGAATCTGAAGTAATTTCCGCCTTTTCAAGCTCGAATAGAATGGTTTGAGTGTAATTGAATAACTCTACATATTCTGTTTCAAGATTATTGGTTGGAAAAAACTTAGTCCCAACTGCAATAGGATTGAGTTTTGTAGTCAATCTAATTAAAGATTTGGTTAAAACACTAGTCATCGAAAGCATCTCCCTTCTCAAGGACTATTTCAAAATCTCCAGGTTTTTCTAAAAGCATGTCCGGTTTAACTGATACGAATGGAAACTTCCATGATCCGAGTCTGCCTGCGATAGTGCTTGCAATATTTCTTGAGTTCCTTTTGATGAACACTTCATCATGTTCACTTACGCGAACCAAAATATTATATGGCGCATTTTCAGTTACCTCATCTGCAAGCAATATATTCAATTCAAAATTGCCAGGTTTTGTGAACAAATCATTACGAACGGCAATTAAAGGTTTTTTCTCAAGTCCTAATCTATCTGCAATAGTAACTGAAATGTTTCCTGCATTTTTAACTGCAAGTTTATAATCTTTAGGATGAACCAATACGAAAATAACGTAAGGAGCTGCGATTTCAACATCATCAACCATTTCCACAATCTTATTAAACATAGGTATTTTTGAGAAGATGTTCTCAAGTTTGGATTCAGCATTGTTTTCATTATCAATACGAATAATGGCCTGTTTTGCAATATTCAATGGAGAAATCTCCAATCCTTCCTTACCAGTATAGATTTCCCATTTTTTGAAGTTCAGTTCCTTGATAATTTCATCACATATATTTTGAAGGATATTCTTATCCTTTTTAGGTCTATTAGGTTTTCCAAAGGTCAACCTACCATTATCAATAACAAATGGAATCCTCATTGAAGAAATATTTCTGAATTCAGCAGCATAATCTCTGAACTTATCATTAGATAATATTTTAGCTTTTTCACTAGTAGCAATATCAAGAATGAAATGATCCGCATCATTGCCTGCCGGAACCTCTTCCACGTTTTCACTTTCCAGCAATCTCAAATATTTCTGCTTATCATCAATATCATGACGAAGTGATGCGTCTGCGATAATTACAAATTCATCTTCACTTTCTTCTAATGCTTTAACAGCAGCGACAATATTAGCCATTTGTGGCTCGCCATTTTCATTTTTAACATTATAAGCTACATTAGAAGCATCAACGACAACTTTCATAATATCACCTAACTAACAATATATAATTTTTAATTCAGTATAGTATATTTATTTTATTAATATTTAAACTTAATTTATATGGTATTGCGAGGATATTTTCCAAATAAAAATTTTTCACCGCCGACAGTTTTGAGGAAAATCTCAATTTCACTGTCTGTGATTTGATAAACATTATAAGAATTCTTGATTTTGCCTCTTAACTTACATGAGGATAGTGAACCTGCATTAACAACAATTGAATCATTTATTCTCCAAATGTTTGGAACATGCTTGTGTCCAGACAGTATCAAATCCACTTCATGAGTTGTTAAAGTCTTTAAAATATCTCCAGCATCAGATAAAACATTGCGCTCCCTTCCTGTTTGAGGAATTGAAATGACATGATGATGCAGAGCTACAATAGAAAACTTATTATTTATTACACATTCGTCCAATTGATGTTCCAGCCACATATGCTGAGGTGTTCCAACATGACCCCTGCTTTCATCTGGAGAACTGCTATCCAATCCGATTACTGTGAACTCATCTTCCAAAGTTAATTTCCAGCTTCTCTCACCTATCAGCTCTTCAAAAGACTCATATCCCAGATTACGTGAATCATGGTTGCCTGGAACCGCAAACAATGGCGCTTCAAACATGCCCAAATATCTAGTTGCCTGTTTGAATTCAGCATAATAACCGTTGTTTGTTATATCTCCAGTCAATATTATCATGTCGGGACGCAACTCGTTAATTTCTGTTACGGCCTGCATGAATATGTCTTCATCAAAATCTGCTTTGCTTACATGCAAATCAGAAATATGTGCAATAACTGTCATTTTATCTATTGATTTAATTTCATGATAGCTTCTGCCAAATCACCTTTGCATTCTTCAAGTGCTGCTCTTGCTTCATCTTCAGAGACATTTGCGCTGTTTGCTACCATTTCAACATCTTCATCAGGAATTTCAACTTCATATTCCAGTTCTACTTCACGGGCTTTACCTTCAATCTGATAGGTTTCTTGGCCCATCACATTCATAAGACTTACATTAGGGTTATCAATAATTAATTCCTTATCATCAAAACGGATAATGACTTCACGAGCACCATCAAGGTCTTCCATTTTCATACCCATTTTTTTCATTTGCCTTTCCATCTGTTTCATTTGTTTTTTATTCATACCAGGTATCATTTTAAAACCTTCAATAAATTAACTATTTATAAATATAATTCTAATGATTATTAAAAATTTGCTTTGATTTTAAAAAAAATAAAATATTATGGATTAATCATTAAATCCATAGATTTCAGTTTCAAATGTTTTGGCAACATCCTTTAAAACTTCAGGAATGTTGATTTGCTGAGGGCATTCTTCAAGACAAACTTCACATTCTATACAATCGGAAGCTATTCCCACATCAGGAAGCTTTGAATAATTCAAATATGCATTTCCAGGTTGTGACCAGTCATCACGACCTAAAATCTTATGTTTATTGTATAAATCGAATAGTTTAGCAATGTCAATATCTTCAGAACAAGAATCAACACAATATCTGCATTTAGTGCAGTCGACAGTGATATTGCTATTAATTATTTCTGAAACTTCCTCAAGGATTTTTAGTTCTTCATCATTTAATGGATCTGCATTTTTAAATTCCTCAATGTTGTTTTCAAGCTGTTCCAAACTGCTTGCACCTGTCAAAACAACACAAACATCATCAAGGTTAGCTACAAATCTCATTGCCCATGAAACGACAGATTTATCTGGATTATATTTTTTCATAATTTTTTCTGCCTCTTCAGGAACATCGGCTAAAAATCCTCCCTTATATGGTTCCATAATCATTACTTGTTTATCATATTTTCTTGCAACCTCTAAACATTTCCTAGATTCAATTCCTTCATCTTCCCAGTCAAGATAATTTATCTGCAATAATACAAATTCCAATTCAGGATGTTCAAATAGAATTTCTTCTAAAAATTCTGCATTCCCGTGAGTGGATAAGCCAATGTGTTTAATATATCCCTCTTCTTTTTTCTTTTGAATAAATGAATACAAATCCACATTTTTCCAGGCTGCTTCAGTATATCCACTTACATTGTGCAATAAGTAATAATCAAAGTAATCGACACCACAATTACTAAGCTGTTCCTTGAATATTGGTTCCAGTTGTGATTCTTCAGTAATTACAAACAACGGCAATTTTGTTGCTATTTTAAAAGAATCACGAGGATATCTGTCAACTACACATTTTTTAAATGCCTGTTCACCAATCCCGTCATGATAGATGTATGCTGTATCAAAGTAGTTGAAGCCCGCATCCATATACATATCAACCATTTGATTTACTTGCTCATAATCAACACTTTTAAAGTCGTTTTCATCGATGAGAGGTAGTCTCATCATCCCCATGCCTAAAGTCTTCATTTTAAATCCCTCATAATAGCTTTTTCATTTTCATATAGTTTTTTAACAAAATAAGTAGAATATGCGATTACCTTGTCTTTAACATCTAGTTTATCATCAACATTACTCTCTTTGTCAATGATACTTATTAAATTATTCTTTAAATTATCTGATAGAGAATAGATATCAATATAATTTAAAATAAAATTAGAAATATCTGTAATTTTAATCTGCAAATCATATACCTCTTTATTTTCATCTGTCACCTCAATATTTTCACGAACAATATTGCTTACAACAAGCAAAGTGGATTTCTTATCGGATTTTCCACCATGACATTTCTCTTTTATTAATTTAATTGATTCATTATTTAACTCACAACATGCTTTGAGATTATTTTTCGTTTCAATTTCAACTGAATACGGTAAGAATTTAAAGTTGAATAATGACACAACAACTACTCCCACCACAACCCATAATATTTTTAACTCAATAGCCTGTGGAGGTTCGATATACATCAATGCAGTCATAACAGATATCATTGTTGTGGCAATTGTCATGATGAATTTATCTTCAAGTTTGATTACCATTACCAACATACATATTATCATCAAAATAACCAAAATTATTTTTGGAGATATTGGAATATGAGGCAGCATGATCAGTATAATTGCAAATAAGAAAGCGCCAACAAATGTTCCGTTAATACGTGCCTTTGCAACATCTGCCAAATCATTAATATAAGGCATCATTAATGGAAGAGTGATGAAATATAACCATTTTGTAAATGGTAAATTGAATATTAATGTCAAAACTTGCCAAATAAATAAAATAAAAGCCATTTTAAATGCAAAAATAAATTTAGGAGATTTGAAACTGAATTCTTTTTTAATTATAGGTTTTATTAAAGACAATACTGTTTGCCTATCCGGAAGCATTTTCTCATCGCTTAAATCCTTTTTGACTTCATTTGCAAGAATTTCCAAATTCAATAAAATAATCACCATTTCCTTACTTTCTAATTCAATCCCTTCAAAAATATCGCTAGGATCAATATCTCTAATCTTAGATAACATCTCTTTTGTGTATTCTAATTCATTATCAGTTAACTCACTGTTAGCAATGACAATGCCAATGTATTGAAATGATTTCACTATATTTAAAATAGTTTGTTGGTTTTTTGTTGGGAAATACTTATATTCCAACTTATTGAATATGCTTTTATAAAATTCATTTGTTATTTTAAAACTATCAGTAGAAACTTTTTTTCCATCCAATTTTAAATCTATCGCATTATTCAACTCATCAATCAAATTTGTTATAGTTGCTTTTGATAATTTATAATCCTTTTTCTTATTGACTAGAATATTTGCTCCCACAATGAAAACAGCTCCAAAAACTAAAGATAAAATTCTTGACGGCAATAGTTCTTGTGTAATCGGAATTCCAATCATCATAAAATAACACATTAAATAGGGCATATAGACATGAGATCCAAATAGGTTATATGAAGTGAATGTGGTTCCGAACACGACAATGAATGTTAAAATACATCCCCAAATAGTTAAAGGATTGTTTAAATAAGAAGCTATTCCTAAAATTAGAAGCAATGATAATACCTTAATAAAAGAAGTTTTTGGCTTAAAGGACAAATCATTGTTTAAATTCATAAACATGGCCAATGCGATTGTTATTCCAATAGCTGCATTTTTACTTCCAAAAACAATCATATACATTCCCATAAAAAAGATCATTGAAATGAACATGAAAATTTTTGGTTTTAAGGATTGATTCATATTAACTCCATTGAATTAAAATTTTCTTAAAAATATATATTAATAAAGGCAATAATAATTATTTCTATGAACAAAAAACGATGCAATTGGGTAACAAATGATGAAGTTTACATAAAATATCATGATGATGAGTGGGGAGTACCAACCCATGACGATAGAAAGCTGTTTGAATTGCTTGTTTTGGAATCATTTCAGGCAGGACTTTCCTGGATTACTATTTTAAAAAAACGTGAGAACTTTAAAAAAGCATTTGATGACTTTGACGTGGTTAAAGTAGCCAATTATGGTGACGATAAAGTTGAGGAATTGAGAAACAATGAGGGAATTATACGCCATAAAGGCAAAATCACATCCGCCATTAATAATGCGCAGGTTTTTATTGAAATTCAAAAGGAATATGGAAGTTTTGATAACTACATTTGGGGATTTACCAACGGCAATATCATAAAATCAGAATATTTAACAGAATCAGAGTTATCCAAAGCGATTTCCAAGGACCTGAAGAAACGCGGGATGAAATTTGTTGGCCCGACAATAATCTATTCATATATGGAAGCTATTGGAATTATCGACAACCATCAGGAAATTTGCTTCATGTTTCAACGTTAACTTTTCAAATCTGGTTTCGGATATGCATATCACAAATAAAAAATTTAATCAAAAATACATAACATCAAAGTTAATGAAAAATGTGATTAATTAAATTAATAAGTTTAAGTAAAAATAATGAAATTGTTAGGCGAACATTCAATATTCTGATAGGTCCATTACGGCCGAAATATCAATAATGTTAATGAGAATACTGAGTCTCAATCAATGAAGACAATTCACTAAAAATTAAACTAATCTTCCAATAAGATTATATCTTTTGGATCTACTTTTATGTATTTTGGAATAGTAAATTGATGGTCATCAATCTTCTTGTCACATTTCCACCACAAACCGTTTGCCAATGTTATTTCCCATTCAAACGGCATTTCCAATAGTGTTGAATTAACTGTGTCAATCACATTTACGTCATCCTCCTGAGCTGGGGAAAAATCGTGAGCCCTTATTCCCATATGAGTAATATTGGACGGAATCTTTTCAGATACTTCAAACACCATTCCCCAATCTAAAGATTTGAGATGATGGTCATCTATAATTTCAACTTCAGAAATGTTTTTACATCCAGTAAGCCTTGCAACCTGAACCCTTTTTGGATTTTCAAATATATCATAAGTATCTCCTTTTGCTATGATTTTACCTTCATCCAATACAATTAGCTCATCGCAAAACTGGAATGCCTCATCACGATCATGAGTAACCATAATCGAAAATCCATCAAAATCACTTAGAGAATTGATAAGTTCTAAACGCAATTGCTCTTTTAAGAAAGTATCCATAGCACTGAAAGGCTCATCCAACAATATAACATCCGGACCATAAGCCAATATACGTGCCAGGGCAACTCTTTGCTGTTGGCCTCCAGACAATTGCCTAGGATATCTTTTTTCCAAACCTTCCAAATGAAAACGTTTAATCATTTCAGATACAATTTTCTCATCATCATCCTTTGTTAAACCACAACCGACATTTTCTTCAACGGTCATGTTGGGAAAGAGAGCATAATTCTGAAACAAGTAACCCACATTTCGCTTTTGAGGTTTTAAATTAATTTTTTTTGTAGAATCAAAATAAACAATTTCTTCAGCAGTGCTTAAACTTACAACACCACTGTCCGGAGTAACAATACCTGCAATAGATTTCAAAGTCATACTTTTACCGCAACCAGAAGGACCTAAAATACCTAATCTCTTTTTTTTCAATTCAAAATCAACATTTAAGTCAAATTCTTTTAGTTCCTTTTGAATTTTTACTTTTAAAAATTTATTGCTCATAATCTACCCCATAATATTCCTATACCTAATATTTTATCTCCATTGTTTTTCCTTACGTATAGAAACATAATCCATAATAAAAATAGCTATAAATGATATGATAACAATGACTATAACATAATTAAAAGCTTCTCCCATATTACCTGCAGCTACTTCTGAATAAACTGCCATTGGGAGTGTCCGGGTTTGTCCGGCGATATTACCTGCAAGCATAGCAGTAGCACCGAATTCGCCTAAACCACGAGCATAAGCTAGAATTCCACCACTGATAATTCCAGGCAATGCATTTGCAAATAAAATTTTCCAGAAAATTTTCCACTCTGACATGCCCAATGTACGGCCAGCATCCAACAAGTTAGAATCAACCTGCTCAAATGCACCTCTTGCAGAGCGATACATTAAAGGAAAAGACATGACTACTGCAGCAATTACTGTTGCAGACCAGGAAAATGCTATTTTCACAGTGAAAAAGTCTATGAAAAACCTACCGATTGGACCTCTGACACCAAAAATATACAATAAAAAGAACCCTACTACAGTAGGGGGCAGTACAATAGGCAGTGTGAAAATACCATCAAGTACAATTTTTATTGTATCATTTTTCATTTTTACAATGCCCCAAGCAACAACCAAACCAACGAAAAATGTGATTAGAATTGATAAACTTGCTGTTTTCATTGAAATGAAAATTGGGGACCAATCCATCATGTCTTTATCTCCTTCAATATTATAACTTATTCAATGTATTTATACAATATTATATCTATTCATGAATAGTGAATCCATATTCTACGAATACATCTTTAGCTTCTGGAGTTTGTAAGAACTCCATGAATGCTTTTGCAGCATCTGAGTCAGTTGAATTTTTAAGTAAAGCTACAGGATAAATTACAGAAGTGTTTAAAGACCCTGCTGGAGCTTCACATACTACTTTAACATCATCAGTGGAATTAGCATCAGTGGAATATACGATACCACATTCAGCAGATCCTTGAGCTACTTGGTTTAATACTGCAGTTACATCAGTACCTAAAGATAATTTAGGTTCAACAGCACTCCAAAGACCAAGGTTAGTTAATGCTTCTTTAGCATATTGACCTGCAGGTACAGATTCAGGATCACCAATAGCGATGTTACCACTCATATTTGCTAAATCATCAAATGAAGTGATATTAGAAGATGAGTTTGCAGGTACAATTAAAACAACCTTATTTTCTAAAAATTGAAGATTGGTAGTGTTGTCGATTAAACTTTCATTTACTAATGCATTCATCTGTTTATTACTTGCGGACATGAATACGTCAGCTTCCAAACCGTTTTCAATTTGAGATTGTAAATCCCCACTTGAAGCATAGGTAGGAGTAACTTTTACACCAGGATATTTTTCTTGAAACATAGGGATTAATTTATCATCGAAAACATTTTTTAAACTAGCTGCTGCAGCCAAATTTACTTCTTGTCCAGTTAAGTTAGCGTTGTTAGAAGAACCGCTTCCTCCTAAAAAGTCAAAAATACCAGCACTAACCACTGAACTTGCACAAACAACTGCTATTAAAGTAATAATAGCAACGATTAATATTTTTTTAGATTTCATTTATTTCCTCCATTAGAATAAACAACTATCCGACATCAAATACAACTATTAAGATTATCCTATATAAAATAGCGAAAATAACCCCAATGTACATCAACTGATTTCAGTTGGAGTCATTGAAATTAAATATCGATTTATATTGGTTAAAACTTCAAATAAAGAAATAATACCAAAATAATATATATTTAAATGACATATATTCTATTTAATTTGATAATATTCTCTTCAAATTGGTTTTATCTTAAATTACATTCGATGTCATGATTAGTAATTCTAATTATATCACAATTGATATATAAATATTTTTACAACGAGACATTTTTCCAAATATCTGCTGTTAAATTAGTTAAAAAAGAAAATTAAATATTATACTAGCTAAATTATGAAAAACATAGATTTAATGAAATCAATATGATAAAATATAAGCTATTACTGATTATATCTCATTTCATCTATGTTTACTTGCTTTAAAAATAATCATCAATCAACCTGACACCATGACCAGCTCACCAGTGTTAGGATCCTGATAAACTTTTCCCACTTCACTGTAACCGCTGTCCTCAAGGCCACCTGCATCAGTGTAATTCTGATTGAAAGCCTCTGCTGTTGAAACCTCTTGAGTGGTATTTTGTTGATCAGAAACCATGTTAGGATTTACTGATAGTGCCATTATTGCAAAAATTAAAAAACCTAAAGCCAAAACCAGCATTGCATCCGATAGATTGTTCAAACCGCTCATTGGGTCATCATCTGAAGATTCTGAAATCCTTCTCCTTTTTCTAAGCATGATTCTCACCATCTATTAATAGTTTCCAGTTCTGCCTCAGCAATAGTTTCAACATCAATCAAATCTGATTCATACCATTGCTTTTTATATTTTGAAATCAAATAAGCAACCGCACCAATGGACAGTCCAGTAACGGTTGTATCAAATGCTATTGTTAATGATTGGGCAAGAGTCATTATATCCCCACTACCCAATGCCGCCAATCCTGGACCTAAAGGAATTAAAGTCCCTAAAAGACCTAAAATAGGACCTACTTTAACTAAAATATCTGTTTTATTTGTTTTCTTAATTAATTTGGTTTCTTCTGCAGATATTAATTCACTAGCCAAGGCTTTTCTTGCTTCATGACCTATATCATAATTATTTGCAATCCTTATTAGAATTTCTTTTTGATAATCGAACAAATTACTATTTTCAATCTCATTTTTCATATCTGAAACATTGTTTGAAAATGAAACATTTCTCACTAAACTCTCCAGTTCTCCAGATTTAATTGGTTTTCTAGAAATATATTCATTAATCAATCCTCCAAATGATAAAATTACAATTATCACTGAAATAACCAATAAAATAATAACCGGAGTTAATAAACTTTCTGAAAGAATATGTATTAATGAAGTTAATGTTTCAGTCCCTTGAATAATCATTAATTTCCTCCTTTAGTATCATTTAAAAATACTCCTATAACCATCACAACACAAATCCCGATTAAAAGATAAATCAGCTGATAAGTCGGAGTTAAAATCAAAATAGGTTTAAACATCTTGTAGTTGAGATTTAATGTTGAATTATATGTAAATGCAAATATGAACATTACAATAGAAAATAATGACATATATTCGCCAATGATTACCGGATATTCTCTTTTAGCATGAACTAATAACTTTGTAATTTGATAAACAAAGAATAAGAAAATAAACACCAATAAAGAATAAATCAATGAGTCAAAAAGCATGATACTTGATTGTGATGATAAGCAAAGGGTTGCAATAACCCCTAAAATAATCATGAAGCAAATTGTTCTTTTTATATCCTCAGATTTGATATAAAATAGCATTATTGCAAAAATGATTACTGCACATATCAAAAATAAATAACTTAAATTATTTAATAAAAAATCCGAATGATTGAATAATTGAGGAACAAATATTAAAGCAAAAGAAATAACAGCTGCAATTAATGACAGCATTATTGCTTTAACATTATTTAATTGGAAATTTCCAACTAAAAGCGCTATATTAACTGTAAATAACACTAATACAACTAACAGATAACCTCCAATCAAATCCATGTTTTCAACTCAGCGACTTACTTTATTACATTATAATATTATCCAACATGAATATATAAACATATCGTAATTAATTATTAAAAAATAAATTGATGTCAAATTATTAAATAAAAATAAAAAATAAAGCCAAATACTAATTAAAATATAAAAATAATAAAAATAATGGATTAAAATAAAAAATAATTAGTTTAAATTAATTAAAGAAAAAGAGTTATTAATCTTCAATTAATTCATAATATGAACCTTCAGCACATGAAATGCAGATTGGCTTTCCGCCCCTGACCAGGTGTCTGCCGTCAGTTACCTTTTCACCACATACACTGCACCAGGCAGTGGTATGAGGTTTACCCGGCATTTGAGATTCATTTAATTCTACTTTTACCTTTTCAACTTTAAACAATTCCTCAGGAGGAGTTTGTTTGAATCTCTCAATCATCTCGTCACGGGTTTCTTTAATTTTTTCTTTTTTATTAGCATCCGCATCAGAAATTCTTAATGCCTCTTCAGTGTCCATATTATAAAAAGTCACCGCAAATTTTCCGTAATACATCTGTTTTAGAGAACGTTTTCCCATTGAACATTTAGTGACCGCCTGTACTGCATCGGACATGCATCTGTCAATCTCTAAAAATACTATTAAATTTTTATGTCTTTGATTTAATTCCATTCCCATTAATTCAAGACCGTACATTGCTAATTTAGTTCCAATAGCTATGCCTCCACAGATTTCACCGTGAAATTCACCTGCCATTTTTAATTGTTCCATATATTCTTCTTGATTCATAATTTCACCTATAACTTTAATTCCAAATTTGTTTTTAAAGGTACACAAACCTTTCTGTTATCATCCAATTCTATCAGTTTCACATCTATTGAATACGCTTTCTTTAAATTATCTTCTGTAACAACATCATCAGGACTTCCAAAATCAATGAATTTTTTATTTTTCATTATTGCAACCTTGTTTGAACTTAAAAATGCATGATCTGGAAAATGTGAAGACATTATAATTGAAAGACCTGATTTTGCCAGATTATCAATTATCTCCAAAAGTTTTATTTGATTTCCAAAGTCCAAATGAGAAGTAGGCTCATCCAATATCAATATGTCCGGCTGTTGACATAGAATTCTGGCCAAAAATACCAGCTGTCTTTCACCGCCACTCAAATTTGTATATTCCTTATCTTTCAGATATTCTATTCCTAAAGTTTTTAAAGCATTTTCAGCTATTTCAATATCTTCTTTTTTAGGAGAATCTGTTAAATTTAAATATGGGGCTCTGCCCATCACCACAACATCCAAAACTTTAAACGGGAATGAAGGAACATGAGATTGTGGAATATAACCAATATGTTTTGAAATTTCCCTAAATGACAACTTTTTGATATTATTACCATTTATTAAAATTTCACCTGAGTTGATTTCATGCAATCCATTTAGACATTTAATCAGAGTTGTCTTTCCAGTCCCGTTTGGCCCTAAAATACACAATACATCCCCCTTATCGATAGAAAAACTGATATCTGAAAATATCTCTTCACCATCGTAAGAAAATGAAATATTTTTAATTTCAAATAATTTAGTATCTAAGACCATTCAGAATAACCCCTTTTAAGTAAATATAAAAATATTGGAACACCAATTATGGCTGTTAGAATACCAATAGGAATTTCAATTGAAATGAGTGCACGAGAAATATTGTCTATTAAAAGTAAAAAGCTTGCACCAAAGCTTAACGAAGCCGGAATTAAAATCCTATTGTCCGGACCAACAATCATACGAGTCATGTGAGGAATAACCAAACCTATCCAACCTATTACACCACTGACAGAAACTGCTGCCGAAGTGAGCAATGTACATCCTGCAATTATTATTAATCTCACACGTGATGGGTTTAAACCTAAAGACTGTGCTTCTTCATCACCCATTGCCAACAAATTCATTTGCCATCTTAAAGCTAAAAGAATTGCAAAACCCAATATAATTGGAATTGAAATCATTATCAGCTTATCCACCGTAACGGATGCCAGACTGCCCATCAACCAATAGACAATTTCAGGCAGTTTGTCATCTGGATCTGCTACAAATTTTATGGCTGAAATCAATGCATTGAAAAATGCAGATATTGCAACCCCTGATAAAACCAGAATCAATATTCCTCCAGCCTTGTAAGCTCTTGAAATCAAATAAGTAATTGTTACTGAAATCAAACCAAAGATAAATGCAAATAACTGAATAACAACATTTGAGCCACTTAAAATAATGGCCAATGCCGCTCCAAAACCTGCACCATTTGACACACCAAGCAAATCTGAAGATACAAGAGGGTTTTTAAAGATACTTTGGAAGGCTGCCCCCGCCATTGCCAAAGATGCACCTACCAAAATTGCCGCAATAATTCTTGGAAGCCTTATTTCAAAGACAATTGTAGTTATTGTTGAGGAAACTTCCAATTGGGGGAATATCGGACACAATATTGTACTAATTACATCAACTGGACTAATAGGATATCTTCCAAGTAGAAAAGATGCAAAAAATAAAATAATTGGAAGGAAAATTAAAAGCAAAATGCTTACAATTTCCTTTGTATCATCATTCATTAAAAATCCTCACAAATTTGACTCCTTAAGACCGGAACCCAACAGTATCTGTTTTGCCTCATCATCGCTTAAATCGACATGATAGAAATCACTATAAAATTCCTTAGTAACCTCAACCATATTTATATCAGTATAATCTTCAGGATAAATTACTTTTGCAGTCCAAGGAACACCAATAATCATGTTTGCCCCAACAGGTTTTCCAAACCATTTGAATGGAGATTGTGGAGCTAAATAAACATTTTTACTTTGAACCGCTTTAATATTAGCCCAATTAGGATTTGAATAAACGCTTGCATAGAATTCAGGGCTTGTAGTGATAATCACGTCAGGATTCCAACTGATTATCTGTTCTATTGATACTTGAACACCATTAGTAGTATTTCCCTGATTTAGAGAGTCTGCAACATTCTTTCCACCAACCAAATCAATTAACTGACTATGTGTTGAACCTGAAGGATAAGTCTGAAGTCCATCATCACCATCTGCATAATAAACTGTTTTTTTATTATCATCAGACAATTTAGAAGCCTTATTGTGAACAATGTCCAAATACTTATTGTTGAAATCATTGAGTTGATTTGCCTTATCTTCAGCACCAATAATTTTACCTATGAATAAAATTGACTCACCAATCTTTTCGATGTTGGTAGTGTCGTTAACTGCAACAACAGGAATTGTTCCAAATTTCTCCTGACGTTCTTCAACAGTCGATAAATCCCCGTCTCCACCTTCATCTATAGATTCGATGACAATATCAGGTTCGGAAGCGATAAATTCTTCATAACTGCCGTCCTGTGTTCCAAACCATCCTCCAACAACAGGAAGATTAGCGTACTGACTTGGAACATATTTTAATTCGTCATCATTCCATTGGAAATTTAAAGCCTTTAATTTCTCAGGAGCAATCATATAAATTACTGTAGTCATTGGAGGAGAGGTTGCTACAACATTGCTGACTCCAGACGGTATTTGAACTGCTCTATTAATCATATCTGTGATATTTTGAGAACCCTGACTTTCGACAGTAGTTGGAGTTAAAAACAAATGAGTTGCAAGACCCACAGCCACCAGAATAACTAAAATCAATATTATAATTTTCACTTTCTTTTCCATCTTATATTCCCCAAACTAATAATCTTCGATAGGAATATATATTCATAGAGTTACTTAAATAACTTTTTAAAAAATCCTTGAAACCTAAAAATTAATCGATGAAATAATAATTCAGAAGGAAAATTAAATTCCACAAAATCAAAAATATATTAATACATTAAAACAAATATCCAAATAGAGGTGTAAAAATGTCAGATATCAAAAAAATAGATGATATATTAACAAATGCAGAAGTATTCTACCTTGCAACAGTTGACGGTGAAAAACCAAAAGTAAGACCATTAGGTTTCCATTTGCTATTCGAAGACAAAATATACTTCGGTGTTGGAACTTTTAAAGAAGTTTACAAACAATTAGAAGCAAATCAAAATGTTGAAATTGCCGCATGGGACGGAGAACACTTTTTAAGATACTATGGAACTGCAGATTTGACTAAAAATGAAGCCGTTGTTGAAAAAGCTTTCGAACTCATGCCTGAAATAGCTGAAGCATATAAGACCAACGGTTGGGAAATGGGAGTATTTTTCCTCAATGATGCAACCGCTGAAATCAGAAACATGTTCGCTATTGAAGAGTCATATGAATTCAAGTATTAATGATAATCATTAATACTCAAACTTTTTTTAGACATGTTTAATATTAGTGAAATTGGAAATTTCAGAATTAAATGTAGATAAATCACCAATATTTAAATCATGCACATCATCATGCCCCGTAATTCTTGCAAATGTTTTTAGCTCTTCAGTTGAAACTCTTAAATAATTTTCAACTCTCTTTGAAGCAGTTTCTATTTTTAACCTTTTTCTTAACTCAACATCCTGAGTTGCAACGCCAACGGGACATTCTCCTGTATCACAAATTTTGTATTGCTGACATGCCGCAGCAATCATTGCTCCAGTACCAATAGCTATCGCATTAGCACCCATAGCCAAAGCCTTTGCAAAATCAGAGGAAACTCTTAAACCTCCAGTAATTGTTAATGAAATGTCACTTTCATGGTCATCTAAGAATTTACGGGCTCTTGAAAGTGCATAGATTGTTGGAACTGAAGTTGAATCCCTAATTAATTTTGGACTGGCACCAGTTGATCCTCCACGACCATCGATAGTTATGAAATCAGGCTCTGCATATAAAACATGCTCCAAATCATCTTCAATTCTTCCAGCCGCAAATTTTAGGCCAATCGGAGCCCCCTCAGATTTCAATCTTAATTCATCAACCAGATCTTTTAAATCTTCTTTAGTTTCAATGCCTGGAATTGTTGCAGGCGAGTGAATATCCTCGCCTAAATGTTTTCCTCTAATTTCCGCAATTTCAGAAGTTACTTTTTCACCTTGAAGTTGGCCGCCAAGACCAGGTTTTGTTGCTTGGCCGATTTTGATTTCAATTGCATCAGCATTTTTTAAGTTTTCATCAGTCACTGAGTATCTGTTTGGAACATACTCAAAAATATATTTATAAGCATTTTCCATCTCTTCTGGAAGTATTCCTCCTTCACCACTGCATTGAGCTGTTTTAATGGCTGAACTTCCCTTAGCCAGTGCTATTTTTGTTTCCTTTGACAATGCTCCAAAAGACATGTGAGTAATGTAGATTGGACTTTCAATAATCAGTGGCTTTTTGGCATTCTTACCTATCACTGTTTGTGTGTTAACCTCAACATCACTTTCAAGAGGCTGCGGGTTTAATTGGTTTCCTAAAATTAGAATATCATCCCAATTAGGCATAGGCAACTCAGTATACATTGCAGATACTAAAGACTCGCCAGTCATAGCAATTTGATGAATTGCATCCATATACCTTATATTTTTATCGCTTTTTGCATAATTTTCATCATATGCCAAATCAGAGTCATTTTGGAAAACATTTTCACTAGATTGTGAATCCTCAACTTTTACAAATTTAGATATAGGTTGAGAACAAATAGGGCATTTATCTAAATTCTTTAAAAGAATTCCTGTTGCTTCTTCATTATGGACATGACCGCATATAGTGCACTTGTATATCATAATATCACCTTACATGAAATTGATTATTCACAAATTCATTGTTAAATATTTTATTAGGATTAAACATATATTAAAATTGCTATAATCAAAGAGGGGATAGAATGGAATGCACCAATGATTTGAATTGGGATAGGAAATTAAATATTTCCACTGAAATTATTGATTACTCAAAGGAAGATGACGACAATTACGGTTACGATCCGACACCCTATGTTGTCCTACAAAACCTAATTAAATTAGACATATTAAAAAAAGAAGATATTATTGTTGATTATGGCTGTGGAAAAGGAAGAATAGGATTTTTTTTAAACAATCAAATTGGATACAAAGTCGTAGGCATCGACCATGATGAAAGAATGATTGAAAAAGCAAATGAAAACCTAAAACGATACGGAAATAATGAAAATATCATTTTCATTCACTCAAAGGCCGAAGACTATATTCCTGATGAATCCAACTGCTTTTATTTTTTCAATCCATTCTCTACAAAGATTTTCAGAAAGGTATTGGAAAGGATTGGCGAATCATATAAAAGGCGACCTAGAGAGATTTTAATATTTTTTTATTACTCTACAATCGAATATAAATTATATTTGCCCTCAGAACCTAGATTAGAATTAATCGAATCATTGGATTTTAGTGAAGAAGAAATAAACAATGACATGCCTGCAAAACTATCCATATTTAGATTCCATCCAATATAATTAAATCATTCACAAATTTCATTAACAATAGCTAAAGCATTAAGTGACCTGGGAAAACCAATATATGGGAGTATAACAGTTATTGCTGAGATTAATTTTTCCCTATCATTGCCGACAGCCAAATTTCCTTGAGTATGGCCTCTTAATTGATTTTCACAACCTCCCAATGTTGCAATGAATGTGAATGTTATCAATTCTCTTTGTTGGTCATTTAAACCATCCCTTGTATAAAAATCTCCAAAACAAAAACCCTCTAGAAAAGTATTGAAATGTTTTTGGTCTTCAGGTGTGGAATTTCTCATCATTTCAATATTTTCACTCCCAAAATAACTTTCTTGAATTTCACGACCTTTATCATGTCTATTTTGAGAATTTGTATTGGACCTATTCTTTAATGGCAATTCTATTCCTTTTTTGTCAAAAACCTTAATTACAACACCGAAGAAATTATGTGATCTTCCAAAACCAACATAAGGAACTGACTGATATAGCAACTCTTTAACTTCTTCAGGAGAGATATCTTTATCCAATGCAGACAATAAAATCTTTTTAAAAGCTTTAGGTGACTGACATGCGATTAAAGATGCCAATGTAACTAAGATAGAGTCCTTTTCAGATAATGTTGAATATTCAAATACTTCCCCATAAGCAAAGTTTTTAAAGATTTCATGAAATTCAGGGTCGTTTTTTTGTATTCTATTAAAATTAGCAAATAATTCATTCATGTAAATAATTATGAAAAAACAGTATAAAAAAGTTATTAAAAAATAATAAAAATAAAGGAGTTAATCTCCTTTATTCCAGTTTACAATACCATAGCCAATACATAAAAGTGTGGATAGGATAATTCCGACATATACTCCCCAAATCCATGGGTCTTCTATTCCCAAAATCATCATTATGCATCACTTCCTTTTGTGTCTATGTCCTTAAACGCATTATCAATTACCTCTTGAGCAGGAGGTTTTGTAAGTAAACTTACAACAATTGTCAATACTGCTGAAACTGGAACAGCTATCAACATTACATCAATAAACGGCCATGGTGCATTTGGAAGTAATGTTTCCACGCCACATATGAATTTACAGATTCCAAGCCCCACTGCAGTTTTCTTGAATACGAATACCATCCAGAACAGACTTACCAATGTTCCTGATAGAATTCCTGCAATAGCGCCAAGTCTTGTAATTCCTTTCCAGTAAAGTGCTCCTAAAAATACCGGCAGGAATGCTGCTGCACAGATTTCAAAGAATAAACTTGTTCCAAGTGCAACTACACTTCCAGGAAGTGAATATGCCATAACCAATGCCAAAATGATAGCAATTAAAATACCTATTCTTGAAATGCTTACCTGATCAAGTTTCTGTTTGGATTTCTCCCTTATTGTACCATAGATATCTACACCGAATGCAGTACCTTGTGTATGCAATTGTGAAGATATTGTTGACATTGCCGCTGCAATTAAAGAGAGCAGGAATATGTATACGAACCATTCAGGCAAAGCCATGGTAATGAATGTTGGAATAACCTTGTCGATGTTTCCTCCAACAACATCCACTGCAATTTTGCCTAATTTATCATAGAAATACACATTTGAAAGGGATCCTACGATATATGCTGTAGTCGGCATGATTGCAATGAAGATACCTCCAATCAAAACAGACCTGTTTAATTCCTTATCGGATTTGACTGTCATGAACCTTACAATCAGGGAAGGCTGTGCGAGCACCCCAATACCTACACCGATCAGTGTTGATGATACAAGAGACCACCAGAACGGTGTTCCAAACTCCGGAAATGCCGTCCATCCTGTTCCTCCCGTTGCAAGAGCATCAGCAGGATACAAGTTGACCATACCTGTAAGCGCAGTATTTGCAGTGTCGACTCCTCCAAGCAACCAGTATACAAAACCAAGCAAAAATATCATTGCGACAACCATAATGGTTCCCTGAAGTGCATCTGTATACATTACACCACGGATACCTCCGAACAATACGTAGAATGTAATAATAATTGACAATATAAGTAAAGCGATACTGAAATCAATCAATAAGGATGATTCTAAAAATCTTGCAGCTCCAATCAATACTACTGCTGCATAAAGAGGCATTGCACAGAAAATAATTAATCCTGAAGCATAATGGATAAATTTAGAGTCAAAACGTTTGCCTAAAAACTCAGGAAATGTCAAGGATTCCAATGCGTGCCCCATCCTACGGGTTCTTTTTCCTAAAAATACGAATGCGATAAATACGCCAATGATGATGTTTAAGAATGCTAACCATAAAACACTCATACCATATTCACTGGCAACTCCTCCAAAACCAACAATAGCTGCTGTCGAGATAAATGTTGCCCCATAACTCATTGCCATGATGAACGGGTGAGTATCTTTTCCAGCAATCATAAAGTCTTCAGAGGAATTAGTTTTTTTGTATGCATAATAACCTACAAAAACAAGTGCAAATATGTAGATTATAAAAACAATTGCTAAAATCATTACGTCCATAAATAATTACCTCAAAAAATATTAACTAAATAATATTTACAGTAATTATTTTTATAAAAAGCATATATAAATATTACTATAATATACATTGATGTACTTTTTTGTACATTCATACTATTTTAAAGTCAACACCATGAACCACACCACAGCAAACACCCTTTTCATCATAGTTTCGAAGCAATGAAATTGCCTCATCAACAGGTATTGCCACATCTGTTTGAATATCCACTCCCAGTTTTTCACTAAACTCCTTATAGACAACTGATTTGAGCATTTCAATCGCATCATCATCAAAATCATCTCCCAAATTATCAACAATACTAAGACAATCATCAAATTTGGATATGGACAATTTTAACAAAAATACAGAAATCACACCAATACCACGAACATCGACAATTTCCAGAAGTTTATCTGCACAGGAATCTACCATATCCTCATCATCCAAATCAATTCCAATCAATGATTTTTCACGCAATGCCTCTTCAAAGCTACTGTCAATTTCCAAAGATTTATTGCAATATTTTAACGCATTTTCCAAATCCCCCAAAATCCTATAAAATTTTGATACCGCAAGCAGCATCCTCTTATTGTCGGGAGAAATAATCTTTTCAAAACTCTCTAATGCTAAAAAAGCCTCTTTTATTTCATTTAAACCTATATGACATCTTATTTTTTCATAGTTCAGAAGTTCATCATCCGGATCTTCTTCAAGCAACGATTCAATCAGGAACAGTGCATCATCATACCTATGCAATTCCATCAAACACGTAATCTTAAAAAACAAAACGTACATGTAATCCCCATCATCTTCACCAACTTCATCAAAATATTTCAATGCATTTTCATAATTTTCATCATTAAATTCGACCCTACCTTTTTTAATTTTAGAATTCATTATCATCACCACGTTAAACTATAATTAAAGAATTATAAATAGTTTATTGAAAAAATAAAGTAAAAATTGACTTTAAATTATAAAAAAACAAGCAAATAACAATATTGGCATTAAAATATTGACAATGAAACAAAATTGAATTGGAAAAATTAAACAATATAACAAAGTTTTATATTATCGAAACAATATAATAAAAAATGTTAAATAAATCGTTAAAATAGGGATATTATGTTTTGGAATGAAAAAGCAGAATGTATGGAAAATGAAGAAAAAGAAAAATTACAACTGAAAAGACTGCAAGAAACTGTAAAACTTGCTTATGAAAATGTAGAGTTCTACAAAAAAAGATTCGACGAAATCAGTTTAAAACCAGAAGACATTAAAACATTAAAAGACATTGAAAAAATTCCCTTTACAACAAAAAGCGATTTAAGACAAGCATATCCATTGGGTTTACTTGCTGTTCCCCGTGAAGAAATTGTAGAAGTGCATGCATCTTCAGGAACCACCGGAAAGCCAACCGTTACTGCATATACTCAACATGATTTGGACATTTGGGGAGAATGCATTGCAAGAGGGCTTAAAATGGCCGGTGCTGAAAAAGAATACATCATTCAAAATGCATATGGATATGGTTTATTTACCGGAGGTTTTGGTATCCACCATGGTGGAAACAGAATGGGGGCAATCACCATCCCTATATCTGCCGGAAACACACAAAGGCAACTTGACACAATGATTGATTTCCAAACTGACATAATAACATGCACACCATCATATGCAATGTATCTTGGAGAATCCAGAGAAAAAGCAGGAATCCCCCTTGAAGACATCAATTTGAAAGCGGGAATCCATGGGGCAGAAATGTGGACCGATGAAATGAGAAAGAGAATTGAATCTTCATTGGGAATTAAAACCCACAATATCTATGGTCTGACCGAAGTAATGGGTCCGGGTGTTGCACAGGAATGCAAATACCAGAATGGAATGCACATTCAAGATGACCATTTCTATCCGGAAATCATAAATCCAAAAACTGGTGAAACATTGGATTACGGTGAAAAGGGAGAACTTGTTTTAACTTCCCTTACAAAAACCGGAATGCCAATCTTAAGATTTAGAACAAAAGATTTGACTTCACTCATTGGTGAAAAATGTGAATGTGGAAGAACAACCGTAAGAATGACAAGAATCACCGGCAGAAGTGACGATATGTTAAAAATCAAAGGAGTTATGGTGTTCCCATCACAAATTGAAAAGGCATTACTTAAAATCAAAGGAATCAGTCCTAACTACATGATTCATGTGACAAGACCGGACATCTTGGATGAGGTTGAAGTTAAAGTGGAAGCATCAAAAGAATTATTCTTTGATGAAATGAAAGAAATGGAAAAAGTGGAAAAACAAATTCAAGCGTCAATTAGGTCTGAAACCGGACTTAGGGTTGATGTGACAATTTGTGAACCTGAATCACTTCCAAGAAGTGAAGGTAAAGCTGTTCGCGTAATTGATGAAAGGAATTTTGACTAGGTGATAAAATGGCAGTAAAACAAATTTCAATTTTCGTAGAAAACAAAGAAGGCAGAATAAAAAAAGCTATTGATACATTAGGTAAATCAAACATAAACATTCGAGCACTTTCAATTGCTGATACAACTAAATACGGAATTTTAAGATTAATTGTTTCAGATAATGAAAAAGCAATTGAAGCTCTTGAAAATGATGGTTTTATTGTAAAGGAAAACGAAGTCATCATCCTGGCCGTTCCTGACGAACCAAACGGATTGAACTCAACTTTAGCAGTATTTGATGAAAAAGGCATCAATTTAGAATATCTTTATGCTTTTGTAAGCAGCAAAACTGATGAAGCAATTGTGGTCATGAGATTGGAAAATATGGAAAAAGCTATTGAAGCTTTAAAAGACAGTGATGTTAAAATTTTAGATGAAGAAGATATCAAAGATTTATAGAAAAGATTAACTCTTTTCTACAACTTATTTTTATTTTTAATTTCGATTATTTTTTCCAAAGGAACTTCAGTTTTTTCAGCAATATCCTCTGGATTTTCATTTGATTTTAACAAGTTCAAAATGATTTTTTCTATACCTTGCTCAATACCATCATCTCTCCCATTATTATACTTATTTTCACCATATTCCTGAATCAAACTCATTCTACCACCAAACAAATCACAAATTATATTTCTTTCCAAAGTATCATTAACAAATTTATCTGTGGTCAACCACATTATTCCAAATGCTAAATCTTTTTGAGATAATGTTAAATTTTTTAGTTTAAAGAAAATTCTAATAACTTTGTAAATGTATTCAACGATGTTTTTACCCTTTTTGCTCAATGGTACTAAAGACAGCAATATTATATCTTTACCATTAGGCATTTCATTATTTTTTAATTTGATTTTAACATTATTTATAATTTTATCACCATCTAAATTTTCCAACCCAATAATTTCATACCTAAAAACATTCAAATTATTATATCGGTATTCAATAATTTTTGAATCCTCCGCAGTGCTTAAAACAGCCAAATTTACTTCTTTTCCATTTTTCTTATTTTGATCTGTGATGGCAGCATAAGAATGACCTCTTCTTGAAAATTCATCATCAACCCGGGAACTTTGAAATTCAAGTAATAGATTTTCCCCATACAAATCCAAAATTAAATCAGGTTTGTAATATGTGGGGTCAATATGCCGTAATTCTTTAGTCCACACTTTTGTTCTTCTAGATTTTTTACCAATAATTTCTAAAAGGACACTAGCATCTTCATCAGCGACATTTTTGAACAGCATATCCTCTTGGAATTCCGCCATGATAAGACACCTCCTAAAGTTATAGATACAATTATGAAAAACAGAACTTAATAAGTTTTATATTTGGATTAAAGCACAATAACTTAAATAAAATGGTTTTTTAGAGCAAATATTCTTAAATTAAAGCAACATCATTAAATGAAAGCGATTTTGCAAAATTAAAATAATATCCTTAAAAAAAAACAATACTGTTAAATTAAAAAAAATACAAAATAACTGCGCATAAAAACAACTAAAAAAAAGAATAAAAAGAAAATAGTTATAATTCTTTTAACAAATTAGCTATATCTTCTTTTGAATAACCTAAACGTACAAAAAGACTTTTAAGAGGTTCAGTTTCCGGAATTACACCTAATTCTCTCCAACTTTTAAAATCATTTTTCATAATCCCATTGATTAAAAGTTGAATAGTAATTAAATCATCACTTTTAACAGCAATAAATGCATCCTCATCTTCAAAAACATTTTCCGGATCAATTAATGTCAAATTACCTGCCATATCTTTTTTTACAATTGCATTGTCAATCTTGTACGCCATAATACCACAACTTTTTTATCTACTATAAATTATATTAAAAATACTATTTATAGATTAACCTTTGATTGAATTGTATCCACTTTCAATAGCTTTCAAATTCATTTCGTGGAATTTAGGTTTTAAATTATTTTTCATCGCTTCAATTACTGAGTCTTTAGACAATGGAAAATTATCGTCAGCAGTAACAGCACCTAAAAGAACCATGTTCAAAGCCAAAACACTGCCCGCTTCAATAGCCAGTGCAGTTCCATTGATTGGAAGAACATAATTAAAGTTTTCTTTTAAAACGTTGGTTATGCTATCTACACTAGGATAAGGCTTGTCTGTTGAAGATGGGATAATAGGGTGAGTATTGTAAACAATTTTGGTTTGTGAATTAACCTTATCAAGCCCTCTTATTGTTTCAATCGGTTCAAATGCAAGCAACATGTTTGCTCCTTGGTTAGGAATAATTGAAGAATTGTATCCTCCAATTTTTAACTCTGTAGATACTGATCCTCCCCTTTGGGACATTCCATGAATTTCACTCATCACTACATCCAAACCCTGATTCATTGCAGCTTCACCGATTATTGTAGAGGTTTTGATGATACCTTGACCTCCTACGCCACAAATATAAATACTATAATAATTATCCATTTTCTCACCTACCTGCCTCTAATGCACCATATTTACAAACCTGAATACATACATTACATCCGTCACATTGGGATTTGTCAATGGTGATTTTTCCATTGATTTTAGAAATAGCCGGACAAGCCAATTCGCTAACACACTTGTCACAGTTATTACAGTTTCCTTCAACAAAGTTAACTGGTGGTTTTTTAGTTAAACCTTTGATTAATGTACAAGGAGCTTTTGAAACAATGACTGCCGCATCATCTCTCTGAAATGCCTCAACATATGTTTTTACAACCTGATCCAAGTTGAATGGGTTGATTACACGCACATAATCACATCCGCATGCAACCGCTATTTTACGAATGGACACTTCAGGAGCTTCATCTCCCATTCCATCAATTGGAATTCCAGGATTCGGTTGACCTCCAGTCATTGCAGTAATCCTATTGTCCAAAACGGTTAAAACAAAGTTGTGTTTGTTGTGAACAGCATTTATCAATGGTGAAATACCACTGTGGAAAAATGTGGAGTCTCCAATGAAGCTTGCTACTTTCTGGTCTGTTGATACTGAAAATCCGCATCCGTCACCAACACTTGAACCCATTGAAAGCAAATAGTCAGCACAATTATACGGAGGATTAATACCTAACGTATAGCATCCAATATCAGATGCGAATATTACATCGGATGTTTTTAAACCAAGCTCTTCAATGGCTTTGTTGATTCCATAATACATTGCCCTGTGAGGACATCCTGCGCACAATACCGGTGCTCTTGAAGGAATATCTTCTTGTAATTTTTCCAAGCTTGATGAAAATTTAATAGACTTATCTTCAGCAAAGTTTAATATTTTATTTAAACCTTCGGCTACTACATCAGAGTTGAATTCATGATAAAGTGGGAATGTTCCATCCATCTTACCGTGAACAGTGACATTTAATTTTTTAGCACCAATGGTGGCCAATGTATCTTTTTCGATGATTGGGTCAACTTCCTCTACGATGAATACCTCATCCAAATCCTCTAAAAATTCAGCAACCTTGTCCTGAGGGAACGGATAGGAAAATCCTAGCTTTAAAATGTCAACATCCAAATCATTGAATTTGACAACATCATAAGCATAATTATATGCGCTGCTTGAAGCTATTAATCCATATTTTTTATCGCTAGAAACTTCAATTTTTCTGTTGTATTCACTTTTGTTGGTCAAATCTTCTATTTTATGGATTTTGTCCCATAATCTGACATGCATATCCCCTGCAAAAGCAGGAACCGGAACATATTTTGACGGATCTTTTTTAAAGTGACCTCTCTTCCAGTGGTCATTATTGTTTGATGAGTTGTCTTTTACATCTCCAAATTCCACAACCCCCCTCATATGTGAAACACGGGTTGTAGTTCTTACGATTACTGGAATATTAAATTGTTCGGACAAATCAAACGCATATTTGACCATGTCTTTAACTTCCTGACAATTGGACGGTTCCAGAATAGGGACATTAGCCAATCTTGCATAATTACGGGTGTCCTGTTCATTTTGAGATGAAAACAGTGACGGATCATCAGCGGATAAAATTACCATTCCGCCATTGACCCCAGAATATGCGGTTGTCATGAACGAATCCGCCGCCACATTCATACCCACATGCTTCATGAATGTAAATGACCTAAGACCTGAGGCAGCTGCAGTTGCTGCAACTTCCATTGCGACTTTTTCATTAGTAGAAAATTCAAAATAAATATTAGCGTCTTTTGCCAACACAGACAATACGTTTCCAATTTCTGATGAAGGAGTTCCTGGATATGTAGCTGCAATAGAAACACCTGCTTCTATAACACCCCTTACGGCAGCTTCATTACCTAGTAAAAATTGTTTGTCGCCAGACACTCCTGTGACTAATTCTTTTAAATTCATTATACTTTCCTCAAAATAATCATTAATACAATATATTATATAATACTTCAAACTATAAATAATATATTATAATGTTTTATAAGCTTTTAATTATTTACGGAGGGGAATGATGATTAAAGTATATGTTTCAAGATTTAACCCTGAAACTGACACAGAACCTCATTTAGAGTGTTATGAAATAGAACAAACACCTCATATGAAAGTTCTCGATGCATTGCAAGCAATCAATGAAAAATATGATGCGGACATCAGTTTTAGAAGTTCCTGTAGGGCTGGACAATGTGGATCTTGTGGAATTTTATTTAAAGGAAATGGGGCTCTCGCATGTCAAAAGGAGATTAAGGACGGAGCCATTATCGAACCTCTTAAGTTCCCTGTTGTTAAAGATTTGATTGTTGACAAATCAAGCATTGAAGCAAAAGTAAAAGATTTGGAATTGTCCCTGCAATGTGACCACAAATGCGATGAAATTGATACCAGCATAACTAAAGAAGATACAAAAGACACCAAAAAAGTCAGAAGCTGTATCGAATGCTATTCCTGTTATTCAACATGCCCTGTTGTCAATATTGCAACAGCTGAGTTTGGCGGTCCTTATTTAATGAGATATGTACGCAAATTTGAAACCGACCCTAGAGATAATTTAGACCGACTTAAAGAAGCACTAGATGAAGGATTATACAATTGTACCAGCTGCGGCAAATGTTTAGCAGTTTGTCCTAAAAACATCAACACATTTGGAGATGCAATTGAAAAGATGAGAGCAATTGCAGTTGCAAACGGTTCAGGACCCCTTCCAGAGCATGTTGCATTTAAAGAAAACATTCTGGAAACTGGAAGATCCGTTAAAACTGATAAACCAACATTTATCGAAGAGGTTGAAAATAATACCGGTTCAAAAATCGCTTTCTTTACAGGGTGTATGGTTGATTACAAATTCCCTAAAATTGGCCATAAATTAGTTAAAGTTTTAAAAGAAAATGGAATTGACATTGATGTTCCAAAGGGACAGATTTGTTGCGGTTCTCCCCTTTTAAGAACCGGTCAAACTGATATTGTCCAAGACCTTGTTGATAAAAATAAAGAAGTCTTTAAAGATTATGACACAATTATTACCGTTTGTTCCGGTTGTGGTTCAACATTGAAGAACAACCATCCGGAATTCGGTTCAAAATTACATGTAATGGACATAAGCGAATTTTTAGTTGATAAAATTGATGAAAGTAAACTAAATGAAATTGACATGACCGTTACTTATCATGACCCATGTCATTTGGGAAGAGGCCAAGGCATCAAAGATGCGCCTAGAGACCTGATTGAAAAGATACCTGGCGTGGAATTAAAAGAAATGCTGTATCCGTGCCAATGCTGCGGTGCCGGCGGAGGAATAAAATCCGGAAGACCAGAAATCGCATCTGAACTATCCCAATCAAAAGCAAATATGATTAAAGATACAGGTGCCGAAGCGGTAATTACCATCTGTCCGTTTTGCCAATTGAATTTGCAAGACGGCTTGAATGAAATCGGTTGTGAAGACATTACATGTATGCACATATTAGAGCTGTTAGACAAAGCTTATGAATAATTAAAATAGGGGTTGATTAAAATAGGAGGAGATGCAGCAGTAAGTGAACAGAAAGTTGTGGAAACCACCTCCATGAGTTCATCCGAAGCGAAAGCTGAAAGCAAATCCGAAAAAAAATCAACTTCAACAAAAAAAGCAAAATCAATAAAACAGTCCAGAGGAACTGCTAGAGCCAAACTTATAAGGGAAAAGGAAGAAAAGGAAATTAGCCTTTTTAAAGAAAATATTTACATCGTTTTTGTGGAATGTGAAACTCCCGGAAATATTGGTTTTCTTGCAAGGACAATGGCAAACTTCGGATTGAAAAATTTAGTGCTGATAAACCCTCCAAAACTAACCAATGAGGCGTATTATCAGGCCACTCATGGAAAGTATATTGTTGAAAATGCAAAAATATTTCCAACATTAGATGACTTCTATCAATCCCAAAGAATTGATTTTAAAGTTGCTTCAACCGGAATGGCCGGAGGAAGTTATAATTTGTCAAGAATTCCAATCAGACCTGAAGAACTTGGCAAATCCATGAATGTTTCAAATAAAATTGCAATCCTATTTGGACGGGAAGGAAACGGACTTACAAATAAGGAAATTGAAGACTGTGACATTTGCGTTTCAATCCCAACAGATCCGACTTATCCTATAATGAACATATCCCATGCGGCTGCAATAATCCTGTATGAATTATTTAAAAATAAGCATGATTACGGCGTTGAAGGAATTCATGAAAGTACAGAACTTGAAAAGGAATATTTAGTTAAGGATATGAGGGAATTGATTAACAGTTTGGATATTCCGGACCATAAAAAAAGAAATGGTCTTAAAACTTTCAACAACATCATTTCAAGAGCATTCATTACCGGGAGAGAAGCCCATACCTTCAAAGGCATATTAAGAAGATTGAAAAATAAAATAGGTGAACAATGAGACGACCAAGAATAGTGGATTTCAGCATATTTATCCTAAAATACATATTCAACTGGAGATTCGGAATTGCTGAGATAACTAAAAAATCCAGGATTTACAAAAAAATAATTGATTTTGCATTGTTTAAAGATGATGAAATCATTGTTGTGCCTAATACCATTAATATTAATAAAAAGATTGAATCTGAAGGTTCAGAATTCCTGCCTACTGCAGTAATCAAAGAAGTGATAAAACGCAACAAAGACATTGTCATAATGGATACCTGCCTTTGCAGAACTTCCAATGATTGTCAGGACTACCCTCAAGACATAGGTTGCATTTTCCTTGGTCCGACCTCAAAAAAAATACCAGAGCATATCGGTAAAAAAGCTACAGTTGAGGAGGCATTGGCCCATGTTGATAAGGCCGATGAAGCAGGGTTAAGCCATATCATCGGAAGAAACAGAATTGATACCGTTTGGATGAATGTACATCCCGGAAAAGGGCTTTTAACCATTTGTCATTGCTGTCCATGCTGCTGCTTATGGAAAGTTTATCCTAATTTGGATTCAGACATTAGCGACAAGTTAGAAAAGCTTGACGGAGTTAACGTTGAGCTTCATGAAGAAAACTGCAAGAAATGTAAAAAGTGTTTGGATGATGTTTGCATGTTCAATGCAATCAGCTTCGAAAACGATAAGATAACTATTGACAATGACATCTGCAAGGGATGTGGTCTTTGCGTCAATTCCTGCAAATTCGGTGCCATTACAATTGACTACACTGACAGGACCATCGAAAATGTGGTTAATAGAATCGAAGATTTGATTGAAATTAAAGAATTATAATACTTATAAACTTACTTGTGTGAAAAAATGGCTATTTTAAGTGACAAAGATATAAAAGAATATTTAAAAGAAGGTAAAATAGGAATTGAACCTCTTTTAGATGAAAAACAGATACAGCCATCTTCTGTCGATATGAGATTGGGAGATGAATTTAAAGTATTTAAAGTTATCAGAAAACCATATATTGATCCTAAAGATGAAGAGGATGTCTCATCATACATGGAATCAACTACCGTCAAAGAAGGTGAAGCATTTATAATCCACCCAAATGAATTTGCCCTAGCCACTACTCTGGAGTATGTGAAAATACCTGATGATTTGGTTGCAAGAGTGGAAGGCCGTTCCAGTATGGGCAGATTAGGAGTTACCATGCACGTTACCGCAGGATTCATTGACCCTGGATTTGAAGGAAAAATCACATTGGAAATATCCAATATCGGTGCAATGCCAGTTGCGCTCTATCCTGGCCAAAGAGTATGTCAAATCGTTTTTGAAACCATGACAACCCCTTCAGAAATACCTTATGGACATCCAAATAGAAACAGTAAATATATGGGCCAGACCAGTCCTGAAAGTAGTCGGGTAAAACAAGATTATGAATTAAAAAAATAATTGGAGATAATATTTATGAATCATGATAAAATGTCAAATATCAGTGCAAAAAGAGGATTTTTATGGCCATCTTTTGAGATTTACTCAGGAGTATCTGGTTTTACAGATTACGGACCTCTTGGAGCAAGCCTGAAAAATAACATCATGCAAAAATGGAGAAAACAGTACGTTTCCGGTGAAGGATTCTATGAAATTGAAGGTCCAACCGTAATGCCTAAAGAAGTTTTAAAGGCATCAGGACATGTTGATAACTTTACCGATCCAATGTGCAAATGTGAAAAATGTGGAGAAGTTTTCAGAGCAGACCACATCATTGAAGACGTAATCGGCGAAGATGTGGAAAGCCTTGAAAATGAAGAATTAGACCAAATCGTCATCGACAACAACATCAAATGTCCGGAATGTGGCGGAAACCTGTCCAACATTTGGAACTATAATCTGATGTTTAAAACTGAAATAGGTGCTAAAGGAGATAAAGTTGGATATATGAGACCTGAAACCGCACAGGGAATTTTCATATTATTCAAAAGACTGGAAAGATTCTTCAGAGGAAAACTTCCATTTGGTGCAGTTCAACTTGGAAAAGCATACAGAAATGAAATTTCACCAAGACAAGGAGTCATAAGACTTAGAGAATTCACACAGGCCGAAGCTGAAATCTTTTTAAATCCAAAAGATAAAACCCATCCGAAATTCTCACAGATAGAAGATGTAGTGTTGCGCTTAAACTCACAGGAAGTTCAAGAAAATAATTTGGAACCATTGGAAATTACCGCCCGTGAAGCGCTTGACAAGGGAATTGTAGCTAACGAAATGTTAATCTACCAATTATATTTAGCCCGTAAATTCTTAACTGAAATTGGTATTCCTGAAGATGTTTTAAGATTCAGACAACACTTGGCAGGAGAAATGGCACACTATGCCCTTGACTGCTGGGACGTTGAAGTTAAAACCGACAAATACGGTTGGGTTGAAATAATCGGTATTGCAGATAGAGGAGATTACGATTTAACATCACATTCCAAATACAGTAACGACGAACTGAACGTGTTTGTTGAATATGACGAACCTAAAAAAGTTCAAAAGACAATTGTCAAACCTAATCTGTCCAAATTCGGACCTGTATTCAAAGGAGATTCACCAAAAGTAAAACAGGCAATTGAAAGTGCAGATGTTGATGAAATTAAAGCAGCAATTGAAAGTGAAGGTAAATTCACTGTGGAATTGGATAAAGTCTATGAAGTAAGTGAAGATTTATTAATCTTTGAAGATGTCGAAGAGGAAATTACCGGTGAAAAAATAGTTCCCCATGTTATTGAACCTTCATTCGGTATCGACCGTATTACATACTCCGTTTTGTTGCATTCATTTACCGAAACCGATGGAAAAGACTACTTCAAATTTGACAAATCAGTTGCTCCTGTACAGCTTGGAATCTTCCCGCTTGTCAACAAGGAAGGCCCACGTGAAATCGCTCAGGATTTAACAGAAAAGTTAAGAATGGCAGGTTTTACTGTTGAATATGATGCAACAGGTACAATAGGTAAAAGATATGCCAGAGCAGACGAAATTGGTATTCCACTTGCAATAACCGTTGACTTTGACACTCTTGAAGACAATCAGGTAACCGTAAGAGACAGGGATAGCGAAAAGCAAGAAAGAATAGCAATTCCAGAACTGCACGACTATCTGGAAAAATATTATAAATGAGTTTAAACTCATTTATTTTCTTTTTTAAAGTTTTTAAAAAGGTTGTTGGCCCATTCGATTGATTCCTCATTTTTTGATGTCAGCAATCTGTTTTGATCAAAATAACCGTTTTCCAAAAATAACCCCAATATCATCACTTTATCAGTAACTATCAATAAAAACGAATTATATTCCTTAAATGGAACCAAATCTTCAATTTCTGATTTTTCCTGAAATACTTCCAAGTACATCTGCGGAACCAATATCTCAACATCCTTATTTTTCGAAATTAAGTCTCTCAGTATGGAAAAAAATGATTCATAGAAAAATGGCATGATGCATTTTACTGATTCCGCTTGGGAAAGGCACTTTTCAATGAAGTTGTATGTCCTATATGCATCGACACCGCTTGATTCCATTAATTTGGCTTTTCCAAGCAAATACAATTCCATGACAGATTCGTTTGGAATCATATCCACAATATGTCCGTCCAGAATGTTGAAAAATTCATTCAAAAGAGAAATGATCCATTTGAGCTCTAAAACATTTTCAATCCTTACTTTAGCAGAATTGGTCAGGTAATATTTATTGTGGTCCCTATACAGTATGTTTTTAAGTTCCATATCATGCATGTTGCTTGAAACTGAACTGTAGCTTAAACCGGTTGCATCTGTCATTTCCCTCATGTTTTGAGGCTTTTCATACAGACAGGCCAAAATTTTTAATCTTACATACGAATTTGCCGTAAATCTTACGTTTTCAAATATTTCTTCAAAATTTTCAATGTATTCTTCATTTTTGAACATGAAACTCACCTATGGTATTACTTACAGACTTATTTTTATTACTAAAAAATATAAAATATACCAAAGTGAACAAAAGCATCAAACAACACTTGCAAAAAATTTAAAAACCATAAATTTTTTAGATATTTTTTTAAAATAGAACAAACAAAAATAAGTCTATATAAATAGTTATTTTGTGATAAAATGATTGACACACACATGCATGCCGATTCAAGAAGTAGCGAGGATTTTGAAAAAATGTATCTGGCAGGAATAGATACTGCCATAACCTGCAGCTATTATCCGTATAAAATAGAAAACGAATCCATACTCCTAAACCATCTGAACAGAATTCTGGAATATGATACAAAAAGAGGGCGTGAATACGGCCTTGATTTAAAGGTAGCTTTAGGAATACATCCGACAAACACCATTAGCAACCCTCAAATAATCTATGAAAACCTATACAAGTGGATTGAAAATGAAGAGATTGTCGCAATTGGCGAAATCGGTCTTGAAAATTTAACAGATAGTGAAATTAACACTTTTAAAAAGCAGTTGGACATTGCAGATGAAACCAACTCCAAAGTCATCATCCACACACCAAGAAAAAACAAAAAAGAGGTGCTGGAAGAGATTTTAAAAATATTGCCTCAGCATTTAGATGAAAGTCAAGCTGTTATTGACCACATCAATCCGGATGTCGTGGACTATGCGATGAACACCGATTGCATGCTTGGCCTGACAGTTCAGCCACAAAAAATGGAAAAGGAAGATGCAATTTATATTTTAGATGAATACGGATTTGATAAATTCCTATTAAACAGCGATATCAGCAACAAGCCATCCGACCCACTATCCGTTCCAAAAACAATACGCGAATTGCACAAATTAGGTTATAGCCAAGAGAACATCGAAAAAATATCTCATGAAAATGCTCAAAACTTTTTTAATATATAATCAATATATTAAAAAATCATGAATTTGATTAAAAATATTCCAATACCTATTTGTGGGTTGATTCTTGCATTATTATCACTTGGTAATTTAACACAGGACATCCATCCATACCTAAAACTTATTTTTGGCAGTATTGGTTTGATATTTTTAATTTTAATTGTTTTAAAACTGGTTTTATTCACAGACAACATCAAAAATGACTTCAGAAATCCAGTGATTGTAAGCAGTTCCGGAACATTTTCTATGAGTTTGATGATTCTATCTACATACATCATGCAATTTAGTTCCACTATTGCATATGCCCTATGGATTATTGGAATAGTCCTGCATATTTCGCTAATGATTTACTTTACCTATCATTTTATCATGCATAATTTTGATATTTCTAATGTCTATCCGAGCTACTGGATAGTGTTTGTCGGAATAACCATGGCAGCAATAACATCAAAAGTCCATGCCATAACTGAAATTGGATTTTTCTTTTTCATTATCGGATTCATAGCCATGGCAATCACATTGCCTTTAGTAATCTACAGATACATTGAAAAGCCAGATATTCCCAATGCCAACAAACCTTTAATATGCATATTTAACGCGATTTTCAGCATATTGATTGTAGGATATCTCAATACTGCAAAAACAATATCAAATGAATTTGTAATTGTTTTATATGTCTTTGCATGCATTTTTTACATATTTTCTCTTTTAAAATTCATCGAATATAGAAATTTGGAGTTCTATCCAAGTTTTGCAGCATTCACATTTCCATTTGTAATAAGCACACTGGCAACAAAGGAATTTACAGCAAAAATAAGTACAAATCTGGCATTGATTTTTATGTCAAAAACAGAAACTGCAATAGCCATTGCAATCGTAGTATATATTTTAATTAGATATTTGAAATTTTTAAAAAAAAAGAGTGTAAGTAGAAATTAATCTACCTATCCTTTATTGATTACTCTTACCTTTTTAGGAGAGACAATTATTAAATCTTTATCGTCAGTTCTTGCGAGCAATAACGCTTGAACACCATATATTGATCTCATCTGTTTGATTTTATCGCCGGCCAATTTAAAGTTAGCAGCGCTTTCCCTTTCTAAAAATGACAAATCAAGAATAACCGGATTGTTTTCTTCAATAACCTGATCAACAACATAGTTGATGTCATCTATGGTTTTTGGCCTGATTAAAATAATCTCATATAATGATTGTTCAGGAATAATCACTTCATACTCATCCTCATAAACCGGAGCAGGATTTGGTGTTGGTCTTGGTTTAGATTGAGAGTATTGATTATTAGGCTGTTTATGTGAATTATTAGGTCTGTTTTCAGTCTTAGTGAGATTATTTATCATTGCAGATAAGTTATCCAATGCACTTTCCTTATTGTCTTTTTTTGCAATTTCAGTTTCTTCATAGCCCAAACTTCTTTTTAAATTATCCATAAAACTCATTTCAATTACTCCTCTAAATATTTGAAAATAGCATCTAACAGTTTAGAAGCTCCATTATTGTAAACATCTTCAACAGGCAAATTATATTTAGATTCAAAGTATTCAGGACATAAATCTAAACTAGCATTTTTAAAGTTGACAGACAAACCAACGACTTTTGTAGGTTCAACAGCTTCAATAGCCTTGATTTCCTCTTCAATACCTCTAGGCTCTCTGTATGGATGATTTGGCCTGTGTCCAACAATAACCGCATCAGGAGCAGCACCAATTAAGATTGCAGCAGACAAACCTCTAGGATGAGG
Organism: Methanobrevibacter sp.; assembly: GCA_017407115.1. Taxonomy (GTDB): domain Archaea; phylum Methanobacteriota; class Methanobacteria; order Methanobacteriales; family Methanobacteriaceae; genus Methanocatella. The sequence goes on along the minus strand of JAFQXD010000046.1, from coordinate 6,602 downwards.
ATTTCCCATTTCAGTTAAGCTGGATTGGCCTTCAATAAAAATAATGTCAGGTTTTTTGGTTTCTTCAGCATATTTGATTGCAGATAAAACTGCTGCCGGAACATCCATAGCGGACAAACTTCCAGCCCTAAAATTAAAATCAGTAGGTTCTTCCAAACCCATTTCGTCAGTTGATATTATGGCGGGAGTCAAACCTCTTTCGCTGGCTGCAAGACCTAGCATTTTGGTAGTGGTTCTTTTACCGCATTCCTGGGATGTCCCTCCAACAAAAATTACAGGAGCATTAGGTTTATAGGATATCTTTGGCAACACTTCACATGATTTTTCAGGGGCAATACCTGCAATTTTTTCAACGACATCCAATCTTGGTCCGATTTCCTTAATAACAACATTTTTTGAATCAGCAAATTTCTTTAAGGACAAATTCTCTTCGACAGACAATGATCTAAAAGAAGTGACAACGTTCAAACCTGCATCGATAGCCTGAACCGCATACTTTAAGGCAGCACCTTCCGCACCGATAGGTAACATTATAACAAGAGACTTTGCATCCGGAGCTCCTTCCAGACATTTTTCCAAACTGCCGGAAACAATTTGACTGCAAAATTGCTTTCCCTGTTTTCTTTCATCATCATCAATGAATCCTACTGTCTCGATACCCTCAAGATTGGAGAATTTTTCACCTCCTCCGCCACATCCAACTACGATGAACGGATTTAAATCTTGAATTTCCTTAACTGACTTTACTGAATACAAAAATTTCACCCCTATCCTATAATTTATAACTTATAACTAAATCATGTAAATTTATTATCTTTATTTTTTAAAAAAAATTTTCAAAAAATGATATTATAATTATTTATAAATTTTCACATTAATAAATGTATAATGTTAATACAGTAAAAATCCCCACATTAATTTAATTTTAATAAATTGTTAATGTTATTAAAAATTTTCTTAACAATGAAAATCAAGATTTAATTTAATTTTACATATATCATGTTTAAAATTGAACCATCAATAAAAATACTCCCATAATCAATGCAAATGACATTATTAGAAACTTTTTCAGACCATCCAATGTTTTCAACTCAAAAGGTAAAATCTTATTTGCAATATCAGGAGATAGAATAAAACATCCAAGCATTAATGAAAGACTGAAACAGTATAAATTATAATATAAATCCCCTGCATTAAATATTAAACTTTTAACAACATTACTTAATGATACAGATAACGGACCTTTACATAACATGAGCCCTATTAAAAAATAAGGAACAGGATGATAGCCAATAACCTGCTGATAAGATTTATTTCCACATTCATCTTCAACCAATAAACGGCGACTATTCTCATTACGATAAACATTCAACCTCAAAAGCATAAATATCGGTGGAAAATAAACAACCACCCCTCTTATTAATGAAACATAAATATTATGGGTTTTTACAAAAGCAATACCAAAAAATCCCCATGATAAACTAATGCTTATAGCAACTAACCACAATATAACGCCTTGATAAGAAAGACCTATAAATTCATCGTAAAATAACCCTATTTTATTATCAAGCCAATCTCTGGAATAAATAATTAATGAAAAATAAACGGACGTGAAAATTCCCCCAATCATTATCGAACAACCTATTATCCAACTTCTAGAGAATAAAAATGACAAGAATGCAATAAAAGACATTCCTGAAATTAACATGATAGTTAATGAATTTTTACAAAAAATAGATGAACGAGACAAAATTAAATGTCATCGAGGATTCATTGAAGATTTCTTCAAATTACTCAAAGAAGGATTGGGATTTAAACAATTAAACAGATATACACTCAATTCAATATCAAAATACACTGCAATTGTTGTACTATTAGCAGACATAATCACATACTTAAGAATTAACTCAAAAACAGATTTTCAGAAGTTCTCAGAAGGTAAATTTTACTATACCCCTATTTATTTTTTAAACTAAAATCCCTAAACTTCATAAAACCACTATACTATTAATTTATAATTAACGATTTTTAAAAGCAGAACAATTATATTATTCACTCCACAATATTAATTTGTATTCCGCCTTTTTTTGACATCTCGCACATCATTTCAATTTCATTTTTGTGGTTTAATAATGATGGAGATCCATCATATTTTTCTAAAAAGTCCTTCAAACAATTTAGTGCTTCACAGAATTTTCCCAAATATACAAAACAACCTGCCTTAAGATTGAATGCATCTTCATAGGAATCATCCAAATATATTAATTTATTTATTATTTCAATGTAATTCCCATAATCCTTAATTTGGTAATAACAATAAGCAAAATTATATAAAAAAGACAAATCATCAGAATAATCATCAAATGATTTTTTAAAATATTTGATAGCATTATTATAATCTTCATCTTGGATTTTTTTATATGCTTTTCTATATTTTAACTTACTTTTAAATGACATATTTATCCCTAATTTACATAAACAATAATATTAAATTACCAAAAATTAAAATTAAACAGAAGATATAAAGATGAATCCTATTGTAATTCTTAACAACCCTATAATAGTAAAAATAAATATAAAAAAATAAAGGCAAGAAAATAACAATCAACCAACTATTAAAGAATATAATCAAAAGAATCAAAAAAAGATAAAACATAACCTCCCACAACAAAAAAAGTCTCATCCATATTAATCACCTATCTATCAAGCATATTCTTAAAATAATTCAATATTGTTAATATTACTATATAAATTGCAATACCAATCCAACCTGCTTTTGTAATAATTCCTTTATAATTAGATTCCTCAATGTTCTCTAATAATAAATCATAATTTTCTTTAATAAATTTCCCAACCTCAAAAAAAGATTCGTTAATAGGTTTTGGACCTCCTGGAGCTAATTTATAATTAAAATCAATTACTTCTATACAATGGTAATACTCCTCATTTTCCCAATCAAAATCGTCATTATTGCCAAAATTATTAAATTGGAATTTAACATAATCTTCAAGTGATTGTCCATTTAATACTAAAATAGTAGGATTTTTATCGAACAATTTTTGAGTATTATAATCAATTCCTTCATAAATCGTAATATTTGGATAATTTTCATAATTAGGATTTAATAAATAAAGATCTTATACTTCATAGTTTTACTCTCTTTATTAAACATTAGAAATACACTTGAAATGATAATATTACTTTTGAATTATTGAGTAATATAAAATTAAATTATAAAGTATATAAAATTTTTGAAAATAAAAAAAAGTAAATAATAGTTAAAATACTTAAAAATAATAGTAATTTAATTTATTTTAAAAATAAAACTCAAATAAGTTAATTTAAATTTTGAAATGATTTTATAAAAAATGATAATATATGAAAAAAATTATAATGATTAGTAACATCAAAAATTTATAAATTTCTTTTATATATTTTTAATAAATAATTAAAATTATGATTAATTAAATTATATCTTACTTATTTATTATCTATAATATTAATCAAAAATTTAATTAAAAACTGCTCAATAAAAACTTGAATATGCTCAATCAAAAATTGATAATATTGCACATATATAATACTGATACTATCAAATTTTATCACACAACTGTCATCAAAGATGCAACAAGTACAAAATTACCATACAAAAAAAATAAATTATTATGAATTCAGCTATCGTTTCTTTCCCACTTTTATTTGCTTTTTGCAAAATCAAGTTTGTTTCATATATCACGAACAATATAAACAATATCTATTTTACTAACATCATTACAAATATATTTTTAATGAGCAATAAAGAAAAAGATTATGTTAAATCTGCAAGTAACATGAGAAAGCCTTATGTTATACTTATCGGAAGCGCATCTGGAATTGGAAAGTCCACAATAGCTGCAGAACTAGCTAAATCATTAAATATAAAACATTTAATAGAAAGTGATTTTATACGGGCAGTTGTACGGGGAATTATTGGAAAAGAGTATGCTCCGGCACTGCATAGCTCATCTTATGATGCATACAAACATTTGAGAAACAAGAATCGCTATGAAAGCTATGATGAATTAGTGTCTGCAGGTTTTGATGAACACGCCGCATCAGTAATTCCTGGATTAGAAAAGATTATCCAAAGGGCAATTACCGATTATGACGACATCATTATTGAAGGAGTTCATCTGGTTCCCGGACTCATTAACATTGACCAGTTTAAGGACTATGCAAACATTTACTTTTTTGTATTGAGTTCAGATGAGGAAGCCCACAAAGAAAGGTTTGTCAAAAGAGCCGTTCAGATTCACAGGGGTGGAAAGCAGCTTGATTTCTTCAGAGAAAATAGAATCATCCACGACCACCTGTTAAAGCAGGCCACATCCAATAACGTACCTATCATTAAAGCTGAAGCCATTGATAAAACCCTTGATAAGATTTTAGCCATCATTAACAAAACCTGTGCGACAATCAATCTGATAAATGATGTTGATGAATTAACTGACGTTATTGACATAATCATAACCAAAAACAACGGGAGCCTTGAGAAGGTTGTCTATAACATTAAAGGATTTAAAGAACCTCTGGTGAGAAATGTAAATGTAAGCGATGTGGAATCTGCCAAAAAATTCATCAGCAATATTGAAAAGGATGAAAGCAAAAAAGAGTACTTGAATGAACTGTACAAATTGTCAGAATACAGAAAAACAACCATCTGCGCTTCAAATCAAGAGAAATTAGATGAAATTATTAAAGAATTAACTGATAAAGGATATGTTTTAAATGAATGAAGACCAATTAACTGAAATGATTATCAAATGTCCCGCATGTTCCGTTGAAGGAAAAGCAAAATCAATCATGAAGGAACTTGAAATACCTCACTTTGGAAAGGTTCTTGAAACATCCATCCAATGTCCTGAATGCGGATTCAAACACAGCGACATCATTGCCCTGGAACAGAATGACCCTGCCAAATATGTCCTTGAGATAAATAAAAATACACTGACAGTCAGAGTTGTAAGATCCCAGTCCGCAACAGTTTCAATACCTGAAGTCGGAATAAAAGTAGAACCCGGACCAAAATCAGAAGGTTATGTGACCAACGTCGAAGGGATGCTTAACCGTTTTGAGGATGCAGTCAAAAAGGCATTGATGCTGTTTGATGATGAGGAATCTCAAATCAATGGAAAAAATGCGCTCAATCAAATTCAAGAGTTAAAAAAAGGAAATGGAACTGCAACTCTAATTATTCATGATCCGTTTGGACAAAGTAAAATAGTCAGCGACAGCGCTGAGATTTATGAAATTCCTGAAGAGGAATTGCATGAATTAAAAACAGGTTTTAGCCATATTGAAGATAATTGAAGAGCTGAAATATTATTGTAAGGTAGATGCTTTGGCATTTACATCTATTTTTTCTTTTTTTGCTAAGTTTTTATTTTTCATTTGATAATTTTATATATTTCCTTAAAAAGAAATATGATTAACAAAACTCAGGAATGAAAAATTATGAAATTTAAAAACATTATATTAGTAACGTTACTGTTATCAGTAGTCGTTACATTAGGTTGTGTTAGTGCAGCAGATAATCTAACTGCCACAAACACTGATTCATTGCAGGAAAGCACATCCGAACAAATTGAATTGGATGATGGAGCATCATTTCCTGTAAATTCTACAACAGATCAGTCTGATGATGTGAATGAAAACGATGAAAATAAATTATCCCTAGCATCTGATGACATCGAAATGGGTGCTACCTCACAGTTCAAGCATGAGGCATTACGATTCAATCCCCACTTATCGGAGGCTCATATACAGTAAATGAAAACATGACCATTACTGTAAACAGAGAAAAATGGATAGCCACTTACGTTAACGGATATCTGAAAACTGATGACAATCATGTTTTCATAGAAATAATTAAGGACGGTGCTGTGAAAAAAAGCATTACAGTAGATATCATTCGTAGCGGCAGTGTTTTTTCGAATGTGGGTTATGCATATTCAACTACTTTCCTACCAACAGAAATCGGCGAATATTGTGTACGGGTAGGTTTTGCAACTCCAGACATGAGAAGTTTATATGGCACTGAACACGTTAGCAGAATCACGGATATTAATTATGTCGGAAACTTCACATTCAATGTTGTAAAATCCCCATATAAATTACTTGCCAACGATGTGGTTAAATATTATGGAGGGTCTCAAAAATATACGGTTACATTAACAAATAAAGATGTCGCAATGGCAAATGCCAAAGTTAAAATCAAAATAAACGGCAACACCCAAACTGTCACTACAAATTCCAAAGGACAGGCCTCAGTCGCTTTGAATTTGGGTGTCGGAACATATGATATCACAAGTGAATATGCTGATGTCAAGGTTACAACCAAAGTCACTGTCAAATCCACTATTGCCACAAGCAATTCTGCCGGTAAATATTTGAACTCAAAAATCAATGCTACATTTTTAGATATAGAGTGCTAGATTTTCTCATGTGAGAAACTTGCACAAAACTCTTATTTTTTATATATTCTAATTAATTTATCATTGTTTCCTTACGGTGTTTTCTAAAAATTAATTAAATTTGAAATGGGTCAATTAAAATCAATAGAT